>JBGUIZ010000066.1:0-17522 GCA_045113495.1 Bacteroidaceae bacterium
CGTGATGCTGTCTTGGCGGCAATCTCCTTTAGTGCGTTGTAGTCCTGTTCCACTTTGCCGAAAAGAGAGTCGGCTGTGGCTGCCGCACCGAACAGGCGGCCGTAAAAGCGTATCCACTCCGCTCTGGCCAGAGGTGATGTCTCCATGTAATCGGCACACTCCAGCAGGGGTATGCCAAGTTTCTCCAACTGTCCGTAACCTGTACCCTCAAACGGCGATACCATTATAGCATCCGGGTGCAGGCCCATGATTTTCTCAACGGTAGGATACATGCTGTTGCCGCAATCTGCAATTGTGCCGTCGGCCAGGCGTGCGCGGATTAGGGTATCGGATATCCACTCGGGCTCACATACTCCGGCTATGCAGTCCTCTACGCCAAGTTCCACCATCAGGTGAGCCAGGCTGTTGGTCATTACGACCACCCGTTTGAGCGGTATGTGTACCGTGTTTTCGTTGCGGTTAAAACTGTAGTCTGTGGTAAGTGAATCGGTAAATGTATAGGTGTGCAGGAGAAAACCTTTCTTCCATGGATTGGCAATCCTGACATGATAACTGTGAGGTGTCTCGCTGATGGTAATATGGCTTGCAAGCTCCAATATGCCACCCTCGGCATTGAACTGGGTGCCACCGTGACATGCGCACAGGAGCGCCGACAGAATTATGATTGAAATACGCTTACTGATCTGCATTGGGGTGTAGGTTGTATATGGTTGATACTTCGGTTGACTGTTCACCGGTCAGATTATTGCATCCGATGGCCGCGCACTGTATCCTTACGAATCTTATGCTGTCCAGCTGAACCGGCACACCGCTTTCGTCACGGGCCATGTCTATATCGAACGATGAGTTCTCGGGGCTGTTGGGCAGGTTGTCCACATAACCGTATTCAAACGACGACATTACCCATTGGTTTCCTTCCTTATGCATATTCTCAGGCAAAAGGGTGCCTGTGAATGCCTTGGTGTCGGTATCGTACCACATGGGGTAGTAGTAATGGTTGTGGAATGAATTGAACAGGATGCTTCCTTCACGTCCGTCGGAGCCTGTCCATGGGGTATCCTGGTTGGCCGATGACGGCTTTGTGTAGGTTACGGTGTATGCCTGGGTGAAACGTCCTGCAGCCTGTTCCGATCCATACAGCTCGTACCAGGGATCATCGGGCTTGCCGTTGCCGTTTACATCGGCGCTTACCCATATCACTCCCGGTTCGGAACTTCCTTGGAATGCATTGCCGTCAATGCGGATGTCGGCTCCGGACAGGTTGTAGACGGTCTTTTCAAATCTTACGGTAACGTATCCTCCGAATCCTCCCAGGGTTATCATATCGCCCTTTTCAAAGAGTTCAAGACATTTGCGGGCCATGCTCAGGGCATCGTCGCCGGTCTCGTACTTGGGCATTTCGCCTACGAACTGGCCGGGAGCGGGCATGTACTGGCATACGCTGTCTATGTCACATTCCTTCTGGATTTCGCCCTGATATCTGGTGAGCGTTACCGGCACATCGCAGAATACGATTGTGTTGGGATTGATGCCGATGTTGTGTATGCGGTACAGCAGATGGCCGTCGGGGGCAAAGCAATAGAGCGAGCCAGGAGAAACGTAGTTGGCGGCGTCACAGACGTAAACCTTATGTGATGTGGGTTCAACCTTTATGGCGTAGGGTCGCTCAATTACGGTTCCGTCGGTGATGAAGTCGGAATCGATGATCTGGCCCGATGCCAGGTCCAGAACCTGAATGGTGCCGCCCGATCCGTATCCGTAGAACCAGGCCTGGCCGTCGTGCAGGTCCATCCTGAGAATAGGTATGTCATAAGTATCGATCACCTGGTCATTCTCGGTGTCAATGCAATGCAGACGGCTGTCATAATCTTTCTTGTCGTCATCATAGATGCCGCGTGACACAACGTAAACCCGATTGCCGTCGGCATAAATGGATCCGGGATTCTGACGTACGTTGATGCGCTTTATCTCGCTGAAGGTAGCCAGGTCTATTACCGATACGGTGCTGTCGGGATTGTCAGGATCCAGGCCGCCGGAGTTGGATACGTAGAGTTTGCCCGCTGTGCAGCATATTCCGTCGGGGTTGCGTCCTACGGTCACGGTGGCATCGGCCTTCATCGTGAGGGTGTCTATGCGGGTTACCGTTCCGTCAAAACTGCACACGTAGACGTAGTGTCCGCTGGCGGTCATGTATCGGGGTTCCGATGATTTGCCGTGATTGCTCATGGGAATCTGGCTTAGCGAACGGCCTGTGGCGGCGTCCAGAATCTCGATGGTGCTGGATACGTTTACGGCTATGTAGAGACGGCTTCCGTAAAGCAGTATGTCATTGGCCGTGTCACCCAGACGTCGTCCATTGACTTTCTCAAAGCAGTCATATGTTTTTCCGGATGGGATATCCCATGAATCGGGCAGTCCGGTGCCGAAATCAATCCATGCAAGGGTGCTGTTGTTATTGTTGAACAGGCCCTCGGAGAGTACATAGACACCGGTGTGACCGGCATCGGCAATGGCTTGGGACTCCGGAATAAGTATCGGCTCCGGATCACAGGCGACCAGGCACAGGAGTGAGATCAATATGTATGCTGCTCTTTTCATAGGTCAACACTCAGAGTAAGACGGAACTGACGGCCCGGCATGGGGTAGTTGGTTACAAGTTCATAACGGTGATTAGTCAGGTTGATGCACTCGGCCTTGACGGTTACGGGTATGCGGTAGTCCTCAAATGATCTCCACAGGGCACAACCCAGTTCGTAGTATGAAGGCATATGATATTGCGGACCGTTATAGCTGTTGCTGTAATAATCACCGCTGTAAATCAGGTTGCAGCTGACATTGAGTATGGGTGTCTCAATCCATGCTACGGCCGATGCCGAGTGCCTGGGAGTGTAAGGCAGCTGGTGATTCCAGGTGGTGCCCTGACTGTCGGTCTTGTCCATGGCCCGCTGGTAAGTATAAGACAGTTTGACGGCAGGACGGATGCGGCCCTGTGTGCTGACAACGTCAAGACCGGTCTCGAATCCGTGCGTCACCACATGACCTATGTTCTTCATCATCCAGACTGCAGTGTTCTTGCCCGGTACCGCCATAATTCGGTCGTATACGCTGCTGTTGTAGGCATCGGCATAGAAGGATATGCCCAGACCTGAAAAATCTTTGTCAAATACTATTCCGGCCGATGTCACCGCGGCTCTCTCGGGACGCAAATCACGTCGTCCTATCTGCTCAAAATAGAGGTCGTTGAATGTGGGCAGGCGGTATGTGTTTACATACGATGCTCTCAGGTGTAGTCCTGCTGCGGGCCATATAAGCCAGTTCGCTCCAATCACCGGTGACAGGTGGCTGTGGTTGTCGGCTGCCTTGCGAATTTTGGTGGTCTCGGTGGTACCCACATAATTGAGTCGTCCGGTAAGGGTCAACGCCTCTGATGCGTATTTTACGGCGGCCGATGCGTTCAGCGTGGCGCGGGTGGGGTGTGCCTGGTTGGTGCCGTTGCCGTCCAGTTTGCTCAGGCGGCCGTCAAGTGCGGCCGATGCAGTCAGATAATCGGATAAACGGTATAACGCAACTCCCGACAGGTAGCCCTCCTGTTCGATGTACCGGTTATCGGTAAAACCGTCCCTGTTGTTTACCTTGGGATTCAGATACCGGGTGCGGGTATTGCCGTATTTGGCGTTTAGTTTAAGGGTGAGACGGTCGCTGAGTGTGCTTTTGAGTGATGATTGGACAAACGTCTCGCGGTTCCAGAGTCTCTCATCGGCTGCGGCGTCATTGTAGAGTATGTTGGCCGGAAGGCCCTGCCTGGATTGGTACCAGTAGGCTCTTACGGTAAGGTCTGTTCTGCTGTTTAGTGTGCTGAACCATGCGGCTTCGGTCCGGAAACGACTGACGTCGGAGTTGCGGCGAGTCTTAAGGGCCGAACTGTTGCCGTTATTCTGTATATATGGATAATTGCCGTCCGTGTAAAGCCAATCGGATAGAACGGACAGGTCGTTGCTCTCATTTATGCTGAAAGCCGTTTTTGCATTGACGGACAGAGTGTTGAAACTGCCGTACAATTGGCTGGCATGTATGTCGTTTTTTTTGCCGTTTAAGTGAGGTTTTTCAGGGCTTACTGTTATTGATGCAGCTTGGGCAGCCATTGCTGCGGTCTGCAGCATATCGTTGTCAGGACCGCTTACAAGACGGACGGATCCGGCCTGACTGGCTGAGAACTTGCCCAAGTCAATCTGTCCGGTCTGGTTATCGGTAATGATTATGCCGTCATAGGTGACGGCGGTGTGTGATGCGCCAAGGCCTCTTACGGATACGGTCTTGAGTCCGCCTACGCCTCCGTAATCCTTGACGGTGGCTCCGCTGAAGTACTTGAGTACATCCGAAACCTGTAGTGAGCCGGTGGCCGACATGAGTCGGGTATCGGCAACCTTCTGGGCCGATACGGAGCGCGCTCCGGCTGTGCGCTCTGCTGTGACCGGAACCTCCTGAAGGTCCTGGGTCCGTATAGTGTCAAAGAAAATCTGACCCTGTGCCTCAATGCTGGGGCACAGGGTGCAGATTACTGTCAAACAAGCAATTATTCTATTGCTATGGGTCATTATTCAGTTACGGTGAGCTGATCAAGGCAGAAGTATGCGGGAGTAACCATACCTCTTGCATTGTTGTCGGTAGATGCAACAGAGAACTTGATCTTTGTAACCTTGCCCAGCGGGGTCAGGTCAACCTGCTGCCATGTGTCAATCAGACTGGTGCCGTCAGCCAACTTAAGCTCAACCTTACCGGTCTCGGCATCTCCGTTGTAACCTGTGATGGTGAGTTTGAACCAGTCTCTTGCTCCCCAAGCTGACTTGTCGTCCTTAGGATAGTTCTTCATGTACAGATATGCGTAAGTGGAATTGGTGACATAGCACTCCTTTGCATTGTATGCTGCGTTGTCCTTGAATGAAATCTCAGCTGCCATACCTCCTACATAATTTGCGCCACCTGCGTTAGATGTGAAATAAGCGTTGGTTTTTACACCCTTGGCTGTGATAGCTGCATTGTTTGTATAGTCACAAACTGAATCATTGGCGCTGCTGGTGAAAGTAAAGCCCTCACCGAATGAGTTTCCGTAGCCCCAGTCTGCATGTGAATGAGTGAGAACGAACTGACCGATTTCAATGTTCTCCTGGAAATAACCATAGCCGTATACCTGACCTTCTGTAGCCAGATAGGTTGAGTCTGCCTTGTCAAGGCTGATTGAAAGGGTGTAAGACTTGACTTCTTCACCGTTCTTTTCGTCGTCGCAGGATACGAACACAAAGCCCATTGTGAGGGCCATCATAGCAAATGATAATACTTTTTTCATAATTGTATGTGAATAATAAGTTACTGAGTCCCGGCAGTTTTATTACATTTTTGTCTTGCAGGTCTTCTGACTTACCCCGGTCTGTCCGCCTTCCCACCCCTGCGGGGCAGTGGCATTTGTGGTATGGACATCCCTGTTTTGAGGGCTTACAGCAGCGGGTCTGTTCAGGATTCTCACCTGATTCCCTTTTGATCCTCGGCCCTGAACGGGCATCGGAACAAGACAAACGCAAAAATATGTATTTTTTTAACAATGTGCTCTTTCCAAAGTGCTAATTTTGCATTGGCATTCATCAATTGAGTAATGGAAGAAGCGAATCTGGTAAAGGACTTGGCGCTGATACTTATCTCAGCGGGCGTATTCACGATAATCTCCAAGGCATTGAAACAGCCCCTGATTCTGGGGTATATCGTTGCGGGTTTTCTGGTAGGTCCGCATATGGGTCTGTTCCCTACGGTATCCAGTACGGCCGATGTCAGTGAGTGGTCCGATATAGGTATAATATTCCTTTTGTTCGCACTGGGACTGGAGTTCAGTTTCAAGAAACTGCTCAAGGTGGGCAGCAGCGCGCTCATTACGGCCATGACCCAGTGCGTGGGTATGTTCATTCTGGGGTTCCTGGTGGGCGAGGCCATAGGATGGAGTAATATGGAATCCATATTCCTGGGCGGCATGCTCTCCATGTCATCCACCACCATTATTATAAAGGCTTATGATGACCTTGGCATGAAGGAGCGTCCGTTCGCTCCGCTGGTTTTCGGTGCGCTGGTGTTTGAGGACCTGATTGCCGTGGTACTGATGGTGCTGCTCTCCACCATGGCGGTGTCAAACAAGTTTGCAGGCGGAGAGATGCTCATGGGTCTTGGCAAACTGGTGTTCTTCCTGATCCTGTGGTTCCTGGTGGGTATCTATCTTATCCCCACGCTGCTCAAGAAAGCTCACAAATACCTTAATGACGAGATACTGTTGCTGGTTAGCCTGGGCTTGTGCTTTGCAATGGTGACGCTGGCCAGCCTGGCCGGATTCTCCGAGGCATTGGGCGCGTTCGTGATGGGTTCCATCTTGGCCGAGACACTGGAGAGTGAGCATATCATGGACCTGACAAAAGGTATCAAGGACCTGTTCGGCGCCATATTCTTTGTATCGGTAGGTATGATGGTGGATCCTACAGTGATTGCGGAGCATTGGGGAACTATCCTGGTTCTGACTATCACAGTTATGGCCGGAATCCTGTTCTTCTCCACATCGGGAGCGGTAGTGGCAGGTCAGGGTCTGGACAACGCGGTGCATGCGGGATTCAGCCTGGCTCAGCTGGGTGAGTTCTCATTCATCATAGCCGGTCTGGGCGTGTCACTGGGCGTGATGCGTGACTTTATCTATCCGGTCATCATTACGGTATCGGTCATAACCACGTTCACTACACCTTATATGATAAAGGCGGGAACTCCGGCTTACCAGTATCTGATTAAGAAACTGCCTGAGCAGTTCGTACGCAGGATAAACTCGTTCTCCAGTAATGAACGTCATAATACGGCTGCGGCTCAGAATGAGTGGAAGAAACTGATAAAGGCACTGTCACTTCGCGTCCTGCTTTACGGTGTGATACTGGTTGCCATAGACTTGGGCTCACATCTGTTCCTGGACAAGCTTATCATAAACCGTGTGGATGGTCTTACTCCGTTTGTGCGTAACCTTATCAGCGTGGTTGTCACACTGGTGGTTATGTCGCCGTTCCTGGTGGGTATCGCCATATCGGGCAATGCCATAAACCGCTCATCGATCAAACTGATCAAGGTGAAGCAGGCCAATATCTGGCCGGTCATATCTCTGGCCCTGCTCAGAATACTGATTGCCATGGGATTCGTGGTCAGCGTGATTGCCAGTCACTTCAATCTGGCGTTCTGGACAATACTGTTGATTCTGGCGGCCGGCGTCGTGTTCTTTTTTATCGGACGCCGTTCAATCAGCAAATTCACTATCGTCGAGGACCGTTTCATGGCCAACCTCAACGAGAAGGAGCAGCGTCAGCGCCGTATGGCACCGGTTACGTCATCGGTGAGCGACAAGATGTCACGCTACAACGTAAAGACCGATATGATAACCATATCGGCCGATTCACTTTACGCGGGCAAGAAGCTCAAGGACCTGCCGTTCCGTCATAAATCGGGCGTAAACATCGTCAAGATAATCCGTGGCAGCCGCAGCATCATGATTCCTACCGGCGACGAGATGATATTCCCCATGGACAAGCTGCTTGCCGTGGGCACCAAGGAACAGCTTGCCGAGTTCCGTAAGGACATGGTTGAGAACGTCTACGTTCCTGATGAGTCTGATTCCGATAATCTGGCTCCCCGTCAGTTTGAGCTGGAATCCATAACCCTTAAGGCCGATTCCTGGCTTACCGGCAAGTCCCTTAGCGAGACCGATATGCGCTCATACGGCTGCATGGTAATCAGCGTGGTCAGTGACGGTCAGGTTACCACCAATCCCAGACCCGACTACCGTTTCAAGGAAGGTGACATAGTCTGGCTGGCCGGCGAGAAATCCGCCTGCGAGTGGTGGGCGTAATCATTTCATTTTAATCCACTGACCCAGGTCTTTCCAGGAGGGTTTCTTGCCATGCATGTAGACGCCTACACGGAATATGCGGGCGGCCACCCAGGTCATGAGCAGGAATGAGATGTAGAGTACCACGATTGATACCGCAATCTCCCATACCGGAATGCCGAACGGAATGCGTGCCATCATCACGATAGGTGATGTGAACGGTATCATTGAGCACCAGAATACAAGTTCCGAGTTGGGGTCATTCATCACGCTCATCATCACCATGATAGCCACGATAATGGGCATCATGATGATTCCGTTGAACTGAGCTGCATCCTGAGGGGTATCAACTGCCGATCCGATGGCTGCGTACATGGACGCATAGAACAGGAATCCGCCTACGATATAGAGCAGCAGCTCCAGGAACAGGCCCAGCAGATAACCTACATCACCAAACTTGCCCAGCAGACTTGCAACCTCGGGGTTGCTTACGGCCTGGCTGGCGGCATTGAGGTCGATACCGGTATGGCTTGCAATCATAGGCAGTACGAACATGCTGGCTCCGATAATGAGAACGGCCCATATCACGATCTGTACGGCAGCGACCATCGCAATACCCAGAATCTTGCCCATCATAAGCTCAAACGGGGTGCATGAAGTGACCATCACGTCCAGGACACGGCTCTGTTTCTCATCTATCACGGACTGCAGGACCTGATTGCCGTATACTATAAGTATGAAATAGAGCATCATACCCAGTATGAGTCCCATGATCCATGAGGTTGCGGTCGATGTATGCTCCATGCTCTCCTCATCCTGGTTGTCATTGTTCTTTAGGGTCTGGATTCCGTTAACGCGCACGTTGGCATCGGCCAGGATCTGGTCCATGTTGTCCAGATTGTAGCGGCTCAGTCTGGCATTACGCAATATGCCCTGAACCTGTCTCTGTATGCTCTCCTCAATGCTCATGGATGATGCGTCATTGAGAATGAGCTGCAGGTTCTGCGGATTGTCCAGTATGTCGTGGCCGATGACAAGCACGCCGTATGCCTGATCCGCATGGCTGTACAGGGCACGGGCCTGACTGGCGTTTATCCCCTGGTCAAGCAGCAGGAACTCTACCGTCTCTCCCGATTCCAGCTGACTGCCCACAAAACGGTTGGGAGAGTTGTCCACTACCACGATAGTCTTGGTTGATGAGGTGCCCCAGAACATTATGAGGGTGGGGGCAACCATCATGGCTATCATAAACAGAGGCATGAGCAGGGTGGTTATGATGAATGTTTTCTTACGGACCCTTTCCGTAAATTCACGTTCTACTATAAGGCCTATCTTATTCATGACTTGACAATTTAAAGTGTACCGTTTACGGCACGGATGAATATATCGTTCATGCTGGGCATCACCTCCTGGAAGGAGCGTAATGCGACACTGTCATTCAGAGCTCCTATCACGGAGCGCACGTTATCGTCATCAGAAATATGTATCTTCTGCTGGGTGAAACCTCCTATAATACCTTCGGGTTCACTGATGATATCGGCTTTGCCGTTCAAGGCGGTCTCAAACTGCTCTTTCGTGCCGTTGTATATCACAAGGAAATTGTTGCTCCCGGCCTTACGGCGTATCTCCTGGACAGATCCGGACAGGATGTTATGGGATTTGTTTATGAGAGTGATGTCATCACATATCTCCTCGACCGATTCCATATTATGGGTTGAGAAGATTACGGTCGCACCACGGTCGCGCAGTCCGAGTATCTCCTGCTTGAGCAGGTTCTGGTTGATGGGGTCAAAGCCTGAGAACGGCTCATCAAAGATGAGGAGTGAAGGCTCGTGAACCACGGTGGCAATGAACTGTACCTTCTGCGCCATGCCTTTTGACAAATCCTCAACCTTCTTGTCCCACCAGCCGTCCAGGCCCAGACGGTCAAACCAGCGGTGTAGCTTGCGGGTGGCGTCAATGCGGCTCATACCGCGCATACGGGCAAAAAAGACTGCCTGCTCACCCACTTTCATCTTTTTGTAAAGGCCACGCTCCTCGGGCATATAGCCTATCTGATATATATCATCGGCTGTAATGGGACGGCCGTTGAACAATACATTTCCGCAATCAGGGATAGTCATGCGGTTCACTACTCGAATCAGAGTGGTCTTACCCGCTCCGTTGGGGCCAAGGAGTCCGTAGATGGAACCGCGTGGAATCTCCAGAGATACATCATCCAGCGCCTTGTGGCCGGTGTATGTCTTGGAGACATTTTCAATTTTCAGAATAGGATCCATTGGATTTATTGTTTCTTGAATATGATGTCAAAGATGGTCTGGGCAATCATTTTCTGTCCCTCCTCATTGGGATGGATGGTGTCAGGGAAATACTGGCGCTTGCCCTGCATGGGGGTGTTCAGGTCAACAAGGGGCAGGTTCTCCTCCTGTGCCACCTCTTTGATGAAGGGAATGACGCCGTTAAAGATGACACTGTCATTTATGCTCCAGGCATGACCGTAGGCAGGTACGGGCAGACAGAGCCATATCTGCGGATTGGAGGGCAGGGCGCGGAATGACTCGATAAGGGTCTTGAGGTCCTGCTTGAAATGCTCGCTCTCCTTCCAGTTGTAGGGCTTGCTGTCATTGGTGCCTAGCTTGATGGTCACTATCTGGGGGTTGAATGCCAATGCATCCTTGTAGGCCTGCTCATTCATGTAGGGCATATCAGTGCCCATCATGGTGGTTGAGCCGCTTACTCCAAAGTTACGTACGTCATATTTCTCGCCAAGCATGGTACTGAGCAGACCAGGATAGGCGTCATGTTCACGGTCATTGATGCCATGACCGAATGTAATGCTGTCACCTACACATGCCACGCGCACGGGCTCGCTCTGGCAGGCTGACAGAACCAGGGCTACAACTGAAATGATTACAAGGATTTGCTTTTTCATATGTTCAATGTTTATTGTTTTGCAAAAATCTTTCCGTCTCTCATAAGGATATGTCCCTCATCAACCATGTAATGCAGCACCATGTCAATCTTGCTGCGGTCATAGGGCAGGGTGTAGACTAGCTGCGGGTTGTCCGGGTTTGTGTGGAACGTATCCAGAACGTCCTGCATGATGGCGTCACGCTCACCGCGCGTAAGGTCCCCCTGGACTTTCTGCTGACACAGGTCGCAGCAGAGGCAGGGCTTGTCCTGATGCTCGCCAAAGTACTTGAGCAGTATGGCGCTGCGGCATCCGGTTTCACGCGTCACATACTCCATCATGGCGCCGATGCGCTCCTTGAACTCCTCCTTGCGCTGCAGATATACATCGGGATCAAAATGCAGCATGGCGGTGTCTATGCGCTCCCTAGTCCAGGTAACCACGGGGGTGCGGCGCTCAGGTACGTATCGGACTATACCCTGACTCTGCAGGGTCATGAGGGTGGTGTAGAGTTTCTCGTGGTCTATACCGGCCCGTGAGCATATCAGATGCTCGTCAATATATGCGTAATCGGTGAATATGCCGCTGTACAGACGCAGTATGATGTTCATGACATCCTCTGTGGTGCGGTCCTGATGCAGACGGTACAGCTCATCGCGGCCGGCCGTAAAGAGCAGGCGGGCGGAGTACTCCATCTCATCCACATACTCTATGTATCCCATACGGGTAAGTATGCGCAGGGCACTGTCCGTAGGTATTACCGGCAGTGAGAAATGCTGGCAGAACTCACCCAACGAGAACGCATAAGTGCAGCCGCGGCCGTCACCTACCGCCATCTCATGCCAGAATGCCAGTTTCTCATAGACGTCACGTATGAACTCCTCCTTGGGGAACGTGTCGCTGATACGTTTGCTTACGGTACGTTTGTCGCCCGGAGAATGAAGCAGCACCGCAAATGAGCGCTTTCCGTCACGTCCGGCGCGTCCGGCCTCCTGGAAATAGGCCTCGATGGAACTGGGTATGTCCATGTGTATCACCGTGCGTACATCGGGCTTGTCAATTCCCATTCCGAAAGCGTTGGTGGCAACAACCACACGATATATGTCATTGGTCCATGCACGCTGGCGCTCATCCTTGACCGATGGCTCCAGGCCTGCGTGATAGAATGTGGAGGGTATGCCCTCCTTATTCAGGAAATCGGACACCTCCTTGGTCTCGGCGCGGTTGCGTACATAGACTATTCCCGTGCCGGGCACGCATTCCAGTATATGCTTGAGTTCCAGGAGCTTGTTCTCAGTCTTGCGAACTACGTATGACAGGTTCTCGCGGAAGAAACTCATGCGTATCACGTTCTTTTCCTTGAATCCCAGCTTGTCCTGGATGTCGTCGGTCACCTGCGGGGTGGCGGTGGCGGTAAGTGCAAGTACGGGGACACCGGGCAGCTCCTTGCGGATATCGGCAATGCTCAGATATGAGGGGCGGAAATCATAACCCCATTGCGATATGCAGTGTGACTCGTCTACCGTGAGCAGGCATATCTTGAGATGGCGCAGCTTGGTGCGGAACAGGTCGGACTGCAGGCGCTCGGGTGATACGTAGAGGAACTTGTAACCGCCAAACAGGCAGTTCTCCATGACTGCTATTATCTCCTCGCGTTTCATGCCCGTGTGAATGGCTGCGGCCTTGATGCCGCGGTCACGCAGGTTGCGCACCTGGTCTTTCATGAGCGCTATGAGCGGGGTGATGACCAGACATACGCCGTCCATGGCCATTGCGGGAACCTGGAACGTTATGCTCTTGCCGCCTCCGGTAGGCATGAGTCCCAGTGTGTCACGTCCCTGGCCGACACTCTCTATGATCTGCTCCTGGATGCCGCGGAAACTGTCATATCCCCAGTAGGTCTTTAGTATCTCCAGGTAGTTCATAGAGCCGTCAGGTTCAGGCTTTTGTTTCAGGCTGGTTGGGCTTGATGCTCTCTATCTGCAGCAGCACCTCTCCCTGCTTGAAATTGTTCTCCTCAATGGTATAGCAGATGTCAAATGAGCGCTTGGTCTTGATGTAGTTCACGTATGAACTCTGGCCGAACGCGATTCCGTTGAGCGGATGACCGCTCTTGCTGTCAATCAGTTCCAGTTTGATATGCTCGTGACCGCGACCCACAACCTTACTGGTACCGTAGTCATAGACATTACGGGTGCGGAATATGGGTTTGTGGTTATCAGGGCCGAAGGGCTGGAATTTCTTAAGGTCACGGAAGAACTTGGGCGTTATGTCCTTGAAGTCCAGATCTGCGTCAATATCTATAGATGCCTCAATCTGGTCCGGTTCGATGTGGTTTGAAACATACTCCTCAAAGCGGCGCTTGAACTCCTCAACGTTCTCTACCTTAAGTGACAGACCGGCTGCATAGGTATGTCCGCCAAAATTCTCAAGCAGGTCCTTGCAGCTCTCTATGGCCTTGTAAACGTCAAATCCCGATACGGAACGTGCCGATCCCGTAGCCAGGTTGCCGGTCTTGGTAAGCACCACGGCAGGTTTGTAGAACACCTCGGTAAGGCGTGAGGCAACGATACCTATCACACCGCGTTTCCACTCGGCATTATACAGCACGATGGCATGGCGGTTCTCACCGTCCTCAAGATTGGTGACGATGTTGTTGGCCTCCTCGGTCATCTCCTTGTCATCTTTCTTGCGGTCATCATTCTCCTTGTCTATGTTCTCGGCCAACTCAAGGGCGCGGTTAAAGTCCTTCTCAACCATCAGGTCTACGGCTTTCTTGCCGCTGCTCATACGGCCTGCGGCATTCAGACGCGGTCCTATCTTGAATACTATATCGTTGATGGTCAGATTCTTGTCCGATAGCTTGCACACCTGTATGATGGCCTTGAGGCCGGTGCAGGGATTGCTGCTGAGCTGCTCCAGACCGTAGTGGGTCAGGACACGGTTCTCACCCATGATGGGCACTATGTCCGATGCTGTACTTACCGCAACCAGATCCAGGCTGGGCAGCAGCTCGCTGAACGGTATGCCGTTGTCCAGGGCGTAGGCCTGCATGAGCTTGAATCCCACACCGCATCCGGACAGATGCTTGAAAGGATAGTGGGAGTCAAAACGCTTGGCGTTCAGTATGGCTACTGCAGGGGGCAGTTCATCATCGGGAACATGATGGTCACACACAATGAAGTCTATGCCTTTCTCCTTGGCGTAGGCTATCTCCTGAATGGCCTTGATGCCGCAGTCAAGTACAATGACCAACTTGACTCCGGTCTCAAAAGCGTAATCGACACCCTGGTGGGACACTCCGTAACCCTCATTGTAACGGTCCGGAATGTAATAATCCAGGTTGTCGTAATCCCTTTTAAGGAAGTTGTACACCAACGCAACGGCAGTTGTGCCGTCTACGTCATAATCACCGTAAACCAGAATGCGCTCGCCGCGCTCTATGGCGCTGTTGATACGTGCCACCGCCTTGTCCATGTCATCCATGAGCCAAGGGTCAAGCAGCTCGTTCAGTTGCGGGTTGAAAAATTTCTGTACTTCGGTCTTACTTGTTATGCCTCTCTCAATCAAGAGCCTGCAGAGTATGGGACTTATCCCTACAGCCTTTGACAAGTCATTGGCTGCCTCTGTTACCTCCTGGGTGGGGGGCACAAAGTTCCATCTGAAGTTCATTATTTATGTTATTTTTTATTTTATTCATTTTGAGTATGTTACGTTGTCTTCCGGAGCTCCGCACCCGTTTCCGGGGGATATCCGGAAAGACCGGTTTGTTCCAAAATGCAAAGATAGCAAACGGCTTCTTTATTGTCAATACTTAACTCTAATTATATTTTAATAAAAAACCGCGGGCGCAGTAGTAATGATGCGTCCGCGGTTATGACGTGTGGCCGGGAGTTTTGTTACTTAATGCCCAGCTTCTTTTTGATATCCTTTGGTATGGCGTCCTTGTGAACCATGATGTTGATTGTCTTGAGGGCAACGTATGCATCACTGGCATACCAGATGCCGTTGTTACCGGCTGTGGTGTTCCATGAATTCTTGACCATGAAATACTCCTTGCCGTTGCGGTCCTTGGCTATGCCGAATATCTGCATGCCGTGGTCATCGGTAGTCTCCCAGTTGTCATATCCCTCCTGGCGCATCTCCTGGGTGATGACCTTCTCCTCACCGGGTTCCTTGAGGTAATTCTTGTCCTTGTCCTCATCGACGGGAATCACGCAAAGCGCGGTCTTGTCACGGGTGAAACCGGGTTCTGATACATCGGCCCCCCATGCAAAAGTGTAACCGTTCTTTATGGCGTTGTGCATCACCTCCATGAACTCGTCCAGCGGCAGGTTGTATGACTGGGCCCAGCGCCAGTTGTCCTGGATCTCTATGATGAATTTCTCATAGAAGGGGTGGTGGGTGAATGATGTAAGTGATACGTAATCATCCATGTTGAGGCCCAGGGAAGCAGCGTATGACTGTGGGGTGTACTCCTTTCCGTTGTAAGTAAATTTCTCGGGGCACTCACCTATGTATGCATCGTAGATTCCGCTGAATCCTTTCTGCCATACGTCGGACAGTTTCTTAAGGCTGCCTTTGGCAAGCGCGTTTACGTAAGCTGTCGCCACGGCGGTGAGTTCATTGTGGTTTATGCGGTCGCTCTTGTACATGATGCCGGGCATCACCTCCTGCGGAACCATTCCGTAGTTTTTCCAGCAGTACAGGACATCGTAGAAACTGCCGCCCTGGGCAAACTCTATGTCGCCGTGCAGACGTACGGCGGCCTGGGCGCGGTCCTCCATGGTCTTGTGTACCACGAACATCTCGGCCAGGTCATGTTCTCCCTTTCCCAGACGTATCAGCTCGGACTCAAAGAATCCGATGGTTGAGAATGACCAGCATGTTCCGGACTGCGCCTGGTCCTTGATTGATGTGATGGCGATGGAATCAACAGTGGTGAACTGATAGCCCTGAGGCTTCTCGTCCTGCGCAATAACCTGTGCGCACAGGGCTGCTGTAGCAGCCAGAGTGAGTATTCTTCTCATATAATGACTAAAACGTGTATATTTATTTGTACGCCAAAATTATTCTTTTTGTGACATTCGGCCAAGAATCCCCGCAAAAAACTCTTATATTCGCATCCTGAATTCAGAATTATCTATGTTTTTCCACACCGACCACCAGGGAGCACTGCTTATCAGTACCAGCCGATTTGAAAAAGGAGACGGCGCAAACCGCATTGTCCAGTTCAATTCCGTCTTTTCCGTAACTGATCCGGCTCTGCCGTTCGCAAGCCAGGTTGAACTTGTCCTGACGGGCATAAATTCCTTGCCCATGCCGGGTGTAAGACCTGTTTTTGTACGAATCTTTCTGAGTGATCCCGCTAATCAGGCCTCATTCGTGGAGGAGAGGCTTAAGACGGATTGTCCTGTATCCGTAATCGGTCAGGCACCGCTTAACGGAACCAAGATCGCCGCGTGGGTATGGTATAGGTCTGATGCCTATGTTACTGCCATACGTGATGGGCTGCACAGGATTTCATGGCACGGAACTGAGGAGTTGTGGTTTACCCGTGGAACGGCTGATTGTGATGGTTCTTACGGACAGACCGTGAAACTGCTGGATCATTTCAGTGCAGACCTTGAGGCTCAGGGCATGACTCTGGAGGATGACTGCGTGCGTACATGGCTTTTTGTACAGAACATAGATGTCAACTACAAAGGGGTGGTGGATGGTCGCAATGACGTTTTTGACCGCCATGTCCTTACTCCCGATACACATTTCATAGCAAGCACCGGAATTGAAGGACGCACATTGTCACATGACAGCAAGGTGATGCTGGATGCTGTGGCGGTAAAGGGCCAGGAAGTGAGCCGGAGTTACCTTTACGGCTCAACTCACCTGAACCGTACATCGGAATACGGGGTCAGATTTGAACGCGGAACGGTGGTGCGCTATCCGGACCTCAGGCATGTGTTTATATCGGGCACTGCCAGTATAGATAATAAGGGGCATATCATGCATGAGGGCGATATCGCCGGACAGACTGCACGTATGATTGAGAATGTAGAGGTCCTGCTCTCCGAGGCCGGCTGCGGTTTTGCCGATGTGGCAACCATGACCGTCTATCTGCGTGATCCATCGGATTACACGACCGTAAACCGCATTTTCAGCGAACGCTTCCCTGATCATCCGCGCATTATCACCATGGCGCCTGTCTGCCGTCCGGGCTGGCTCATTGAGATGGAGTGCGTGGCTATCTACTGATATTTTTTAGGGTCTTAAGGGGTTGAGGTCTGACTTGAACCACTCTATGAATTTTCCTATACCCTCATGCAGGGTTGTGGTGGGCTTGTAGCCGCATTCGCGCTCCAGTTTGGAGGTATCGGCATAAGTCTTTAATACGTCTCCCTGCTGCATGGGCAGGAATATCTTGTTTGCCTCAACGCCCAGGGCGGTCTCAATCTCGTTTATGAAATCCATAAGCTGCACGGGCTTGGAGCAACCTATATTATATATTTTCCAAGGAACGTTGTTGGGGCAGTTCTCTGCTACGGGCTTGCGGTCCATTACCTGGATGGTGCCCTCCACTATGTCATCTATATAGGTGAAGTCGCGGCTCAGGTTGCCGTTGTTGAATACCTTGATGGGCTCACCTTTACTAATTGCGGTAGCGAACAGCATCGGCGCCATGTCGGGGCGTCCCCACGGGCCGTATACGGTAAAGAAACGGAG
>JBGUIZ010000067.1:0-18298 GCA_045113495.1 Bacteroidaceae bacterium
TTGTGGGTGAAGATGGATTCGAACCACCGAAGTCGAGAGACAGCAGATTTACAGTCTGCCCCATTTGGCCACTCTGGAATTCACCCAGCCTATATAATGTCTTTGCTTACTTGCTGGTAAGACGGGCAATGTACTTTTCTATGTCCTGACCCTCGGAAGAATCGGGATACTTAACCTTGATGGTCTTGTAGAGCTTGAGAGCCTGAGCGGGCTTGCCAAGTGACTCATACATGAGACCGGCCTGAAGGAAGTAGTAAGGTGAAAGCAGATTGTTGTCAGCGCTCTTGGCGGCCTTCTCAAATGTTGCGGCAGCCTTGCTTACCTGACCGTTGGTGGCGTAGCAGTTTGCCAGAGCGCCCATTGCTGCGGGAGCTACCATCTTGTCGCTGCCGCTGAACTTCTCAAGATACTGCTGGGCAACCTCCATGCTGTCAAGCTGAGCGAAGCAGAGACCTGCATAAAGACCTGCAAGCTTACCGGCCTTGGTGCTCTTGTACTGCTTTGAGAGAGCTTCAAAACCCTCAAAACCGTAGGCGTCACCGTTAAGGGCGGTTGAGTAGTCACCGTCAATAAAGTAGCTCTCACCGGGGAATATTGCCTCTGCAGCCTTGAGCTGACGGGGCTGTGCAACCTTGGCATTGTAAAGCATGCCGCCGGCGATGATTACTATAATTGCTATGAGGCAACTGAAGATGGTCTTCTTGTTGTTCTCAAAAAACTGTTCTGACTTGCTCAATGCCTCCTCGAGGCCCTTCTGATCCTGTGCTGCCACAGGCTTTGCTGCTTTCTTTGCCATTTCGTCTTTTTGTTAGCGGGTGCAAAAATAGTCATTTTTTGCTATACGTAAACATTTTAGTTTAAAAAAGAGGAAAAGAAAATCAAGTTTGCAGGCGAAAGAATAATAATGACTAATTTTGTGTCATAATCAATCTCCCGTTTTATCCCTATGCAACTGGATCATCTGTTTGTGCAGGACTACCGCAATATAGTTCAGGCAGACCTTGAGTTTTCACCCAAGCTGAACTGTTTTGTGGGTAAGAACGGTATGGGCAAGACCAATCTTCTGGATGCGGTTTACTGCCTGTCTTTCTGCCACAGTTCCCTCAGCCAGTCTGACCAGCTTACGGTGCGTCATGACGCTGAATGCTATCAGTTGCAGGGAGTCTACAGCCTGCCCACGGCTGACAAGACCGTGATTGGATGCGTATCGCGCCCCAAGGGTCACAAGCAGATGAAACGTGACGGCAAGGATTATCAGAGGTTCTCGGATCATATAGGATATATACCTCTGGTGATGGTTTCGCCGCAGGATGTGGAGCTGATTCTGGGTGGCAGTGACGAGCGCCGCCGCTTTATGGATATCATCATCTCACAGTATGACCGCGAGTATCTTAAACTCCTTATCTCCTATAATAAAGCGGTGCAGCAGCGTAACGCCCTGCTTAAGATGGAGGTGGAGCCGGACCGTGAGCTCTTCCTTATGTGGGAGCAGACCATGGCCGATACGGGTACGCGCATATATGAGAAACGTAAGGCGCTGACAGACCGTCTGGTGCCCTATTTCCGCGAGATGTACTCCCTGATAGGCGATGCGCAGGAACAGGTTTCACTTAAATACACGTCACATGCCGAGCGCGGTGACCTTCTCTCTCTGCTGGAAGAGGGCCGATACAAGGACCGTGCGGTGGGCTATTCGCTGCACGGAATCCACAAGGATGAACTTGAGATGGACCTGGACGGTTATCCCATACGCCGTGAGGGGTCGCAGGGCCAGAACAAAAGCTATCTGGTGGCGCTCAAACTGGCACAGTACAGGCTTCTGGCAGAGTCTTGCGGCAAGCGTCCCATCCTGCTTCTGGATGATATCTTTGACCGTCTGGATGCTGTCCGTGTGTCCCGTATAATATCCCTTGTGTCCGATGACAGCAAATTCGGTCAGGTGTTCATAACCGATGTGGACCGCAATCATATTGACGGAATACTTGAGGGTACAGGTCAGGATTACAAGGTATTTACCGTTCAGGATGGTGAGGTGATATGAAAAGGACGGATTCGGAACAGGTTGGCGGCGTGATACTCCAGTATCTGCGTGAGTTCGGACTGGAGACTCCGCTTAATGAACACAGGCTTCTGCAGGCCTGGGATAAGGTGCTTGGTCCCGCTGTCTCCCGATACACAAAGGAACTCCGCATATACAACCAGGTCCTGTTTGTGACAATCTCATCGGCCGCACTGCGCAATGAACTCATGATGCGGCGCACGGAACTTGTGGCCCGTCTCAACGCGGAGGCAGGCGCACAGGTAATCACACAAATAGTACTGCGTTAGTCTTTAAGGATCTCGATGGCCTTGTTGACGGCAGGATCAGTAAGGTTGATGAAGGATATGTAATCCTGCATCTCGAGCGCATCGTAGATGATGTTTCCGTACAGGGCGTTACGCATAAACTTGCGGGCGGGGGCGTTAAGTGTGTTGTCCCTCTTTATGCCGTTCTTGGCTGCATAATCATAGAACTTGCTGAGCACATTGTCGGCGTCCAGATAACGCTCTATGTCCGCGTATGTCTTGAGTTCAGCGAACTCTGTCCTGCGGCCGTCAACATACTTGAACGAGTATTTGTTGATGAGACTCTTGCGTACCACGTTGGTGTAGTAGGTGGAGTAACCGGTGGTGTCCTGGGCTACGAATACATCGGGCATGATACCTCCGCCGCCGTAAACCGTGCGGCCTCCCTTGGTCTTGTAAACCTCATCCTCATTCTGCTTGATGCTGTCGGCGCTGAAGAACTCACCGTGCTCATAACGCTTTACTATATCCATGGCGTAATCCTCATCGGAATCACCGTAGGGTTTCTGGATGCATCGGCCCGACGGGGTGTAGTAACGGGCAATGGTAATACGTATGCTTGAGCCGTCAGAGAACTCGATGGGTTCCTGTACCAGACCTTTTCCGAATGAACGGCGTCCTACGATGGTGCCGCGGTCGTTGTCCTGAATGGCGCCGGTGAAAATCTCGGCAGCCGATGCCGATGACTCGTCAATCATAACCACGAGCGGTATGGTCTTGTAGTGTCCGCGTCCGTCGGCGAACTGTTTGGTCATGGGGTTGTGGGCTCCCTGCGTATATACAATAAGGTCATTCTTGGGAAGGAACTCGTTGACCATCTGGATTGCGGCGCCCAGATAACCTCCGCTGTTGCCGCGCAGGTCAATGATGAGTTTCTTCATACCCTTGCTGGAGAGCTCGGCCAGGCTTACCATCATCTCGGCGAAAGTGGTCTCACCAAACTTGTTTATCATGATGTAACCTATCTCGTCCGATATCATATAAGCGGCGTCGACGCTCTTGACCGGAATGTCGCCTCTTACAATCGTAAAGTCCACAAGTCCGGGCTCACCGTTACGCAGCACGCTTATCTTTACAGTGGTGCCTTTGGGACCCTTGAGGTTCTTGACAATCTCGTTGCTGGGTATATGGCGTCCTGCAAAGACAGAGTCATTTATGAGTACTATGCGGTCACCGGCCAGCACTCCCACCTTCTCTGACGGACCGCCGTGTATCACGTTGTTTACACGAACGGTATCGTCCTGCATGGAGAACTGGATGCCGATGCCTGAGAAACTGCCGTGAAGCTCATCATTGCTCACCTGCGTCTCCTCGGCGGGATAGTAGGCTGAGTGCGGGTCAAGTTCCTCAAGGATGGTGGGCAGGATGCGGTCCATGATGGAATCCATGTCCACGTTGTCCACATATTTGCGGTCAATTGCCTTTATGAGTGTCTCGACTTTCTGTGATCCGGTGTTGGATGGGCCGGGACGGAATGATCCGTCAGTTCTGTTAAAGAGGCCAATCATTGCCTCAATTCCAAGGAAGAATCCCATGGTAAGTACAAACAGAATCTGGATAATGCGTTTAAGTGTTTTCATTCTTGGGAGTTCAAATCAAGATATATAACTTCAATTCCTGCGCGTTTGAGCAGGTCTACACCGTCTGTGAGCCTGTATTGCTCAGTATATATGACCCTTTTTATTCCTGACTGGATAATCAGTTTGGCACACTCTATGCATGGTGAAGCGGTGACATAGAGCGTGGCTCCGTCACTGCTGTTCGATGAGCGCGCCAACTTGGTGATGGCGTTGGCCTCGGCATGGAGTACGTAGGGCTTGGATACATTGTTCTCATCCTCACATATATTCTCGAATCCGGTGGGGGTGCCATTGTACCCATCGGAAATGATCATGTTGTTCTTGACAACCAGAGCACCCACTTTGCGGCGTACGCAGTATGAGTTTTCGGCCCATATGAGTGCCATTCTGGCGTATCGGCGGTCAAGAGCCGCTTTCTTGTTTTCGTCCATTTTTAAAAAATTGGTATTGGCTACTGGTCAACTGGTAAGTTTTTCAAGCGACGGAATGAAAATCTCCTTTCGTCTGAGTGAGATGAGCCCTTCAGACTCCAGGGCGTTCAGTTCACGTGATACGTTAAGCCTGGTGGCATCCATCAGTGCTGCCAGGTCATTCATCTTTATTGCAAGCCGTTTCTGCCCGCTCTGGATATCTGACAGACTGCGGACAAAGCGGATTATGCGTTCTCTCAGCGTCATCTTGTCCAGGCTCCAGAGATGATGGTCCAGCTGCTGGACACGTCCGCTCAGGATGTTGAGCAGGTTCATGCGACAGATGTTGTACTTGCCCAGCTCTGTGTAGATGTACTGCTTGTCAACCATGAGGAAACTGCACGAGTCAGCTGCGGTGTAGGTGCGAAGGTATGAACCTGCGCGTCCGAACATCGAGTAGGACTCTATGAGACAGGGGCCCTCAATCAGCTCTGAGAAGGTGTAGCTGCCGTTCATGCCGCTGCGGGAACTCTCAACGGAACCGTTTATGAGAAACGCAAGACTTGAGCATCGGTCCCCCGCGTTTATGATGACATCACCCTCTGAATACCTCATGAAATCCAGACGTATTTTCTGCAGCAGACTGTTGAAATCAGCCTGGCTCATACCCTGGAAAAGGGGTAGGCGGAGCAGTGTGTCATACATCGGATATTCCATCAAGCTAACTAGCTAATAAGTTTCACGCAAAGTTACTTTTTTTTCTTTGTGCATTGCCAATAATCCAAAGGAATCACTATTTTTGTAGAAAAGTGGTCCTTTCTGAGGCCATGCATTGTTAAACTTAACCAATACTTGTTTTGCTATGATGAATTTTTTTAGTTCGTTGGAGCCGTTACAGAGGTTTTTCTGGGTAATTGCGTGCTGCGCATCATTGGTTTTCATCATCCAGACCATCATGACTTTTATTGGACTGGGTGCCGATACAGACGTGGATGCCGGACCGATGGACGGAGGTGTTGATTCCGTGGAAGACGGTGAGCTGAGCGGTGTGTTCTCATTCCGTAATCTGATTAATTTCCTGCTCGGTTACGGATGGGCAGGCGTGTTGTTCTATGATTCCATTGAGAAGCGTGTATTGCTTCAGATCGTGGCTATTGCCGTAGGTCTGGTCTTTGTACTTGCTTTCGTATTCATGTTCCGTCAGGTGATGAAACTGTCTCATGACGGAAGTTTCAAGATGATAGAGGCTGTAGGCCTTACAGCCGATGTATACCTGCGTATCCCGGCTTCACGTTCAGGCCGCGGCAAGGTACAGGTGAGTGTCAAGGGATCGGTTCATGAGGTAGATGCAGTGACTGACCGTGGTGAGGAAATTCCCACCGGCGGACAGGTCAAGATACTTGAGGTTCTTGGGGATGACTTATTCCTCGTTGAGTAATTTTATAACAAGCTTATTAACAATAAATTAATTAATATTTAAAATGGACGGAAGTAGCATTTCAATTCTTGTAGTCATAGGAGTAGTACTCCTGTTTATTCTGTTTGCAACAATCATCCGCAGGTACAGACGTTGCCCGTCGGACAAGATTCTGGTAGTTTACGGAAAGACCGGTGGCGGTAGCGCCAAGTGTATACATGGCGGCGGTAAGTTCGTATGGCCTGTAATTCAGGACTATGCTTACCTGAGCCTGACACCTATATCTATCGATGCAAACCTGACCAACGCCCTGAGCCGTCAGAACATCCGCGTGGATGTACCCTGCCGATTCACAGTAGGTATATCGACCGAGCCGGACAGCATGAACAACGCTGCCGAGCGTCTGCTTGGACTTACCGCCGATGAGATTCAGGAGCTGGCACGTGATATCCTTTTCGGTCAGCTGCGTCTGGTTATCGCAACCATGTCAATCGAGGAGATCAACAGTGACCGTGACACCTTCCTGGAGAAGATTGCCAAGAACGTCGAGGTTGAGCTCAAGAAGATCGGTCTGCGTCTTATCAACGTAAACGTAACCGATATCAAGGATGAGTCCGGATATATCCAGGCTCTGGGTAAGGAGGCTGCCGCCAAGGCCATCAACGAGGCTAAGGTTAGCGTAGCTGAGCAGGACAGAAACGGTGAGATCGGTAAGGCCGAGGCCGTTAAGGAGACCCGTATCCGTACATCACAGGCTAACGCCGTTGCCGTACAGGGTGAGAACAACGCCAAGGTTGAGATTGCAAATTCTGATGCATTCCGCCGTGAAAAAGAGGCCGAGGCCAACCGTCTGGCTGTAACAGCCGAGAAGGTTCAGCAGGCTAAGGCTCTGCAGGATGCCTACATCGCTGAGCGTGACGCCGAGAATGCCCGTGCCGAGCGTGAGCGTTCAACCCAGCAGGCCAACATCCTGGTTGCCCAGCAGGTTGAGAAAGACCGTATCATCATAGCTGCCGAGGCTGAGGCCGAGAAGCTCCGTGTAAGCGCCAAGGGTGAGGCCGATGCCATATTCGCCCGCATGGAGGCCGAGGCTAAGGGTTACTACGAGATCCTGACCAAGCAGGCTGCCGGTTATGACAAGATGGTACAGGCTGCAGGCGGTGATGCCGCAAAGGCATTCATGCTGCTCATGTCAGAGAAGATGCCGGAACTCGTCAAGACTCAGGTCGAGGCAATCAAGGGTATCAAGTTCGACAACGTTACCGTTTGGGATTCAGGCAACAGCGCCGACGGAAAGGGCTCAACAGCCAATTTCCTTAGCGGCCTGATGAAGTCTGTTCCTCCTATGTCAGACCTCTTTAATATGGCTGGTCTGAATTTGCCCGAGTATCTGGGTAAGAAGAAGGAGGCTGAGACAGCTCAGGCTGAGGAAGTCAAGGACGAGAAGAAAAAGAAGTAATAAATACGAATTGAGAATTGAGAATTGAAAATTGAGAATTGATACGCAGAACTTGCGTGACGATTACGCAGGTGCGTTTCATTTAATTCTCAATTCTAAATTCTCAATTCTCAATTTGCATCCAACGATTGCTAACTTAAATATGTGATTCTATGGTAGATTTTAATTACTACGCACCGACGGAAGTCGTTTTCGGAAAGAACTCCGAGGAACAGGTTGCCGCTTTGATCAAGAAATATGGCGGTACCAAGGTATTGGTTCATTACGGTGGCAAGAGCGCCATCAAGTCCGGCCTTCTGGAAAAGGTGGAGCGTCTGCTCCGTGAAGGCGGCATTCAGTATGTTATGTTGGGTGGTGTTGTTCCCAACCCCAGACTCTCCAAGGTGCATGAAGGTATAGACCTGTGCCGCAAGGAGAAGGTGGACTTTATCCTGGCCGTGGGCGGCGGCAGTGTGATTGACTCATCAAAGGCAATCGCATACGGCGTGCCTTATGACGGTGAGGTTTGGGATGTCTATATGCGCAAGTATACCCCCAAGACCTGCCTCCCGGTGGCATCGGTCCTGACCATTCCCGCTGCTGGCAGTGAGATGAGTGAATCCAGCGTTATCACCAATGAGGACGGTGACGTAAAGATTGGTTACTCAAATAACATTAGCCGCCCCAAGTTCGCCATCATGAACCCGGAGCGTACATACACTCTGCCTCCGTATCAGACGGCTGCAGGTGTTACCGATATAATGATGCACACCATGGAGCGTTATTTCTCACATGACGCTGACATGAACCTGACCGATGCAGTGGCCGAGGCTCTGCTGCGTACCATGATGGAGTGTGTGCCTGAGGTACTCAAGGATCCTGAGAACTACCGTTACCGCGCACAGATAATGTGGGGCGGCAGCATAGCCCATAATGACCTGACCGGTTGCGGCCGTATAGGTGACTGGGCCACACACCAGCTGGAGCATGAGCTGAGCGGTATGTTCGATGTCACTCACGGCGCAGGTCTGGCTGCCGTATGGCCCAGCTGGGCTCGTTACGTGTATAAATGTGACGTGAGCCGTTTTGTACGTTTTGCAGTGAACGTGATGGGTGTGGAGAATGACTTTACTGATCCGGAAGGCACGGCCATCCGCGGCATTGAGGCTATGGAGCGCTTCTATCACTCGATAGGCATGCCCATAAACATTCCTGAACTGATAGGACGCAAGGCTACCGATGATGAAATAAAGGAGATGGTGCGTAAGTGCAGTCAGGATTATAAGACATCACAGGGACAGTTCAAGGTTCTTGGCCCTGATGATATGGAAGCTATTTACAAGCTTGCCAATTGAGTATTACTCCGGAATGGCCACGCCGTGAGTGTTCTTGGTCTCGGCCATAACGAATACGCTGTGCAGACTACCCAGGCAGCTCATGGCACCTAACTTGTGCTGCATGAACTGCTGGTATGCCTGCATATCGCGCGCGTATACCTTAATCATGAAATCATAATCGCCGCTGGTGTTGAAACACTCGGTTATCTCATCTATATCCTGAACGGCATCAATGAACTGCTGTATCATCTCCTCGGAGTGCTGCTTGAGGCGGATGTTGCAGAGTACCATGATGCCGTTTCCGGCTTTCTGTGCATCGACCACAGCCATATACCGGGTTATGTAACCCTCACGTTCCAGACGTTTCTGGCGCTCGAATGTGGGTGAGGGTGAGAGATGTACCTTCTCGGCCAGTTCCTTGACCGTGAGTTGTGAGTTCTTTTGCAGTTCGCGCAGTATGCGGATGTCCGTCCTGTCCAGTCTATAGCCGTTTGCCATTTCAGTAATATTGATAAATGCAGAATATTTTACCTGTTAAACGCAGTATTCAGCTGCAAAACAAGCATAATTTTCCGAATATTCCAAAATATTTTTATGATATTATTCTGTGGCATATCTTTGCGCCGCAATTGCAAAAAGAAAACAAACTGATTACGGATTTAAAGACTTGGATTATGTCAATTAGAACAAATATCTTAGGATATCCCCGCGTGGGTGCCGGCCGTGAGCTTAAGAAAGCCGAGGAGGCTTACTGGGCCGGTAAGATTACAAAAGATGAACTGCTCGCCATAGCGGCTCAGATACGTAAGAGCAACTGGCAATTGCAGAAGGAGGCCGGCATAGACCTCATTCCCAGCAATGACTTCTCACTCTATGACCAGACACTTGATCTTACTCTCTCACTTGGTGCAATTCCTGAGCGTTACGATACGCTTAAGGATGACAGGCTTGAACTCTATTTTGCCATGGCTCACGGCTATCAGAAAGACGGCATTGACGTGACGGCAATGGAGATGACAAAATGGTTTGATACCAATTACCACTATATCGTTCCTGAGTTTACACGTGACCAGAAGTTCTCGCTCACATATAACAAGGCTGCGGCCGATTTCAGTGAGGCTCTGGCGCTGGGCATCAAGACAAAGCCGGTGCTGATAGGTCCTGTCACTTACCTGCTTCTGGGTAAGGAGAAGGAGAGCGGTTTTAACCGCATTGAGCTGCTTGACAATCTGCTTCCCGCGTATATCGATATCCTTGAACAGCTTGAGCAGCTGGGTGCTGAGTATGTACAGATAGATGAGCCTTTCCTTAATACTGATATTACGGATGATGTAAAGGATGCATACCGTAAGGCTTTTGCCCGTATCAAAGAGAGCGTAAAACTTAAGATTGTGCTCACCACCTATTTTGATGGTTTGGCCGATAATGCACGCCTGGCTGCGGAACTCAATCCGGCCATACTGCACATAGACCTGGTACGTGCTCCCCAGAGTTGGAAGGATGCTGTAAGGTTCCTGCCTTCAACTGCATCCCTGAGCCTTGGCGTGGTTGACGGACGTAATATCTGGAAGAATGATTTCACCCAATCCCTTGATATTATAAACAAGGTGAAGGACAAATTGGGTGATGACCGTATCCTTATAGGTACAAGCTGTTCACTGCTGCATTCTCCCATTGATCTGGAGAACGAGCATAATGAGCAGTCTCTGCCTGCAGAGGTAAAGCGCTGGATGGCCTTTGCCCGTCAGAAGGTAAATGAGGTCGTTACGCTGGCTCAACTATCAGGTGAAAAGCTGGACTATTTTGCCAAGGCTGCCCTGCAGAGCAATGTGTCCGATATAGAGAACCGTCGCACATCGGCCCTTACCAACAATGAGGAGGTACAGAAAAGGGTGGCTGCTGTTACGCCCGATTACGCAAGACGTAAAAGTCCGTTCGGTGAGCGTATCGCCGCACAGCACCGTGAACTCTATCTGCCGCTGTTCCCCACAACCACGATAGGGTCATTCCCCCAGACAACCGAGGTGCGTTCATGGCGCAGCAAGTTCAAGAAGGGTGAAATCACAAAAGACCAGTACACGGAACTGCTCAAGGGCGAGATAGAGAGGACCATCCGCAAGCAGGAGGAGATAGGACTGGACGTGCTGGTGCACGGTGAGGCCGAGCGTAATGACATGGTGGAGTACTTTGGCGAACAGCTGAGCGGATTTGCTTTCACCCAGAACGGATGGGTGCAGAGTTACGGCAGCCGTTGCGTAAAGCCGCCGGTTATATACGGTGACGTATCACGTCCCAAACCTATGACCGTTGACTGGATAACATATGCCCAGAGCCTTACCGACAAACCGGTCAAGGGAATGCTTACCGGCCCTGTAACCATACTGCAGTGGAGTTTTGTACGTAATGACCAGCCCCGTGCGGTAACCATGAAGCAGATTGCGCTTGCCATACGTGATGAGGTGGTGGATCTGGAGAAGGCAGGAATCAAGGTCATCCAGATAGACGAGCCTGCTATCCGTGAGGGACTGCCGCTGCGAAAGGCAGACCGTGATGAGTATCTGGACAAGGCTGTCGAGGCCTTCCGCATATCTGCATCGGGCGTAAAGGACAGTACGCAGATACATACGCACATGTGCTACAGCCAGTTCAATGACATCATCAGGCACATTGCGGCCATGGATGCCGATGTCATAACCATAGAGTGCGCACGCAGCCAGATGAACCTGCTGGGAGCATTCGCAGAGTTCAAGTATCCCAATGAGATAGGACCGGGCGTGTACGATATTCACTCTCCGCGTGTTCCGTCAGTTGATGAGATGGTGTTCCTGCTGCGAAAGGCTGCTCAGGTGATAAACCCGGGACAGTTGTGGGTAAATCCCGATTGCGGACTCAAGACACGCGGCTGGGCCGAGACCGAACCCTCACTGCGTAACATGGTAGAGGCGGCCAGGATTCTGCGCGCTTAATACCCAAGTCTTATAAAAAGGCAGAGAGCCACTGCGGATCACCCGCAATGGCTCTCTTTCAATATAAACAACTATTAGAATCTTACATAGAATTCTGCCCAGAGCTCATTCCAGTGTGATGAAGTGGGCTGATTGTCAACGTAGTTGTACTGAAGCTGGAACATCAGGTTCTTGTGAATCTGGAAGTTGGGAGCGATGCAGAACATTGACTTCTGTGACTCCTTGCTGGCCTGAGCGCGGTAAACGTCATACTTGGCGTATACCTTGAACCAGTCATTTACGGGAACACCTACAGCTGCATACCAGCCATCGGCTTTGCCTGCACCTGAGAATGTACCGTCCGCATTGTACTCGCTGATCTTGTGACCCTCTGACTTAACGTACTCGGCACGTGCGCTCCATGCGTTGTGCTCATACTTGGCTGACAGAGCCCAGCGGTTACGGTCAACGGTTACATCGTATTTCTTGTTTTCAATCTCTTTTGAACCGCTATAATTGCCTTTCCAACCGAATACTCCGATATAGAGGTCCTTGATGGGCTGGAACTGGATCGTTCCGATAAGGTCCTTGCGGGCGTTGGCATCAGCAGTGTTGATACCCTGTCCGTTCATGAGCTGGATCTGGTAGTGGATAAGGCGATGTCCGTCTTCTGAAATGGGCAGCAGGTCACCCTGGAACTGGATACCCTGATCACGGCCGCCGGCTGAACTGGCCTCGCCGCAGTAGTCACCCATGCCTGAGAACATCTTGGTGATCTGTGAATAGTCACCAAAACCTACATCCCAGGGGTTATAGGGATTCTCAAACAGGAAAGCACGCTTGTACTGACCAACCTTTACTGAGAACTCTTTCCAGTGTGCCCACTCTACAAAGTAGTCTTTCATGTGGAAAGAGGCGTTGTTGAACTGAACCTGTACACGGTACTTGAAATCTGTAAGTATTGTACCGTCTATATATACACGGGCAAGACGCTGGCTGAAACCGTCTCCGCCGTTCTTGCCGTCCTGGTCAGTGTATGCGTATTTGCCTATAAAGTAGCCGCCAACCTTGGGACCGGTTGTGAAATCGGTGATCTTACGTCCGTACTGCAAATCCTGTGCAATGGCAGGAGCTAAGGTGAGGCATGCTGTAACAGCAATCAAAAGAAGTTTTTTCATATCGTGTGGAAAAATTATTGTGCAACTATGTCAAACGGGAATATCTTGGTGAGCCAGAAGAAACCAAGTGCAAAGCCTATGGCGCCTACAATGATACCCACCTTGGCCATATCCTTGGTCTGAACCAGACCGGTGCTTGATGCGATGGCATTAGGCGGTGTGGATATGGGGAACAGCATGGCAATTGATGCGCAGACTGCAATGAATGATATCATGGCGTGTGTACCACCCAGTGCCATGAATGAGGCGTTGTTGGCGGCAGTGGGATCGGCCATACCCTGTGCTACTACAATCAGGATAGGAATGAGCAGTGCAGCGGTTGCTGAGTTGCTGATGAAGTTTGACAGGAAGTAGCAGACGAAACCTGCAATGAGCAGCACGCTCAGAACGCTCATTGAACCGAACGGGATAGCGTTGATGAGTGTCTTGGCAAGACCTGTACCCTGAAGTGCGGTACCCAGTGCAAAACCTCCGGCTACCAACCAGAGAACTGTCCAGTTGATCTCCTTGATATCCTCCTTGGTGAATATGCCTGTCATGGTGAGAACGCCCAGAGGGATAAGTGCAACAACGTTTGAGTTGATTCCGGTAAGGCTCTCAGTAGCCCACAGAAGGATGGTGCCGATAAAGGTGATCCATACAACGTAGGTCTTCCAATCAACGGGACGCTTGTTCTCAGGGATGTTGAGCTCAAGCTTCTTGGTCTTGAAGGGGAATAAGAGCTGGAGCAGAACCCATGCTACGAGAATCATGATGAGTACGAACGGGATCATTCTCATGGACCACTCGGAGAATGTAACCTCATAACCGGCCTCTGTGAGGAAACGTACGGCTGTTGCGTTAGGAGGTGTGCCGATGGGTGTGCCGATACCGCCTATGTTGGCAGCAACCGGGATGGCAAGTGACAGACCTATGCGGCCCTTGTCATCGGACGGGAGAATCTGCAGCACGGGAGCCAGGAATGCAAGCATCATGGCTGCGGTTGCGGTATTTGACATGAACATTGAGAATATGGCAATTACCACCAGGAATCCAAGCAGTACCATGCTGGGCTTGGTGCCGAAAGGCTTAAGCAGGATTCTTGCCAGAGTTACATCCAGACCGTACTTCTCGGCCATGATAGCCAGTACGAATCCGCCCATGAAGAGCATCACTACCGGATCGGCGAATGATGCCATAAGGCTCTTGTAACTTACCAGTGTTCCGAATTTGGGGTCACAGAACAGGCTGATACCCTTATCCGATATGGTAAGCAGTGTAAGTACTATAAGTAACAGGGATGTCGTCCAGTTGGGGATGATCTCAAACATCCACATCAGGGCTGCGAATACAAACAGTGCAATGACACGCTGCTGTACTACTGTAAGAGCCTCAATGCCGTAAAAATCAACGGGTACAACCCAGAGGAAGAGCGTTACTGCCAGCACGATGGGCAGGAGCACGCACATTTTGAAATTGAATTTCTTGTCGCTCATATTAATTGGTTCAGTTAATCAGTTGAAACGTATGTCGGCCGGGATGTTTTCAAGTCCCAGGTTCATAAGGTCTACATTGTAATTCTCATTGAGCTTTGAATAACGCTGCTCAAAGTCAAGGGCGAATGCCTTGTCACCGGTGGCCTGGGTCTTGAGAACCAGGGCGGTCAGGTCAGAAAGGGCTGCCTCCATCTTTGCAAAATCCAGAGTGTAGCGTCCTGACTCCTTACGCTTGAAAGCACCGGTCTCCTGGAGGTAGTTGTATATGATTATGTTGGCGCGTCCCAGAGCTGAACCCTGGCCAAAACGCTCGCCGCGTACCAGTGAAGCAAAGAAGGTTGTAAGAGCATCCTCTTTGGTGAACAGGTCACGGATATCATAACGGTTCTGGAGCTTGCATACCAGCAGGATTCCAGCGGTATTTGCCTTGATCTCCTCAAATGTGAGTGCGGCCTGTCCCAGTGCATCCTCAACGCTGCCGTTTCCGTTTACGGTCTCCTTGACTCCCAGTCCGTGTGCAACCTCGCGGAATACTATGTTCCAGAAGAATGCTATCTGTGACAGGTGCTCGGTAAAGTCAGGCTCCAGCAGAACCTGGCCGGTGGGGTTCACGATATGGTTGTACTTGGCGTTGATGATATTCTCAAGCAGGATGGTGCGTGTACCGCGGTCGCGCTGTACATCGGTATCATACGGGAGGTTCAGGGCAATCACCTTTACTCCGGCATTGGCCTTACCTGCGTAGTAGAGGGCGTTGCAGGAGAATATGTTCGATCCTGTGCCGGGCTGGAATGTCTTGAATGCAGAGTCACCGGGGAGGTCCTGCTGGAACTCCTCAATGCGTGACACATATTTCATGAGTTCATCTGTGCGTGCCTGGTTCTTGAGCAGTACGAATGCCTCATATGAACGCTTTATGCCCAGGAGCTGGTCATCGGCAGTCTCATTGGGACCTACAACCAGGTCCATCTTGCTGTCATCCATATCGAGCCATGCAAGGGCGCTCTCATAATAGTTGTCAGTCTGGAGAGCCTGAGCCTTGCTGAGCAGATACTCCTTAACGCTGGGCTTGATGGTGATGTCTGCAGCAGCCTTGAGGTAGTTTGCTATCTTTTCTATGTGCTGCTTGTAGGCGTCGTGATACCATACGGTCTCAAGTGATCCGTCAGCTGCACGGCGGATAAGGGTGTAGGGGCTGTTCTTGTCAGGGTTGTCCCATGCATCGAACTCCTCACGGGTCATGTCGGCGGGATAGAGGCCTGCTCCGGGCAGACGGTCTGCGTAACCTTCAACAAAAGACTTGCCGGTGCTGCGGTCCCAGGGGCCGTAGTTTATCTGGGCGAATGTCTTCTGATAGGGATCGTCAATCTTGTTGAGCAGGGAGTCCTTGCAGCCGAAATACTGCTCCCAGTAGATGGCGTCTATCTCATCGGCAATAAAGCGATAGAGGTTGAGAACTTCTTTTCCGTTGTCTGAGATCCCGCTAAGGTCAGGGGTCTCGATCTTGACTACTGCGTAATCGGCAACCTTACGGGCGAATTGTGATTTGGGTGCCTTGTTGCAGGAAACCGTGGCAGCGAGTGCCAGGGCGATGATTACTATGTTTTTGTTCATTGTAGCTGTATAAACAAGCTGTTTATTTAAAAGCATGCAAAGGTAGGTAATACTATATACTATTTTTATTAACGATTATGGTTTGTTTCGATATAATTGTTCGAATTTATCGATAAATAAGAGTATATTTGCACCACACAGTTTCAGCTATGGAATTAAGGCAGTTAAAGTATTTTGTCGAGGTGGCAAGGCTTAAGAGTTACTCGCTTGCCTCAAAGGCTCTTTTCATCACTCAGAGTACCATATCACAGCAGATACGTAAACTGGAGGATGAACTGGGAGTTGAATTGCTCACCCGCGATACCCGGCATGTGGGGCTCAGTGACTACGGGGAGCAGTTTTATCCGTGCGCAGTCCAGTTGCTGGAGTATGCACAGGCGGGAACGGACCGTATCAGGGATGTCAAGAATCTGCATGTGGGAACGCTCAGCGTGGGTTGTACATATGCTTTCGGACCGCTTCTCAAGCAGACGGTACTGGATTTCTACAAACAGTTCCCGCATATCCGCTTAAGTATCATCATAACCTCAAAGGAGGAACTGCGTCAGAAAATGCTGGATCATGAACTTGACCTGGCCCTGACCTATAAGTCTCCTATAGCTGATGACCGTATTGAATCGCATCTGCTTTTCCAGAGCCGGTTGTGTCTGATTGCCCGTAAGGGTGTGCTCAATGGGGTAGGTAAGGAGGCTACGGTGCAGGACCTGACACGGTTCCCGCTGGCACTTCCGTCAAAGGGCCTCCAGGCAAGGGATACATTGGAAACCATCCTGTATGCCCAGAACGTAAAACTGGATATCCGTCTTGAGATAAACAGCGTCCGCTCATTGCTGGACCTGATTGCCAACAGTTCACTGGTGACAATGCTATCGGAAGAGTCAATCAGGGATATGAAGGGACTTGAGGCTATTCCTATTGCCCACCGTGACGGCCGGATGGATGGCTGTTATCACTATCTGATGGGTTCCTATCATAAGACATCGGCCCAGAAGTTTGTGGAACTGCTGCAGCAGAACAACTCATCTAAAAGAAACACAGGTCTCTGACCTAAAATAAATTACAGGACAAATGCTTAGAGCACAGCAATGGAACAGCCAGATATGGCTCAGCGGTTGGTGGAAAGCATCGGTAACACGTGGCGGTGATGCCAAACGGGCCCTTCTCACCAAGGTCTTTATGCATAATCTGGACATTTTCCGTGACGGCGCTTACCGTACGGAGAGTGACAAGGTGGTAACTCTGCCCGTGAGCGGCACATTTGTTGATGAGTCAGAGATGTTCAGCGCTCCCATAGTCCTTCCGGATCAGTTCAAGAGTACGGATACGGATCTGTGCGTACTCAATGTGGATTGCATCCTGGCTACACGTGATCTGGTGGAGCAGGGGTATAACCCGGCGCTGCTCAATATGGCCAGCCTGTATCATCCGGGCGGGGGAGTGCTTACCGGCTCAAGCGCTCAGGAGGAGGACTTGTGCCGCCGCAGTAACCTGGTCATTTCACTCTATCAGTTCTCTTTGCCAGGGGGCCGATACGGGGATCTGGCCGATATGGTCAGGGTAAAACGTCGTGCCGAACGATACCCGATGGACAACACCTACGGCGGAATATACAGTCCCGATATTACATTCTTTCGTGCCACAAAGGATGAGGGATATGCACTCCTGGATGCGCCTTTCAAGGCCGCGGTTATATCGGTCGCATCATTGAACTACAACCCCAAGCACGGTCACAGCCAGCTTGATAACGGCAATATCCCTGAGGCCGATAAGCCCGTCCTGAAAGAGAAGATACGCACCATCCTGCGCATCGGCGCCCTTAAGAAACATGACAGCCTTGTGCTTGGTGCCCTGGGTTGCGGAGCGTTCTGCACTCCGCCCGCCCAAATGGCTCACTTATTCCATCAGGTCCTTGACGAGCAGGAGTTCCGGGGTCTTTTCCGCAAAATTGTCTTTGCAATCATAGATTCTGCCAGCAGTAATAATTACAAACCTTTCTTGAAAGAGTTTTCGTAACTTTGCGGCATGGAAAGAACACTTGTAATTTTAAAGCCCTGCACTATTCAGCGCGGGCTTATCGGTGAGGTAATCTCACGTTTTGAGAAACGCGGACTCAAGCTTGTGGCCATGAAAATGCAGCAGCTTACTCCCGATATCCTTCGTCAGCACTATGCCCATCTGGCGGAGAAACCATTTTATCCGATAATAGAGAAATCAATGATGGCAGCCCCTGTGGTGCTCTGCTGCTGGGAGGGCATCGACGCCGTCAGCGTGGTACGCGAGATGGCAGGCGCCACCAACGGCCGTAAGGCTCTGCCCGGTACCGTTCGCGGAGACCTGTGCGTGAGTCATCAGGAGAACATAATCCACGCATCGGACTCACTTGAAACAGCGAAAGCGGAGCTGGAGCGCTTCTTCAGCCCTGAGGACTACTGCGACTACCCCTCTCCGCTGTTCGACTACCTCTACGCCCAGGACGAACTCTAAAAGGCGCGCAGAAGGTGCACACAGAAGGGACAGTCCCCTTTGTGTTGTAACAGAAGTTGCTCACAACACAAAGG
>JBGUIZ010000068.1:0-225624 GCA_045113495.1 Bacteroidaceae bacterium
TTGTGGGTGAAGATGGATTCGAACCACCGAAGTCGAGAGACAGCAGATTTACAGTCTGCCCCATTTGGCCACTCTGGAATTCACCCAAATGCAGTTTTCTAAGTGCAATTTGAGCCGCTAGTCGGAATCGAACCAACAACCTACGCATTACAAGTGCGTTGCTCTACCATTGAGCCATAGCGGCATAGTTTCAAAGAACCCGCCCCTCGCGCTGAGCGAAGAGCGGGTGCAAAGATATTTCAAATTTTCTTCCTAGCAAAAATTTCTAGGTGTTTTTTACTTCTCACGCAGTTTTTCCTTGTTTTTCTTGAGTTGTTTGGTGATTGCGTCGAGGCAACCGTCCACTGCTTCCTCAAAAGTATCACATGTTTTGTCTGCAAAAAACTCGCCGTTAGGAATGGTTACACTGATGCTGGCCTCTTTATTCAATGAAGTCTCCGGCTTGACTACTTTCAGGGTAACTTCTACATTCTGGATAAACTCATGCACTCTTTCCAACTTAGCACACTTCTTCTCGATGAACGCCTGAAGCTGTTCTGTTGCTGTAAAATGCAACGCCTTAATCTTAGTTTCCATAGTCATTTTTATTTTAAGCCCTTGGATGAGCCTGTTTATATATTTCCTTCAGTTCCTGGAATGTGGTATGCACATAGATCTCTGTAGTCTGCAGACTGTTGTGGCCCAGAAGCTCCTTTACTGCCCCAAGCTCGGCATCATGGTTGAGCATTGAGGTGGCGAAGGTGTGACGCAGGACATGAGGGCTCTTTTTTGATACGTCCGATACCTTGGCCAAAGCATCCTTTACCAGCAGATAGACCTGATGACGCGGAATACGCCCGCCTTTTGGGCTCAGGAAGAAAGCCCCGTGAGTCTCGCCAAACTCAGCTGTCCTGGCCTCAAGGTATTCCTTAAGACGGCGTTCCAGGTCATCCCCGAAAGGAATGAAACGCTGCTTGTCACGTTTTCCGGTTACCTTGATGGTACGCGAGCCAAAGTCAATGTCCCTGTCATCCAGTCCTATCAGCTCCGCCATACGCATTCCCGTCTCATAGAAGGCGGCTATCACGGTCTTGTTACGGATTCCTGTGAAACCCTCTCCCAAATCTATCTGCGGATCATCCAGGAGCCGGTCCATATCGGTCTCCTTGACGAACTGCGGCAGAGGTTTCTTGTTCTTGGGCCCCTTTACGCCCTGAACCGGAGACTTGTCCGTGACACCCTTTATGCGAAGGAATCTGTAAAAGGAACGCAGGGTGCTCAGCTTGCGGTTTACGGTGGTGGATTTTTCACCTTTGTCCATCATATCCACAACCCAGAGACGCACCACATCCCTATCGGCAGTAAGCAGATCAAGTTCGGGGTCAGTCTCCTTAAGGAATCCCTGGAAAAGGACAAGGTCCCTTTGGTAACTGGCAACGGTCCTGGGCGAATAATTACGCTCCAACCTGAGATAATCCGCGAACTGGTCTATATACATAACAAAATTCGTCGCTGAACGGATTCAGTGACGAATATATAAAAGAAAAAACCAAAAAACAAGCCTTGGGGAGTTTTTTTACTCCTCGGCCTGCTGCAGTTTCTGTACGTAGATAGCGTGCTCCATCTTGAGACGCTTGAGCTCTGACGGTTTGTCAAACTGCTGACGACGGCGAAGTTCTTTAACCACACCGGTCTTTTCATACTTTCTCTTGAATTTCTTGAGGGCGCGCTCTATGTTCTCACCCTCCTTAACGGGAACAATGATCATTTTAAGTTCTTTATTTTTATATAGTTCTACTTTTCTTAGGGAATAAGCGGCGCAAAATTAGACAATTTTTCAACAAGCACAAAAATAATGAGCTTTTTTTGCCGTTATTGTAATTGATGAACATGATGAAACGTATCGTTTCTGTTACCATGCTGTTCTGTCTGGCTATCTGTCCGAGTACATATTCCCAGACAGATGCCCACTTTACCCATTTCAGTGAAGTGGAGAATTTCTATAACCCTGCAGCAATGAACCGTGACTCAAAACTCAACGTGGTGGGTTCACTTGCCATGCAGATGAGAGGGTATACGAACGCCCCCGTTTCCATGTTCATAGGCGCAAATACGGCACTTCCGTTCGGCAAGCAGCGCAACGCGTTTGGTGTGGGGCTGTTCAACGAGACCATAGGTCTGTTCACCAACCGCCGTCTCCTTTTTGACTACGCGTATAAAATAGGTATAGGTAAGGGATGGATGAACATAGGCGTCCAGGGAGGTGTCATGTCAGAGGAGTTCAACGGCGGAAAGCTCAAGGCGGAAACCCAGAATGACCCCGCCTTTCCCGCCGGACAGGAGCGCGGTACGGTAGGAGACCTGGGTGCCGGAGTGCTTTATGTAAGAGGTGACTGGTACCTGGGGGCATCGGCCCAGCATCTTAATTTTCCGCATGTGGAATTCGGTAAGGATAAGGGAAAGACAGCATATATGGACATCAAACCGACGTTATATTTGAACGGCGGATGCAATATAGGACTCAGAAATCCGTTATTATCGGTACAGCCATGCTTTCTTGTGGAGAGCGACCTGGACTTTACAAGGGTGGATCTGTCTGTAAGAGGTTCTTATCAGTATGATGCGACCCTGATATATTTAGGAGTCACCTACAGTCCCGGAATATCGTTCACCACAATGGTGGGAGGCAAGCTCAGAGACGTTCTCATAGGTTATGCATACGAATTCTACACTTCAGGTGTGGGTGCCCTTAACGGCAGTCACGACCTTATGGTAAAGTGGCAGACCGATGTGGACTTCTTTAAGAAAGGAAAGAACGTACATAAAAGTGTAAGGTATTTATAACAGATATACAATGAGACTGAAAAACATTGTTACGACCGGCTTTGCAGCCATTATGATCCTGATGCAGTCCTGCACCAGCAGCGGTTACGCAGGTGGCAACGGCGGCGAGGTGACCGGTTCTTCCAAGGCTGCACTGCGTGAGCCGGTGCCCTACGGAATGGTGCTCGTAAAAAGAGGTTCTCTCAAGATAGGCGAGGAGGGTAACGACAGCCTTTGGGGTTCAAACGCTCCTACAAAAGAGATATCGGTTGAATCATTCTGGATGGATGAGAAGGAGGTGTCAAACGCCAAGTACCGCCAGTTTGTGGAGTGGGTACGCGACTCTATCATCCGTATGCGTCTGGCCGATCCCGCTTACGGAGGTGATGAGACTTTCATGATCACCGAGGACAAGTACGGTGAACCCGTCACACCCCATCTTAACTGGAACAAGCCTATTCCATGGAAGAAGGCTAACGAGGATCAGCAGAGAGCAATTGAGAGTGTATTCTACAGACACCCCATTACCGGAGAGAGGATGCTTGACATAAAGCAGCTCAACTACAGGTATGAACTGTTTGACTACACCCAGGCTGCACTCAGAAAGAATCAGCTTGATCCCAATGACAGAAACAGGAACACTGACCAGGAGGTATCAAAAGAGAAGGTCATCATATCAAAGGATACCGCCTACGTGGACGACAACGGCAATATAGTACGCAAGACCATCAACAGGGAACTTACCAGCCTGTTTGATTTTGTGAACACCTATATCGTAAACATATTCCCTGACACAACCTGCTGGGTAAATGATTTCCCCAACGCCAACAACGAGACCTATATGCGTCTCTACTTTAACCATCCCAACTATGACGACTATCCCGTGGTAGGTGTAAGCTGGGAGCAGGCCAACGCATTCTGCGCCTGGCGTACAGAGTATCTGCTGGCAGGACTGGGTGCCCAGGCCCGATACATACAGCGCTACCGCCTGCCCACCGAGGCCGAGTGGGAGTTTGCAGCCCGCGGACGCGAGAACAACCGCTACCCGTGGAAGTCTACAGGTTCCAAGGATGAAGACGGTTGCTTCTATGCCAACTTCAAACCCGAGCGCGGTAACTACACCAAGGACGGAAGCCTGATTACCACACGCGTGGGATCATACAAGCCCAACTCGAACGGCCTGTACGATATGGCCGGAAACGTAGCCGAATGGACATCGACCACCTATACCGAGGCCGGTATTCTCCAGATGAACGACATGAATCCTGAACTCTACTACAACGCAGCTGTTGAGGATCCATACTATATGAAGAAGAAAGCCGTTCGCGGCGGTTCATGGAAGGACCCCGAGAAGTTCATTGAGTCATCATGGCGTACATACGAGTATCAGAATGAGCAGCGCTCATACATAGGATTCCGTTGCGTACGCACACAGGTAGGTACCGCCGCCAGTGCAAAGGGCCGCAGATAATTTTGAAAAGACAATTGATTATGGAAAATACTGAGAAGAAAGGTCTTCTGACCAAGATACAGGACTATCTGGATTCACCCAAGGGAAGAATCCTTCTGAACTATCTCTACAGCTGGGGTGCCGCTGTGGTTATTCTGGGTGCACTCTTTAAACTCACACACATAAAGGGAGCCAACCTCATGCTGTTCATAGGTATGGGCACAGAGGTTCTGGTGTTCTTCATCTCCGGATTTGAGAGACCGTACATTCCCGGTCAGGAGGATGAAGAGGACGACGCTCCCCGTCTGCGTGGCAACATCATCATCAACGGTAATGCAGGCAGCGCTCCCGTACAGACAGTCCAGCCCCAGCAGGCTGTATCACCTGCCGTAAAGGCATCGGCACAGACAGTTGCCGGTGACAGTTCACTGAACATAGACGGTGTGGAGAACATTACACAGGATTACATTGCACGCGTGCATGACCTCACCCTCAAGATGGAGCAGATGTGCCGCCATTCAGAGAAGATGGAGCAGAGCTCGGAGGAGATTGAGCAGCTTTCACGCAACCTCATAAGCATCAACACCTTCTATGAGATGCATCTTAAATCAGCAAGCACTCAGATGGAGAACATTGAGAAGGTTAACGAGCAGACCCGCCAGATGGTAGCACAGATTGAGGAACTTAACCGCGTCTATGCACGAATGGTTGAGGCAATGAAGGTGAATTCCCAGATGGGAACCAAGTAAAAAGGTATGAAGAGAAAGACAACACAGAGACCGCCTTCGGCCCGTCAGAAGATGATCAACCTCATGTACATCGTCCTCCTGGCTATGCTTGCCATGAACGTGTCATCGGACGTACTGAACGGTTTCAAGATAGTGGAGGAGAGTCTGGCCAAGAGCACGACCAATGCCACAATCCAGAATGAGCAGGCTTACCGCGAGTTTGCCGTTGCTGACTCAATCAACCACGAGAAGGTGGGCGAATGGTACGGCAAGGCCCTCTACGTAAAGGAGATATCTGACTCCCTGTTCAATTTTGCCGATGAACTCAAGACCCTGATTGCCATTGAGGCCGACGGTAAGGATGCCGATGTGGAGAACATTCACAACCGTGAGGATCTGGAGGCAGCCACACAGGTAATGCTTCACCCCACGCGCGGCAAGGGCAGAATGTTGTTTGACGCCATCAACAACTATCGTGAAAAGATTCTGGAGATGGTATCAGACCCCACCCAGAGAGAGATCATAAGCAAAAACTTCAGCACAGACGTTCCCCTTAAGGTTGGAGCGCTTGGCAAGAACTGGCAGGAGTACAACTATGAGAACATGCCGGTGGCTGCCGCCATCACGATGCTCACCAAACTCCAGAATGATGTTCGTTATGCTGAAGGTGAGGTTCTCCACACTCTGGTCAACAACATCGATATAGGTGACCTTCGCGTAAACGCCATCAACGCATACGTGATTCCCACATCACAGAATGTGGTACAGGGTAACAACTTCAAGGCACGCATCATCATGGCTGCCGTAGACTCTACCGCACGCCCCGCCATCTATATTGACGGCAAGAAGATAAACTCAGAGGACGGATGGTATGAGGTACCCGCCAACAAGACAGGAGACTACACCCTGTCAGGTTACATGGAGCTGAACTCAGGAAATGGAGTGATACGCCGTGACTTTGTACAGAACTACTCTGTCGTTTCACCTCTGGCTACCGTATCGGCCACAATGATGAACGTGCTTTATGCAGGTTATGACAACCCTATAAGCATATCTGTCCCTGGCGTACCCAGCAATATGATATCGGCCCGTCTGGAGAACGGAGGCGGTACTTTGACACGCAGCGGAAACGGATTCATATGCAAGCCTGCCAACGTAGGTCAGGACGTAGTCATAGCAGTTACAGCCAATCAGGAGGGACGCCAGCAGAGTATGGGTAAATATGAATTCCGCGTACGTCAGCTGCCCGATCCTACCCCGTTCATAGAGTACAAGGATGAGAACGGAAACACCCAGCGTTACCGCGGTGGCGGTACCCCGATACTTAAGCGTAACCTGCTGGCATCGGACGGTATCATTGCAGCTATCGATGACGGATTGCTCAATATAGGATTCCGCGTCCTGAGCTTTGAGACCACATTCTTTGACAACAACGGTAATGCCGTACCTGAGCTGTCTGACGGACCCCGATTCTCGGATCGTCAGAAGAAGACATTCCAGCAGCTGGGACGCGGACGCCGTTTCTATATCCAGCGTGTCAAGGCCATTGGTCCTGATGGTATTGAGAGACAGTTGACAACCTCACTTGAGGTTATACTCAACTAATTGAAAATTTTTGGAGTAGCGAGAGGAGAGAAAACTCGTTTTCTATCCCGAGTCACGACAAAAATCATGGAACGAAGTGACATAATTGAAAATTGAGAATTAATATGAGAAAGATCGGATTTCTTCTATTGATATTAACCGCAGCGGTTAGCGTAAATGCGCAGCCCGCCAGACGCCTGCAGGAACAGCAGGCCCAGAAGGAGGCTGAAAAGAGTCCTACAGCAGTGACTATCTCAGAGCGTGCACGCTCCCAATATACAGCACAGACATCCATGCCTACAGAAGTGACATGGAGACGTGACATATATCGTGAACTTGACCTCAAGAAGGAGAAGAATGCCGCTCTCTATTATCCGGAGCAGCCTCTGGGTGATCGCGTGAATTTCTTCACACTGGTACTGAACCTTATCCTGGACGGTAAGATCAAGGCTTATGAGTACCGTCTGGACGGAAACGAGCTGTTCACGGCTGACAACGAGCTGGATATTGAGAACATGCTTGACAAGTTCTACATCTATTACACCAAGGATGACAAAGGCAAGTACAAGATAGAGCCCACGGATATCCCGTGTCCCGAGAAGTACTATATCAAGGAGAGCAACTATCTGGATCAGCTATCAAACTACAAGACCAAGGTGACGGCAATCTGCCCGGTCCTGATGCAGAGTGATTTTGGTGAGAAGCCCACGGCCTACCCCATGTTCTGGCTCAACTATGATGAGATAAGCCCCTATCTGGGACAGACTCAGGTCATGACCAGCAGCTACAACAACACCAGCAACATGTCACTTGACGACTACTTTGTGATGCGCCAGTATGACGGTGACATCTACAAGACATCAAACCTGCGTAACCAGCCGCTCTCCGAATACTGCGAGACTGATTCCGCCATGCAGGCTGAAAGGGCACGCATTGAGAAGCAGCTCACAGACTTCCAGAACGGACTCTGGAGCGAGAGTGATGATGTTGCACCTGCAACTGCCAACGCCAAGGCTGCCGCACAGGACAAGAAACCTGCAAAGGAGGCCAAACAGCCCAAACAGCCCAAGGAGAAGGCTCCGCGCGCACCGCGTCAGTCATCATCAAGCGGAGAGAGGATTTCCGTTCATCGCTGACAAAGACATCAAGCTACGATATCAGGTATCAGTCAGGTTTGTCAAAATAATAGGGCATACCTGACTGTTCTATTTAAAATGTGTTAACTTTGTGGCCAGATAAAGCAACTAACAACTTATCAAGAATATGAAAAAAGCATTAGTAATCTGCAGTCTCGCACTGCTTTCATTCATCCCCGCATCAGCTCAGTTCAGCTGGGGTATCCGCGGTGGTCTGAACCTTGTGAACAATGACATTACAGCAGTAAACCAGGAGTCCGCCACAAGTAAGGACAGCTACACAGGTTTCTTTATCGGACCTATGGCAGAACTCCAGATTCCTATCATAGGTATCGGCATTGACGCTTCACTCCTCTATTCTCAGAAAGGACTTGAGGTATCTGATGAGGAGACAATGAAGAACCAGTCACTGGCAATCCCCGTATCACTGAAATACTCTCTTGGACTTGGTAACTTTGCAGCCGTATATGTTGCAGCCGGTCCTCAGCTGGATTTCAAGATCGGTGACCTGGACAGAGAGTACAAGGACGGTGATGATGTCAAGAATTTCGCACTTGAAAAGAGCACATGGAGCATCAACGTAGGTGCCGGTGTAAAGCTGATCAACCACATCCAGGCCGGTATCAACTATAATATCCCCGTTTCAAAGGAGGGTGCTTACAAGTTCACTGAGAACCCCACTGTAGGTGGAGCTATTGACCATAAACCCGTTGACATCAAGTCAAGCACACTGCAGTTCTCTCTTACCTGGACATTCTGATAAGCAGAAAACAATCTTATAAGACCGGTTCCCCAAAAAGAGCCGGTCTTTTTGTATTTTTGCGGTATGCCGCTTTACGCCGACATAATCCTGCCTGTTCCGCTCAACCAGCTGTTCACCTATCTGGTTCCGGAACCTCTCCGGCACTCTGCTGTGCCCGGGGCAAGGGTCTATGTGCCGTTTGGCAAGGGCCGCAGGCTGACAGGTATCATAGTAAAGACACATGATGTAAAGCCGACAGGTCATGCAGTAAAGGAAATCATGAGTATTCTGGATGACAAAAGGCCATCCGTACTGCCTCCACAGCTCAGACTCATGGAGTGGATGACATCCTATTGCATGTGTTCACCAGGAGATGTGATGAAGGCGACATTACCTGTGGGACTGCGTCCTGACAGTAGTGCGAACGACAAACCGTTTAAGCCCAGAATAGAGGTATTCGTAAAGCCGGGGCCAAAACTCCCCTTACAGACCCCCTTAGACCTTTCAGAACTGCTGGGTAAGACTGCCGTAAAGCAGAAAGAGGTGCTGGGCAGATATCTGGAGCTGTCAGGATACAATGAGAATCCTGAAGCACCGGGACCGGTATCAAAAAAGGCACTTACTGACGGAGGCAAGTCATCGGCAGCAATACGCAGCCTGCTGGATAACGGCCTTATCGATTTCTATGAACTGGAGACAGGACGTCTGCCTCAGTTTTCGGGCAGAATCCAGGAACCTCCTGAGTTGAGTCCTGCCCAACAGAATGCCATAGATTCAATCAGGCAGTCATTCAAGAGTAAGAACGTGTGCCTGCTGCACGGAGTGACATCGAGCGGAAAGACCGAGATTTACATTCACCTGATTAAGGAGTGTATAAACAAGGGCAGACAGGTTCTCTACCTGTTGCCTGAGATTGCTCTGACCACACAGATCATGCATCGGCTCCAGAAGGTTTTCGGCGACGATATGTGCGTATACCACTCCCGCTGCTCGGATAACATAAGGGTTGAGACATGGAACAGACTGACAGGACCCAATCCCTATAAACTGATTCTGGGAGCAAGGTCGGCAGTAATGCTGCCCATACAGAACCTGGGACTGGTAATAGTGGATGAGGAGCATGAGCCCAGCTACAAGCAGGAGGATCCGGCACCACGTTATCAGGGACGCAACACAGCCATCATGCTGGCATCCATAAGCGGAGCCAAGACCTTACTGGGCAGTGCCACCCCCGCCCTGGAGAGCTACTCCAACGCCGTGAGCGGCAAATACGGTCTGGTTACCCTTACGGAGAGATTCAGGGGCATGAAACTACCCGACATAGAGATTGTTGATACAGCAGATCTGAGACGCCGTAAATATATGAGAGGGCTGTTCTCTCCCCAACTGACAGAATCCATGAGGGAGGCTCTGGAGAACGGCAGGCAGGTAATCCTTTTCCATAACCGCCGCGGTTATGCCGGAACGGTTGAATGTCCTGACTGCGGATGGGTGCAGAAATGTGACTGCTGTGACGTGAGTCTCACTTTCCATAAGAGTTCCGATATAGCCAGCTGTCATTACTGCGGACGCAAATACAGGGTCCCGCTCACCTGCCCTTCATGCGGAGGCAGGGCATTGAGGGGACGCGGATTCGGTACAGAGAAGATAGAGGAGCAGGTATCCGACATGTTTCCCGGAGCACGTGTGTCAAGGCTTGACCTGGATTCGGCTAAGGAAGGGTATGAATCAATCATAAATGATTTCCAGGAGGGTCGTACCGACATTCTGATAGGCACACAGATGGTCTCCAAGGGACTTGATTTCGGCAACGTGAGCGTGGTGGGAATCCTTGAGGCGGATTCAATAATGAGCTATCCTGATTTCAGGGCGACAGAAAGGGCATACCAGCTCATGGCGCAGGTTGCCGGGCGTGCAGGACGCAGGGAGACATCCGGAAAGGTAATCATCCAGACACGTCAGCCCGATGCCCCCGTTCTTGACATGGTACGCCTGAACGATTACAACGGATACTACAACATCCAGATGGAGGAACGTCAGGCATTCAGATATCCGCCCTATACAAGACTCCTGTCCGTAACCGTGAAGGGAACCGACCTGAACTGCGTGGAAAGGGCGGCCGCGGCACTTGCCGGCTACATGGTTGGACTGTTCGGACAGCAGAACGTACTGGGACCCGATGCTCCTCCCGTATCGAGAGTGCAGTATCACCACATACGCCGTATCATTATCAAATCAGCCCTAAAGACGGCACCGGATTATCTCAGGGCACAAATAAACGAGGCCGTCACGAAGGCGGCCTCAGAAAACTCCCTTACAGGAGTCACTCTCTCTTTCGATTCAGACCCGCAGTAGGCTCGGGATAGCTGATACGCGTGTGATACATGGTGCGCAGCTTCTCCTTGAAGGTCTCTTTGATGCGGTTGATCTCCAGTGAACTGATGGGACAATTCTTGAAATAACCCTCTTCAACCTGCGTATCGATTATCTTATCCACAAGGTCGCCAATACTCTCTTCCGTATACTCCTTGAGACTGCGTGAAGCCGCCTCCACTGCATCTGCCATCATCAGTATCGCGGTCTCCTTTGAGTAAGGATTGGGGCCCGGATAACTGAACTCATTCTCATCGGGTTCCATATCTGGATGGGCCTGTGCGTACTTGATATAGAAATATCGGGCCACACCCTTACCGTGGTGAGTAGAGATGAAACCTCTTATGGCCTGGGGCAGACCATACTTGTCGGCCAGTTCCAGACCTTTATCCACATGACTGGTTATGATGCGGGCACTCTCCTGCGGGGAGAGATTGTCATGAGGATTCACGCCGCTCTGGTTCTCGGTAAAGAACGGGGCACTGTCCATCTTGCCTATGTCATGATATAGTGCGGCTGTACGCACAAGTGCCGGATTGGCCTTAAGCCTACGGGCAGCTTCGGCAGCAAGGGTAGATACCTGCATGGAGTGCTGGAAAGTACCGGGAGCCTTCTCGGCCAGCTCTCTAAGCAGGGGGTTATTGATGTTTGAAAGCTCTATAAGGGTCACATTCGATGTAAAGCCGAACAGTTTCTCTATCACAAAAAGCAACGGATAAACCAGCAGGATCACGATACAGTTGATTGCAAAATAGAGGAAAATCAAGGGATCGATATCAAGGATGTTCTCCAATTGGGTCATCTGCAGGGCAAACCACACCAGACTGTATGATACGAATATGAGCAGACAGGTAAGCAGTATCTGGGAACGTTGGGACAATTCCTTAAGGGAATATATTCCGGTCAGTCCCGCAATCAGCTGGAGCAGCACATACTCATACGGCATGCTGATGGTAAGTGACGTGGTGAGCACGAATACCAGATAGCCGGTGAATGCCGTACGGGAATCCAGGAATATGCGCAGCATGATGGCAAGCATGGAACACGGGAACAGGAATATGCTCCAGTTGGAGTACTGGCTGTAAAAGCCTACGCATACCGTAAACAGAGTTATGGAACCCAACAGGAAATAGAGAATTGAACGGCTCTCTATATCATCTATACGGTACAGGCTCAGGTAGACAAAAAGCACCAGGAAACAGATTACAACGAACAGAGCGCGACCGGACCATGTAAGCAGTTGGAACCGCTTGGATGACGTCCTTTCATTCACAATGTCCAGATAGGACTTGATGATCAGACTCTTCTCCTCATCAACAATCTCACCCTGGTCTATTATCTTCTGGTCCGCAACCACCATTCCGCGGAAATGTGATATGCCGTTCAGTTGGGCTGCCAGGTCCGACTCGGAGCGCGAAGGGTCATACTGCAGATTGGGTTGTATGAAATTTTCAAGATTATGTTCCAGAAGGAGGTAACGTTCATGCACGTATACATCGGCATCGGTCACATAACGGTAAGCGTCACGCACACTGCGTACGCTTGAGGTCTGGACAAATGATGAAGTGTTGCCTTCATATGTCCTGAACAGCTCCTTGCCTGCCAGGATCTCCTCATCGTCAGCAGATATTATACCGTCCCTATACACCTTTTCAAGCCGGCTGCGAAGGGCCTGATACGAATTATCCCAAACCACCTTGCTCAGGCTGTCGGCATAATACCTGTCAAACTGTGCCAACGCATTCTCGCCCACGCCGGCATTCCTGCTGAAATAGGGAGCGAATGATGAACGGACACTGTCGGCCTCATCCTCCCACATATCGTCGCCCTTCTCTATCGAAAAACTGAAAGGAGCTATCAGAACATTATAAGTCCATGGCTTACCTACTGTATATGAGTACTTTTCCTTATGGCTGGACGGCATAGAATAGACCGTGAGAATCACAGTAATAACCGACAGAATTATCAGAAGGTTTCTGTTACTCTTTATAAGGTGTCTTTTATCATTCATTAAGAATCTGCTCTTTTGTTGGTTGGTAAAAATAAGACATTTTAGTGAGAAAATGATTAATTTTGCACCGCTAAAACAAAAGAGATGACAGACAATACAGGCAGCCGTCGCGTCAGAGTGCGTTTTGCACCAAGTCCTACGGGTCCTCTGCATATCGGAGGTGTACGCACGGCACTTTACAACTACCTGTTCGCCCGCAAAAACGGGGGCGACCTTATTTTCAGAATAGAAGACACTGACAGCAACCGCTTTGTTCCGGGTGCTGAGGATTATATTCTTGAAGCATTCCGCTGGCTTGGCATCAAGTTTGACGAGGGTGTTTCATTTGGCGGAAACTACGGTCCTTACCGTCAGTCAGAGCGCAGGGATATCTACAAGAAGTATGTAGACCAGCTGCTTGAGGCAGGCAAGGCATACATTGCTTTCGATACTCCCGCCGAACTGGAGGCAAAGCGTGCCGAGATACCCAATTTCCAGTACGATGCCGCCACCCGCGGCCAGATGCGCAACTCACTCACCTTGCCTGCCGATGAGGTTAAGTCACTCATTGACGCCGGCAACCAGTATGTAGTGCGTTTTCTGATTGAGCCTGACCAGGAGGTTGAGGTGGATGACCTTATCCGTGGCAAGGTTACTATCAACTCATCCGTTCTGGATGACAAGGTTCTCTACAAATCTGCCGACCAGCTCCCCACTTATCATCTGGCAAACATAGTTGACGACCACCTGATGGAAGTCACCCACGTAATCCGTGGCGAAGAGTGGCTACCATCCGCTCCCCTGCACGTTCTTCTCTATCGCGCTTTCGGTTGGGAGGATACCATGCCGCGTTTTGCACACCTGCCCCTTCTGCTTAAGCCCGAGGGTAACGGCAAACTGAGCAAGCGTGACGGTGACCGTCTGGGATTCCCCGTATTCCCACTGGAGTGGCACGACCCCAAGAGCGGCGAGATATCATCGGGCTACCGTGAGAAAGATTATCTGCCGGAGGCTGTCATCAATTTCCTGGCTCTGCTGGGCTGGAATCCGGGAGATGACCGTGAGCTCATGACCATGGATGAGATGATCCAGCTGTTCAACCTTGAGAAGTGCAGCAAGGCCGGCGCCCGTTTCAACTATCAGAAACTCGTTTGGTTCAACCACGAATACATAATGCTCAAAAGCGACCGTGAGGTGGCTGAACTCTTCAACCCCATTCTTGAGAAACACGGTATCAATGCTCCCATTGAGCGTGTGGAAACCGCTGTAGGACTGGTAAAGAACCGCGTGAACTTTATCGGTGAACTGTGGGACAACTGCAGTTACCTTTTCCAGGCTCCCGCTGAGTATGATGAGAAGTCTCTCAAGAAATGGTGGAAGGATGAAGCTCCCAAGACCACGGCGGAACTTTGCGACTTCCTTGAATCACAGCCTGACTGGAACGGTGAGACTCTTGAGCCCAAGGTGATGGAGTGGATCGCCTCAAAAGGATACGCTACCGGAAAGGTCATGAACGCGCTCCGCGTTACTCTGGTAGGAGCCGCCATGGGACCGCAGATATTTGCAATAACGGATTTCATAGGACGTGAAGAGACTCTGAGACGTGCCCGCAAGGCCATATCGGAACTCGCTTGAACCACAAACCTGAGATGATTATCTATACAATCGGTATATATCTGTACGCTGCTTTCGTTGCACTGGCATCACTGTTCAACAAGAAAGCACGTCTGCTCATAAAAGGCCATAACAGGATTCTTGACACCATAAGGGAACAGGTTGATCCCAATTCCAGCTACCTGTGGTTTCACGCATCTTCATTGGGAGAATTTGAGCAGGGCAGACCGTTAATCGAGAGGATACACAACAAACATCCCGAATGCAGGATTCTCCTTACCTTCTTTTCACCCTCAGGATATGAGGTCAGAAAAGACTACAAGGGCGCCGATATAGTATGTTATATACCATTTGATACCCCCATCAACGTAAAGAGATTCCTTGGTGCCATCAGGATTGAGAAGGCATTCTTCATCAAATATGAGTTCTGGCCCAATTTCCTTAGAGGACTGCACAAGCGCGGCATAGAGATATTCAGCATATCATCCATTTTCCGTGACAAGCAGCTCTTTTTCAAATGGTACGGAAAGGGATATGCCAGGGCTCTGTCCTATTTCAAGCACCTGTTCGTACAGGACAGACACTCAAAAGACCTGCTCAACAGCATAGGAATAACCGATGTCTCTATCGTGGGCGATACCCGCGCAGACCGTGTAATTGAAGTTGCAGCCGCATCACAGCAGTTCCCCATAATAGAGAAATTCGTGAACGGTAACCCCACCTTCATAGCAGGCAGTTCATGGCCGGCCGATGAGGAACTGTTCATACCCTATTTCCTGCACAAACGTGACTGGAAACTCATAATTGCACCCCATGAGATTCATGAGGAGCATCTGCAGTCAATCGAGGCTCTTCTTAACGGAAGGGATTACATACGCCTCTCACAGGCCACACTGGATAACATCAAGGGATATGACACGCTGATAATTGACTGTTTCGGCATGCTCTCATCCATATACCGCTACGGCCACATAGCCTATATCGGCGGCGGATTCGGAGTGGGAATACACAATGTGCTTGAGGCAGCCGTATTTGATATCCCCGTTCTGTTCGGTCCCAACAACCAGCGTTTCCGTGAGGCTCAGGACCTTAAGCGTCTTAAGGGCGGATTTGAGGTTACCGATGCCTACAGCCTGCGTATCCTGATAGACAAGTTTATCAGCAATCCGTCAGCTCTCAAGAAAGCCGGACGCGCTGCCGGTGACTACGTCCGCAGCAGCAGCGGCACCTCTGACCGCATCCTCGGTGAAATCGGTTTGAATTAATTGTGCCGTCAGGCACATAATAAGGGTAGCCAGCCAATTCATTGGCCGGATGTTTATGGAATGGTTTTTATTCCTCCGTATACCAGGAGGCATACATATGGTAATCCCGCGCAATCCGCACATTCATCTCCTCAGCCTGAGCCGGATTCACATCCTTGATATACTTGGCCGGTACGCCACCCCAAAGGGTATGAGGCGGAATCACAGTCTTGCCAAGTACCACCGAACCGGCAGCCACTATAGCGCCCTCGCCCACTACCGCATGGTCCAGCACCACCGATCCCATGCCTATCAGGGCATTATCCTTAATCTCTGCACCATGAATAGTCACGTTATGTCCTACCGATACATTGTCACCTATCACGGTGGTTGAACGCTGGTATAATGTATGTATCACAGAACCGTCCTGGATATTGGTTCCGTTACCTATACGGATGGAATTGACATCTCCGCGCAGGACCGTTCCGAACCAGATACTGCAACCTTCACCTATGACAACGTCACCTATGACAGCAGCGTTATCGGCCAGAAAACAGTCTTTTCCTATCTTGGGTGTAAAACCTCTAACTGATTTTATGATAGCCATCGTAGCATTTGTTTTTGATGTGTGCTAATTTAGTGTAAGTTTTTGGAATTAAAATACCAATCATCAGACTAATTGATTACTTTTGCGGTCCAAGACAATAACACGAATCAAAATACATTTAAAGCTATGAAGTTTTTGACAAATGAGAAACTGGTCATCTCTGGCGCAGCCGGTATGATCGGATCTAACATGGCACAGACTGCCATCATGATGGGACTGTCATCAAACATCTGTCTTTATGATGTTTATCTGCCCGGTCTGGAGGGTGTGGTTGAGGAGCTCCGCCACTGCGCATTCCCCGGTGTGAACATCACCTTCACCGATAAGGTTGAGGAGGCTTTCAAGGATGCCAAGTACATGGTTTCATCAGGTGGTGCACCCCGTAAGGCAGGTATGACCCGTGAGGATCTGCTGGTTGGCAACGCCAAGATAGCCGAGCAGCTGGGTAAGGACATCAAGACATACTGCCCTGACCTCAAGCACTGCGTCATCATCTTCAATCCCGCCGATATCACCGGTCTGGTTACTCTGGTTTACTCAGGTCTGAAACCTTCACAGATCACCACTCTGGCTGCTCTTGACTCAACACGTCTGCAGAGCGCACTGGCCAAGCACTTCGGCATCGCTCAGGACAAGGTTACCACAGCACGTACCTATGGTGGTCACGGTGAGCAGATGGCTGTATTCGCTTCAACCGCCAAGGTTGACGGCAAGCCTCTGACCGATATCATCGGTACTCCCGCTCTGACCGATGAGCAGTGGGCACAGATGAAACAGGATGTTATCAAGGGTGGTGCCAAGATCATTGAGCTTCGCGGACGTTCATCATTCCAGAGCCCCTCATTCGTATCAATTGAGATGATCGGCGCTGCCATGGGCGGTGAGAAGTTCGAGTGGCCCGCTGGCTGCTATGTAAACAACTCACAGTTCCAGAACGTGATGATGGCTATGCCTTCAACCATCGACGCTACCGGCGTTCACTACACTGACGTCAAGGGTACCGCTACTGAGATGGCTGACATCGAGGCCAGCTACAAGCACCTGCAGGCTATGCGCGATGAGGTTATCTCACTTGGCGTGCTGCCCGCAGTAAGCGAGTGGAAGAAATACAACCCGAATCTCTGATTCAGGGCCTTTCAGCTATAAGGAGCGTGCGGATAAGATTCCGCACGCTCTTTTTATGTACGTAATTGATTCATATGCATTAAAAATCTGTCATACAGGAACATTTGTAGCATAAATAATCGGATATGATTCTATCAATTATTAGTTTTGTAGTAACAAAAAAACACCTGTTGCCACACAGAATGAAAAGAATCATATTATCACTTTCAGCTATCCTCTGCACACTCTTCTCATGGGCAGCCAATGGGGTGTCCATAAGCCAGAAGACCATCGGAAACGGACTGGAGAGCCAGACACTGAACGTACTTGCCAAGGATAGGCAGGGCCGTCTATGGGTTGGCTCTGACGTAGGTATATCACTTATTTCAAACGGTACTGTCACCAACATAAGGGAACTGGCTACAGAAGGCGGACTGGTAATACTGGGAAATGTAAGCAGTATTGTCTGTACCAACAGTCTGCTGATTGCATGTGATGACAGGATACTCCATTATGACCGTAAAAAGGACATCGCCACGACTTTACGTTATGACGACGTCATTCTGAACGCCCGGGATTTCCTGTTGGAAGATGAGACCGCCACTTTTTACGACAAGGAGACCCACAGCCTATATTCATATGACATGCAGAACATGGAGTGCTCCAGGATAGCCTCATTCAAAGGAAATGAAGACTACTCTTTCTGCAGGATCCTGAGGTCTGAAACAGATCCCAATAACATATACCTGGCCGATGATGACCTGGGACTATACTGCTTTGACAGACGTGAAGGAAAACTATATCGGGTTCCAGGCACGGATACTCACATCATTGCCAAGGCAACCTGCATAGACAACAGTAACGTCATATGGCTCTCCGTACCCTCACAAGGAGTAAAGGGTTACCATATAAGCAGCAATTACGAGAAAATAGCCCAATACAACACGGCTAACAGTTACATGGTCTCGAATGACATCACATACATGACTCCGCTTCCCAGCGGAAGCCTGTTTACATGCCATTCTGAAAAGGGCGTATGTGTCATTGACCGCAGTAATATCATAAGTGGTAAAGCTTCTGTAACCTATATTCCCAGTCTAAAGAACGTAACCTGTACATTGGTCAACTCCCAGGAAATTGAGACTCTCTATGCTACCGCAGGTTTTGGACTCATCTCAATGAGAAAGACATTCATAGACCAGCTTTTCTCCCTGCATGAAGAGGCTGACGGAATCATGAGCTACGAGAGCTACATTTCAGCTTATGAGGAGCCTGACGGAAATGTTCTTCTGGGAACTCAAGAGAATGGATTATGCAGGATTGACCCCATAACAAATGACAAAAGCATAATTCCCGGTACCAAACAATACAACATCAACTCCATGTGCCGGTTTGACGATAACAACGTCCTTATGGCGGATGCCGGTTCAGGGCTGCTGTTGTTCAACCGCATCAAAGGAACTGTCAGGGACCTGTCAGACCATCCCGTGCTTGGACCGATATCAAAGGCTAAATCAAAAAACCTCTTCCTGGCATCAGTCCCTGGCGGAGACATTTTCATTTTCAACTGCAACTCACATCATTACGTCTACCGGAAATCAGAGAACATAATCCGGGAGCTTACCCTGATAGGACATGACGAGCAGGCTGTAAAGTCAATTGAGAACCTTTGCATATCACAATATGCCATCTACGCTACCAGCCGGGGAGAGATACTGGAGATAGACTTCAACACGACCCAGACAAGAAGCATATACTACAACAGGGAGAAGGTCATACACAAGATCACATCCCTGGCTGCCAGCTCCAGCGGAGAATTGTATTTTACTGAACCGGAGGGTCTGCACCGTTATGATCCGCGTTCAAACAAGGATGACCTGATAATAAACACCTGGGGAAACGGAAGATTCATGAATGTGGCAGTAGACCGCAAAGACCGCATATGGTTCAACACGACGAATGAATACATACATCTCTATGACCCGTCTAACAAGGAACTGCTCATGTACTCTGTCGAGGATGGAGTTCCAAGTTCACGTTCCCTGACACAGTTTGCAATATGCACCCTGTCGGGAATAGTCCTTTTCCCGAATGCGAACGGTCTTGTAACCATAAACACCAACGGCTCCCTGATGGATGACACGCCGCCTATCCAGATTAAATGCATCAGCGCAAGTACTGAAAAGAAGGATTATGATGAGAATGAACTGGCAGGCTCGATAGACAACCCCATCAAACTCCCTGCAAAATTCAGGGAACTGACACTTGAGTTCTCGGCCAACTCTTTCAACCCCACCTATCCGCATCTGATCATGTACAACATCTACAGGGATAACCTTCTTGTAATGTCAATCAGCACTACAAATACAACCATTACAATCCCCAAACTGGATAGCGGCACATATTCACTTGTCATAAGACAAGCCTACCGCAAGGGACTGAGCGAGCCGCAGACGCTGATACGATTCAGGATACCACAGGTTTTCATGGCCACGGTCCCCGGAGTGCTTATCTCACTGGTGCTGCTTCTGCTGTTCGGATACTCCATCGCCAGATTCTCCAGCAGTATTGAAAAGAACCGTTTGGAGAAAGCTCTGGCTGCCCAGGATATCAAGAACCGCGAGGACAAGATTGCATTCCTTTCAAACATAGCGCATGAGCTGCGTACACCGCTCTCACTCATTTACAACCCGGTCAAGGATTTCCTGCAGGAGAAATCCGTTGACGGAATAGATTACGAGCGTATGGAGCGCATATTCAACCAGGTAAACAAGATGACTGTCATGGTCAACATGATCCTGGACAGCAGCCGTGCCGATGTCAACAAGGCCGATATCCTGATTGAGGAGGTAAACCTTAACGAATGGATCAATTTCCTTCTCGAGGACTACCGCATTGATTGCTACGGAAAAGGATTCAGTCTCAAATTCATGATGGACAACAGCATAGGCAACGTATCCATTGACAAGAGAATCATTGAGACCGGACTGTCAAACATGGTCAACAACGCAATCAAATACAGTCCTACAGGTACTACGATAACTGTCAGCACTGAAAAGGTAGGCAGCATGATACGTGTATCCGTCAAGGACCAGGGACGCGGTTTTTCATGTGACCCGGAGGACCTGTTCAAACGTTACTACCGCGAGAATGTGGACAGTTCCATACCCGGATACGGCCTGGGACTTCCGTATGCAAGGCTGCAACTCAGTCTTATAGGCGGTAATATGTCTGCCGTCAGGAATGAGGATGGAGTGGGATCAACTTTCTACATGGATTTCCCGCCCTCAATAGGAAAGAACGGGGATCCTGTACCCGACCAGAGCAATACCAAGGCTAAAGAACCCAAACCGCAGAGTTCAGAACCCCAGAAACAGGAGAATGAGACACAGGAGGGTATGGCTCAGGATTTTGACACCAACAACATGACCATAATATACGTCAGCGATGTGGAAGAGGAACGGGAGGCATTCAAAAATCAGTTTGAAAGTCTGTTCCGCCTTGTCATTACCGCCCATAACGGCGTAGAGGCCATGAATTTTATAAGACGTACCAATATTGACCTGATTATTACGGAGGCCGATATGCCCAAGATGGACGGATTTGAGCTGTGCCGTACCGTAAAGAGCACGCTCGATATCAGTCATATTCCTGTTATCCTGCTCACATCACGTACCGATGAGAGAAACAAGAGCATGGGATACAAGATGGGAGCCGACGCCTATATCAGCAAGCCGTATGATTATGAGCAGATATACGCCATGATACGCAGTCAATTGGGAGGACGGTTTGAGATAAAGCGCCAGTACAATTTCAGATTCTTCTACAAGATGAATCCTGACCAGACATTCAGCATGACCGATGAGCAGTTCATACGTTCTCTGAATGAACTCATTGACGCAGAGATCTCAAATCCCGGATTCACTGATGAGGTCATTCATGAAAAGATGGGAATAAGCCGTACGGCCTTGCTCAGAAAGATGGAGGGTTTGCTTGACACCAACATGGCAGGCTATCTGCTCAGAATAAGGATGGGAATGGCCAATGACAAGATTTCCGGAACCGACGAGGAACTTGAAACGATAGCCCTGGAATGCGGATTTGAAAGTGTTGAATCCATGGACAAGGTTTTCAAACGTGAAACCGGTAAAACCGCTTCATCTTTGCGTCAAGAGTAGTTTTTTATAATGATTTTCTTTGGTTCTACTCATTTTTACTACATTAGCGGACGTCATAACTTAAAAGAGTAATGAAAAGGTTCATCACAACGCTGGCACTGGCCGCCACGTTTCTTTCAGCAAAAGCCAGTTACGTCCAGCAGGTTCAGATAGGAACAGACAAAGGTCTGAGCTGCAATGGTGTCAAGACTTTCTCAAAAGATTCATACGGCCGTCTCTGGGTTGGCACGATAAACGGAGCGAACCTTGTATCGAACGGATCGGTCCGTCAGTACCAGTATTTCACGGTTGAGGGAGACAACATAGTCACCGGTGACGTAATTTCCATAGGATGTACAAGGCGTGCCATTATTGCTACGGCCAACCATATCATAGACTTTGATCCCGATAATGACTCCACACATCTGGTGACATATGACAGACGCACCATAAGGACTGACTATATCCTCATGAAAGGTGATACGGCCTACTTCTACAACGCTCCCCTGAGTGCTCTCATGATGTATGACCTGTCAAACTGCACCACATCGATAGTAGCCCAGTTCCCCACAGAACGCCAGTTCCATTTCACCAAGATCCTAAAGGTTTCAAATGATCCCAACCAACTTCTGCTTGTAGAGGATGACAGAGGTTTCTATACTCTCAATGTCATAACGGGTAACCTTGCACGAATGGAATACCTGGGTGAAGATATAATCACCAGGGCAGTATTCATTGATTCCAATGACATTCTCTGGGTTGCGTACAGGAACAAAGGAATTACCGGATACTACGTAAAATCCGGATTTGACAGGATAGCTCACTTTGACAAGTCAAACTCACAGCTTCCGTCAAATGAAATAAGCACTATGGATGAGATGCCGGACGGTAACCTGCTGGTCTGCTCATCTCAATCAGTTTTTTCACTCAACCGCAAGAATGGCAGGATAGAGGATTATCCGTTCGGAGTCCTTTCTCCCCTTCATGTTACCAGCACACTTGTGGACGGAAAGGAAAACCTGATTATGCTGGGTACACTGCATAAAGGAATCATCACACTGAAACGTTCATTCTTCCATGTTCTGAGCAACACCAATAACGAGAGTGACATTGAGGCCGCCTCAATACCCATATCCGCTTTTCAGGATGAAGACGGAACCATCTGGTTCGGAACAGGCGGATTCGGCCTCTGCCGTTATGACGAGAATCAGGAAAAATTCAGCAGTATACAGTCTACTGACGGAATGAGATTATCGGCCATATGTCAGTTTGACAAGGACAATCTGCTTATTGCAGACCGCACGCGCGGCATGTTCATGTTCAACAAGAGAACAAATACCCTAAAACCCGCCACTTTCCTGTCTCAAGCCGGAATCAACGTATCATCTTCCAGACTGTCCCACCTTAAGGTGATAAGCACCCCTGACGGAGATATAATGCTGTTCAACTGCAACGGCCGTCATCTCATATACCGTCACCAGATTGGTGAGGTACGTGAGATCCAGCTGCAAATGAACGGTGAGGAGAACAGAGGTCTTGTTGAGGATGTAAAGGTGCGCCCCTCACATGCAACCGTAGCCTGCAACGGCTGTATCTATGAGGTTGACTACAGGACCCTGCTGGCAAGACTTATTTTCCAGGATCAGGACAATCCGCACAGTTCCATAGCACATGTCGAGGAGGATTCACGCGGTATCATATGGGCCTGCTCTCCCAATGAACTCATAAGCTATGATCCCAGGGTGAACAAGATATCACACATTCTTGAGAACCAGGATGAAGGGGTGTTCCTTTCAATGGCCATAGACAAACATGACCGTTTGTGGATTACTACAGACAGGGCCATGATGCTCATGTATGACACCAATGACAAGGATCTCAAGGAACCCTATTCATACTACGGCAGCGACTGCGGTACCATGCTCAATTTCCTTTCCAGTTTCAATCTGTTGTCCGATAAGGGATTGGTATACTTTCCGCACACATCGGGACTGATGGTAATCAATCCGGAGGATCCCAATATCAAATTTAAAAGTGATCCCTATCCGGTGGCTTTGACCAAGATTGTTCTGGACGGGACCATTCATGAGACCAACTCATCGGGCAACAGCGTCAAGCCGCTGAATATACCCAACCGGTTCTCACTTCTGGATGTACACGTAGCTGTAAACCAGTTTGACCCCACACATCCTGTCAACCTTAAGTACACTCTGTACAAGAAGGGACGCCCCTATCCCATAACAGAAGAGGCAACAGAAAGTACAGTATACTCTATCCCCAAGTACACTCACGGAACGTTTACCCTCACTGTCAGCCAGCACACCATCCAGGGTTGGAGTGAACCACAGGAGATATTCTCCTACAACGTGGCACGTCCGTTCATAATGACTCTCCCTGCATATCTGCTCATCATTGCCATCATAGCATCCATAAGCATAACCATATCCAAGGTTGGTATCAGTCTAAAGCAGATTGATATGGACCGTGCCATGAACGCTCAGGAAAACAAGCATAAGGATGAAAAGATATCACTGCTGTCCAATCTGGCTCACGAACTGCGTACGCCACTCTCTCTGATATACAATCCTGTCAAGGACATGCTTGAGGAGAAAGCTGTCAAAGGTATCGATTATGATCGTCTGGAACGTATATTCAATCAGGTCCAGAAAATGACGGAGATGGTAAATATGATCCTTGACAAGGGCACCAATGATATCAGCAAGAGCGATATCGTGATAGAGAAGGTTGACCTGAATGACTGGCTGGGCAAGATAATTGAAGACTTTAAGATTGACTGTTACGCCAAAGGACTCAAGACTCAATTCATTCCCATGGAACAGTTGGGTATGGTGGATATGGATCCCAAGATGGTGGAGGTTGCAGTGAACAACATCATGACCAATGCCATCAAATACAGCGACACCGGTACCATTACCGTAAAGACCGGACGTGACAAGGGCAGGATATGGATCAGTTTCCACGATGAGGGACGCGGATTCACCTGCAAGCCTGAGGAACTGTTCAAACGCTACTATAGGGAGAATGAGAACACTCCGGGCTATGGTCTGGGCCTTTCATACGCCAAACTGATGATAGAACTCCTGGACGGAACCATCAGGGCAGAGAAGAATAACGGTCCGGGATCAACATTCACCATAGAGATTCCGGAAAACCTGACAGAAAAAGTCCATACCCTACAGACTGCCAAACCCCAGATTCCTGTAATGGCCGAAAATACTGATTTTGACTCTATCGATGAGTCTTCACAATCAGATGAGGTCAATTTTGACACCAAGAGCATGACCCTGCTTATTGTGGACGACCAGGATGATATCCTTACCTTCATCAAGGACGAATACTCACCTCTGTTCAAGACCATCTATACTGCACATGACGGTAAGGAGGCCCTGGAACTTATACGTCAGCGTATGCCGAACGTAGTGGTCAGTGACATCATGATGCCTAGGATGAACGGATTCGAGCTCTGTAAGACAATAAAGACCGATCTGGAATTAAGTAGTATTCCGGTTATTCTGCTCACATCCCGAAGCGATCCCAAGAACCAGGATATGGGATACAAGATGGGTGCTGACTCATTCCTTCCCAAACCGTTTGACTCCAAACTTCTGTACAAGATTATCAGGAGCCAGCTCAAGAACCGCTTTGAGATCAAGCGTCAATACGCTACATCGTTCTTTACAGCCATATCTGAGGACCAGACATTCAGTGCAGCCGATGAGCAGTTCGTACTCAAGCTCAACCGCTTTATACGTGAGAACCTGGCCAACACCATGCTGGGTGTGGATATGATTGTAGAGCACATGAATGTATCCCGTACCACCCTGTTCAATAAGATGAACAACCTGGTAGGTGCATCTACCAACAAATACATACGCCGCATCAGGATTGACGTAGCCAAGGAGATGCTATCCAAGACCAACAAGTCCGTGGGTACGATAGCCGAGGAGACCGGATTCTCTGAGAGCCAGTATTTCAGTACTGTATTCAAGCAGGAAACCGGAATGACACCTTCACAGTTCAAGGATTCATTGCGCAAGGTATAACCTGCCATTCAACAGATATGCTCCCGGATCACTCCCTAGCAAGGTTTGCAGAGTGATCCGGGAGCCTGTTTTACAAGACCTTTCATCTCCAGGCTGAACAGTATGGATGACAGTTTAGGGAAAGGTATGTTCAATTCACTCATGAGCGTACTGATAAATACTCCCTGAGCCTTGAGCCTAACCCTCTCATAAACCCTGCTCTCATCATCAGTAAGCTCCGGAAACAGTTCTTTCTGTATGGGCCTGCCCTTTTGTCCATGGTCATTCCAATTCATGGCATTGGCAAAATCCATGGCCGATGTTATAAGAGCAGCATGATTGTCCCTGATAAGCTCATTACAACCCACCGAATAGGGATCACCCACACTGCCGGGGAATGCAAAACATTCACGGCTGTAACTACAGGCAATCTCAGCTGTTATAAGGGATCCGCTCTTGGCGGCAGACTCGACAACCACCACTGCGTCCGACAATCCCGCAATAATACGGTTACGCCGTACGAAATTATGTCCCAGCGGAGCGGTCCGTGTCATGAACTCAGTCACCAGCCCTCCATCTGAAAGCATCTGTTTGGCGACAGGACGGTGAGCGCCGGGATAAATCATATCCAGTCCGTGGGCCAGCACACCTATGGTAGGACAACCCACCTCAAGAGCGGCTTTGTGAGACTCAATATCTATACCATATGCCAATCCGCTCACTATCGTGACATCGGGGCATAACTCATGTAACTCTTTTACAAAGGTATGGCACATACAGCGGCCGTAATCAGTAGCCTTTCTTGTGCCTACAATGGCAACCATCCTGGCAGCATTGTAATTGACGTTACCCAGTGAAAACAGAACAAGGGGAGCATCGTTGCAGTCAAGCATTCGTGCAGGATATTCATGGTCTGCAGGAGTGATACATCTTATACCGTGTTTTTCTATGAATTCAAGTTCTTCACGGATAAAAGAATCATACCCGGAATCGGATAACGCATCAATGATATACGTATCGATTCCGGGTATGATATCTTTTAGATGTTCGCGATTCCTGAAGATCTCCTGCGCGCTGCCTAACTGTTCATACAGGTATTTGGCACCTATACATCCCAGTCCGTCTATTCTGTTTAGAGTGAGCAGCGCCGTCAGTTCATCTTCCGGCATGTGTTCACGCGAAAACTATTTTTGTTTCTTAGAGAGCTTCTACAGCATCCTGGTACTTTGCGAACTCAAGATCCTTCTGAGCCTTCTCCTTGAGTGAAGAATCAAGGCTAACGGCCTTCTTGAGGTTCTGAGCAACAGCAGCAGCATCGTTAGTACGTGCAGCAGCGATAGCAGCCAGATAAGCAGTGTTGCCATCAGCATTCTTAACGTTGGCAAGAACCTTCTGAGCACCGGCATAATCCTTAGTCATGATCATAGCCAGAGCCTCACCGTTGGTGTTGCTGCCCTTAAGAGCTGACAGAGCGCGCTCGTACTGACCCTGAGCGATGTACAGGTTTCCGAGAGCCTCGTTGTTCTCAGCACCCTGACCCTTAGCAAGGTATGTCTGAGCATCAGCAGGCTTGTTCTGTGACAGAAGCAGCAGACCCATGTTGGTGTTAACCTCAGGAGCGTTTGCGTTCAGAGAAAGAGCCTTCTTGAAGTTAGCCTCAGCGGTAGCGAAGTCACCATCCTGGAAAGCGATCTCACCGAGGTTGTTGAATGCACGGTAGTCGTTAGGATAGTTCTTAGAAGCGGTGGTGTAGATAGCCTTCTTCTCAGCCTTGTCCTGAGTCAGTGTAGCAGCGTAAAGCAGCTCCTCAACGCTCAGTACAGAAGCATCGGTCTTGTAAGCCTCCTGGATCTCCTCATCTGAGCGGCCGATGATCTGATAGTTCAGAGTCAGGCGGGCACGACGCAGCTGCGGGAGAATGTCAGCAGCAAGATCCTTGTAAACAGCTGAGAGGTTCTTGATCTCAGCCTCACGCTTCTCGGGATCGTTATACATTGAAAGAACACGGAGGATAAGGTCCTTGTCCTGCAGGTTTGACTTCTGAACCAGCTCCTGGAAACCGGCCCAGTCCTGAGCGGTGTACTCTGACTCGATAGCAGCGTTAGCCTTAGCCTTCTTAACCTCATTCTTAGCGTAGTTGGCAGCGTTCTTCTCACGCTGAGCAGCCAGCTTGTCATTCAGCTTGACACCACCATCAGGTGAAGCGTAAGCAGAAATCTTTACGTTGTCGATAGCGTAGTTCTTGGTATCGGCAGCAAAGTTCTTGAGAGACTCCTTGAGGGCCTTGACAGCGTCGCTGTTGGTCTCTGATGAACGTACGTTAGCCTGCTGGATTACGAACATGATGTTGGCATCCTGAGCCTGCTTGATGATACGCTGGAAAGCATCCTTTGAACCTGCGGTGTTGGCACCCTTAGCGGTCTCTGAGTAGAGCTCACCTGTTGCAATGACACCATCAGCAATCTTAACGGGAGCTACCTCAACGGGTTTGCCCTTCTTGGTTGCCTCAAATGTTACATAGAGCTCAGACTTTGCCATCTCAGGCTGGTACTTGAAGCTGCCGTTGTAGGTGAATGAACCACCCTCTTTCCACTCGATAACCTGGCCGTTACCCTGAACCTTCTCACCCTGGAGAGTTACAGGCTCGCCCTTTACAGAACCACCTTCCCAGCGAATCTCGGGAGTAGCAACGCACTCTACCTTCTTAATGAAGGTCTTCTTGGGGAATGTTCCTGTTACGGTGTAATTGACCATACCACCTTCTGCAACCAGAGGATTAGGATCTACGATGAAATACTCCTCCTTAGCCTGGAATTTCTTGCAGCTGGCAAACATCATAATACCTGCGCAGAAAAGCACAAAACGAAATGATTTTGACATAGTTTTTGTTATTAATTGTTGGTTAAACATTTTTGCCTTTAATGCATATACGCGCAAAACTACAAAAAAGAATGTGAGCTACAACCTTTGCAGGCGATTATTTTTCATGAAAAGGCCCTTTTTGTAAAAAAAACACAAAAAATCCTACAAATTGCGAGGATGATGGGCCACAATCTCCTCTCTGAGGCGGCTACGGTCTATATGCGTATATATTTCAGTAGTGGAGATTTTCTCATGTCCGAGCATGCATTGTATAGCCCTCAGATTCGCCCCGCCTTCCAGAAGATGGGTGGCGAAAGAGTGACGGAATGTATGGGGGCTGACAGTCTTTGTTATCCCTGCCTTTGCAGTCAGGTCCTTAATAATACCGAACACCATGATCCTGGTAAGCTGACGCCCGCGGCGCTTGCTGACAAAAAGGAAAGACTCTGAACCCGGTTTTATATCCACATGACAGCGATCCTTAAGCCAGTTCCCTATTTCATGTATTGCCCTGTCGGATATAGGAACCAGTCGCTGCTTGCTGCCCTTGCCGGTTACACGTATGAATCCCTCTTCAAGATATAGGTCCTCCATCTTGAGCGAGCAGAGTTCCGATACGCGCAGCCCACAACTGTAAAGAGTCTCCAACATAGCCCTGTTTCGGTGTCCCTCTGGAGTGGAAAGGTCTATTTGCGCAATGATACTGTCTATCTCCTGCACCGTAAGTACATCGGGGAGGTGACGTCCTATCTTGGGAGCCTCAAGCAGTTCGCTGGGGTCATCGTCACGGTATCCGTCAAGACTCAGAAACCTGAACAGGGACTTGATTCCGGAGATAATACGGGCCTGTGACCTGGGAGCAATACCAAGGTCACCCATGGCAGCCGCAAACCCATGCAGGTCATCGAGAGTTACCGCACCAAGGTCAATACCGCAGTCATCTACGTAACCCAACAGTTTGGAGGCATCGTCCATATAGGCCTCCAATGTATTTGAAGAGAGTGATTTCTCCAGTAGAAGATACTGACGGTAACGCTTGAGCATAGCCTCACGGGCCGGTACAGTCCTATGGTCCATTTCAGTTTTCATATTGTCAGAAAAACCGATTAACTTTGCACTGTTCTTTCTTTCACACCAAAGATACGAATAATATGTCAACAACCGGACAAGGAATCGGATATACAGGCGAGGAGATGCTTGAAGAGTATATCTCCGCTCACATAGATCCGGAGAGCAACCTGCTCCGCGACATCTACCGCCAGACAAATCTCAAGCTCCTTAATCCGCGCATGGCATCAGGTCATATCCAAGGCCGCCTGCTCAAGATGCTGGTGACCATGATGCGCCCCAGGCAGGTACTTGAAGTTGGCACCTTTACCGGATACGCCACTTTATGCATGGCAGAGGGTCTACCGGATGACGGAGTTATCCACACGGTTGAAATTGACGATGAATTGGAAGATTTTATCCGTCAGGGATTTGACCGGTCACCACTATGCGACCGTATAATACTGCATATAGGCGATGCTCTCAAACTGGTTCCACAGATGGGAATGGAATTCGACATGATTTTCCTGGACGGTGAAAAGACCCAGTATCCTGAGTATTACAACGTACTTATGGATTATCTCAAACCCGGCGGATACATGATAGCCGACAACACCCTGTGGGACGGGCATGTGGTGGATGAGAGTTATGACAAGGACCCCCAGACAGCCGGTGTAAAGAGGTTCAACGATATGGTTCAGGCCGATAAGCGCACAGAGGTGGCAATGATTCCCTTGCGGGACGGACTGACGATAATAAGGAAGAAATAATACGACATATGGATAGTACTAGACAACAGAAAATTGCAAGGCTGATACAGAAGGAACTCAGCGAGTTGCTGCTCATACAGACCAAGCTTACCAGAGGTCTGATGATAACCGTGAGCGAGGTAAAGATAAGCAGTGACCTGAGCATTGCCAGCGTCTACCTGAGCGTTTTCCCTTCAGAGAAGGGCGAGGAGACAGTAAAGAACATCAACGCAAATGTCAAGGATATAAGATACGATTTCGGTCAGAGGGTGAGACATCAGCTCCGCATCATTCCTGAACTCCGTTTCTTCCTGGACAAGACCATTGATTACATGGCCCACATAGACGAACTGCTCAAGAAGTGAACTTTCCGTTCTACATAGCCCGGCGTTACCTCTTTGCCAAGAAGAGTCATAACGTGATCAACGTGATATCGGCAATATCGGTAGCCGGCATCATGCTCGCTTCATTTGCACTCATTTGTACCTTGTCGGTATTTAACGGGTTCCATGACCTGGTGGAGTCCCTGTTCAGGGACTTTGACCCCGAACTGAAAATAGTACCCGCTACAGGTAAGTTCTTCAGCATTGACGATGAACGTATCAGAAAAGCCCAAAATCTTGATTTCATCGATGTATATACGTTCACTCTTGAGGAACAGGCACTCATAAGTTATAAGAGCAAGCAGCAGATTGCCATGATCAAGGGAGTGGAAGAGAGCTACCATGACCTGGTGGGAATTGAGAACCTGCTCAGGGGAAAAGGAATATTCATGCTTGAGGATGCGGTTTGCAACTACGGAATCATGGGAATAGGGCTTGTAAGCAGAATGGACTGCGGAGTGAGTCCCTCCTATCCTCTCAAGTTGTATGTTCCCAAGAAAGAGGGACGTATCAGCCTTTCAAACCCCGCCACATCATTCAATCAGGCAAGCATCTATTCACCGGGAGTGGTATTCAAGGTTGACCAGGAGAAATACGATGACAACTATGTTATCATCTCGCTGGAGCTGGCGCAGAAACTTACAGACAGGACCGGAGAGGCATCGGCCCTGGAGATAAAGACAGTGGAGGGAACTTCACAGAGAAAAGCCATAAGGGAGCTGGAGGCCATTCTGGGTCAAGACTTCAAGGTTCAGGACAGACTTCATCAGCAGGAGGACGTATTCAAGGTTTTCAAACTTGAGAAATTCATTTCATACCTGTTCCTCACATTCATACTACTGATTGCCTGTTTCAACATCATAGGCTCGCTGATAATGCTCATGGTTGAGAAACAGCAGGATTCCAAACTACTCTCAAGCATGGGTGCCGACAGAAAGACCATTGAGAGGATTTTCATCACAAACGGAGTATTCATCTCCCTGATAGGAGCCGTATCCGGACTGGTATTGGGAATAATAGCAGTGGTGCTTCAGCAGAAGTTCGGATTCATTTCATTAGGTTCCACCGGTAATTTCATAGTGGATGCATACCCGGTAAGCATCCGTACGGCAGACATACTGCTGGTACTGGTAACCGTCCTGGTGGTAAGTTTCCTTTCAGTAAGACCTATCGGACCTATAGCCCGACGTTTCATAAGGGAATCAGAGAGTGATTGACTTGGCGTCAATAGCCGAGTTCAGGAATATTGAGGCGTTGGGAAGGAATGTCTCAACAGATTCCGTAGTATAGTACACACAGGTACCGCCCTTGGTACAACGTGCATCCATCTCCGGATGACGTTCCAGATAATTCTTAAGCGATGAAGCCACATATTCTCCCTGGGACACTATCCTGACCGTTCCCGGAACATACTTGCGTATCTTGTCCAGCAGCAGGGGATAATGGGTACAACCCAGAATGATGGTATCTATATCACTGTCCTTTGCCAACAGGTTGTCTATGTGACGCTTTACAAAATAATCGGCACCGTCAGACTGGGACTCTCCGGTCTCTACCAGCGGAACCCATATGGGGCAGGATTCACCGGTAACGGTGATATCGGGATAGAGTTTTGATATCTCAAGAGGATATGAGAGAGACTTGACCGTTCCGGGAGTAGCCAGCAGACCTACGTGACGCGATTTGCTCAATTCACCGATGGATTCGACCGTAGGGCGAATTATTCCAAGCACTCTGCGGGTGGCATCCAGACGTGGCAGGTCTATCTGCTGGATTGTCCTCAAGGCCTTGGCCGATGCAGTGTTACACGCCAGGATCACAAGCTGACAACCCATCTCAAAGAGTTTGGTGACACACTGAAGGGTAAACTCGTATACTACCTGAAAGGATCTGGTACCATAGGGGGTTCGGGCATTATCGCCCAAATACATGAAATCATAATCGGGCATAGCGCCACGTATATGTTTCAGGATGGTCAGCCCACCGTAACCGGAGTCAAAAACTCCGATGGGACCCGGCTTTTCAGATAGAACGGTCTTACTCATTTCTTTCCCGTGGTTTTATTATCATCCTCAGCCTTGACATTCAATACAGGCTCTCCCTGCTCTGCTACCTTTTCCGGAACAATCTCAACTCCTACCAGTTTATAGACTGCCTGGGATATATCCACTCCCTTATCCGGATTGATATAGAGATATGTACCTGTACCGGTATCAACGACATAATCCAATGTCTGTTCCGTGCATACTGTGGCTATTGCCTCCATCAGTTTCTTTTTGAGCGGAACAAGCAATTCAGACCTCATGGACTCAAGATCAGACTGTACCTTGTCACGGAACTGGGCATTGTTGTCCATCAGCAGCTGCAGCTCTTTCTGGCGTTTGGCCACAATTGAGGGCGACAACTGGTCCTGCTCAAGCATGAATTCTATATACTGTCTTTCAAACTCCCGCTTGGAGCGCTCTATCTCCTCACGATAGTCTGACTGTGTTTTCTGTAGGTTGATTTCGGCCTCAAGATACTCGGGCATGAGTTTCAATGTGCCGTTGAAATCGATATAACCGTACTTTCCGTCCTGGGCAAATGAATGCGCACAGAAGAGTATGAAAGCAACGGTCAATAAAGTGTTCAGTTTTCTCATATCAGGTTCAGCAATGATTTTCAACCAATAAGGGGAATCGGGCTGACGCCGGTTCCCCTTATCCGTATATCCGTAGTTTTTTACTTAATGCCAAGCTTGGCCTTTACAGCCTCAGTGACATCGGTGGTAAGAGTGGAGCTTACAAAAGGAACCACACCGCCTGAGATGTCAAATATGCATACGTAAGCACCCTCCTCGCCTACAGTCTGGATAGCTTTGAGCAGTTTGCTGTTTATGTCGCCCATGAGCTCCTGTGACTTCTTCTCCAGGTTAACCTGGCAGTCCTGGTAGTACTGCTGCATCTTCTGCTGGCTCTCCATGATCTCCTGCTCGCGGCGGGTACGTATGTTCTCAGGAAGAGTCTCATGATTCTTGTCGTAATCCTCAATCTTCTTTGAGTACTCGGTATTCATGTAGTCCAGCTCCTCCTCATACTGTTTCTGCAGGGTCTGGAGTTCTGTCTGTGCTGTCTTATATTCTGTCATCAGAGGAATGATATCTGATGAATTGATGTGTCCGAACTTCTGGGCAAAAGCACCAAGGGGCAGAAGTGCCATGAGTGCTACAATGATAGTCTTCTTCATATTGATTTCTTTTTTGTTCTAAGTGAATAATTATAAGGTGAGCAAAGGTAAACAATTAGTTTGAATATCCCAGCTTCTTGAGCACCTCATTGCTGATATCTATCTTGGGTGAGGCATAAATCATGCTGGTGGCCGATGAACGGTCTACCACAACCTGATAACCGTCAGACTCACTGATCTGCTTGATTGCCTCATAAATCTCATCCTGTATGGGTGCCATAAGGCTCTCCTGCTTCTTGTAGAGTTCACCGTCCGGGCCAAAATACTGACGCTTAAGGTCACTGGCCTGTTTCTCCTTGGCTACAATCTCCTCCTCTTTCTTGGCTTTCTGCTCCTCTGAAAGGAAAAGAGACTCATTCTGGTAGTTCTTGTATAAGGTCTGAGCCTCCAGGTTCAGAGCCTCCACCTCGGCCTGCCAGCGTTTGGAGAACTGGTTGAGCTGCTCGTTTGCGCGCTCATATGCGGGAATCCTGTTAAGAATATACTCCATGTCCACCAGGGCGAATTTCTGCGCACCTGCACCGATGCAAACAAACAGCAACAATGCTGCAATTGATAATGTCTTTTTCATAACCTTTTTATTTTTATCGTGTTGTTTCTAACTATAATATACCTCATTCTCATGTCAGGTTAAAACTCCTGACCCAGGATGAAGTGTACCTGACTGCCTCCGTAACGAGTGGTACCCATGATAGGATCAAAGCCGTAAGCCCAGTCAATACCCATCAGACCGACCATGGGAAGTATGATTCTCACACCTGCACCGGCAGAACGTTTCAGGTCAAACGGATTGAACTTGCCTACGCTGTCCCATGCGTTACCGCCCTCGACGAATGCAAGCGCATAGATCATTGTGGAGTTCTCCATAAGCAGCGGGTATCTGAGTTCAGCTCCCATCCTGGTATACGCATAACCGTCCGAGTAAGGAGTGAGCGAGCCGTTTTCATAACCACGCAGACCTACTATCTCGGTTGCGTATGTGTATGATCCGCCACTCATACCGTCACCACCCATGAAGAATGTCTCAAACGGTGACTTCTTAAACCTGTTGTAATGTCCTAACAGACCAAAGTCAAAGCGTGTCATAAGAACCAGACGTTTCTTGACGCCGTTTGTTAATGAAGTATAGGTGCGTGACCTGAATTTCCACTTGTTATACTCTATCCATTTGTGTTTCTGACGCAGTTCATCCTGATATGTGGCCGATGTCTTGTCTGCAGCCAGATTCTCATAGTCAACTCCGTCAAACAGTGAATAAGGAGGAGTAAAGTAAACCGATGCGGAGAACTCAGATCCGGTACTTGGGAACAGCGGGTTGTTGACAGTATTCCTGCTCAGGGTAAAGCCCAGATTGATGTTGTTGCAGGTTCCGTTGTTGATAAGGAAGTAACTCCACTGCTTCATCTTGTAACGGGTGTATGAGAGTTCCGTGTATATGGTGAAGTAGTCATCGGGCCAATGCAGACGACGTCCCATACCTACGCTTGCGCCCAGCATGGTTATGTATTTGTCAGGATCGTAATATGACTCGTAGTTGTTATAGTAACCGCCTCCGTAGTTGCCGTAATAGTTGCCGTAACCGTACATGTAGTTGTACATGTTCTGGTAATACGCAGAGTTGTAGTAGTTACTGCTTATATCGGTCTGCTTGGAGTAGAACACGCCAAGTGAGAGCGAATTGGGTCTGCTTCCGCCAAGCCAGGGCTCCAGGAACGACACGCTGTAAGACTGATAGAAACGTCCGTTGGTCTGGGCACTGATGGAGAATGTCTGACCGTCGCCCTGGGGCAGCAGATGACGGTAATTGCCATTCTTGGTGAACAGGTTACGCATACTGAAATTGGTGAACTTGAGGGCTGCACGTCCTATTACGCCTGTCTGGCCCCAACCGAACGAGAGTTCAACCTGGTCATTTCCCTTTGATTCAAGTTCCCAGTCAATATCCACTGTACCGTTAGACTGGTCAGGTTCAATCCTGGGATTTATGGCAGTCGGCTCAAAATGTCCCATTTGAGCGATGGAACGGTAAGAACGCTCCAGGGCATCATATGAGAATATGTCACCGGGACGGGTATAGAGTTCACGTCTTACCACATTCTCGTAAACGCGGTCATTACCATGAATTATGACACGATTGATTGAAGCCTGAGGACCCTCGGCGATACGGATTTCAAGGTCAATCGAGTCACCAACCACATTTGCCTCGACGGGATTGAGCTGCAGCATGACATAACCATTGTTGTAGTACATCTTACCTATGGCATCTTCATCGTCACGGGTACGCTCCTGCAGTTTTTTCTGGTTATAAACGTCACCGCGCTTCATACCCAGCATCGTAGAGAGCTGCTCGCTGTTGTACACCGTATTGCCCACCCAGTTGACATTGCGGATATAATACTTTTCACCCTCGTCAAACTTGAGCCATACGTCAACTGTATTGTCTTCGGGGTTTGTGGATATGCTGTCAAACACTATATAGGCATCACGGTAACCCAACTCACCGTATCTTTCGTAGATTTTCTCCTTATCGGCTATGTACTCTTCATTGACGAACTTCTTGGTACGGAAGAATTCACGGAGTTTTCCCTTCTCATTGGTTTTCTTCATGATCTTCTTGATATTCTTGTCCGTCAGAGCCTCATTGCCCTCCAGATGGATGGTGCGTACCTTTACCTTGTCCTTCTTGTCTATATAGACATCCACATAGGCCAGACCGTCTTCATCGGCCTCGGAACGTTGCTGTACACGTACATCGGCATCCTTAAAACCCTTCTCGTCAAAGTACTTGCGTATCAGTTTCTCAGAACGGTCCAGGATATTCTGGCTTATCTGGCTGCCGGGGAACAGACCTATCTTATCCTCCAGTTCCGATGCCTCACCCTTGCGTACACCATGGAACACAACCTCCTTGATCTTGGGGTTCTGCTCAATGTACATCTCCAGCCATATCCTGTCTCCCTGTATCTTCTGTGCACTGATCTTGACATTGGCAAACAATCCTGTCCTCCAGAGACTCTTCATGGCCTGTGTTATGTCGGGACCCGGTACTGCAACTCGTTGTCCTACAGACAGGCCGGACAGTTTGATAAGGGTCTTGTGATTGTTCTCCTCAATGCCGGTCACAACGATATCGGCAATCTCGTACCTCTTGGGAGTTCCGGAGTAAAGGATAACCGGATTCTCCTGTTCCGCAAGGGCATCAGTCTGTGCCTTTACCTGCACACAAGGCAGCATAAGCAACAGCAGAGCCAAAGTATATACTGATTTCAGTTTCATCTTCATTTACTGTTCTGTTCAGCAATCTGAGCACCCGTCTTTCCAAAACGGCGTTCACGCTGCTGATATTCGTAGATGGCCTTGCACAGTTCCTCCATATTGAAATCGGGCCAATAAGTATCGCAGAAATAGAGTTCAGTGTAGGCTGACTGCCACAACAGATAGTTACTCAGTCTTATCTCTCCGCCTGTACGTATAAGCAGGTCCGGATCAGGCATGAAGTTTGTGTTCAGAGCGCCTGATACCATGGATTCATCTATATCTGAAGGATTGATTTCACCCTTGGCGGCTTTCTCTGCCAGAATCCTGGCGGCACGGGTTATCTCCCAGCGTGATGAATAACTCAAGGCGAGTACTATACAGGAGCGGTCAAAATTCCTGGTATGGTCCATACATTCTTTCAGCTTTACCTGTATCGGCTCGGGCAGTCTTTCCATATCACCGATAACGCGGAAACTTACCTGGTTCCTGATAAAGACATCCTCTTCAATGTTCTTGAACAAAAGACCCATGAGGGCGCTTATCTCCTGCTCCGGACGGTTCCAGTTCTCTGTGGAGAATGTGTAGAGAGTAAGATACTTTATGCCCAGTTCAACGGCATTTTCCATTATCTTACGCGCCACCTCGACACCACGTAGATGGCCTTCCGTACGCTTTTTGCCCCGCTGCTCCGCCCAGCGGCCGTTACCGTCCATGATAATGGCCACATGCTGCGGTATACGGTCCATGTCCAACCTCTCCTTATATGTCATATCACTTTATTATTTCATCGTTACAGTCACAAGGACGTTTGAAAATGTCAAATGTGACATACAGCATGGTAAAGCTGTAACTGTCCTTGTTCTTGATTCCCTTTCCTCTTATCAGGAACGGATTCTCCATCGACGTTCCCGTATCGTGGGTCACATCCAGACGGTCTGACGTAGAGAATCGCATAGTCCACTCCAGGCCGATGTTCACCCTTGGGGAGAGTTTGTATCTCACACCCAGTCCGATGGGGAAATTAGCCGCGAAATCATTTTTGACCGGTTTGCCGGCATATGAGATTCCTATACCCATAAGGCCGTAGGGCGCAAGACGGCGTGATCCGTCCCATCCGCCCAGTCCGTATCCTAAGAAACCCCACTCCATCTGTACTCCCAAATCATACACTGTACGACTGAAAGTCAGTTCGTCACCGGGCAGTATACCATATGCATGGTCAGTGCTACCGGATATTCCGGCTGCAGCAAGGTTTGCCTTGAGGGCGAACCTGGGGTTGACATTGTATCTGGCTATAAATGAGAATACTCCGTTAGTATTGTCATACATCCTGCTATTGGCGTCACCCATATAGAAGCTGGCGCCGCCGCCCACACCGAACTCCATGAAATAACCGTCATCCTGCGCCGATGAAACGGTACAGCAGAACAACATAGCCGCCACGAAAAGGTGTTTGAGTCTCATTATGATGTCAACGTTTTATCAGTCTGTTTATTGCTCCGCGCCATACTCGGCCGTCATCGGTCATGATCCATATAGAGCCTTTTCCGTCAGTGACGCATGCAAACTCCGATTCGTATCCCTTGAATCCGTCCGGGTACTGCATATACCTGTTCCAGGACGAGTAGTCATAGGCATACCTGTCACAATAGTACCATGTAATGCCATTGTCATTTGACTGGCGGAAAGAACCTGCACCCTCTTCCAATGCAAACAGCGCACCGTCATAACGGATGGCTTGAATGTTACCTGAAGCCGGAAGAGATATACTCTCATCGGCAGGAGTGTTGACTCTTGACCAGACCGAATCATTGGAAAGGATTGTCCAGACTGACGTATGGAGAGTGTCATCGGACGGTCCAATGAGCACGGACCTGGTAATAGACTTGTTGGTAGCCAGCGGATAGCTGAATACCACACCTGTCGAATCCGGGAAACCGGAGGGAAGTGCCTGAACGGTTTTCCACTCAGACATATCGGATGTCCTGATGATGTTACTGTCCTGACTTACGGCCCAGAAACAATCTGACTCTGTACCCTGTGAGAAAACGCCCTTGATTCCTGTTCTTACAGTATTCCATGCAATACCGTCCTCTGAACCGTAAAGCGTACCTTCACCAACGGTATAGAACACACCCTTGAACAATGCAACCGGGTTGCTCCATCCGGCGGGCAGGCCGGTCATGGCGTTGGCTCCGTTCCATGCTCCTGATTTTGAGTTCCTGAAAGAAACAGTAGCCGTTCCCAACGTATCCGTTCCGAAAAAGTAAACTGAATCACCTCTGGATGCGGCACTGATGCCTGACATTACGGGAACTCCTGTGGTATCAGGTCTTGACCAGACAAGAGAGTCCGGGAACACCTTGCGGACATTTACATCGACAGTGTAGGTCCTAAGGAACGAGCCATCGGTAGAAGCTACCCTGAACAGCACGCCTCTGACAAAGTCTATGGAATCAGCACTGCTCCACAGGTAAGCGGAATCAGGACTGTCCACATAACTGTATACTATCGTACCGACACCGTAGACACTGGTGGTAACGGCATTTATCACCGAACCGTATGAAAGGGAGTCCTCATTGTAGATTCTGTTATTGATCTGGTCTATGGTAAAGGGGAACATGTAACTGCCCTCACGTCTGTGAACCACTGTGTCCTTTCTATGTATGTCCAGGTCGTGAACCATTACGTTGTAATAACCCAATGTGAATGAAGTTATCGCAGCCTGCGGAGATTTGGTTGTTTCCATTTCATCCAGACAGGAAACGCTCAGGAACAAAACTGCCGGCAACAAGAAAAATAATCGGCCTCTCATCAAGTATTGCTTTTTATATTATTTGAACCGCGCAAATTTAACAACAAAATCCTTAGGGCAGCGTGTAATAATGTTGTTTTATATTAAAGATTGGGCACATAAACCATTATTTCGTAACTTCGCGGCAATAAAAAACATAAACATCAGCATTATATGGACAACATAAAGACACAGGTGGCCCGTGAACTGCTGCGCATCGAGGCTGTGAAAGTACAGCCTGACGCTCCCTTTACATGGGCATCGGGATGGCGCTCGCCGTTCTACTGCGACAACCGCAAGGCTCTTTCTTTCCCTGAAGTAAGGACATTGGTCAGAGACTCTCTCTGCAGCGTAATATCACGTGAATTCCCTGAATTTGATGTTATAGCAGGCGTAGCTACCGGCGCTATCGCACAGGGTGCGCTTGTAGCTGACCGTATGGGCAAACCTTTCGTCTATGTACGTTCAGCACCAAAGGACCACGGTCTGGCAAATCTGATTGAAGGATATCTGGAGCCGGGAAGCCGTGTAATGGTAGTTGAGGATCTGGTATCCACCGGACTCAGCAGCCTCAAGGCTGTGGATGCCATACGTAACGCCGGTTGTGAGGTGGTAGGAATGGTTGCCTCATTCACATACGGATTCCCCGTTGCCGAGGACGCTTTTGCCAAGGCTGGAGTAAAACTGGCAACTCTTACGGACTATCCTGCCATGCTTGAGACTGCAGTGACATCAGGATACATAAAAGTGGACAGTCTGCAGACTCTTAACGAGTGGAGACAGAATCCTTCAGAGTGGGGAAAATAACCGATGAAAAGGATAGAAAGCAGCATAAAGCATATCGCCTGTTCACAGGAGCAGGTATACTCTAAGGTATCTGACCTGAGCAACCTGAGGCATCTCATTGACCGTATTCCCGAGGATCAGAAAAAGGGTATCAACCTGGAGAATCTGGAATGCACCCCGGACAGTGTGAGTACCGTAGTTTCACCCGTCGGAAAGATTGAGATTGCCATCGTATCACGTGAACCGTTCAAGTGCGTCAAGATGGAGACCACCCAATCGCCTATCAAACTTACGCTCTGGATACAGATTGCTCCTACATCGGAAACCGACTGTAAGATCAAACTCACGGTCGACGCAGACCTGAATATATTTATGGCCAAGATGGTAGAGAAACCTCTTACTGAAGCAGTGGAGAAACTCGCCGATATGCTGGCCGTGATACAATACTAAAAAACAACCGCTATGAAACCAATCTGGGACAAAGGTAAACCCGTAAACGAACTCATTCAGAAATACACGGTAGGACGTGACCGCGAGATGGATCTCATGCTTGCCAAATATGACGTTCAGGGTTCGCTGGCACATATCACAATGCTCCAATCCATCGGCCTTTTGGAGAAAGATGAACTCACAGCTCTATCGGCCGGACTCAAGGATCTGCTGCCCGTTATAGAGCGCGGAGAGTTTGTCATTGAGGACGGAGTTGAGGATGTGCACTCCCAGGTGGAGCTCATGCTCACACGCCAGCTTGGCGATATGGGCAAGAAGATACACAGCGGCCGCTCACGCAATGACCAGGTACTGGTAGACCTTAAGTTGTTTACCCGTGACCGTCTGCGCGGTATCGTAAATGCAGTAAAGAGCCTGTTTGACATCCTTATCAAGCAGAGCGACAGATATAAGGACGTGTTGCTGCCGGGTTACACCCATCTGCAGATAGCCATGCCTTCATCATTCGGACTCTGGTTCGGTGCATACGCCGAGGCTCTGACAGACGATATGCTTCTGTTGCGTGCCGCCTTTGACCAGGCCAACCGCAACCCGCTGGGATCAGCTGCCGGCTACGGATCATCATTCCCGCTCAAACGCCAGATGACGACAGACCTTCTGGGATTTGAGTCCATGAACTACAACGTGGTCTATGCCCAGATGACACGTGGCAAGATGGAGCGTAACGTGGCATATGCTCTGGCATCGGTAGCAGCCACAATAAGCCGTCTGGCCTTTGACGCATGCATGTACAACAGCCAGAATTTCGGATTCATCAAACTGCCCGATGACTGCACCACCGGCTCAAGTATCATGCCGCACAAGAAGAACCCCGATGTATTTGAGCTTACACGCGCCAAGTGCAACCGCATACAGGCCATCCCGCAGGAGATAACACTCATGACCAACAACCTTCCAAGCGGTTATTTCCGTGACATGCAGCTTGTAAAGGAGGTGTTCCTGCCTGCATTCCAGGAACTGGAGGAGGTTATCACAATGACAGCCTACATGCTTGACCATATCAAGGTTCGTGAGGATATACTGTCAGATCCCAAGTATGATGCCATATTCAGCGTTGAGGAGGTTAACCGTCTGGCTCGTGAGGGCATGCCTTTCCGTGAGGCTTACCGTAAGGTGGGAGCAGAGATTGAGAACGGAACATTCAAGGCCGACCATAACATACACCACACTCATGAGGGCAGCATAGGCAACCTTTGCAATGACCGCATTGCGGAGCGTATGGAGAACCTTACAGCCGCTTTCCCGTTCAGCACAATCGATAAGGCTATAGAGAAACTCACATTCAGATAAATACCCGATACTGCGATGAAAAGGACAGCTTTACTCATATTGGCTATCCTCGCAGTAACAGGCTGTGAGAGCAACAGCTACAAGACATACTCACGCAAGTACCATGTCTCTTTCAGTTGTGATATCAACGTCTCACCCTATAATCTGCTGACAACTCCCGGACAGTTCCTGGCTGTCAGACTCAGCATGGCCGACGGCAAGCTGCATATGGTTGACTGCAACGGCATAAAGTATGACCAGTCACTCTCTGAGATTCAAAGCCGACAGTTTGATTTGGGATTGGCAGGACTGATATTGGGCAGACCTGCATTTGACATTGACAGCAACTCCATATGGGCCTTTGACCTGGGATGTCCTGATTGTGATGAGATGAACGTGAGACTCTCCATAGACAATCAGGGAACAGCCTCCTGCAACAAATGCAACGGCAAGTGGAATCTGAACTCGGGCGGGTTCCCCATCAGCGGATCATCCAGACCTCTGTACCGCTATCCCACTATGATGAGCAGCGGTATGCTCACCGTTTCAAACTGAAACAGACTGCTTATACAATAAAAAAATGCCGACCATATGGCCGGCATTTTTTATGATTTCAACGGAGTATTACTCCCAAGGCAGCTTAGTGATAGGCTGACCCAGCTCTGAGTTCTCAACATCATTCTCATCAAGCTTGAAGATCATGAAGTTGGGATTCTCCTTGGTGCAAGGCTCCCACTCGCCACCGTCCTTACCGTTAGGATCGCCGTACTTGCAGAAGTTTGTCCAGGCAGTCAGCATCTTCTCTGACAGATCCCAGTCACCCTGAGTCCAAGGTCTCCAGCAGTGCTGCAGTGACTTGAATACGAACCACAGGTCTGATGAGTGGAATGCACCACGCAGTCTCTGAGTAACCTCAGGATTTTCACCGGGCAGAGGACGTGCAAATTCATAAGCCCAAGCCTTGTTTCCGGCCTCCTCACGGTTCTGGCAGAAAGCAGCGATACCTGCGCCCATGTTGCCCATATCATTCAGAGTGTAACCGATCATGTAAGGAACATCGGCAAGAGTTCCGTCAAGAGCGGCCTCGTCAAAGCTCTCCTTTGATACGTAACCGTCAACGATAGGCATACCGGTGATGCTTCCCTGGTTGCCGGTAGCATTGGTGTAAATAGTAGCTACAGAATGGATAGCCTCAGTATCTGCGTTACGCATTTTCTGAAGTGTATTGTAACCTGCCCAGTCCATGATAACCTTGGTGTTGAATTCAGCACGCTGCAGAGCGTTCAGACCCTCGGGAGCCTGGGGAGCCTTGTAAGCGGCCAGCTTGGGAGCGTTGTTGTTGCCGCCCATACCGCCGAATCCGGCAAAACCGCCCATCATACCCATGCCACCGCGCATGCCGCCCATACCACGGCCACCGGCTGCATTGTTGTTGGGAACAGTCAGACCACCTGCACTCATGATGATAGCCTTGTTGAACAGACCGCGTGCCAGAGGAGACTCGCAGAGTGTACGTACGCTACCGCCGCCGGCTGACTGACCGAATATCATTACGTTGTCGGGATCACCGCCAAACTCAGCGATGTTCTTCTTGATCCACTTGAGTGACTCAATCTGATCCAGGATACCGTAGTTGCCTGATACACCGTTCTCGCTCTCAGCAGAAAGATCGGGGTGTGTAAGGAAACCGAATACGCCCAGACGATAGTTGATAGAAACCAGGACTACATCTTTTCCGGCCCACTCCTGTGCATCGAACTCAGGCTCTGAACCCCAACCCTCGCGGTAACCGCCGCCATGTATCCAAAGAGCTACAGGCAGTTTGGCGTTTACATCACCGGGCTTCTTGGTCCATACGTTCAGGTAAAGGCAATCCTCACTGAAAGGAGCCTCATCACCGTAACCCCACTCAGTGTAGTAACCACCTCTGAACTGGATGTGCTGGTAACTGGGATGTTCAAAACGGTTGCAGAGCTTAACGCCCTCCCAAGGAGTAACAGGCTGCGGAGCCTTCCAACGGTTCTCGCGGATAGGAGCTGCTGCATAGGGAATGCCACGGAATACGAAAACATCCTTTACACGGTCAACGCTTACGCCCTGAACCTGACCGCCCTCGATACTCAGAACGGGGCTCAACTTCTCAGTATTGCACTGGCAACTGGCCATCAATGCCATAATGCCGGCAAAAAACAAAAGTTTCTTCATAATTTGTTGTATTGGTTTAAGTTAATGAAGTACTCGGCGGTTTGTGTCCTTTTTCTTTAAAATGACCCACAAATGTAATGTTTTTTATGACTTGTTAAAAAGTGAACCTGTTTTTTTCCCTATTTTTTGGCTAATCCCCCAAAACAAAGTACTTTTGCGCTCGCATCGCTCCGCTCGCTCGAATGGTGGAATGGTAGACACGAGGGACTTAAAATCCCTTGGCCTTTATCGGCTGTGCGGGTTCGAGTCCCGCTTCGAGCACAGATGAACAGGGAATCATGATCAGGACACAGACCTTAAGAGTTATCATCCTAGCAACTCTATTCACCCTATCCACACCTCTCAGGGCAGAGGATATAAGGTTCAATCTCTATCTTAACGTAGGATTCATAAACATTCAGGCTGGTAGTGCCCGCCTTTACGATACGGACGTGATATATGACGGCCGTGATGCCGTACGTAGCGCAATGGAGATGAGCACTGATTCCAGAGCCGACAGGTTTTTCAGGATGCGTGACACTGTAGAGTCATACAACACGCCTAAAGGAGAGAGCCTCTATTTCAGGAAAGCCGTGAATGAGGGTGACCGTCATGTAAACGAGACAGCTCTGTTCTCAATGGATAACGGCCATTTCATCGTAAATATGACCAAGGTCAATACCATAACCGGAGAGCGCATAGCCCACTCGACGGAATGGAGAGACTCTAGGATCTATGACCTGCTCAGCATGCTAAAATATGCCCGAACCATCGATACATCGGGCGCCGAGCCTGGTCTCACCAAGTCACTGCCCATGGTTAACGGCGACCAGGTGATTACCCAGTATCTGGTATATACCGGTAACAAGAGTGTCAAGGCCGATGACGGCAAGACATATGACTGCATGGTGATATCGGTCCGTGACTACAAGGAGGGCAAGGAACGCGAGACAATAAAAGCGTACGTTACCAATGACAGGAACCATAAACCCGTTCAATTGGATATAAATCTGGGTGTAGGAACAACAATAAAAGCTCTGCTCAAATAAAATAGAAGGATATGAAACTGACAGAAAACCGCTGGCTTACAGGACGAGGATTCGGAGTACACTCTCCGTGGGCATATGACCTCATTGAGAATGTAATCAATGAAAAACGTCCCTATTACGCATATGAGGACCTCTATCCCTTCTGGGAGAAAGCCCCGCAGTATCTGCCGCAGTATCCGCAGAGCCGTGACGAGCTGCTGTTCCGACTGGTAAACCGTTTCAATCCGCAGTATATCCTGGAGATAGGAACCGGAGCCGGCGTCAGCACCGGTTATCTGGCATCCGTATCAAGCAAATCAAGGGTAATTACCGTTGACACTCCGCACCCGGCCGAAAAAGAGGTGCGCCGCAACCTTAAGAGAATCAAGAATATTGAGTATATTGCAGCCGATGTCCTGGAGACCGTCACCAAGATAATGCAGAGCACGGATACTCCGCAGTTCATACATGTGGCACACACCGCATTCTGGCGTGAGGTAATGGATGTAATCATCAGCAATGCCAAACCTGATACGGTAGTGGTGCTGGAGGATATGGGCAAGAAGCAGAAAAAAGAGTGGTGGAATCAGGCCATCCTGGATGAGAGAGTGGGAGTTACTTTCCAGCTCAAGAAGTTGGGGCTCCTGTTCTTTGACAGGAAAATGAACAAGCAACACTACGTGTTATGAGCAAGATTTACACTCGTACAGGCGATGACGGCACCACCTCACTGGTAGGCGGCAAGCGCGTGAGCAAGACCGATCCGCGTCTTGAGGCATACGGCACCATTGATGAGCTCAATTCATTCATAGGACTTATGCTCTCAACCATGGACGGCAAGGCCGAGAGCGCCGACAACATCTGCTGGATCCAGCAGAAACTCTTCAACACAGGCGGCTGCCTGGCAACGGACACCAGCAGCTTTGAGCTGCCTGAAAGCTGCCGCATCAGCCCGGCCGATGTAGAGCGTCTGGAGCATATGATAGACGCCCTTCAGGAAGGTCTGCCACAGCAGCGCTCATTTGTCCTTCCCGGTGGTACTCAGGCTGCATCCTACGCCCACGTGGCACGCACCGTCTGCCGCCGCGCAGAACGCATTATCCTGGCCCTACCGGACTGTGCAAAAGCACCTTGTGACCTGCTTAAATTCATCAATCGCCTATCGGATTATCTCTTTGTCCTGGCACGCCGTATAAACTTTTTTGCAGGTGTGGGTGAAAAAATATGGTAGAACTTTTGCATAACATATTTTTTTATACTTTTGCACCCCTATATAAGTAAACCTTAAAACACCGATTTTTACTATGTATTGGACATTGGAACTGGCATCAAAACTTGAAGATGCACCCTGGCCCGCAACCAAGGATGAGTTGATTGATTACGCCGTCCGTTCAGGAGCCCCGCTCGAGGTAATTGAGAACCTCCAGGAGATAGAGGATGAGGGCGATATCTATGAAAGCATAGAAGACATCTGGCCCGATTACCCCAGCAAGGAGGACTTCTTCTTTAACGAGGACGAATATTGATTTTTTTTTTTGACGTTCAGATACAAAAAACGGTCGGATTTCTCCGACCGTTTTTTATTGTGGCTGATTGGATCAGTCGCTCAGCTTGGCAGCGATGAACTCGCGGTTCAGACGGGCGATGTTGCTGATGCTGATGCACTTGGGGCACTCGGCCTCGCAGGCGCGGGTGTTGGTGCAGTTACCGAAACCAAGCTCATCCATCTTGGAGAGCATAGCCTTGGCGCGGCGGGCAGCCTCTACCTGACCCTGCGGGAGCAGAGCCAGCTGGCTAACCTTGGCACTTACAAACAGCATAGCTGAACCGTTCTTGCAGGCTGCAACGCAGGCACCGCAACCGATGCATGATGCAGCATCCATAGCCAGATCGGCCTTCTCCTTAGAGATAGGAATTGCGTTTGCATCGGGTACACCACCGGTGTTGATTGATACGTAACCACCGGCCTGCATGATCTTGTCGTAAGCACGACGGTCAACCATAAGGTCGCGGATAACCGGGAAGCCGGCTGAACGCCACGGCTCAACGGTGATGGTCTCACCATCCTTGAAACGGCGCATGTAGAGCTGGCAGGTGGTAGCACCTGTGGCAGGTCCGTGCGGATGACCGTTGATGTAGAGTGAGCACATACCGCAGATACCCTCGCGGCAGTCGTGGTCAAACACAACAGGTTCCTCACCTGCATTGATGAGCTGCTCGTTCAGAATGTCAAGCATCTCAAGGAATGAGGTATCGGTGGGGATATCCTTCATTTCATACACCTTGAACTGGCCCTTCTCCTTAGGACCTCTCTGGCGCCATATTTTCAGTTTGAAGCTTATATTCTTTTCCATAGTGATGCTTAATTTAATCAGTTCTTGTAATTACGGGTCTGAACCTTAATGTACTCGTAGTTGAGAGGCTCCTTGAGCAGCTCAGGTGCCTTACCCTCACCCTGATAGTTCCAGCAGGCTACGTATGAGAACTTGTCATCATGACGCAGTGCCTCACCCTCAGGTGTCTGATGCTCCTCGCGGAAGTGACCGCCGCATGACTCCTCACGGTTAAGACCGTCATAAGCCATCAGCTTGCCAATCTCGATGAAGTCAAGCAGACGCAGGGCTTTCTCAAGCTCAACATTAAGTGTATGGGCATCACCCGGAACACGCAGGTCTGTCCAGAAGGTCTTCTCAACCTCATCCAGTTTCTGGAGAGCGGTCTTAAGAGACTCCTCTGTACGTCCCATTCCTACATACTCCCACATGATGTGGCCAAGCTCCTTATGGATAGAATCAACTGAGCGCTTACCGTTAATGCTCATGATCTTGGCGATCTTCTCCTTGACAGCCTTCTCAGCGGCATCGAACTCAGGCAGGTCTGTGCTGAAACGCGGAACCTGGATCTGGTCGGCCAGATAGTTCTGGATGGTGTAGGGGAGTACAAAGTAACCGTCGGCAAGACCCTGCATAAGAGCAGATGCACCCAGACGGTTAGCACCGTGGTCTGAGAAGTTGCACTCACCGATTGCAAACAGACCGGGAATAGAGGTCTGCAGCTCGTAGTCAACCCAGATACCACCCATTGTGTAGTGGATGGCGGGGAATATCATCATAGGATTCTCATACGGATTGACATCGGTGATCTCCTCATACATATCAAACAGGTTACCGTACTTGTCAGCTACGGCCTTCTTGCCAAGACGCTGGATAGCGTACTTGAAGTCAAGGAATACGGCAAGACCGGTGTTGTTTACGCCAAAGCCCTTGTCGCAACGCTCCTTAGCAGCACGTGAAGCAACGTCACGGGGAACCAGGTTTCCGAATGCGGGATAGCGGCGCTCCAGATAGAAGTCGCGGTCCTCATCAGGGATATCGTTAGGATTGAGCTCACCTTTCTGGAGTTTCTGTGCATCCTCAAGTTTCTTGGGAACCCAGATACGACCATCGTTACGCAGAGACTCTGACATCAGGGTCAGCTTGGACTGCTTGTCACCGTGTACGGGGATACAGGTGGGATGGATCTGAGCAAATGCAGGGTTGGCAAACCAAGCACCCTTACGGTAGCACTGCATTGCGGCAGAACCGTTACTGCCCATGGCGTTGGTTGACAGGAAGTATGTGTTTCCGTAACCGCCGGTGCCGATAACTACGGCGTGGGCTGAGCAACGCTTGATCTCACCGGTAACAAGGTCACGGTAGATGATACCGCGGGCACGCTCCTTACCGTTCTCATCCTTGATCATTACAAGGTCAAGCATCTCGCAACGGGTAAACAGCTCAACGTTACCCTGCTGTACCTGATAGCTCAGAGCTGAGTAGGCACCCAGAAGCAGCTGCTGTCCGGTTTGACCGCGGGCGTAGAATGTACGCGATACCTGAGCACCACCGAATGAACGGTTGGCCAGGGTGCCGCCGTACTCACGGGCAAAAGGTACGCCCTGTGCAACGCACTGGTCGATGATATTGTTTGATACCTCAGCCAGACGGTAAACGTTGGCCTCACGTGAACGGTAGTCACCGCCCTTGATGGTATCGTAGAAAAGACGATATACTGAGTCACCGTCGTTCTGGTAGTTCTTGGCAGCGTTGATACCACCCTGAGCTGCGATTGAGTGAGCACGACGGGGTGAATCCTGGATGCAGAAGCACTTTACCTTGAAACCAAGGTCACCAAGTGTAGCGGCAGCAGATGCGCCGGCCAGACCTGAACCTACAACAATGATGTCAAGCTTGCGCTTGTTAGCGGGGTTGACAAGTTTCTGATGAGCCTTATAGTTGGACCATTTTTCAGCCAACGGGCCTTCGGGAATTTTTGAATCTATAGTAGCCATATTCAAATGCATTTACGGTTTAACAAAGGCTCTTGAAAAAGTAGTAATAAACCACGCTCAGGAAACCAAGGATTACCAGGGTAACGTAGATGTTACCGATAACCTGCCAGCGGCGCTGCCATTTGCTGCCACTCCAACCTACAGTCTGGAACATGCTCCAGAATCCGTGTGAAAGATGGAACCAGAGAGCTACGAACCAAATGGTGTAAATCACCACGTAGTACCACTGTGTGAATGTGTACTGGATAAGGAATGCACCATCGGTAGGACCGTTCTGTCCCGGAACAAAGTTTGTGCCGTGGATGATTTCCTGGAGCTGCATCTTTGACCAGAAGTTGGCAAAATGCACCAGCAGACCTACAAACACGATGACACCCAGCACCAGCATGTTCTGTGAAGCCCACTCAACTGATTTGGGTCTTTCAGAAACGGCGTATCTTACGTTTCCGCGGGCCTTACGGTTCTGGATTGTCAGCCAGAATGCAAAGACAAAGTGGAGAACCATAAGTACGGCCAGACCTGCAGTACCTACCAGTGCATACCAGTTAGCTCCCAGGAATTCGCAGATGACATTGTAAGCCTCGCCCGAAATAAGGGCAACGCAGTTCATTGCCATGTGGAATGTCAGGAACAGGATCAGAGCGGCACCGGTGACGCTCATCACAACCTTACGTCCGATTGAAGAATCGATTAACCACATAAAAGCTTAGTTTTTTGATTATGAATGTTTTAGTTTGTGCAAATGCCAAATAGTTTGCAAATATACTCATTAATGTGTATTAATCCTATAACTATACGGCCGATTCTTTATATTTGCAATCGCTAACACAACCCAAACTTTACTGAAAATGAAAACCAGATTACTGTTTCTTTCAACGATTATGTCATTGTTCAGCTTTAATTCATGCAACTGCAGCAATTGGACAGACATGACTCCCGATGAGTTTGAAAAGGCGTACATAGCCCAGGGTACCGTAACAATCGATGTCCGCAGTGCCAATGAATATGCTCAGGGACATCTCTATCACGCCATCAACATTGACTGGCAAAAGAATGGTTTCATCGATGAAATCAGCAAGTTGGTCAACAAGGATATGACTCTTGCCATCTACTGCCGCAGCGGCAAGAGAAGCGCAGCCGCAGCAGAGGCACTTTCTGATGCCGGATATAAAGTCATCAACCTTGTGGGCGGTTACACCGCATGGGCCGAGGCCGGAAAGATATCCAACACATATCAGGTTGACTACATTCCTTCTGGCGGAGGATCAGACCCCCTTGTCATCACTCTGATCAAACACGGATCAATTGAACTCTCATACAAAGGATACTCCATACAGGTGGATCCGGTATCAGGATATGGCAAAAACACCGATTTCAGCAAGGAATTCCCCAAGGCCGATGCCATACTCATAACCCATGAGCACGGCGACCATCTTGACAAGAATGCCATTTTGGCCCTTTCATCGGACAAAACAGAGATTCTGCTGAATGCCAAGTCACAGCAGCAGATAGGCTTTGGCAGGATATTGGCAAACGGTGACCATTTCACTCTTTCACCTGTAGGAATCATTGTAGAGGCTGTTCCTGCCTACAACACTACAGCCGGACGTGAGCAGTTCCATCCCAAAGGAAACGGAAACGGTTATCTGATACATTTCTGGGGTACACTGAGCGCCTATGTCGCAGGCGACACGGAAGATATACCTGAAATGATGGATATACCCAAGATGCGTCAGAACATGAGGATAAGCGTTGCTTTCCTCCCTGTAAACCAGCCCTATACCATGACGGTTGACCAGTGCGTGAATGCAGCCAGGATGGTCAATCCCGAGGTACTCATACCATATCACTTCAGCCAGACAGACCTGTCAGGATTGGCTGACAGACTGCCTGAAATGAAAGTGCTGCTGCGTGATATGCAGTAATCCTAGAATTTGAACACTCTGTATGAGTGAGGTTTGAGATGAACCCTGAAAGACCTCTCATTCGAGGTACTGCGGCCCCACTGCATTACGCGTGAACCATTGAGATCCTCACCTGAGATCAGGTCCTTAAGTCCCTCTGACTGACAGAGTACTGTGATATCAACATCTTCATCTGAGAATGACTCGACGATGAAGGTGTTGTTGTCATATATGAACAATGATACGTTTGCAGGACCCTGGATACGTACCGGCACAGCCCTGGAACTCAGGTTCTGACGGATGCTGTTGAGCACCGGAACGGGCAGGTTGTAGAGATCGGCAAAATTGTCCGGTACCACCAGCAGATAAACGTTACCCTTGGAGTAGGCGTCACGATGGAGCAGGGGCCATCCAAGTCCGCCGTCCATGCCGGATACAATCTCCCATGAATCATTGGTCTTGTACATGACCTGCTGCATAAGTATGGGCTTGGATACGTTCACGATCTGACCTCCTGTCATAAAGCCCGATACAAGAGCCTTGCGGTCAGTATACTCCAGATCCACGATCTTCTCTATGCCGTTACCCTGCATGGCACGCAGGAATCCGGCTGTAATCATTACATCATTCCCGGAACGCAGGTGCTTGTCCATCTTGCTGATGATATCTGGATCAGCCTTGGCCTGCTCGGTAAGTATGACCATGGGGGCATCGGTAGGAAACTCGGGTACAATATCCATAGGGATACCTATCATGCCGAAATAGTTCTGCAGGAACTCCTCACCGGTTGACTGATAAGGCTTGTAGCTCTTGATTCCTATGGGATTGCCCAAAAGGCCGATGGTGCGGTCCACCTGTTCCATCGTGAATCCGGCAGCTCTTGCAATGGTTGTGGGAGTAACCTCCTTTCCGTTCAGATTTACCGGTTTCATCATATCATCGTAGCTGAAACTGGTGCCGCCGGCATCCTGCCAGGGAGCACGGTATGAGCTGCGCAGCGGACCCAGCATCTGACGGTAATCAAAGAATGTCATCTCAGGGGCTTTGGCAAAAACGGTGAGCCACAGCTGCTCGCTGTAACGCTCCATATAACGCATTCCACCGGTATCAACCCAGCCTCCGCCGTTATGACCGGGATTCAGGTTGTCAAAGTATCTCCAGATGAGATAGCTTTCATAGGGCTGCAGGTGCTGGTTGCTGCGTTCCGCGTCACGGGTCTCAGTACCGGTATAGATACCGTCAAAGTGCTTGGGGCCAAAATCCAGGTCGAAGCCGAGTGCAGGGAAATGGTCATACCAGTTGGGGTATTTGATTATCACCTTAACGTTTTTGTTGACCTTCTTGGCGGGACCCAGGATTACGTTCATGGCTGCATCATCCATCAGTTCCAGACGGTAGTCTGTCCATGAGCGGTCACCTTTGGCCTCAACGCAATAGTCGCATTTGCAATCGGTAAAGAAGAAGTCATCAAGGATGATCTCATCAAACAAACTGGCGGTGAGTTCTATGATTTCCTTGGCTTTTGCCCTCTCATCGGGGTTCTTGTAGCAGAAGGTCTGGAAGTTGTTGGCCTCACTGATGGTGTAGGTTATACCACCCGCAACCTCTACGCCACGGTCCTTGAAGAACTTTATGATACGCTTCATGTCATCGGCCTTGACTATGTTAAGGTCACGATGGGTCTCAAGGTAGATCTTGTCCACCTTCATCTGTGACGAGATGATATTCCATGTAGAATCCAGCCATGCGGGATCGGCCATCTTCTGGACCTCATAGGCTCGGGTGTAAACTGAAACTTTGAAATTGTCATAATTGCCTTTTGTTCCAGATTTGGCGGCAAATGACAGGACGGGCATACACAACAGTGAAAACGCCAGGATTGTTCTGATTGATTTCATCGGGTAAATCTTTTAAGGTTAGTTTTGGTTAATAAATCAGGTTTGAGAGAGAATCTTTCGTGGCAAATATACAGAAAAACTGAGAATTAAATTACCTTTGCCCAAATGTGAAAGCATAACCTGACTATTGAACCATTAACCTAAATTATTGATATGATGAGAAAGATTACACGTTTGTTTGTTGCAGCCGCAATTCTGTCATTTACAGGCAGATCATATGCACAGACAGAGAAAGACACAGTCTATGTGTTCCTGAATGACATGCCCGATGCAGGCATTTATCTCCCGCCACCACCGGAAATGACCAGCACCACTTACGCCGATGACTTTGCCCAGTGGCAGTGGGGCAAGACAGTACGTCCTACAGACCGCGGACAGCAGGCCAATGACGACTCACAGTGGGGAATTAAAGGCATGGTAAGGGTTAACTCTGATATTCTGGGATTTGAGATAAGCAAGGAAAAGACTCCTGCCATCTACAAGTTGCTTTATAATGTGCTCTGGACAGAGCATCTGAGTACACAAAATGCCAAGCGCAAATATATGCGTACCCGCCCCTTTGCACAGTACAACGAGCATACATGGGGACGTTTTGACAACGAGCGTGAGCTCCGTTTCAACGGTTCATACCCGTCAGGACATACCTCTCTGGGATGGTCAACAGCACTTGTTCTGGCTGAGATGGTTCCGGAGCTGCAGGACACACTGCTGCGTTCAGGATACCAGTATGGCGAGAGCCGTATCATAGTAGGCGCTCACTACCAGAGTGATGTTGATGCCGGTTACCTGTGCGGTACCACTGCAGTGGCTGTCATGCATGCCAGCCAGTATTTCCAAAAGGATCTTGAGGCTGCCCGCAAGGAGTACTGCAAGATCAAGGGTATCAAGAATGTAAGTCAGACTGAGGGATTCCCCGATGGAACCAAGATTTTTGATGGTCCGGTAACAGAGGAGAGCCACCGCTTTTACGGTGACATAATCAAGTATTACGAGACCCTGCCCGAAAGGGAGACTGAGCGTGGAGAGCAGGCCAAGGCCGATGCAGACAACAGCGTGGATGCCATGATGAAGACATTCAGCACTCCCGCATTTGAGATAAGCCGCGAGTCCAACCCTGCCATTGCGGCCCTTATGGATTATACAAGGGATAACCTCATTAAAACCGCCGGTGAATTGGGCAGTACTTCATTCCGTGAGCGTCCGTATGTAAGGCTCAATCCCCGCAGGAACAAGACTCTGATCAGTGACGATGAGGAAGCCTATAAGGAAGTAACAAGCTATCCTTCAACACACTCGGAGATAGGTTGGGGACTTGCCCTGTTACTGGTTGAGATAGGCCCGCGTGAAGCAGCCAACGATATCCTGGGTCGTGGTTTTGAGTACGGCCGCAGCCGTGTGATTGCCGGTTACAACTATCCCACCGATGTTCAGACCGGCCGTCTGTGGGCATCGGCCACACTGGCTCACCTGCACACCGTTCCTGAATTCCAGAAACTCCTGCAGGCCGCCAAGGATGAACTCAATCCTCCCGCCAAAGGAAAGAAAAAGAAATAATTCCCAATTAACCGATAAAAAAAGGCAGGCTTGAAATGAATAGCCTGCCTTTTTTATTGTGTCGTTTAGAGCTACTTGAGGGTTGAAAGGATAATGATGCCGCAGATTCCTATATAAGCGTATACAACATAGCGGAACACCTGTGCAGGAATACGTTCAAACACCTTGGTCCCAAGGAATGTCCCCAGAAATACGCCTGCTATACCCGCCACATAGGCCTTGCAAACGGATATGGTCAGGAATCCGCTGCCTGCACGGAAAAATGTCATGGCAAGATTGCCCAGGCAGAAATACATGGAGATATTAGCCATGTAATGGTCCTTATCCTTCTCAGACGATATGAAATAGAGCACGGCAGGCGGTCCCTGCATTCCAAAGAAACCACCCATCAGTCCGCTAAGGCTACCGGTAATTATCTGCGCTTTCACCGTAGGTTTTATACGAATCCTGCCGCCCAGAGAGAGAAAATAGATGCTTATCAGGATAAGGATTATGCCCAGAGACATGGTAAGCGACCGGATCTGCATACGTGACAGCATATATATCGCACCGCCCGAAACCACGATGAATGTTATGAGTATCGGCCAGAGATGTTTCCATATTATCAGTTTCCACATCCTCCAGCAGATAATCATGGTTGTTGTCAATGCCAACAATCCTGACAGCGTTGTGGCCTCACCGTATGACGGCATCAGGAACGGCAGGACCGTCATGATGAATATGCCGAACCCGAATCCTGTGGTACGCTCCACAAAACTGGCTCCTATGGCAAGCAACGCTATGAGAAGATAATCAGTCATTAGAGGTTCTTTTTAGGAACAAAATTAACCAGTCCGACACCTGTAAACACCAGTATTGAGGCTATCAACTTAAGCAGTGTAAGATTGTCCAGCCCCAAAGCCAGCGCAATGACCATGGCAATGACCGGCTGTACATAGGTGTACATGCAGACCACCACCGGACGCAGGCGCTTCTGCCCTATGGGAATGAGGAAATAGGCGATGAAAGTGGCACAAACCACCACATAAACAACCTGCCACATCACATCCATGGACACAGCCCCCAGATCAGATGCACTGAATGCACTGAAACAGAAAGGTATAGCCATTACCGATGAGAAAAGGAACATCCATTTCATGAATGTAACTACTGAATATTTCTGGATCACGGGCTTGAAAACACCCACGTATGACGCAAAACAGATACCGTTTACTATCATTCCGACTATACCCCAAATTGACGTTGAATCGGCACCGGAACGGATTGATACGCAATTGAATATAAGTATGAAAACACCCACCAGGCTAAGCGCTATACCCGCAACCCCGCTCCAGGTAATCCTCTCCTTGATCACTATGGCCGAAATTACCAGGGTCATTATAGGAGTGAGTGTGCTGAGTATGGAAGCATCGATCGCGGTTGTCTTGGTAATGGCAAACAGGAATGACAACTGTGTCAGAAACAGCCCCAGGAATGATGCCAGGGTCACTTTCCACATATCCGCCCTCTCTATCTGCTCATGCGGTGCCTCAAACAGAGACCATATCCAGAACAGTACCATGGCACCGAAAGAGCGCAGGCAGAACAGAGCCATAGGAGTGATGTTCCCTTCAATGGCAATGTTCTTGCAGCTTATGATGTTGAACCCGAATATGGCATATGCTCCAAAGCAAGCCAAATTACCGGTCAATACACCGTTTTTAAGCTTATTATTCTCCATGATCAGATGTCAATACCCATTATGTAGTCATTCATGTAAAATCCGTTTCCGATAGGAAAATCACCCTGTCTTAATATAGAGAGTCCTTGGTTACGGTAGAACCCGACAGCCGGATTATTACGGTTCACGTTCAACTCGATTCTGGCCTTGACAGACCCCTTGTTGTCACGCACGTGCTGTTTTGCAGTCTCTAAAAGCCTGTTACCCAGCCCGATACCTTGAGCCGATGGCATGACATAAATCTTCTCCAGATGCCAAACCTCTGTCCCGTCAGCATCCACAGAATCCTTTCTGACCGACACATACCCTTGCGGTTCATCATCAGCCCAAGCAATATAATAGACATGTCCGCTGGCTACCTGATTCTCCAGATTAGGTATGGAATACATCCATTCCATCATATAATCCATCTGCTCAGGTGACAGAATAGTCCTGTAAGTCTGACGGAAAACAACCTCCGCCATCTCATGAATAACCTGCAAGTCAGCATTGCCGGCGCGCCTTATATCAACATCCATCTTCCAAAAGTTTTGCGCAAAAGTACAACAAATGCACCAATGGAAGATAATAGGGATGCTTCTCTTTGTGCTCTCATTTATAATGGAAACCTCCGCCGGACATACGGTTTTGGGACACAACGTTCCGAGGCTACTCCGGACCTCTCCGGACCCTAAACGTCGAACGCCTCCCTTTTAGCCCCCTGCGGGGTCTAACGGTCGTTGAACGAAGCGCCGTTCTTAACGGGATCCTCCAAGGTCCTCCGCTTACGCCTCTGCACTGATGGTCCCAAAACCGTATGTCCGGCTTCTGCAACTGGAATGAGAGCACAAAGAGAAGCATCCCTATTATCTTCCATTCCAAGATTTTGCAGTAAATTTGTAGCTTGTATGGACTTTAAGTACGATGTGATTGTGATTGGTGCGGGCCACGCGGGTTGCGAGGCCGCCGCAGCCGCTGCTCAGATGGGTTCCAAGACCTGTCTCATTACCATGGATATGAACAAGATTGGGCAAATGAGCTGCAATCCTGCGGTTGGTGGCATAGCTAAAGGACAGATTGTCAGAGAAATAGACGCACTGGGCGGTCACATGGGTCTGGTTACGGACCGCACAGCCATACAGTTCCGTATACTGAACCGGTCCAAAGGCCCCGCTATGTGGAGCCCGCGAGCACAGTGTGACCGAGCCAAGTTCATATGGGCATGGCGCAATGTCCTGGAGAACCAGGAGAACCTGAACATATGGCAGGACACCGTGACCGAGCTGTTGGTAAAAGACGGCCAAGTGGTTGGTTTAAAGACACTTGAGGGTGCAGAATTCAGTTGCAAGTGCGTGGTGCTCACTGCCGGAACGTTCCTTAACGGACTCATGCACATAGGTCGCGTCACAATGCCCGGCGGACGCATATCGGAACCTGCATCCTACCTGCTTACCGAGTCAATAACACGTCACGGCATACGTACCGGCCGCATGAAAACCGGCACACCCGTGCGTATTGACAGCCGCAGCGTTCATTTTGAGGAGATGGAACGCCAGGACGGTGAGAATGATTTCCACCGTTTCTCATTCCTGGGCCAGGAACGCCATCTCAAGCAGATGTGCTGCTGGACCACATATACCAATGAACGGGTTCACGAGGTGCTCAAGTCCGGTCTTGCAGATTCACCTCTCTTTAACGGACAGATAAAGAGCATCGGACCGCGTTATTGCCCCAGCATAGAGACCAAACTGGTTACCTTCCCTGACCGTGACCAGCATCAGTTGTTCCTGGAGCCTGAGGGTGAAAACACCAATGAGATGTATCTGAACGGCTTTTCGTCATCCATGCCCATGGATATCCAGATACGGGCACTCAAGGAGATACCGGCATTCCGTGACCTGGTGATTTACCGTCCCGGTTACGCCATAGAGTATGACTATTTTGATCCTACACAGCTTAAGCACACACTTGAGTCAAAGGTTGTGGCAGGACTGTTCATGGCCGGACAGGTAAACGGAACTACCGGATATGAGGAGGCCGGCGGACAGGGAATCCTGGCCGGAATCAACGCTCACATAAGCTGTCACGGCGGTACACCGTTCACTCTGGCCCGTGACGAGGCATACATAGGAGTTCTGGTTGATGACCTGATTACAAAGGGCGTGGATGAGCCTTACCGCATGTTCACATCCAGGGCCGAGTACCGCATACTGCTACGTCAGGATGATGCAGACCTGCGTCTGACAGAACGCGCCTACAATATAGGCCTGGCCACAAAAGAGCGCTATGAACTGATGCGTACCAAACGCGATGAGATAAACCGCATAATAGATTTTGCCAAGAGTTTCTCTGTAAAACCCGCTCTAATAAATGCAGCTCTGGAGCAGCTTGGTACCACACCTTTACGCGAGGGATGCAAGCTGGCCGACCTTATTGAGAGGCCTCAACTAACCCTTGAAAACCTGTCAGAGCATATCAGAGCCCTGAAAACGGAGCTAGACAAGACCCCTGCAGACCGCAAGGATGAGATTATAGAGGCGGCAGAAATCCTGATGAAATACAGCGGATACATAAGCCGCGAAAGGCTTATTGCAGACAAGATGAAACGTCTGGAGGATATACGTATAAAAGGACGCTTTGACTACAGTTCATTGCAGTCTCTATCTACAGAGTGCCGCCAGAAACTCATCAAGCATGACCCCGAAACCCTGGCCGAGGCAAGCCGTATTCCCGGGGTTTCACCCAGTGACATCAACGTTCTGCTGGTGCTGCTGAACAGATAAACGCAAAAATGTTCCACGTGAAACAATTATATTGATATGAGCAAAGAGACACTAATCGGACACCTTAGGAATGTCCCTGATTATCCTATGGAAGGCGTGCAGTTCAAGGATGTGACATCCTGGTTCATGAACCCTGATGACCTTGCAGAGATTGTTGATTCCCTGTACGAGATGTATAAGGACAAGGGCATAACAAAGGTCTGCGGTGTGGAATCAAGAGGATTTATCATAGGCTCAGCCCTTGCATACAGGCTTGGTGCAGGATTCATCCTTATCCGCAAACCCGGAAAACTGCCTTATGAGAAGGTAAGCTTGGAATACAAGAAAGAGTACGGATTTGACCGTATAGAGATGCACAAGGACTCCATTACACCAAATGACGTAGTGCTGATTCATGATGATCTGCTGGCTACAGGAGGTACACTGCTGGCATCTTGTGACCTTGTCAAGTCATTCAAGCCCAAGAAAGTTCTGGTTAACTGCATCATTGAACTTACCAATTTCCACGCAAAGGAGAGATTCCCGCAGGATTGCCCGGTAGACAGTTTTATTGCTATTGACGAATTTGACGGAGTGAAGTAATTGAAAGGTAAGGAGGCATACGAGAAACGGCTTAAACTGATTGTCCAGAACCTGCCGGAGAAACCGGGATGTTACCAATATCTGGATGAGCAGGGTACCGTCATATACGTAGGAAAAGCCAAAAACCTAAAGCGTAGGGTATCCTCATACTTCATAAAAGAGAACCAGACCGATAAGACCAGGGTACTGGTAAGCAAGATATCAGACCTCAAGTATATTGTAGTGGAGACGGAGTGGGATGCATTCCTACTTGAAAACAACCTGATAAAACGGTATAAGCCGCGCTACAACATACTGCTCAAGGATGATAAGACATACCCGTCAATCTGTATAACACGTGAGGAGTTCCCGCGTGTTTTCAAGACCCGCAAGATAATCCGTAACGGATCCGAGTATTACGGACCATACAGCCACGTAGGGACACTTAACGGACTGATGCAGATAATACATCAGGCCTATAAGGTAAGGACCTGCCATCTGCCGCTCAGCACACAGTCCATTAAACAGGGCAAGTTCAAGGATTGCCTTGAATTCCACATAAAAAACTGCCCGGCACCATGTATCGGACTGGTATCTAAAGAACAGTATAACAGCCAGATAACAGAAATAAGGGAGATCCTTAAGGGGCAAAGCAAGGAACTGACGAAATCCTTGATGAAGGAGATAAAATCGCTTGCATCAGACCTTAGATTTGAGGAGGCTCAGGCCGTAAAACTCAAATATGACACCATCATGGAGTTCCGTGAAAAGAGTAGGGTGGTTGATACCGGACTGGACAACGTGGATGTCTACAGCATAGACAATGATGAGGACGTGGTATTCATAAACTACCTTCACGTTGCGGACGGCTGCATAAACCAGGCATTTACCTTTGAGTACAAGCGCAAGATGGATGAGCCCCTTGAGGAGATGCTCCTGCTTGCCATAGTGGAGATGCGCAGCCGATACAAGAGTACCGCCCGCGAGATAATTGTACCGTTCATGCCCGAAACCGAATATGACGGAGTAACGTGGACAGTGCCCCAGAAGGGTGAGAAAAAGAAACTTCTTGAACTATCGGCCCTGAACGTGAAACAGTATCGTGCCGACAGGCTCAAGCGCAGTGACAAGCTTAACCCTGAGCAGAAACACGTACGCCTCATGAAGGAGCTGGGTTCACTGCTGGGAATGGAAAAAACGCCGATGAGAATTGAGTGTTTTGACAATTCACACATATCCGGCACAGATGCGGTAGCAGCTTGTGTAGTATATGAGAACGGAAAGCCTTCAAAAAAGGATTACCGCCTGTACAACATAAAGAGCGGAGCAGGAGGTGATGATTACGGATCCATGTATGAAGTGATGATGCGCCGCTGGATGAGAGCCATAGATGAGGGCTCACCAATGCCTGACCTGGTTATCGTGGATGGAGGTAAAGGACAGATGTCAGTTGCAAAGGAAGTAATTGACAATCTGAATATTAGCATAAATATTGCCGGTCTTGTAAAGAACTCCAGACACAGGACGGAAGGACTGCTTTACGGATTCCCGCAGATGCAGGTTGGAGTAAAGCCGGACAGTGAACTGTTCCGACTGCTGGAACAGATGCAGGAAGAGGTTCACCGCGTAGCCATATCGTTCCACAAAAAGAAACGCAGCAAACGCCAGACACAGTCTGAACTTACTGATATAAAGGGAATTGGAGAGAATACGGCTACAACGTTGATCAAAAAGTTCAAGAGCGTAAAAAGAGTATCGGAAGCCGGTATTGAAGAGCTAACTGCAGAAATAGGCAAAGCAAAGGCAACCGTAATATATAATTGGTTTCATAAATGAGAGCTGTAATACAGAGGGTTAAGGAGGCCTGCGTAAGGGTAGACGGTAATATAACAGGCCAGATAGACAAAGGTCTTCTGGTTCTGGTAGGCGTAGAGGATGCCGATACCGATGAGGATATTGAATGGCTCACCAAGAAGATAGCCGGAATGCGTATATTTGACGATGAAAACGGCGTAATGAACCTCTCTGTCATGGATATAGACGGACGTATCCTGGCAGTAAGCCAGTTTACGCTGTTCGGTAGCACCAAAAAGGGAAACAGACCCTCCTGGATAAGGGCGTCAAAGGGACCGTATGCAGAACCCATGTATGAAAAGTTCTGCCAGGCACTGGAGCACGAGACCGGAAAGAAGACAGAAAAGGGCATCTTTGGAGCTGATATGAAAGTATCGCTGCTCAATGACGGCCCGGTAACTATAATAATGGATACTAAAAACAAGGAATAGATATGGAAATCTACGATGAAATGGAGCAAGAGTCAGTAAATCAGCCAACTACTGACAAGTTTAACGACGCATTCAGCAAATACAATATGAAAGTGGATGCTGCCTGGGTGAAATCTGCCGTTGAAAAGGCTAGAAAGGATGCAGCCGGAGTACATGACAAGGAGACCCTTAAAAAGATATTCAGTTGCATTGACCTGACCACTCTCAAACCCACCGATAACGAGGATACGGTACTGGCATTTGTTGAGAAAGTCAACCAGTTTGAGGATAAATATCCTGATCTGCCTTCTGTAGCTTCTATCTGCACATGGCCCCTGTATGCATCGACCGTAAGCCGTTCACTTGAGGTTGAGAGCGTAAAGACCTGCTGTGTATCAGGAGGTTTCCCTTCATCACAGACCTTCTTTGAGGTAAAGGTGGCCGAAACATCCCTGGCCCTGCATGACGGTGCCGATGAGATAGATATAGTACAGAATGCCGGTCACATACTTAACGGAGATTTTGAGACCCTGTCCGATGAGACCGATGAGCTTAAGTCACTCTGCGCTGACAAGACCCTGAAAGTCATACTTGAAACCGGAGCCCTGGGATCACTTGACAATGTAAAGAAGGCATCACTGCTGGCCATGTATTCAGGAGCCGATTTCATCAAGACATCCACCGGAAAGGAGGTTCCCGGAGCTGATCCTGAATCATTCTGCGTAATGTGCAAGACAATCCGCGAATATGCCGATGAAACCGGCCGTAAGGTAGGTGTAAAGGCCGCAGGAGGCATAAGCACACCCGCAGAGGCGCTGCTTTACTGGACAATAGTCAAGAATGTACTCGGTAAAGAGTGGCTTAACAACAAGATGTTCCGTATAGGAGCCAGCCGTCTGGCAAACAACCTGCTCTCAGAGATAACCGGAGAGGAGACAAAACACTTCTGATTACTTGGCCCGATTTGTGATAAGCTCCAGATAGCTTACCAAAGCACCACGGATATCGGATGGAATTGAAGCGGGCAGTCCCTGGATTGCCTGCTTTTTCAGTTCATCCATCTTCCTGACGGCATAGTCGATTCCACCGTTGGATAAGGTATATTCAGTAACCTCTTTAATCTGATCCGGCGTAGCTGAAAGAGAGCGTATTGCCTTGATATGAGCAGACCAGTCACGGTTACTGTTGTTCAAGGCATAAATGGCAGGGAGCGTAAACTTACCCTCTTTCAAGTCGTTACCGGAAGGCTTGCCTGTCTCATCACTGGAGTGATAGTCAAGTATGTCATCCATTATCTGGAAACAGAGTCCGGCTACATGTCCAAACTGGCGGAAACCGTCTGTTTCCTGACCGGATGCACCGCTCAAAACGGCCGAAAGTTCCGTACAGCTTGAGAACAGGATTGCGGTCTTCTTGGATATTATATCAAAATATACGTCCTCCGAGAGCGTGTCAAAATCCAGCGCGTTAAGCTGATTTATCTCACCCTCAGACAGAGTACCTATAAGCTTGGAAAGATGCTGAACGCAGCGGACATCGGCGGTAGCTGTAATCTGCTGCAGGGCCATTGAGACGACATAATCGCCTAAAAGCACGGCCAGACGGTTGTCAAAAGCTGCATTAGCGGATCTGTGACCGCGGCGTTTTTCACTCTCATCAACAACATCATCATGGATAAGACTACCCTGATGAAGCAGTTCCACGGCAGCACCAAGATGGAAAACACTGTCCGGAACCTGTCCGTAACATTTGGATACCAGAAGCACCAGCAGGGGGCGCATCATCTTTCCGTTACGGCGTGAGAGGAACTTAAGCAGCACATCCACCGCAGGATTGGAGCATGAAAACAGCGATGAATACCTTGACCGGAATTCATCGAACTCTGCCGTTACAGGCATGCATATCTGATTCATGTAATCCATATCCATGGCAAAATTAACAATAAATGTCCGATTAGAGAATTAATTAGTACTTTTACATATCAATACACATCCATATGGAAAAACTGTTTCTCCTAGATGCTTATGCTCTGATATACAGGGCTTACTATGCTTTTCTCAAGGCACCCAGAATAAACTCAAAAGGTTTCAACACATCGGCCGTACTGGGCTTTGTAAACACTCTTGAGGAGATTCTGACCAAGGAGAAACCCACCCATATAGGTGTAGCATTCGATCCCAAGGGCGGTACGTTCCGTCATGAGCTCTACAAGGAGTACAAGGCACAGCGTGAAGAGACCCCAGAGGTCATTCGTGAATCCGTCCCCGTAATAAAGCAGATACTTGAGGCCTACCGCATACCCATACTTGAGGTTGCCGGATTCGAGGCCGATGACGTAATAGGTACGCTTGCCCATAAAGCCGATGAAAAGGGCATAACCACCTACATGATGACCCCAGATAAGGACTACTGCCAGCTGGTTACGGAGAGGTCTCTCATATACCGCCCCAAGTACGGCAACAACGGTTATGAGGTGATGGGACCTGCCCAGGTTCTTGAAAAGTACGGACTGCAGAACACCTGTCAGGTGATAGATATGCTTGGCCTGATGGGTGACAGCTCCGATAACATACCCGGCTGTCCCGGCATAGGTGAAAAGACCGCAGTAAAACTGATAAACGAGTTTGGAGGAATAGACGGACTTCTGGCCGGTACCGACAAACTGAAAGGTGCACTCAAGGAGAAAGTTGAAAACAATGTCGATCAGATAAAGTTCAGCCGTCTGCTTGCAACCATAAGAACTGATGTTCCAATTGAACTTGACATGGAACAGCTCAAGTTCTCTGACCCCGACACGGAAAAACTGGTAACTCTGTTTGAAGACCTGGAGTTCCGTTCACTCATGGCCAAGTTCAAAAACAGGAACGGAGGAACGCAAACAGTCATCAATGAAAAAAGTGATGACTCCGTTCCAACTCAGACGCCTACTCCCAAAGCCCCCGCAAATGACGGTTTTCATGGCGATCTCTTTGATTTATTCCAGCCAGATGTACAGCCTACTCAGGAATTTTCAAATCTCAAGGACATACAAAACACGCAACACTCTTACTATCTCATTGAGACTGAACAAGATGCAAAATCATTAGCCTACAAAATCGCTGCACAGGATTTCTTCTGTTTTGACACAGAAACCACCGGAACAGATGCAATCACTGCACAAATTGTAGGTTTGAGTGTAAGTCTTAAGGAACACGAGGCCTGGTATGTGGCGATGCCCAAAGAGAAGGAGGGAAAGCAGCGGATGCTTGAGATTTTCCGTCCGGTGTTTGAAAATCCCGCATCACTCAAAATAGGACAGAACATAAAATATGACATACTCATTCTGGGTAACTACGGAATTAAGGTTCAAGGTGAACTTTTTGACACCATGATTGCCCACTACCTTCTGCAACCTGAACTCCACCATAACATGGATTACCTGGCCGAGATTTATCTCGGTTACAAGACCATCCATATAGAGGAACTCATAGGAGAGAAAGGCAGGAACCAGAAGAATATGGCTGACCTTGAGCCGCAGAAGGTTTATGAATATGCATGTGAGGATGCCGATGTAACCATGCAGCTCAAGAACATCCTGGAGAAAGAACTTGAAAAGGACGGTACCACACCACTGTTCCGTGAAGTTGAGATGCCGCTGGTTCAGGTTCTGGCATATATGGAGCGTAACGGAGCCATGATTGATCCGGCTGCACTGGCCGACACATCACGCCTCTTTACCGAGAGGATGAAGAACCTGGAGCAGCAGATATATCAGGAGGCCGGCGGTGAGCAGTTCAATATCCTGTCACCCAAACAGGTGGGAGAGATCCTGTTTGACAGGATGAAAATCGTTGACAAGCCCAAGAAAACCAAGACCGGACAGTATGTGACATCCGAGGATGTGCTGGAGTCACTCCGTGCAGACCACACCATAGTGGACCTCATACTCAAGTACCGTGGTCTAAAGAAACTGTTAGGCACCTATGTGGATGCTCTGCCGCAACTGGTAAATCCGGCTACCGGCAAGATACATACATCATTCAACCAGACAGTTACCGCCACAGGACGCCTCAGTTCAAGCAATCCCAACCTGCAGAACATACCCGTACGTGATGAGGACGGTAAGGAGGTGCGCAAGGCATTCATTCCTGAGCCCGGCTGCAAATTCTTCTCGGCCGACTATTCACAGATTGAGCTGCGTATCATGGCCCATCTGAGCCAGGATAAGAACATGATAGAGGATTTCCGTCTGGGACATGACATACATGCCGCCACAGCTGCCAAGGTATTCCACAAAACAATTAATGAAGTTACCAAATCAGAGCGCAGCAAAGCCAAGACTGCAAACTTTGGTATCATTTACGGAATATCGGCTTTTGGTCTGGCACAACGTATGGGTGTAAGCCGTACAGAAGCCAAGGAACTGATAGAAAACTATTTCATCACATACAGCGGTATAAAGAACTATATGGATACCGCCATTGAGGATGCGCGCCAGAAAGGATATATAGAGACTATACTCAAACGTAAACGTTATCTGCCCGATATCAACTCACACAATGCAACTGTACGGGGATTTGCCGAGCGTAACGCAATCAATGCTCCCATACAGGGTAGTGCAGCTGATATTATCAAGAAAGCAATGATTGCCATATACCGCAGGTTCATGGCAGAAGGTATCAAGTCAACAATGATACTGCAGGTTCATGATGAACTCAATTTCAATGTAGTTCCCGGTGAGGAGGAAAAAGTTCAGAAGATTGTGATTGAAGAGATGCAGAACGCATGGCCCATGTCAGTTCCGCTCATAGCTGACTGCGGTTGGGGAGACAACTGGCTCCAGGCTCATTAATATTAAAGAAGCTCCTTAAGCTGTTTATAGAACTCCCATATTACAAGTCCTGCCGTAACGGACACGTTAAGAGAGTGTTTTGTTCCGTATTGAGGTATTTCAAGTGACATTTTACAAAGGTCAACAACATGCTGGTTTACTCCTTTTACCTCATTACCTAAAACAAGTGCATACCTGGCAGCCGGATCAATCCTGAATTCATCCATTTTTACGCTGCCTTCAACCTGTTCAACAGCTATGGTAGTATAACCTTTCTCACCAAGTTCCTTTACAACAGCTGCACAATCATTAGAATAGGTCCATTCAACACTCTCCTCAGCTCCAAGAGCAGTCTTATGTATCTCAACAAGTGAGTTATGGGGAGTAGCGGTTATACCGCACAGTATTATGCGTTCAACCCTGAATGCATCGGAAGTACGGAAAACGGAACCTACGTTATAGAGGCTGCGTACATCATCCAGAATGATTGTAAGGGGCAGCTTAGGGCTGTTCCTGAATTGCTCCACATCCATTCTTCCAAGTTCCAATACAGTGAGTTTTCTCATATTCGCTTTATTGTGCTGTGCAAAATTAGTTGATTTAAACAACTATTCCTGTTGAAAACGGTGTAAATATGTGTTCATAAATAAAACACAAAAAGTGGACAGAAAAATTGCATTTTAAAATGAAACCGGAGTATGAAACAATAATTGGAAAACCGCTGTTTACAACAGATTTTTATTTGATTTTTTTCAAACAGGGAATCAACAAATCACATATGAATAAAGAATGAAATAATATGATACGGTATCTGTGAATAGTATGTTCAAATCTTTTTTAAATGATGATTATCAATAAAATAGATGTTTATATAATTGTTGGTAATTTACAGTCAAAGTTGATATTTAAAATATGACTGAACTGCAAAAAAGATATCAACAGTTTCAACACCCTTAATAGAACAAATAATCATTTAAAAATGAAAGATAACATACATATATGATTATGTCATCTGATTACCGTGATTGATGCACTTTCACTCTTTTGGTTTTCAATATCGGTGATAATTGCATGATATACGCCCGATGGAACCGGATGGCCGTTCATGTCAGTAAGATTCCAGCTGTATGATCCTCCGTTTGATGTAGCCTGATGAATCAGTCTGCCTGAATTGGACATTATTCTTACTGTACTGCGTTCGGTAAGACCTGTTATAGTAACAAAACCGTCAAAGTCCGGTTTTACAGGATTAGGATAAACCAGAATATTTGACTCTGAGAGGCTTTTTTCAGGGTCTCTGGCCTGACCTCCATACTCAATCATTCCAAGGCTTGTACCAAAGAATAAAGAGCCGTTACGGCCATCATCCGTAATGCTTAGTATATTGTTTGAAGGTAATGGTGAATTTGCGGTAGTAAAATGCTCAAGAGTATGTGTACCGTCTTCACTCATCAGGAATACACCGTCATCGATAGTACCTATCCATTTACGGTTTCCCTGATCTACATAAATATATGTAGTAACGACTCCGCTGAATAGATAATCGGCCAGTCCTGAACCGTCATTCCTGGATATTTTTATCCTTTCAAAAACAGGATTTGAGTTATTTATGAAACTGTCTGGATTCCTAAGTACAAATATTCCTTTGTTTGTAGCCATCCATAAGTCACCGTCAAGGTCAAATGCATAATTGAATATGTCGTCTATCTCTTCAGTAATGTCATCCTGGTTTTTGAGTACAGGACCAGAGAACTTGATTTTATCATCCTTATTATCCTTTAATGTCCCTTTTGTATCAATACATATTATTCCGGGAATATATCTGGATGAATTAAGCCATATACGTCCTTTGTTGTCAAATCTCAACTGTTTGAAAGTAGGAAGTCCCTTTATTTCATCATAATAGAGTCCAAACCAGTTTCCGTCCGGTTCAAGAACCTTTATTATGGTATCGGTTTCATTGTTTGCCATCCAGAGATTGCCTTCTCTGTCATATTGCAGTGCACTTATGCGTACATATTCATATTTATGGTGTGTAAGTATACTTGTAAGTCCGCTGTTATCCCAGGTATGGAGTTTTTTGAAATTTCCGTCCTGAAACTCATACAGACCTTGACCCATGGATCCGACAAATATATGATTCCTGTCATTGGGATCCTGTACGGCTTCCGTAAGGTTGAAATATTTAAGTCCTGTAACTGTTTCCAGGTTATCCTGCATATAGCTCCATCTGTTGTTTTCATATACCATCAGAGTACCTGGATATTCTATTCCCTGATAGTTATGACATCCGCCTACTACAAGAAGTCTTCCCTGCTCAGGCCATGAAACTGAATGGAACCAGTTTCGTCTGGGGCTGTTGGGTTTTATTCCCTGTGAAACGCAAACAAATGAGTCTTCCTTGTCCAGATAGTGACAAAGACCGTAAACTCCCTGACTTAACCAAATGTCATCACCATGCAGCGTTACATGATTCACATGTTGATCAAATACGTATTGCTTGTATTGACTTAAATCCGTATAGGTGGTAACAAGAGTATCCTGTATCAGTGCAAGTCTGTTTTCAGAAAGGAAAGATACACCGGTAACGCCATCCTTAATGAGTGACAATGAAGCGTTTTTCCTGTTTATGCTCCATACCTTGTTATCCGATGAGAGACCCATCAGATGTCCGTCAAATTCAAACAGCTGCCTGAAATATATGTTGCGGAACATTTTCCATTTACTGGTGTCAAGCAGGTTATCGGAAAGTATACCCAGATACATTCCTGAAAGGGTTCCGCATATTATTGAATCATTCAGTATGACCGATGTGCTTACGGCCTGGTCAAACTTATATGTATTCTTTATTTCTCGTCTGTTTACATCAAATATTACAAGTCCTATGCTTGTTGAGATATATGCGTCATTTCCGTATATCTTTATCTCATTGACAGTGACTTCTCCGTTGGGATTATTCTTAAGGTCAGTGAAATTGTATATGGTCTCATCTTCATAAAGGATATCTATGTTACCGTTGGAGTAAGCCAGAACAATCGCTCTCTGAGTATTGCAGTAAGCCATTGCAGCTATCTGTGTATCGCCCAGTCCTCCTGTCTTGTCAATGGTATATAATGCATTGTCAATAGGGTCATAGAAATATAATGCACCATCACTCAATACATATACGTTTCCAAAAGCATAAAGTGAGAATGTCGCATCATTATATGCAGGATGTGCTCTCCAGGTTCCTACCGGAATACCTGCATTAGCCTTATTAAAAGGCAAAAGGAGCATTACCGCAGCGATTGCGATAATGGCTCCTCTTGTCAGTCTCTTTATCATAATTGTCTAAGATAATCTGCCAGTTTCCTTACGGCGCGTCCCCTGTGACTTATCAGGTTCTTGCCTTGAGAAGACATCTGAGAGAATGTTTCAGTGTAACCGTCCGGGACAAATATGGGATCATATCCGAATCCTCCGTCACCGTAATGACGCTCTGTCGCAATCTGTCCGGTCACTATTCCCTCAAACAGAACTTCCTGTCCGTTAAGTATTAACGCAACAACTGTGCGGAATTGTGCGCTGCGGTCCGATTTTTTTTCAAGTTCATGGAGCAGCTTGGTCATATTTGCCTCCGAGTCATGGTCACCTGCGTAACGCGCGGAGTGTACTCCGGGTGCTCCGTTCAGGGCTTTCACCTCCAGTCCGGTGTCATCGGCAAAACAGTCATAGCCATAATGCTCCTTGATGAAACGGGCTTTCTGAAGGGCGTTGTCCTGGAATGTATCACCTGTCTCTGGGATATCCTCGTGGCAGCCTATGTCATTCAGTGAGAGCACCTCAAAGCGGTCGCCAAGTATCTGGCGGACCTCCTCCAGTTTGTGGGCGTTATTGGTGGCAAAGACCAGTCTCATATCTCTTAAAGAACGATGTTCACAATCTTGCGCGGAACTACTATCACCTTACGGATGGTCTGACCGTTAATGTAGCCCTGAGCCTTCTCGTTGGCCAGTACTGCATCCTGGATCTGCTGCTGGGTTGCATCGGCCGGGAAGTCAAGGGTAAAGCGGGTCTTGCCGTTGAATGAGATGGAGTAGGTGATGCTGTCCTCTTTGAGGTAGCTCTCATCGTACTTGGGCCACTCGGCATCGCAAACTGTTGTCTGGTTGCCAAGTGCCTGCCAGAGTTCCTCGGCAATATGCGGGGCAAACGGAGCGATCAGCTTTACAAGGTCAGAGAGAACCTGACGCTTGTTGCACTTGAGTCCTGAAAGCTCGTTGACGCAGATCATGAATGCGGCTACAGATGTGTTGTATGAGAAGTTCTCTATATCCTCAGTTACCTTCTTTATGAGCTTGTGGATTGACTTGAGCTCGTCCTTGGTGGGTGCATCGTCAGATACGTTCAGGTTACCCTCCTTATCAGTGAACATGTTCCACATCTTTCTTATAAAACGGTGGCAGCCGTCAATACCGTTGGTATCCCAGGGCTTTGACTGCTCAAGCGGGCCAAGGAACATCTCGTACATGCGCAGGGTATCAGCTCCGTATCTCTCTATGATTACATCGGGGTTGACTACGTTGAACATAGACTTACTCATCTTCTCAACAGCCCATCCGCAGATGTACTTGCCGTTCTCCAGTATGAACTCGGCGTTGTTGTACTCGGGGCGCCAGTTCTTGAATGCCTCTACGTCCAGTACATCGGCACTTACAATGTTTACGTCAACGTGGATGGGAGTGGTGTCATACTGGTCCTTGAGGCCGTATGATACGAATGTATTTGTGTCCTTGATACGGTATACAAAGTTACTGCGGCCCTGGATCATACCCTGGTTGATAAGCTTGCTGAACGGCTCCTCAACCTCACTTACGCCCAGATCCTTGAGGAACTTGTTCCAGAAACGGGAGTAGATAAGGTGACCGGTGGCGTGCTCGGAACCTCCCAGATAGAGGTCAACGCACTTCCAGTAGCTGTCGGCCTCCTTGCTTACCAGAGCCTTGCCATTATGGGGATCCATGTAACGCAGATAGTAGGCCGATGAACCTGCAAATCCGGGCATGGTGTTGAGCTCAAGCGGGAATACGGTCACGTTGTCTATGAGTGACTTGCTTACAACTTTCTTTGACTTGGTGTCAAAGGCCCAGTCCTGGGCATGGCCAAGCGGGGGCTCACCGGTCTCGGTGGGCTTGTACTCACTGATCTCGGGGAGCTCCAGCGGGAGGCACTCCTCGGGGATCATTGTGGGAATACCGTTTTTATAGTAAACAGGGAAGGGCTCGCCCCAGTAGCGCTGACGGCTGAATATGGCGTCACGCAGACGGTAGTTGACCTTGATGCGGCCCAGTTTGTTCTCCTTTACATATTTCTTGGTGGCTGCAATGGCCTCCTTGACTGTCAGTCCGTTCAGGTTGAGTCCGCCGTCGCGGATCTGGTCGGGACGGGGTGAGTTCATCATGATACCCTCCTTGGCGTCAAAGCTCTCCTCGGATACATCGCAACCCTCAATAAGCGGACGGATCTCCAGGCCAAAGTGCTTGGCGAACGCGTAGTCACGGCTGTCATGAGCAGGTACGGCCATGATGGCACCTGTTCCGTAGCCAGCCAGTACGTAATCACTGATCCATACGGGAACATCCTCACCTGTCAGGGGGTTGATGGCGTATGATCCGCTGAACACGCCAGTAACCTTGCGGTCGGCTATGCGCTCACGCTCGGTGCGCTTCTTTACGGCGGCTACGTAGGCATCGACCTCCTTCTTCTGTTCTGCGGTTGTGAGTTTCTCTACAAGCTCGCTCTCAGGAGCCAGAACCATGAATGTTACACCGAATATTGTATCGGCACGGGTAGTGAATATGGTGAATTCTATGTCGCTGTCCTTTACGTGGAACTGCATCTCGGTACCTTCGGAGCGGCCTATCCAGTTGCGCTGGGTCTCCTTGATTGAGTCAGACCAGTCTATCTTGTCCAGACCGTCAAGCAGGCGCTGTGCGTAAGCCGATACACGCAGGCACCACTGGCGCATCTTCTTTTGTTCCACGGGGAACCCTCCGCGAACTGACACACCTTCAACTACTTCATCGTTGGCAAGTACGGTGCCCAGTCCGGCGCACCAGTTTACCATGGTCTCGCCCTGGTAGGCTATGCGGTAGTTCATAAGGACATCGGACTTCTGCTTGTCGTCCATGGCCTTCCACTCTGCTGCGGTGAACTCAAGCTCCTCGCTCTGGGCTACGTCCAGATTTGCTGTGCCCTCCTTTTCAAAATGCTCTATGAGCTTCTCAATGGGCTGGGCGCTCTGGCACTTGTTGCAGTAGAAACTGTTGAACATCTTCTGGAATGCCCACTGAGTCCAGTGGTAGTAGCCGGGCTCGCAGGTGCGGACCTCACGGTTCCAGTCAAATGAGAATCCTATCTTGTCCAGCTGCTCGCGGTAGCGGTTTATGTTGTTCTCAGTTGTAATTGCGGGGTGCTGGCCGGTCTGTATGGCGTACTGCTCGGCGGGCAGGCCGTATGCATCGTAACCCATGGGGTTCAGCACGTTGAATCCGCACTGACGCTTGTATCGGGCGTAGATGTCCGATGCAATGTAACCCAGCGGGTGGCCTACGTGCAGGCCGGCGCCTGACGGGTAGGGGAACATGTTGAGTACGTAATACTTGGGCTTTGAGGCATCCTCCTTAACTCTGTAGGTACCCTCCTTGGCCCACTTTTCCTGCCATTTCTTTTCAATTGCTCTGAAATCGTATTCCATTACAGACTAGCTTTTAATTTCAAGTTGCAAAATTACACAATTTCAAGCAAAAACACATTGGGGACGGTTCTATTTGTGTCCTTACCTGTGCACCTTAGGGATGAAATCGCTTCTACGTGCGCTACGGTTCCCTAAGGTGCGGTGGTGGCCCGCGATATCACGTATTTCCTGCTTACGTTAGGGATGAAATCGCTTCTACGTGCGCTACGGTTCCCTAAGGTGAGGGTGTGGCCCGCGATATCACGTATTTCCTGCTTACGTTAGGGATGAAATCGCTCCTATGTGCGTTACGGTTCCCTAAGGTGATGGGGTGTCCCGCGGGAAAGCGTATTTCCGGTGCACCTTAGGGATGAAAATGGCCCTACGTGCGTTACGGTTCCCTAAGGTGATGGGGTGTCCCGCGAGAAAGCGTATTTCTGGTGCACGTTAGGGATGAAATCGCTCCTACGTGCGCTACAGTTCCCTAAGGTGAGGGGGTAGCCCGTGATATCACGTATTTCCTGCTTACGTTAGGGATGAAATCGCTTGTACGTGCGTTACGGTTCCCTAAGGTGCGGGAAGAAGAATTTATTGTTATTCGATAAAATTTTTGCGTTTTTCTTTGCGGATTAGAAAAGTGCATTTATCTTTGTGCCGAAAATATTTATCGTTTAACAATAAAACGCTTTTTGATTATGAACAAGAAACTGAAACTTTACTGCTCTTTGTTTGTTGTAGCACTCATTTGGGTGATTGTCTCACAAATCAAGATAACGCATTATTCATCCAGCTCCGGTAATGATGACATTAAACAGGACGGATGGAGTTATGGCAAGATGCCTGAGAGTTACATTACACGTGATACTGTCTATTCGGAAGGTGGTGGTATGTCAACATCCGCAACATGGAGGACTGTTAAATATACCGTCAATGTAAAACATGTGACAGGCTCCAAGAACTATTTGCTGTCTACGGTAAACGGAAACACCACTATGGTTGACCTGAATACAGTTGATGTGATCCTTCCGCATGAAGGTCAAAACGCATATATAGTATCGGTCATTATTATCGGTCTTTTAATTACAATAGTTGTGATTTGGATATTATGTCTGGTTATAAAACTTATCCGCAGCATCCGTAATGGCGAGATATTTGTGTCAAAAGTGGCACGTTACCTGGAGATTGTCGGAATTCTGCTTTCATCTCTTTATATATTTGGTGAAATCGTTTCATGTATTTGGTATCATACTACCCTCAAGTATATACATCTGGTTGATTATTATGTGATGCCGGAACAGGATAAGGATAGCCTGCTCATTCTTACCGGTCTGGGCCTGATGATTATTTCACAGATCATACTTATGGGTAAGGACCTTAAGGATGAACAGGATCTGACAATCTAAAACATCGGAACTATGAGCATAATAGTTAATGTTGACGTTATGATGGCCAAACGTAAGATGTCATCGGGCGAATTGGCCGATAAGATTGGCATAACCCAGGCCAACCTCTCAATCCTTAAGACCGGCAAGGCAAAGGCCATCCGTTTCAGCACCCTGGATGCAATCTGCAAGGCGCTGGACTGCCAGCCCGGTGATATTCTGGAGTATCGGGACTAATTTAAAGGTATGCATATGAAACAGTTTATTGCGTTTTGCGGACTGGATTGTGAGGGTTGTCAGGCAAGGTTGGCTACTGTCAATAATGATGATGAACTGCGCAGGAAGGTGGCTCGGGAGTGGTCGGAGCTTAATAAGGTTGAGATTACTCCGGAAATGATAAATTGTACCGGATGCCGTATTGAAGGGGCTAAGACCCCGTTTTGCGACTCGCTCTGTCCTATACGCAAGTGCGCTAAAGGTAGGGGGTTTGTAACCTGCGGTGCTTGTGCAGAAATGGAGGGCTGTCCAAAGCTTGCAATGATTACGTCAAACAACAAACAGGCTCTTTCAAACCTGAAGAGTGAAATTTTCTGATGCACTTTAGGGATGAAAATGGTCCTACGTGCGCTGCAGTTCCCTAAGGTGCAGGGGTAACCCGCGAGAAATCGTATTTCCTGGTCACCTTAGGGATGAAAATAGTCCTACGTGCGTTGCAGTTCCCTAAGGTGAGGGGGTGGCCCGCGAGAAATCGTATTTCCTGCTCACGTTAGGGATGAAAATGGTTCTACGTGCGTTGCAGTTCCCTAAGGTGCGGGGGTAGCCCGCGGGAAAGCGTATTTTCCTATGCACCTTAGGGATGAAAATGGTTCTACGTGCGTTGTGGTTCCCTAAGGTATGGGGGTAGCCCGCGGGAAAGCGTATTTCCTACTCACCTTAGGGATGAAAATGGCGGTACGTGCGCTACAGTTCCCTAAGGTGCGGGGGTAAAGGAAAGAATCATTACCTTTGTTCTAATGATGGATATTAATGATGATAGCATAAGGGCGGTAAAGGGTGAGCTTGATGCGCAGGCCGTTTACAGGGAGGTAAAGCAGAAGGGTGATTTCCTGGGCTTTATCCGCCAGTTCATGCATAGTGACGATGAACGGGTGGCGCGTAATGCTTTCTGGTCCCTGACAAAAGCTACTGATAAGGAGCTTTCCCAGTTGCAGCCTATCCTTAATGAACTTATTGATTTGGCCCTGACTACGCCAAGTTCATCGGTCCGTAGGCTTTCACTCAATATTATAGAACGCCTGGAGATGAAAGAGGATGATCTGCGCACAGACTTTCTTGATTTCTGTCTGGAACATATGGCCGATGCCGATGAGCTGCCCGGCATACAGTCCATCAGCATGAAACTGGCATTCCGCATGTGCAAGTTCTATCCGGAGCTCCTGGCCGAGTTCAAGGCCACGCTTGAATCAATGGAGCCCGAGTTTTTCAAACCGGCAGTGAACTGCGTCCGCAACCGCATTCTAAAAGGGCACAGATAGAAGGTTTAGCTCGACGAAGTCAACCCTCCCCATCGTGCCCCAGTTTCATTATACGCACAGGGCGGTCTGAGCCCACTTCAAGGTTGGGGCAGACGGTCTCGCGTCCAGTATCCTTAAAACCGCACTTCTCCATTACGCGGCCCGATGCGGGGTTCTGGGGGAAAAAGTCTCCCCACAATGACTTGAAACCCTTCACATTGAAGCAATAGTCAATTACCAGCTTGAGAGCCTCGGTACAGATTCCCCTGCCCCAATAGGGTTTGCCAATCCAATAACCCACTTCACACTCATCACCGGGTATATTCAGGTTGGAGTTTGCAGCCGGAAGATAACCGGCACAGCCTATGGCCTCACCCGTCTCTTTCAAGACTACAGCCCACATCGTATCAGTATTGAATACGGTTTTTATTATCTCACGGCTCTCCTCAACACTCTTATGAGGCGGCCAACCTGCACGCGGTCCAACATCAGGATCCGATGCATATTTGAACAGCGCATCGGCATCACTCTCCTGCCACTTGCGCAATAAGATTCTGTCTGTTTCCATCATTTCTTTTCACCAAAAACGCACCAACGGATAAACGGGATGCGGTGCAGCACCTCGTAAATAATCGGTGACAATGTAAATACCGCAACTGTCAGGATCAGGTATATCGCTACCGGAGTCAGTTGGGTGTATGTCTTCATCATATAACCCAGGCTTGCTATCACCAGATAGTGCACAATGTAGAGGCCGTAGCTGGTACGGGTCATGTACTGTGAGAAGGTGTTGGTACAGTCAAACCTGGCGTTGAACCAACCCATCATTGCCAGGCACATAAGCCAGCCGTAAAGGCAGTTAAGTGGAGAACCCATATACTCCGGTGATGTGTTGTTCTCTCCCCAAGTGGTAACAATAAGAATTACTCCCGATACCACAGCACATGCCATAAGCGGTATCCATGCCTTGCGCACCTTTTCCTGAACCTCATCATGCGAGAATACAAAGTATCCCAGCAGGAACGATATCAGATAGAACACGGGCTTATAGAGGTTCATAAGACCATCGGCCGAATCGGGACGAGGGTTCTTGACCAGTGTCTGCTCGCCCAGCCAGAACAGGATACCAAGCAGTATGATAACCACCATTCCGCTTTTACCGCACAGGTTCCACAGCTTGTCTTTTGCATCAATCCTGCGTATAAGCAGAAGGACTAAGGAGAGTAGCCAAAGCAGCTGGATAAACCACAGCGGACCGGTTCCGCTCACAGCGTAAATGCAGTATTTGGCAGGTATCGGCAAATCACCGACCACAGTACCTGCGGGAATGGCATTGAAATATCCAATCATCCAATGAAACACAAACAGTCCGATGGTACCGGGCACAAGCAACTTACGCGTACGCACCTTAAACCACTCCTTACCGGTCTTGTTCCGGAGTGAATATCGGGCACTGATACCAGCCAGTATGAACATTATCGGCATGAACCAGGGATACAATATATACATGATAATATCCTGGTACTGCTGCACATCGGGGAATTCTCCAAAACCGCCTATGCCGCCGAATACATCCTTGTTGTTATAATAATAGATTACGTGATAGAACAGCACCAGCAACACCGTTGCCCAGCGCAGATTGTCAATCCAATGCTTTCTCATTTGTGTTCATTTTTTGTTTATGCGCTTGGTAACACCGATTGCACCGGTGGGGCAGACCAGGCGGCACAAGTGGCAGCCTACGCATTTGGTTCCTATTATCTGGGGCTGGCGGGTGTCTGCATTGAAGCTGATTGCCTGATGTCCGCCGTCGCTGCAGGATATGTAGCAGCGTCCGCAGCCTATGCACTTTTCACGGTCAATCTTGGGATAGACCAGAGTGTCGCGGTCCAGGCCGGAGGGCAGGACAAATGAAGGCAGTTGCTCGCCAACCAGTTTATCCAGACGCTCTATCCCGCGTTCTGCCATGTAGGTCTGCAGACCCAGAATCAGATCATCGATAATGCGGTAGCCGTATTGCATCACGGCAGTACATACCTGAACACTGCGGCAGCCCAGTTGGATGAACTCCAGGGCATCACGCCAGGTCTCGATACCGCCTATGCCGCTATACTGCATGTTACGTATGATAGGGTTGGCTGCCATCTCCTGTATAAAACGCAGCGCTATAGGCTTGACGGCGCGGCCGGAGTATCCGGATACCGTCTGCTTTCCGTCAACCTGTGCAAGAGGGGACATGGTTATGCTCTTGATCGTGTTTATGGCCGATATGGCATCGGCCCCGGCAAAAAAGGCTCCCGTGGCAGGCTGGTTTATCTGCGTGATGTTGGGTGTCATCTTGGGGATGACAGGTATGTTGACAGCCTGCTTTACGTATGCAGTGTAGAATGTCACAAGTTCGGGGTCCTGTCCTACATCGCTTCCCAACCCGGCAAGTCTCATCTGAGGGCATGAGAAATTGAGTTCAACTGCATCGCAGCCTGCGTTCTGTGCCATAAGCGCCAGTTCGCCCCATTCCTCCTCATACTGTCCCATGATGGAGGCGATGATCACCTTGTGGGGGTATTTCTTCTTGAGTCGGCTCAGTATCTCAAAATCCACTTCATGGGGATTCTCCGAGAGCTGTTCCATATTGCGGAACCCTATCATCTCCGTGCCGTCTTTGACTGCATCAAAACGGGGTGATACCTCACGGATATCCTGCTTGCAGATGGTCTTGTAGAACACTCCGCCCCAGCCCGCCTCCAATGCTTTTGCCACCATCTCATAGTTGGTACACACTGCCGATGAGGCCAGAAAGAACGGGTTCTCACATTTGATGCCGCAAAACTCAATGGCTAGTGAGGGCATGGCCTCCTCATTGCTTTGCGGTCCGCAGTCAGACAGCAGCTCGCGGATTCGTATGGGCCTGTCATAGTGAATGCAGGCCTGCTCGGCACGCTCCAGGTCCGCATCGGAACATCGGGCAACCCATTTCAATGCGTTTCCGGCATTGTCAAACCTAATGGCACGTATAGCCCTTGCGGGATCGCCGTTACTGCATGCTTTGGTACAGGGAGCGTTCTCACACAACAGGCATCGTGAAGCCTCTTCATAAATATGCATCATAAGTCAGTACTGCTAGAATCGGGTTATATTGCGAATATAGTTTTTTTAATCGTATAATCATTACTTTTGCATCAATTCAATGATTGTAAATAAATCAAAGCTGTAATCACCCCCTGGCCCTGAAAGTGTCAAATTATTGGACACTTTTGGCTTGCAAAATCAAGATTGTGCATTTTTTCTTTGAGTGAGGAACGGTAAGAAAGTATTTTTGGACCCTGAAAACCAATCAATAGTTTCAAGTCATGTTCCGTCACAATCTTATAATTGCCCTGCGCAATCTGTTCAAGTACAGGTTGCAGTCAGCCATCGGCATTCTCTCCGTTGCATTGGGAATGGTTTTCTGTTCTCTTACCGTGATGTGGATACGGTACGAACGTAAATATGATTCGTTTTACCGTGATGTAGATGACATTTATCTGGTCATGCGTAAGGATCCCGCTCTAGCCGGACAGGATTTTAAGGCTTACACCTCTTACCCTGAGGGGGATTACCTTTCAGAACGTTATCCTCAGATAGAGAAATTTACAAGATGTCAGATTAATGTACCTTCATATACCGTTTACAATGAAGGGAAAGAGACGGCCAATCTGGTAGGAATGGCGGTTGACAGTAACTTCAGGGATTTCTTTGATGTCAAGGTCCTGGAAGGAGACTATGCTCTGAATCTTTCACAAAATGAAGTCGCGCTGACCAGGACACAGGCCCATATCCTTTATGGAGGAGGTGATGCGGTAGGCAATATGTTGTATACAAATCAGGGTGCATACTACATAAAGGCGGTCATAGAGGACCCCATGAAGCCCACCTCCATACCTTATGATTTTGTTGTAGGAATTGATGAGGACAGATATTCCACCAGATTGTTAATAACCACGGAATTGTTTGTAAGGGTAAATAAGGAGAACGTAACGCAACTGGCCCGTGAGATAGAGTGTGACACAGCCTCTTTCCATCACACACAGACTATGGATAATGGCGCTCTGGTCAACTGGACCGAGAATTATGTCTACAACTACAGATTGCTTCCGATACTCAAGGTGAGAGAGGAGGGGGTTCTGGACAACGAGGCTGTAAAACTGAACGTCAAACTGCGTTACGTCTATATCCTGATGATACTGGGACTGGTGCTTACCGTATGCTCGCTGGCCAATTACTTTACCTTGTTCGTAACCAGGATGAGAATGAGGATGAGAGAGATCTCATTACGTTATGCCAACGGATCGGGCATGATGCAGTTTGTGACATTGTTCTCAACAGAGATCATACTCTTTCTTCTGCTCTCGATGCTGACAGGCGGAGTTATCTGCACTTTTGCCTTACCCTATTTCAGGGAACTGAGCATGATGGATATATCTGTTCCTTCATACCTTTTGAGCTATCTGCTCTATGCCGCTGTGATAGGCGTCATCTCCATATTGGTGTCATCGGTCTTTATCTGGATGGTAAGCAGAAGGCAATTGGCCCGATATCTTGGTAATAACGCCGTTAATGCCGGAACAGCCCTGGGATATAAGGTCAGTATAGGTTTCCAGTTGGCGGTAAGCATATGCGCCATATTCTGTTCCGTGATCATCAGCAGGCAGATAAACCATCTCCTGCAGTCCAGGGACATGGGATACAGAAAGCATAATGTAGGATATTGTTACCAGTTTGGAATGACTGAGTCCGATGTCGTGGCAGCCAGGGAAAAACTCAGGATGTTGCCGGAGCTGGACAAGGTTGTCTATGGGTTCGATCCCACAAACGGGTATCGCAGTTACAGCAGTATCCAGGCCGATACCCTGGAAGACAGTGACAACATCAGGATCGTCATGATCAAGGCTAGCAGGGATTATCTGGACCTTATTGAGGTTGAACCGGTTGCCGGAGAGCTGTTCGGTCAGGAGGAACCGGAAAACAGCGTAATCATAAATGAGACTCTGGCAAACCTGCTTGGAGGTGCTGACGGGATAGTAGGAAAGTACATCTACAGCTATTATACCCCGTACCTGGTAAAGGGCGTGATAAAGGACCTTTGCAATCTGGACCCCAGGAATGAGACGGTTCCGCTGGTTTACGAATATAGAAAGGAGGGGAACGCATCGGGAGTAAACCTGCCCAATTATTTCATCTTCACCTATAAAGAGGGTGTCAAATGGAATGAACTGGATAATAAAGTCCTGGAATCGCTCAGGGAGATCAGACCCGATGCCACTTACCACACCTTGAACATGGAACAGGATTATATGGAGTTCATTAAGTCCGAGAACATGTTGGCAAAACTGCTCATGATAATAACCGTGATATGTATGATTGTTGCCGTAAGCGGATTGTACAGTATAGTATCACTGCTGTGCCAGAAACGCCGTAAGGAGATAGCGGTACGTAAGATCAACGGTGCCCGTATGTCCGATATCCTGAGGATGTTCATCCGTGAGTATCTGCCCATCATCATACTGAGTGCAATTGCAGCCTTCACGGTGGGAACGGCGGTTATGCTCCGATGGCTCTCCACTTATGTCCGTCAGACTCCTCTTACAGTGTGGGTATATCTGTCAGTGTTTGCCTGTATGATAGTAATAATAGGACTCACGGTGTTAGGTAATATCCGTAGAGCCATGACAGAGAATCCTGCAGATGTGATAAAGAGCGAATGAAATATCCGTGAATGCGGATGTAGTTGAAATAAATAAACTATCTTTGACTTTCTGTAAAGAAAAGATAGTGAAATGATACTTTCTGCAAACGGTATAGCGGTGACGTCGTTCGCTGCACCTGAGGTTTGGGCTACTCTTATCCAGGTTTTTATAATTGCACTGGCTGTTCTGGCCGGTAACGTGTTGAGGCGTAAGGTAAAACTGTTGCGTCGCAGTCTTATTCCTACAGCTCTGCTTGGAGGATTGATTATACTGCTCATAAAACTGTGGCCTTCATTCAACAGTATCATTGACAAAAGATTCATGGAGACCGTGACCTACCATGCTCTTGCATTGGGATTCATATCCATGTCACTGCGCCCGTCAAAAGAGACTGACCGTGCCAATACCCGCACAGTGATAGATACCGGTACGCTTACCATTGCAACATATATGGTTCAGGGTATCATAGGTCTGCTCGTGACCGTACCCATGTTCCTGTGGTGGAGAAACCCCGATTTGGGACGTGACATATTCTACTCAAGCGGACTGCTGGTTCCCATGGGTTACGGTCAGGGTCCCGGCCAGGCTCTCAATTTTGGAACCATCTACCAGTTGGGCGCCGCCGATCAGGGTATAAACTTTCACGGAATAGACTTTGGACTCTCCATCGCCACCATCGGATTTCTGGTTGGAAGTGTGGTCGGAGTCATTTACATGAACATACTCAACAACCGTAAGAAACTCTCCATACATGAGAATGCGTCAGAGTCAAAGCATACTCTCAAGGATTATGAGCAGAAAGATGACCTGCCTCATTCAGAGTCTGTGGATAAACTTACAATCGTAGTTTCCATAGTTCTCCTTACCTATTTCCTGGTTTACCTGCTTATGTCATTCATAGGCGGTCTGGATCTGGGCAATTTCGGTGAGAAGACACTCAAGCCTCTGGTTTACGGATTCAATTTCTTCTGGGGCATCCTGTTCGGCTCACTTGTCAAGATTGTTATCCGCGGACTGCGTAAGAAAGGTTGGATGACTCGTGAGTACCTTAACGAGTTCCTTCTGAACCGTGTGAGCGGTATCAGTTTTGACGTTATGATTGTGGCCGGTACCGCTGCCATCAGCTTTGAGAATCTCAGGGCAATCTGGCTGCCGCTCACCATTGTCTGTGTACTGGGTGCCATCGTGACATTCTTCTATGTGAGATGGGTGTCACTGCGCATCTATCCCGGTTACGGATATGAGGGTTTCTTCTCCATGTTCGGAATGCTTACAGGTACAGCCAGCAACGGTATGATACTGTTGCGTGAGATAGATCCCCGATATGAGACTCCCGCCGCCAACAACCTGGTGCTGCAGAACATTCCTGCCATGGTAATGGGATTCCCGGTCCTGTTGCTGCTGGGCTTTGCACCCAAGAGCCTTAACGCTACATTGATAACTCTGGGAATTCTCTCAACGCTGTTTGTTGTGGCAACCTTGTTCCTTTTCCGTAAACGTAAATAAAAGGAGCGCTCAACATGGCACAGACCAAGTCTGAAGATACCCCCATGATGAGGCAGTTTTACAGCCTCAAGGAGAAACATCCCGATGCCGTATTGCTGTTCCGTTGCGGAGACTTTTATGAGACATACGCCCAGGATGCCGTTGAAGCAAGTCAGATACTGGGCATTACGCTTACACGACGTAACAACGGCAAAAACGGGGCTATGGCACTGGAGATGGCCGGATTCCCGCATCATGCACTTGATGCCTATCTGCCCAAACTGATACGTGCCGGACGCCGTGTAGCCATATGTGACCAGCTTGAGGATCCCAAACTTACCAAGACTCTTGTAAAACGCGGCATAACTGAACTGGTAACCCCCGGTGTGGCCATGAGTGACAACGTGCTTCAGAACAAGGAGAACAATTTCCTTGCGGCGGTACATTTTGGCAAGGGAGCCTGGGGCCTTTCATTTTTGGACATATCCACCGGTGAGTACCTGATTGCCGAGGGTCCTGCCGACCATATAGACAAGCTGCTTGCCAACTTTGCGCCCAAGGAGGTGCTCATAGAGCGTGGCCGCCGCCAGCAGTTCTGTCAGTCATTCGGAACCCGATACTGCCTGCGTGAGCTTGAGGACTGGGTCTTTACCGATGATTTTGCCCGCGAGCAGCTTAACCGCCATTTCAAGGTGCGCAACCTGAAGGGTTTCGGTGTTGACCATCTCAAGAACGGAAAGGTGGCAGCCGGTGCCATACTTGAATATCTTGCAGAGACCCTGCACAACAACATAAGTCATATCTCATCCATCCGTATGATAGATGAGGAGCGTTACGTTCGTCTGGATAAGTTCACGGTACGTAATCTGGAGCTTACCTGTGCCAACAGTGAGGACGGCACATCCCTGCTGGATGTGATAGACCGTACTTGTTCACCCATGGGTGCCCGTCTGCTGCGTCGCTGGATGCTGTTCCCACTCAAGGACCAGGCTGCGATAAACCGTCGTCTGGATGTGGTGGACCATCTGTTCCGATTCCCTGAAACAGGTGAGACCCTTACTGAATCCCTGCAGCGTATGGGTGATGTGGAGCGTCTCATATCAAAGGCCGCCGTGGGCCGTATTAACCCGCGTGAGGTGTTGAGTCTGGGTCAGGCACTCCGATTACTGGAACCGGTTAAGCAGGTTTGTCAGGAATCGGACAATCCGCAACTGCAGGAGATAGGAAACGGTATTGACATCTGCCAGGAGCTGCGTGACGAGATACTGCGTACCCTGTGTCCAGATACACCAATGCTGGTAAGCAAGGGCGGCGTCATTGCCGAGGGTATCAATGCCGAACTTGATGAACTGCGCCATATAGCCTACAGCGGCAAGGACTACCTGATGCAGATACAGCAGCGTGAGGCTGAGCTTACAGGCATATCCAGCCTCAAGGTTGCATACAACAATGTGTTCGGTTACTATCTGGAGGTACGCAACACCTTCAAGGACAAGGTGCCGGAGACATGGATACGCAAACAGACCCTTGTCAACGCCGAGCGTTACATCACCCCGGAGCTCAAGGAGTATGAGGAGAAGATCCTTGGAGCCGAGGACCGCATACTTGCACTTGAGACCCGATTGTTCGGTGAATTGGCGCAATCCATAATGAAATACGTGCCAGCCATCCAGAATGACGCCATGCTGGTAAGCCGTCTGGACTGCCTGCTCTCTTTTGCACGGGTGGCACGTGAGCATAAGTATGTACGCCCCGTTGTGGATGAGAGCAACATCATAGATATCAAGGAGGGCCGTCATCCGGTAATTGAGACTCAGATGGCACCCGGTGACAGCTACATATCTAACAACGTATTCATAGACAGTGACTCCCAGCAGATACTTATCATAACCGGTCCCAACATGGCCGGTAAGTCAGCTCTGCTGCGTCAGACCGCCCTTATTACGCTGCTGGCCCAGATGGGTTGTTACGTACCGGCCGACAGCGCGCGCATTGGCGTTGTGGACCGCATATTCACACGTGTAGGTGCCAGCGATAACATATCGGCCGGAGAGTCAACATTCATGGTTGAGATGACCGAGGCTGCCAGCATCCTGAACAACCTCACTCCCCGCAGTCTGGTATTGTTTGACGAGCTTGGACGCGGCACATCCACATATGACGGCATATCCATTGCATGGGCAATCGTGGAGTACATACATGAGCACCCATCGGCCCATGCCCGTACGCTGTTTGCCACCCACTATCATGAGCTCAATGAGATGGCCAAGTCATTCAGCCGCATACGCAACTTCAACGTATCGGTACGTGAGGTTGACGGAAAGGTGCTGTTCCTGCGTAAACTGGTTGAAGGTGGATCGGAACACTCGTTCGGTATACATGTGGCCGAGATGGCGGGCATGCCGCGCAGCATAGTAAAGCGCGCCGGAGCCATACTTAAGGAGATGGAGGAGAGCGGAAACGGCAAGAGCATATCACGTCCCAGCGTAGAGACCGCCCAGCAGCGTGAGGGCCTGCAGATGAGTTTCTTCCAGCTTGACGATCCAGTACTCTGTCAGATCCGTGACCAGCTGCTCTCAATCGATGTCAACAACCTGACACCCGTCGAGGCCCTGAACAAACTCAACGACATCAAGAAAATCCTGAAGGGATAACTCTATTTTTTGCGGGAGTGGTGAATGAGCCAGAGGCCGGCGATGATGAAGGGGATGCTCAGGAGCTGACCCATGTCAAGTGCCATGCCTTGCTCAAAGTCTACCTGGACCTCTTTACAGAATTCTATGAAGAAGCGGAACGTAAAGATGGTTGCGATGCAGAATCCAAAGTAGAATCCGGTTCCTATCTTCTCCTTATGCTTACGGTAGATGAGGATGGTGATGACAAATATGATGATGTAAGCGATAGCCTCATACAGCTGTGCCGGATGGCGTGCAAAATCCTCTCCGTTCTGTACGAATATGAATCCCCAGTCCGTTCCGGTAGCCTTGCCTACTATCTCGGAGTTCATAAGGTTGCCAAGACGTATGCAGGCGGCGGTGAGTGGGGTAGCTACGCATACCATATCAATGCACTCAAACACCTTGACCTTATACTTGCGGCAATAGAGAATCATGCCGATGATGATACCGATGGTACCGCCATGGCTGGCAAGTCCGCTGTATCCAATCATACTTACACCTCCCTGAGGCATGAAACGGATAGGGAGCAGCATCTCTATGAAATGCTTGCCGCTGGTAAGGTAATATTCGGGTTCATAGAACAGGCAGTGTCCCAGGCGGGCGCCTATGAGAATACCAAGGAAACAGTAAAGGAACAGCGGTTCAAAGACTTCGGGCTTGATGCCACGGTCCTTGTAAAACCTTTTGACCAGCAGATATGCGGCCACAAGACCAACTACCCACATGAGCGAGTAATATCTTATAGGCAGACCCAGCAGACGGCATAACTCCGTATCAGGGTTCCATATTACTGCAAGAAAACTGTTCATTGTCCCTCTATGAATATGTTTATACGTTAAAGCGGAAATGCATTATGTCACCGTCCTCAACCACATAGTCCTTACCCTCCACGTAGAGCTTGCCGGCATCACGTACGGCCGCCTCGGAACCCAGCTCCACGTAGTCGTTGTACTTGATGACCTCGGCGCGGATGAATCCCTTCTCAAAGTCGGTGTGGATCACGCCGGCGCACTGCGGAGCCTTCCATCCCTTACGGTATGTCCATGCTTTGACCTCCATCGGTCCGGCGGTGATGAATGTCTCAAGATTCAACAGGCTGAAAGCCGTTTTTACCAGCCGGTTTACGCCCGATTCCTCCAGCCCCAGCTCCTCCAGGAACATCTGACGGTCCTCATAGCTCTCCAGCTCGGCAATCTCACTCTCGGTCTTGGCGGCAATGACCAGCAGCTGTGCGTTCTCGTCCTTGATTGCCTCACGCACCTGCTCTACATAGGCGTTGCCGGTCTTTACACTGCCTTCGTCAACGTTGCAGACATACAGAACGGGCTTGGAAGTGAGCAGGAACAGGTCATGTGCTATTTTCTCCTCATCCTTTGAGTCAAAGCTGACGGTACGGGCCGATTTGCCCTGCAGCAGTACGTCACGGTATGCGTTCAGCACGTCACATACTATCTTGGCCTGCTTGTCACCTACGGCAGCCTGCTTGGCAACCTTCTGCAGACGCTGGTCTATGGTCTCAAGGTCCTTTATCTGGAGCTCGGTATCAATTATCTCCTTGTCGCGGACGGGGTTTACGGTTCCGTCAACATGTGTCACGTTCTCATCATCAAAGCAACGGAGCACGTGTATGATGGCGTCGCACTCACGGATATTGCCCAGGAACTTGTTTCCCAGACCCTCACCCTTGCTGGCACCCTTTACCAGACCGGCTATATCAACTATCTCAACGGTTGCGGGAACTATGCGTCCGGGATGAACCAGCTCGGCCAGTTTGGTGAGTCGTTCATCGGGTACGGTTATGGTGCCCACGTTGGGCTCAATTGTACAGAAAGGGAAGTTTGCTGCCTGAGCCTTAGCGCTTGACAGACAGTTGAAAAGTGTGGATTTACCTACGTTGGGCAGGCCCACTATGCCGCATTGCAATGCCATTTTCTATCAGATTTTTATAAGCTGGTGCAAAGGTAATAAAAAACGAAGAAGAAGGGCACAGATAGAACAGTCCCTTTTGTGCCCCTATTAGAGCATATCGTTGTCAATCATCCAGATGATTTCCTCAATCATGGCATCCTCATCGTTATGTTCCGGATCATACTCTTTCTTGAGAGATGCCCCGAACAGTGCGGCAAAGGTCTGGTAGAACTTGGCCTTGAATCCGCCAATGAATGCCTGAATCAGTTCAAAACTGGTCTGATTGCACTCGCGGTCTATGAGTTTGATGAGCAGTTTGCCCTGAGCCAGGGTGCATCTCCTCATTATGGGGAAATACTGGTCCCATACGCCCTGTTCCACTTTCTCCAGATGCTCGTCACGCGCCTTGTCATCGGGCAGGGTCTGCAGATAGAGATATGTCTCCACCAGGATGGCCTTGACCTCAAGTGCTATGGGATACATCTTAATGACGTTACGGGTAAGCTTGTCATATTTGCGTTGCTTGCGGGCGTTTGAGAATGTACGGCGGCCGTAGATGGTCACCTCCATGAGTTCAAATGAGGGAATGGTATCGCCGTTCACGATGGTGGCAAGCGCGATGTTCACGCGTTTCTGCTTCTCAGAATCCTGAGGAGTTGAGCTGGATGCCGGAATGCACGTTAAAATGGCCAGTAACAGTATGACGATACGTTTCATGTCTGCAAAATTATCAATTCTGCTAAAAATGTCCTACTTTTGAGCAGTCCTTTAAGGAAAACACATTCTAATACTGATATACTATGAAACGTAAATTGTTAATCTCCTGGTTTGTCATGTGGGTCTTTTCCACCCCGTCTTTGTTTCCCCAGAGTTCAGATGACATAGAATGGGAGAGCGTACTGGAAACGTTGCTCAGCACCGATGAAGAACTCTCCTCCGATGCCCGCGAGGAGCTGCTCATCATGTATGAATCGCTACACAGCGAGCCTCTTAACATCAACACAGCCACAAGGGATGAGTTGCGTGAACTGCTGTTCCTTTCCGATGAACAGATAGAGGATATCCATGCATACATCTATCTGCACGGCCCCATGAAGACTCTGGGTGAGTTGCAGCTTACAGGTAGTCTGGATTATGATACCAGGCGTATGCTCCGTCTGTTTGTCTATGCGGGAGACCCTCCGCAGGAGAAAGAGCGGATAAGCGTCAAGGATATCCTTGGCAACGGACGCAGTGAGTTGATAGGCCGGATGGATATCCCCCTCTATCTCAGGGACGGATTCCGCCCCCATTCGGCAGAGGAACTGAAACGTTATCCCAACCGTGCCTATATGGGAACCCCTCTGTCACATTCCATCCGTTACACATTCAACTGGCATAACCGCGTAAGGTTTGGAATAAGTGCCGATAAAGACGCGGGAGAGCCTTTTGGAAGCCCCAACCGTGCAGGTTATGATTTCTGCTCGCCCTATCTTTTCATCAGGGATATGGGTGTGATCCGTGAACTGGCCATGGGTAATTTCAAGGCACAGTTGGGCTACGGTCTCCTGATGGGCGCAGGTTTTGGCCAGGGTAAAAGCACTATGCTGTCAGAACGCCGTACACAAGGGCTCAAACCGCACTCTTCAACCCAGGAGTACGGCTATCTGAGAGGGGCCGGTATTGCCGTAGGAGGAGGACATACCACCTTAACGCTGCTGGGATCCGTCACCCCATTGGACGGCACGCTCAAGGGAGATTCCGTAATAAGCTCATTCAAGCAGGACGGTTATCACCGGACCGCATTGGAATGGTCAAAGAAGAACAATATCCGGCAGGGAACGGTTGCAGCAAACGTCCGATACGGTTACCGTGGCTTCAATCTGGGCGGTACCGTACTTTATGAATGCCTGTCTCTGCCGTACAAGGGACATGACAGATATTGGGGCCTTTCATCCGATATTTCACTGGGCCGTCCCCGATATGCATTGTCTGCAGAGTTCTCAGTCTCTGACGGCAAACCGGCCCTTATCTGCAATCAGACATTCAGGCTGCCGCGAGGATGGAAAGTAAATTCTCTTTTCAGAGCCTACAGTCCGGATTATTTTGCGCTTCACTCTAATGCCTTGGCCGAGGGCAGCGTAGCGAATGAGATAGGACTGCTTACCGGTTTTACATACAGCAGGGGTGGGCTCAAGGTAAACGGTTACGCAGACCTCTTTTTGTTTCCGCAGGCCAGGTACGGGGCATCGGGCAAGAGCAACGGAATGGATCTGAGGCTTGAGGCCGACAGGCGTTTGGGGCGGCGTGACGCACTCTACCTTTCGGCCCGATTCAAATCCAAGCAGAAGGATTGCAAATATACCGGGCAGCTTGAGTACTGCTGGACCGGTAGGTACAGGCTGCGCTGGACCCACACCGGCAGAGGTGGATCGGAACTCAAGACCCAGATTCTCTACACCCGATATGATTTCATAGCTGAGCCGATATCAAACGGCTGGGCAATAACACAGAGTTACAGCGGCAACCTTATCAAAGAGCGTCTTGACCTGAACCTGAGTGCCGCGCTGTTTATGACTGACAGCTATGACAGCAATGTTTCCGTCTATGAGAGCGGCCTGCGATACTCATATGGTTTCATGACTCTTTCCGGTGAGGGCGTGCGTCTGGCCATGACCCTGAAATGGAATGTCGTAAAGGGACTTCAGCTCAATTTCAAGGCCGGCGGAACATGGTACATGGACAGGGATGAGATAAGTCAGGCCCAGCAGCGTATTGACGCCAGCCATAAGGAGGATTTGTCAGTGCAGTTGATACGCAAGTTCTGAGCGGGCAAAATAACTTTGCATAGTACGTGCCTATTGACTATTTTTGCGGTTGATTACATAAGGAGAGCCGCCATGTCAACAGTATTGTATGATTCCCCCGTGTTTGGACCTATCCACAGCCGTCGTCTGGGAGTATCGCTGGGCATAAACCTCATGCCTGCCGACGGTAAGATTTGCACGTTTGACTGCATCTACTGTGAGTGTGGCCGTAACGGCAGCCACCATCCCAAGCATCACCGTCCCACACGCAAGGAGGTGTATGATGTACTGCGCAGAACTCTGGAGGATATGAAAGCCAACGGTCCGGAGCCCAATGTGCTTACATTTGCAGGCAATGGTGAGCCTACCGCCAATCCGGAGTTTCCCGGCATTGTTGATGACGTGCTTGCACTGCGTGACGAGTTCTTCCCGCAGGCCAAGGTGAGCGTCCTGAGCAACGGAACCCGTGTGACAGATCCCGCCATATTCAAGGCTCTGCTCAAACTTGACAACAACATCCAGAAACTGGATACCGTGGATATTGAATATATACGTCTTATAGACTGCCCGGTAGGCCATTATGACCTGGATGCCATAATAAAGGCCCTCTGTGATTTCAAGGGTCATGTCATAATCCAGACCATGTTCCTTACCGGAACCCTGGATGGCCGTGACATGGACAACACCACTGACAGTTATGTATTGCCGTGGCTGGAAACAGTCAAAAAGATAGCTCCCAGCCAGGTGATGATCTACACCGTTGACCGTGAGACTCCTGTCACAACCTTGCGTAAGGCAAGCCATGAGCAGCTTGACCGTATTGCCGCCCTGTTGAGGGAGAACGGCATTGAAACATCCGTATCTTATTGAGCATGAAACTATACAGATACCTCTTACTGACCATTATCACGGCTTTTGCGCCGTCAGCTTACAGTGCCAACTTGGATTCCGTTACCGAATCCATAGACCAGATCATTTATGAAGGGCTCCCCGAGGGTACCGACATTGCCCTCATGGTATATGACCTCACCAATGATACCACTCTCTACGCCTATCGTGAGAGGATAATGTGCCGTCCGGCATCGGTCCAGAAAGTGATTACATCCGTTACGGCGCTCTCTTCACTTGGTGCCGATTACAAGTTCCGCACTACGTTGAAAACCCAGGGAACGATAGGAAAGGACAGTGTCCTTAACGGCAACCTTTATCTGGTGGGCGGACTTGACCCGTCGCTCAACGAACATGAGTTGCGCAGTATGGTGAGTGACCTCAAGAAGGCCGGCATAAAACGTATTAACGGAACCCTTTATGCCGATGTCTCCATCATGGACTCCACTTATTGGGCATCGGGTTGGTGCTGGGATGATGCACCGGCCAGTTTTCAGCCCTATATATCACCCCTTATGGTACACCAGGGATTTGTGGGCGTGGAGGTAAAACCAACCTCAAAGGGTGAGGCTCCCATTGTAAACATATATCCCTCAAACGCCTATGTCAAGGTCATAAACAAGGCCCGTACTCAGGACAACACGCTTGGTCCGCTTACCATAACCCGTGACTGGATGCATAATGACAACACTATCGTTGTTGAAGGTAACTGCAAGCGTCGCCAATCCACAGACCTGAGTGTGGTGGGATCGGCCGATTTCACCTTTGCCCTGTTCCGTCAGTATCTTGACGAGGCCGGAATCCAATACGGCAAATACGGATATGGAACCTGTCCCACTATGGCTCGTGACCTTGCTGAGGTATCCCACGGTCTGCCTGCAATCATAAAGGAGGCACTCAAGGAGAGCAACAATCTCTTTGCCGAGGCCATGTTCCTTCAGACAGGACGTATCCAGCAGCCCAAGGAGGTATCATTCAAGTCTGCATCCAAATTCCTGCAGAATTTTGTAAGCCGTAAGTTCGGCATGTTCTCAGCATCATACAATATTGTTGACGGCTGCGGACTCTCCATGTACGACCACTGCTCACCCCAGTTTATCGTAGACATGCTGGCTTACATCTACAAGGATCAGGAACTCTATCCCATACTTTACAAGAGCCTGCCGATATCAGGAGTGGACGGAACTCTCAAGACCCGTCTCAGTGACAAGAGAACCCTGAACAAGGTACATGCCAAGACAGGCTCAGTAACCGGTTCCTGCACATTGGCAGGTTATATCCGTACAGCCGATGGCCGTGACCTGGCGTTCTGCATAATGAATGAGGGCGCCATCAAGATGGCACCCTCAAGGAAAGTCCAGGACCAGATTTGCACTGTCCTGTGTGAACTTGGACGCTGATATTACAGCTGCTTGAACTCATATCCCTGCTCCTTGAGCCACTCTATGGCACGGGGTAGGGCCCAACGCAGGTTTTTCTGGCTGCGCAGGGAGTCATGGAACACTATAATCGATCCGTTCCTGGTATATTTCTTTACTATCTCCAGAACCTTCTTGGGTCTGAGTTTTTCATTGTAGTCACGTGTTATGACATCATAGAAGACGATGTCATAATCACCTTTCATATACCGATAGGTCCAGCGGCGCAACACTCCGTGAGGAGGGCGGAACAGACGGGTTGATATAAAACCGTCGCATTTGTGGACATTCTCAATATAATCATGGTTTCTCATGCGCATGCCGCGTACATGATTGAAAGTGTGGTTACCTATATGGTGTCCACGCTCCACGACCATTTTGTATATATCGGGGTGTTTGCGCACGTTGTCACCCACTACAAAGAAAGTAGCCTTGATGCCGTACTGGTCCAGCACATCCAGCACCCAAGGTGTGACCTCGGGTATGGGACCGTCATCAAAGGTAAGATATACCGCATGCTCTTCCGGATTTTTCCGGAAGATGCCTTTGGGGTATATCTTGCTCAGTATGGGTGTGGGTTGTTCTAAAAGCATTATCAGTTCAAGCGTTTGTCAAATTCATCACACATAGCAGACCACTCGGCGGCAACGATCTTAAACTGATCCTCTTCAATACACTGCTGGAGAACCGGAAGTACATTATGGTACATGACAGATACAGCCATCTGGAACGAGTCTCTGGAGAATCTGAGATTACGGTTGTTCATGCTCAGGAACCATCTCATCTGCTGCATATAGTTCTCTACGCAGTTGAGAATGATTTCCTTGGCCTTGTCCTTCTGTCCCAGAACGCGATATATATCGGCTATCTCTGAAGCACCACCGTACATGCAGTCTACAAGCGGTACGAGTTCCTCTGACATAGATGACTCCAGTTTGTCCATTATCCTGGCTGCGTCCTCCCTGCGGCCGTCCTTGATGAGTCTCATAGCCAACTGTGCAAAGATACGGCGGTGAGAATCACACATGCGGCGTACTGTCTCATCCAGGTAAAGGTCAGGATTGTCCAGACCTCCGAACTTGAAGTTCATGAGGTTCTCATACATCCTGTCAGCATCCAGGTCTCCGTATTTCATGCTGTCGTCACCCAGTGACTTCCAGTCAAAGGGAGTGATGCGGTAGGCAAGACCCTCCAGCAGGAAGTAGTTACCCATATTGAGGAACATACCCGATGCTACTGTAGTGGCAAAATAGAGAGGTCTCTCCCAGTTGCTGTGAGCCAGCATGTCAAGTATCATGATCTCACTCTTGGTGAGGTATTTCTTACCCTTGAGTGATATTACCATGCGGTCAGGTATATTGGCCTTGGTCTCCTCATCGGTAGCACCTATGTACTTGGCGGGAATCTTCATTCCTGACCTGAGCACGGCGTCCTTGTCAATCTTAAGCCATACGGTATCAGTAGGAATCACATGATTCTGCCTTATCCAGTAGCTGATTACGTTCTTGAGCTCAAATGACTCGTCAACAACCTCCTTGCTGTTGTTCCTGAGCAGTCTCTGCTTGTATTCTGCACGGATAGTAACAAAGTCATTGACTCCGGTCATATAGTCAATCCTGTCTAATGAGATGGGCAGTGACGGTGATTCATATGCCGGACGTTTCATCTGGTCTATGTACCAGTCTGTCATCAGATAGCTCAGGTTGCAGCAACGTGCATCGGTACGGAATCCTTCAGTCTCAAAGTTGTACCAGAGAGGGAAGGTGTCGTTGTCTCCGTTTGTAAAGATGATGGGGTTGCCGGTCTGCTGGAGTGATGTCAGATAGTTCTGTCCGAAATCACGGCAGGTGTATCGGCCGCTACGGTCATGGTCATCCCAGGTCTGGCTTACCATCTGTATGGGAACCAGCAGGCAGATTACGGTTGCAATAACCGGAGCCAGTTTCTTTCCGGCAAAGCGGTTAAGGAAATCCGATATGGCGGCCACACCCATACCTATCCAGATGGCAAAGGCATAGAATGAGCCGGCGTACGCATAGTCACGCTCACGAGGCTGCTCGGGTGTCTGGTTCAGGTAGACCACGATGGCCAGACCTGTCATGAAGAAGAGTGCCAGCACGACAAAGAACTGAAGGCTTCCCTCCTTGTTCTTGTTGAACTGCCAGAACAGACCCAGCAGACCCAGCAGCAGGGGCAGACAGTAGAATACGTTATGGCCCTTGCCCTTGAATGCATCAGGCATGAGGCTGATATCCGAGTGTCCCAGCAGAATGCTGTCTATGAAATTGATACCTGTAATCCAGTTACCGTACTCTTTCTCACCAAAACGGCTCTGGATGTCATTCTGGCGTCCGGCAAAGTTCCACAGGAAATATCTCCAGTACATGAAGTTGACCTGATAACGGAAGAAGAACTTGAGATTCTCCAACTGTGTTGGCATGGTAACCTTTACCATCTCTCCATGCATGTTGTAGTTTATCTCACGCCCCGTTATACCTCCGCACCACATGTTGTAGTCCTTGATGTGGTCTGAATCAGTACTGTACATGCGGGGGAACAGCATATTCTGTGCGTAGATATACTCAGTCTTGTCATCGGTCAGGTAGCTGTCCTTCTCGGCAGGGCTTGTCTTCTCCTTACGTACATGAGTCTTTCCGGTTACCCTTGTGGCAGGAGACCAGTAGCTTCCCTGATTGTCAGAGCGCAGCTCATACTTGAATTCTGAACTGTAAGCCTGTCCGTAGAACAGAGGACGTGAACCGTACTGCTCACGGGCCAGATACTCGCCCAGTGAGAATATATCCTCGGGTGAATCCTGGTCCATAGGCGGATTTGCCATGGAGCGGATCACTATCACCGCATAAGAGGAGTAGCCTATTGTTATCATCATCACGCTGAGCATGATGGTGTTGAGCAGGCTGGCTGACGGCTTGAGTTTCTGGGGAACACCGTTTGAATAGAGGTAATAGGCGGCGGCACCCAGAATCACGATACCCAGAAGTACGCCCGATGCCTTATGACCGTAGAATGGGATTCCGGCAAACGCGATGGTGAGCAGGAATGAGAGGTACATAAGGCTCTTGCGGTCACCGCGCTGTGTCTCGTATACGCTCCAGATAAGGATGGATACCAGCAGTACGATATATACTATCAGACCTGTGTTGAACGGCAGTCCCAGTCCGTTTACGAACAGCATCTCAAACCATCCGCCCACTTTCACGATACCGGGGACGATTCCGTACAGTACAGCTGCAATGATCACTCCGGAGAGGATGAAAGCGATTAAACCACCCTTCCATGTGGGGTTCTCTGATTTCTTGAAATAGTAAACCAGGACGATAGCCGTGATACAGAGCAGGTTCAGAAGGTGTACGCCTACTGAGACTCCGATCAGGTATGCAATGAGCACGAGCCAGCGTGAGCTGTGAGGCTCGTCACAACTCTCCTCCCATTTAAGGATAAGCCAGAATGTTACGGCTGTGCAGAATGATGAATAGGCATAAACCTCACCCTCAACGGCACTGAACCAGAAGGTGTCACTCCAGGTGTAGGCCAGCGCGCCCACTATGCCGGAGCCGAAAATGGTAATCATCTGCCATGTATCGGGAGTCTTGTTGCCTGCCACCAGTTTCTTTACGAGCATGGTTATGCTCCAGAACAGGAACAGTATGCATAGGGCACTCAGCATGGCCGACATGATGTTCACCATCATGGCAACCTTGCCGGGATCACTTGTAAACTGTGAGAACAGATTGGCGGTAAGCATGAAAATAGGTGCCCCTGGCGGGTGACCAACTTCCAGCTTGTAGCCGGTGGTTATAAACTCTGGACAATCCCAGAAGCTGGCGGTAGGCTCTATTGTCATGCAGTATGTAAAAGCTGCAATTGCAAACACCAGCCATCCGATGATGGTGTTAAGTCTTTTGTAATTCATCACTCTTGGTTGAGTTATTAGTGTCAGTTGAAAGCCTCAAAGTTAACCCTTTAATGGTTAACGGCAACCTATTGACAGTTATTATTTGTTAGAGATCTTGGCCTATATCCCTGCGGAAATGCTTTTTCTCAAAGTCTATCAGGCTGGCACCCTTGAAAGAGAGGGCCAGAGCCTCCTCCTTGTCCTTGCCGTATGAGCTTACGGCAATCACGCGGCCGCCTGCCGTCACAACCTCACCCTTGTCATTGAATGCGGTTCCGGCATGGAATACTATGCTGTCCTTGACCTTGTCAATTCCGCTTATAACGAATCCCTTGTCATAGTGCTGGGGATAGCCGCCCGATACCAGCATCACGCATACAGCTGAGCGCGGATCCTGCTCCAGGGTCTTGGTATCCAGGTTACCCTCTGCAACACCCTTGAACAGGTCAATGATATCACTCTTAAGACGCAGCATGACGCTCTCGGTCTCGGGGTCACCCATACGGCAGTTGTACTCAATTACCTTAGGCTCGCCCTCTACGTTTATCAGGCCAAAGAAAATGAATCCTTTGTATACCAGACCCTCTTCTGCAAGACCCTCTACTGTAGGACGGATAATGCGGTCCTCAACCTTCTTCATCCACTCCTTGGTTGCAAACGGAACGGGTGAAACGGATCCCATACCGCCGGTGTTAAGACCGGTGTCATGCTCTCCTACACGCTTGTAGTCCTTGGCCTCGGGCAGTATCTTGTAGTTCTTGCCGTCAGTGAGTACAAATACTGAGCACTCAATGCCGCTCATGAACTCCTCAATCACCACGCGTGAAGATGCGTTACCGAACATACCGCTCAGCATCTCCCGCAGTTCCTTCTTGGCCTCATCCAGAGTAGGCAGGATGAGTACGCCCTTACCTGCGCACAGACCATCGGCCTTAAGTACGTAAGGAGCCTTGAGAGTCTCCAGGAACTTGAGTCCCTCCTCAAGGTTCTCACCGGTGAATGTCTGATATGCTGCGGTGGGGATACCGTGACGCTGCATGAAACGCTTGGCAAAGTCCTTGCTGCCCTCCATCTGGGCTGCATCCTTTGAGGGGCCGATAACGGGGATAGCCTTGAGCTCTGCGTCATTTATGAAGTAGTCATAGATACCGTTTACCAGAGGATCCTCGGGGCCTACAACCACCATGTCAATCTTCTTGTCCAGGACAAAAGCCTTGATGGCGTCAAAATCATTGGCCTTGATGGTTACGTTCTCACCTACGTTTGCGGTACCGGCGTTGCCCGGTGCGATGTAAAGCTTGTCAAGCTGTGGGCTTTGGGCAATCTTCCAGGCCAGAGCATGCTCACGGCCTCCGCTTCCAAGTAACAGAATTTTCATATCTTATTGTTTTTTGTTTCCGGGTTTGAATGATCTCTTTGCTGTGGGGCGGCCACCCTCCTTACGGAACGGTTTGCCCTCTGTCTTACGGAAAGGCTTTCCTTCTGATGAAGACTTGCGGAACGGTTTGTCACCGCCCTTGCGGAAAGGCTTGTCGCCCTCTGTCTTGCGGAAGGGTTTACCCTCCGATGAAGATTTGCGGAAAGGTTTGTCCGATGCCTTACGGAACGGTCTGTCCTCACTCTTGCGGAAAGGCTTGCGGTCAGACGGCTTGCGGGCGGGACGCTCACGACGGTTTTCAGGATTCAGTGCAGCCTCCTGGTCACGTGCCTCCTGTTTCTCGGCTAGACGTGCCTTATGACGAAGGGTGCTGCTGCGACGGGTAGGCAGGTCATCCTTCTTAAGTGAGCCTTCGCCTCCACGGAAGTCATTGTAACGTCCGTCAAATATCTCATATTTGCGCAGCTCACAGGGCAGTGCGCCGTTAAAGAGAGGAATCTTGGCAGACGGCTTGAGTCCTATCTTGTCAAAGCACTCGTAATGGTAGCTTATTATCCAGGCCTCACCGCCTATAAGTGCGTGTTTGAGACGCTCTCCTATCATCTCGTAGAGACCCAGCAGATTGTCATCGGTCAGACGCTCGCCGTAAGGCGGGTTGGTGATGATGACGGTACGCTGCTTTACAGGCTCAAAGTCCTTGAAGTCACGCTGCTCAAACTGGATGGTATCCAGCAGACCTGCGGCCTTGGCGTTACGCTTTGCGGTAAGTATGGCTTTGGCATCCTTGTCATAGCCTTTTATGCTGAACTCAAACTCGCGCTCGGCAGAGTCATCGTTATATATCTCCTCAAACAGGTCGCGGTCAAAATCCTTCCATTTCTCAAATGCAAAGCTGCTGCGGAACAGACCGGGTGCCATGTTCCTGGCTATAAGTGCGGCCTCGATGGGAATTGTGCCCGATCCGCACATGGGGTCCACAAAATCACTCTTGCCGTCCCAACCGGACATGAGAATCATACCTGCAGCCAGAACCTCGTTGAGCGGGGCCTCCATGGCCTCCTGGCGGTAACCGCGCTTGTGCAGGGACTCACCGGAGCTGTCAAGTGACAGGGAGCAGTCATCATGTGAAATGTGAATGTGGAAAGTGAGGTCAGGGTTTGACACGCTCACGTTGGGGCGTTTGCCGTATTTGTCACGGAAATAGTCGGCAATGGCATCCTTTACGCGGTAAGCCACAAACTTTGAGTGACGGAAATCCTCGCTGTAAACCACAGAGTCCACAGCAAAGCTGTCAGACAGGTCCATATACTTCTCCCAGTCAACCTTACGGCAGATCTCATATACATCATCGGCACTGTCGGCCTTGAAGTGAAGGAAGGGTTTAAGGATACGGATTGCGGTACGCAGGTGAAAGTTGGCCTTGTACATAAGGGCCTTGTCGCCCTTGAAGGATACCATTCGGTTACCAATGGCCACCCCATTGGCTCCCAGATCAATAAGTTCTTTTGCAAGAATCTCTTCCAGCCCCTGGAAGGTCTTGGCTATCATTTCAAATTCTGTCATCTATGGATGATGATGTTTCAGTTGGCAAAGGTACTCAAAATTCAGCATTTTCACTATCTTCGTCGCATCAATAGTTCAACCGATATGAAAAGATTCCGGGTATTTCTGTTTTTTGGACTTGTCCTGTTGCCGGTAAGTGTCATGGGACAGGGTGTAGAGCGTGTCAAGGACTCCAAGAAGTCCTATTCAAACATCATTGAGATGCTCAGGGCAGAACCGGGCCTGACCATCAGGGGAACCGGTGACGGAGGTGTCATGCCCGATATGTACATCCGCGGCCGGGGAACATCATCGGACCGTTATCAGCCTCTTATCGTAGTGGACGGAGTCAAGACTGACAACATCCTGTACATACAGCCTGAAGAGGTCTATTCAATCAAGGTCATCAAGGACGGTACGGCTGCCGTCTATGGAATGGAGGGTGCCAACGGCGTCATCGAGATCAGGACCAAGAGCGCAGTAGAGACGGAAAAAAAGAATACGGAGAAGAAAAAACTGGAACGTAAGAAAGCCCGTCAGGAGAAGAAAGCCCGTAAACGTAAGAATAAAAAGGACGCTCCTGTAAGTGAATAGGAGCGTCCTCATTGATATCTGGCCCTGTTTTAGAGGCTTATCTTTACTCTCTTACCGTTGTATTTTATGGTCTTGGCGTCATAACGGTTGCCGTTCTTGATAAGCACCACACGGAACGTGCGCTCCTTTATCATTCCGTCAAACTCACCTTTACGTGCCTCGACAGTAAACTGGCGGCTCTTGTTGTTGTAGGTAAAATCTATTGTTGAGTAAGCACCTTTCTCATAGTTGTAGTTGTCAAATTCATCCTCATAAAGGGTGAACTTGCCGTCAGCTCCTGCATAAACCAGAATCTCCAGGTCATCCCACGGTTTTTCAGTAGAGTACTGTACATCGGGGCCGATGGGCAGTATGGAACCTGCCTTGACAAAAAGCGGGATGCTGCTTATGTTTACCTCACGCTCTATCTCCTTTCCTCCCTCATACATCTTGAGAGTCTCATAATCATACCAGTTGGTTCCGGCCGGCAGATAGACCTTGGTGCTCTTGGGAGCGGTAAAGTCTACGTCACCTATCTGTGCGCGGCTCTTGCTCATGGCTCTCTCCGGTGTGTACTTGGCTTCAAGTACGGGAGCAACCAGCAGTGAGCGGCCGAACATGAACTCGTTGCCTATGTTCCAGACGTTCCTGTCGGCCTTGAAATCCATCATGAGGGCACGCTGGTAAGTGCCGTTGTTGGCATTTACGTCATGTGCCAGAGAGTAGATGTAGGGGAGCAGGCTGTAACGCATCTTGATAGCTCCGAGCAGGGCGTCATAGACGGGCTCGCCGGCCTCACCGTAGTAGTACAGTTCACGCGGAACCTCGGTGCCGTGGCTGCGCATCATGGGGCAGAACACACCGTACTGCATCCAGCGTACGTAGAGCTCCTGATAGAGAGGGTTCTGAGTGGCGCTGCCGTCCTGAGAACGCTCGTTATAGCTGTTGGCAAAGAATCCGCCCAGGTCACTGTTAAAGTTGGGATTGCCGGTAAGCGCAAAGTTAAGGCCTGCGGGAACCTGGTTACGCAGAGAATTCCAGTTGGACTGTACATCGCCCGACCATGTGTTGGAGCCGTAACGCTGCTGGCCGGCAAATACTGAACGGGTAAGAATCAGGACACGCTTGTCACTGCCGTCCTTCATGGAACGCTGGTTATCATAGACGCCGCCTACCGCCATGAGCGGGAATGCGTTGCGTACACGGCGGAACGGACCCATAGCAGTGGGCTGGTCCAGATCCTCCTCCTTAAAGTCCAGATGGTCAGGTTCAGTTGAATCCATCCACCATCCGTCAATATTCAGGTCATAAAGACGGGTCAAGTGGTTCCAGTATATGTCACGGGCCTCTTTGCTGAACGGGTCATATGGGCGAACCCCCGACGGGTAGTCCATTCTTGGTGGCCATTCGGACAGTCCGCTCTGAGGCCAGGTCTGGAATTCCAGCAGCATACCCTTGGGCTGCAGTTCACGGAAGGGTTTGGTCATGGGACCGAACGATGACCAGATTGAAATCATCAGTTTTGCGTTCTGGTCATGGATATGTTTGATCCAACGTTCGGGGTTGCTGAAATCGGGGTTGTTGAACTCCATGGCATTCCACAGGTAGTTGTCACCCCAATACTGCCAATCCTGGATCATACAGTCAATGGGAACTCCGGTAGCGCGGTAACGGTCCAGCACCTCGGTCAGTTCACGTGATGTCTTGTAGCGCTCACGGCTCTGCATGAATCCGTAGCTCCAGAGCGGCAGCATGGGTACGGTACCGGTAAGCTGGCGTATGCCTGCAATCACTCCGTCGGCGTCACCTCCGTAGATGAAGTAATAGTCTATGCAGCCGCCGTTATCGGAAATGAACTGGAAACCGCTCTCGTTTGCAACGAATGTGGTGGGAGAGTAGTTGTCCCAGAACAGGCCGTAACCCTTGATGGACTGTATGATGTTGCAGTAGTCATCGGTATTGCCCTGGATCATGCGGCGGTTGGTACCGCGCATATCCATGCGGCCCTCCTGCAGGATTCCTACGCCATATATGGGTTCGTCGGCATCGGTCTTGAAGGTCTGTCTTACAGCGGCATCTGGAAAGAGAGGCTTGTCCTGTTTGGGCTGGTCTATGGATGATGCATTCTCCATAAGCAACACGTTGCCCTTGGTATCCTTGAAAGAGACTGTGCCGCCCAGGACGTTTACAACGAGTTTGTCCGTCTTATAGACGTCAATCACAACGTTCTTGTCCAGTTTCTCCTGTGAGCGGGTCACCTTAACCTGCTGGGGCTGCATGGTGACTGAAAGGCTCTGCTTGGGGTCATTGTTCTGGTCAGAGGCCTTGTAGATGCGGACTATTGAAGGCGAGTAGAATGTAACCTCAACCTTGGTCTGCTGAGCTTGTGCGCTGAACAATCCGGTCAGCGCAACCATTAGGGTCAGTAATCTTTTCATTTTATGTTTATTTTTTTATGTTTATTTTTTGATCAGCTTTGATGAATACCGGGATACTGAAAGGTGAAACGGGAACATCAATGTACCTGCCTCCACCATAGACAATTTCAACAGGTTTATCGTTGCTTCCGTTTTCTGCACTCAGATAAACGGATGACAGGTCTGCTCCAAACGGATCAAACAGTTGCCAGCCCTCCTCATACTCAGGAAGGTAAACGCGCATCTTGGTGATGCCCGGTTCAGTTACGGGACATACCAGCAGTGAGGGGCCGAACATATACTCGGTCTGCTGCCTGAGGGCCTCCTCATCATGCGGGAAGTCAAATACCAGCGGACGCATCATCGTGTAGTTCTCCTCACTTACCTTCTTGGAGCATTCCAGAATGTAAGGCATGAGTTTGTTGCGCAGGTCTATCTGCAGGCGGAAGTTCCGCTGAGTCTCCTCCGAGTAGTTCCAGGGCTCGGTGCGGCTCATATAGCCGTGAACGCGCATGAACGGCAGATATACGGCCACCTGGATCCAGCGCATCATACGCTCCTGATAATCAGCATCGGTGTATTGGTTACCCGGACGGAAGAAACCGCCAGCATCATATGTCCACCAGGGTTGTCCGGTTGCCATCAGGTTCAGGCCTCCTGCAATCTGGCGTCTTAAAGTCTCCCAGTCATTGCCCACATCACCTGACCAGTTGATGGCACCGTAACGCTGTATGCCGATGAATCCGCTGCGGGTAAGTATCATGGGGTCACGGTCCGGCTGGTCTTTCTTAAGTCCGTTATAAACGGTATGGTTCACCATATTGGGATAGGCGTTGCGGTAGAACTCTCCGGGGATTGTACCGCCAGCCACCATACGGCCCTTCAGGTCATCGTTCTCAGGTTCTGTAGCATCCTGCCACCATGCGTCAATACCGGTGGGCAGCAGCTTCTCGCTGAAATTCTTCCAATAAGCGGCAGCGGCATCAAGATTAAAGAAATCTATCCAGTCAGTGCCGTCTATGTAGTAACCTGCGGCGTTCATCTCACGACCCACGTCACTGTTCTTGTCAATCTTGGACCAGACTGAGAGCATCAGTTTCATATCCATACGGTGCAGTTCATCGGTCATGGCCTTGGGGTTGGGATACTTGTCCTCATCAAACTTCATGGCGTTCCAGCCGTACTTGCCCCACCACTGCCAGTCCTGTACGATCACGCTGGTGCGGTAATCCTCCTTAACCAGGCGGCGGGCGTTCTCAAGCAGCTCTTTCTGTGAGTCATAACGCTCACGGCAGTGAATATAACCGAACGCCCAGTCAGGCATCCTGGGAACCTTTCCGGTAAGGTCACGGTAACTGCTTATTATCTCATCGGGCGTACCGGTAAATACGGTGTAGTCCAGTGCCACGGCTACAGGTGAGCTGAATGTGGTGATATTGTTCACTCTGCGTATACCCATGGTGGGCTTGTCACCGCGTGATCCGCTTACAAACACCTTATGTGTACCCTTGGTAAGATGGGTTATGGCCGATGAAGTAGGCGGCAGCCATGTGTTGCTGGCGTTGATTATGGTGTCATCATCAATTACAAGCAGGTGCTTGCGGGCCATCTCCTGGCCTACATCCAGCAGAATGGAGTAATCAGCTTCTACATTCACCTGGAACTCACCGTTAAAGTCATTGAAGAAGCGGCGCTCACGTACGTTACCTGCCGTTCCTGTTGCGTTCACTGTCACTGATGTGCCGTCAGAGGCTCCCTGCTGGAGTTCAATGACGGTTTCTGACGGGTTGTATTCAGTAAGGCCGTAGTTGTTCCACAGTATTCCGTATCCCTTGTTTGATATGATCATGGGGATTGAAATCTGGGTGTTGACCTGGGTGAGACGTCGTGTCAGACCGCGTATGTTCAGGTATCCGTCCTGGAACTGACCTGTACCGAACAGGAACTCATCGGGCTCCGTCCTGAAAGACTGACTAACAGACAGGGAATTCAGCTCACCGGTTTTTCCGGCCTCAACGAATCGTTTTCCTGCTACTTCTGACAGTATTGTGTTACCCTTGGAATCCTTGAATGTGATATGTCCGCTACGGGTGTTGACCACAGCCCGGAGATTACCTTTTGCACTGCTCACGGTCACTTTATTGCCTGTACTTACGTATTTGGCGGATTGAAAGTCCCGGGTTTCAGTGTAGATAAGGTTTTCCAGTTGAGGCAGTTCTATACCCTGTGGAACGTACTGTATCCTCAGGGCTTGATCGGAAAGCGGTGATACACAAAGTGTACCTTGCGGTAACTGGATTGACACTCTGTTGTCCTTCAGTGTTACACTTGCCTGCTGGCAGGCGGAAAAGGAGATGACTGATAGGAGAATCAAAGGAAATAATCTTTTCATCGTGACTAATTGGAATTATATCAGGTTAGCGCAACAAATGTAGTCAAAACAATCTATATTTGCGGCCACTTTAAGACTTCAATTTTATGCAAAGGCAATTACTACTGTTTATTACGCTGTTTTTATCATCAGTTTTACCTTCTAAGGGACAGACCGTCCCGCAACTGCCTCCCTCAGTTCCGGATTACGTGGTATTTGCCGGTGAGACCATCAGGTTTGACAGGGCCGATCTGCGTGAGCGCATGGACCGGGAACTGATAGCCTTTACATACTCTCACAATATGTCAACCCTCATGATAAAGAGGGCCAATAATTACTTTCCTCAGGTGGAGCCTATCCTGGAGCGTATGGGAGTTCCCAATGACCTTAAGTACCTGATGGTGATTGAGAGCAATCTGGATCCGCAGGCTGCGTCAGGTGCCGGAGCTGCCGGACTGTGGCAGTTTACACAGGCTACGGGCCGTGCATACGGACTTGAGGTGAATGCCAATATTGACGAGCGCTACAACACATACAAGGCGACTGAGGCCGCATGCCGTTTCCTGTCCGAGGCCTACAGCAAATACGGAAACTGGATGACAGTGGCCGCCAGTTATAACGGAGGACAGCAGGGTATGGACCGTCGTATAGAGATGCAGCATCAGCGTAATGCCCTTGACATGTGGCTTGTGGACGAGACCTCACGTTATATGTTCCGTCTGCTGGCGGTAAAGATGATGTTTGAGAACCCCTCCATGTTCGGTTTCAGTTTCAAGCGTGAAGACCTTTATCCTTATATTCCCGTAAAGGAGCAGGTCAAGGTGACGGATCCGGTCGATGACCTGGTCAAGTTTGCCGAGGACCATAAAATCACATACGCAGACCTTAAGCGTGCCAACCTGTGGCTCAGGGAATCAAAACTCAACAACAAGTCACACCGCACCTATTACATTGACATTCCTGATGTCAAGGCGCTGCATTACAATCCCTCCAAGACAAAAGTACACAGTGAAGCCTGGGTAAAGTGAACCCCGACGGAAAATACAAATAAAAAAGACTAACCTCACGGTCAGTCTTTTTCCACCTGTTTTTTCCAACTAAATCACTTTATACGGTTTATTAACCGAGTCCTATTTATAAAGATGTGTGTCTTTATTCTTACGAGACTTCGCTCCAACGGCCTCAATTATTGTGAAGCTATTGAACGACTATAAGAGTCGGTTTTTCCGCGAAAGTTAATTCCTTGGTTAAATAATTTAATCTGTTTAACAATTATACTTTTATTTTAAGCAAAAAGCCTCCTTGATTTTGTCAACATAATCAAGCTTCTCCCATGTAAACAACTCCACTGTAACAGTGCGTGGAGGCATATAATGGGATGTAAAGACCTTTGTTACAACCTCAGGAGTACGGCCCATATGTCCATAAGCAGCGGTCTCACTGTATATGGGGTTACGCAACTTAAGTCTGTCCTCAATTGCCTTGGGGCGCATATCAAAAATGGTGTCCACGATCTTTGCAATCTCACCGTCTGTCATTTTCACGTGAGCGGTTCCGAATGTATTTACAAAGATGTTGATGGGTTTTGCTACACCTATGGCATATGAAACCTGAACCAGAACCTCATCGGCCACACCTGCAGCAACCAGGTTCTTGGCTATGTGACGGGTGGCGTATGCGGCACTGCGGTCTACCTTGCTGGGATCCTTTCCGCTGAATGCACCACCGCCGTGGGCTCCCTTGCCGCCATAGGTATCTACAATGATCTTACGTCCGGTAAGACCGGTATCTCCGTGAGGTCCGCCTATGACGAACTTGCCTGTGGGGTTGACAAAGTATTTGATTTTGTCATTGAACAGGGCCTTCACCTTATCTGATGTGATGGTGCTGATTACACGTGGAATCAGTATGTTCTTAACATCGGACTCAATCTGAGCCAGCATTATCTTGTCTGCCTCCAGCTGGGCCTCTACAGTGGCGTTCTCCGGAGCTATGAACTCATCATGCTGGGTTGAGACCACGATAGTGTCTATGCGGACGGGTTTGCCGTTGTCATTGTACTCTACTGTCACCTGGCTCTTGGAGTCGGGACGCAGATAGGTCATGACCTTGCCCTCACGGCGTATCTCAGCCAGCACACGCAGTATGCGGTGTGACAGAGCCAGCGATACGGGCATGAACTCATCAGTCTCGTTTGTAGCATAACCGAACATCATACCCTGGTCACCGGCACCCTGATTCTCGGGGTCCTCGCGCTCCACGCCGCGGTTTATGTCGGCACTCTGCTCATGAATGGCGCTCAGCACACCGCAAGAGTCTCCGTCAAACTTGTACTCGGAGCGGGTATAGCCTATACGGTTAATCACTCGGCGGGCGGTCTCCTGCAGGTCTATATAAGCCTGTGATTTGACCTCGCCTGCCAGTACCACCTGACCGGTGGTTACAAGCGTTTCACATGCTACCTTTGACTGGGGGTCAAAAGCCAACAGTTCGTCTACGACGGCATCGGATATCTGATCCGCTACCTTGTCTGGGTGTCCCTCGGACACCGATTCGGATGTGAATAAATATGACATAGGGCCGCAAAGGTACAACTTTTTTTTAAAGTACGCCGTATTTCCTGCCGTACTCAAGCTGCTGCTTGAGGAAGTCATCATTGTAGATTATCTGATAATCCACAATTGTACCGTTCTTCTGAACCGGAACTATATCGGGGTTGATGAATCCGGCGTAAGGTTTCAGGTTCAGGGCCTCATAACGCTCCAGGATCTCCTTGTGCAGTTCAGGATCAATATTTACGGCGTAGGTCTCTATCAGGTTTTTGCCTGCCTCATAGTCACCCTCTGACTTGATACGCTGGATCTCGGCCAGCAGTTCAGCAAATAGTTCACGCAGTTTCTCATAGTCATTCACTACAAAGAAGGTCTTGCCGTCACGTTTCTTCTTCTCAATGACGTTATCCTTAAGTCCCTTCTCGTAGCACCACTCGGCAATGAGCTTGCGGTTCTGCATGTGGGCCTCGGTGTTGGGACGGCCCAGCTCCACGCGGGTGAACTGTTCCATCAGACCATTACGGATGTATTGTGCGTATTGAGCCTTGTAGGCCTCCATGTTGGGCATGATTCCCAGCTCAACCATTTTGGGATCGGCAATGAAATAGAGTCCGAACAGATCTGCGCGGGCCTCCTCCAGGGCCGATGCATACTCGCCCATAGCGGTAATGGATACACCCGGAAGCAACTGGCCCGATCCGTGACCCAGACACTCATGAAGGTCTGTGTGGATCTCATCGGCCCATGAACCCCACTGGCGGTCTAAAGCCTTCTCGGCCTCATCCCAGGCAAACTCATCGAGTATGCTGGTGGGAGATTCCTGAGCGGCGTAGTCATGTGCGTGTGTGATGTTGGCAATGGTAACTGACTTGCTTCCGTACATCTTGCGGATCCAGTCTGCGTTGGGCAGGTTGATGCCTAAGGGAGTTGGCGGATAGCTGTCACCGCCCAGGCATACTGCGTTGATGACCTTGGCCGATATACCCTTACACTCCTCCTTCTTGAATCGCGGATCAACCGGGGAGTTATCCTCAAACCACTGGGCATTGGCGCTCAGGATATTTGAACGCTCTGAAGCATTGTGATCCTTGATATTCACGTAGCCTTCCCATGCGCCCTTCCGGCTCAGGGGATCATTGTAATTCTCAACGAATCCGTTTATGAAATCAACTGTTCCTAAGGTATCCTTTACCCACTCTATGTTGAACTCATCCCAGATCTTAAGGTCACCGGTCTCGTAGTACTTTATGAGCAGGCCCAGTGCACGTTTCTGGATATCATTCTCTGCGCATTCGGCAGCCAGTTTGAGTTCTTCACATATCTTGGAGAGAGCAGGTCCGTACATACCGCCTATCATCCAGGGAATCTCAATGATATTGCCCAGTGAATCTTTTGTAACCTTGGTGTTAAGACCGTATGAAATGGGTGTCTCATCACTCTTGTCCTCAATGGAGGCGTAGTATTCTTCAACCTCTTCACGTGTCACGCCCTCATAGAAGTTGCCGGCTGACAGCTCTACTATGTCACCGTCAGTTGATGTTGAGCGGCGCTGCTGAAGTATATCGGGATCATAAATGACGGGCAGCAGTTCTGAACACTTGTCACCATCGCCCACAGCCTCCATAAGAGACTTGAAGTACTCCTCAGGGCACTCCGGGAAAAACTTGTCCTCGGCATAATGATGGTGAATGCCGTTTGAAAAGAAGAGACGTTTGGCATATACGGTGAACTGTTCGAATTCCTTTGAACCGCGGTCACCCTTATAGTTCTCAAGGATGTTCTCCACCACATGACGTATGGGCAGATTGTATTTGCAGTTCTGGTCCCAATATATGTCACGGCCCCATTTGGCAGCCTCGGCAAGGTGGTATGCATACTCTTTCTGCTGCAATGTGAGTTCATCCCATCCGGGAACGGTGTAACGAATGACCTTAATGTCTGCAAACTCATCAAGCAGATACTTGAAATCATTGTCTTCATTCTTTGTGCAACCGGCAGTAATAGCCAGCACTCCTGAAATCATCATAATCTTAAAAACGGATTTCATATAGTTTGTTTTAATTCAGTTCTTTTATGGAATCTGGCACCGGCCAGTATCACACCTCCCAGAATCATGGCCGATCCCAATCCTGATGACATGGTCATCCTCTCGTCAAGTATGATCATGGCACCTATGAGTGTGAAAACGGGGTTCAGATATACGTAGTTTGTTGCTGTCACATTGCCTATGGCCAGCATTATCCTGTTCCAGAGAACAAAGCAGAACAGGGATGCTACGGTTGAAAGGAACAGCAGGTTGCCCCATACCTGTACGCGGTAAAAATCTACTGTGGCCAGATTGGAGTTATTGGAAATGAGAAGTACCGGTACAATGGTTACAAGGCCGTAGAAAAAGACCTTCCTTGTGGCGAACAGTGTGCCGTATCGGTCTGTCATCTGTCCCATGAACTGGCTGTAGAATGCCCAGCATAAAGCTGCCATGAATGCCAGGATATCACCCTTGGGTGACAGGCTGAGGCTGTTTCCGTCAAATATGACCAGAATCATGCCTATGATAGCTATAACCGTACCTCCCAGAAGCGGGAATCCAACCTTTACGTCCTCCAGCCCGTCTATCAAGGGGCCTTTGAACAGTCTCTTTATGGCCAGAGTCATAAGGAGAGTAAGCAAAGGTGCGATGCATACTATGAATGATACATTGCAGGCCTGAGTGTATCGGAGGGCGGTATTCTCCGTAAAGAAATATAGTGAACCGCCGCTTATTCCCATAATAACAAAGATTATCTCGTCTCTGAGTGAGCCGGAATAAGCCCTCTTGTCACGTCCGCCGCGGAACAGGCAGACGGAGAGAAGTCCAATGTATGCGATTATGAATCTTATGGTAAAGATCTGAGCGGGAGTCAAACCATAGTTTATGAGTGTCTTGGTGGATATGAAAGTAACCCCCCACAACGCCATGGTCATGACAGCCAGCACATGAAATACGAAAATACCTTTCTTTGCCATACTCTTATGACGCTCTGCGCTGTAGTTTTTTCCTGATCTTATATGGCCAGCGGGATACTCTCTGCGGCACCTTGATAATCCATCTTACAATCTTGTTTCCCAGGAATGAGAGTCTGTCCCCGAATCCGAACTCAGGTCTCTCAATACCCCTGGATGCATATGCCTGGTCTATTACGGCATCTATCCTTAACTTCTGCATGCCGCGCTTGCGCGAGTCAAACAGCTTGACTATCCAGGTGGGAGTGGTGTAGAATCTTGCGAACCAGGTATGCAGACAAATGGGTTTGCCCTCCGGATCCAGCAGAATGGTGGTAATCCCGTCTTCATGACGTGCCGATGGCAGATACAGTGTCTTGAAGTTATTTGCCAGCCACAGGAAGAACGGATAATAGGGCTCCTGGTCAGTCTTTTCAAAATCATATTTGTTCTCAAGCCTCTCCTTGGGATATGCAGCTATCATCCGGTCCTTATGATCGGCATAACGGAAATCACGTATAGCCTTGCGGTCAAACTTGGTACGTATAAGCTTGAGATTGAATATGTTAAAGAACGGATTGGTGACAATAGGGTTGGCACCGCGCGGGCAGAATCCGCCTCCGTCGGGGCAACCGGCATTGGCATAGCCGTTGCTGACCACATAATCAACCAGTCTGAACAATGCATCCGGGTCAACAAGGAAGGCATCCTCATCAATATTAATGGCTATGTCGCAGTCCGTGTCCTTGAGCATGGTATAGAAATAACCGTCGGCGCTCTGGTCAGTAAGTCTTACCGTAGGCACGCCAAGGTCCTCATAAAGTCTCCTGGAAAGGAGATAGAGCTTGAGGTCAAATGATCTTGTGAATATCTTGATCTTTTCCATCTGTTTCATTCTTTTCTTTAGGCCTTTCCTACAAGCCCGCGGGTAACATTTGAGCGGAACCTCACCAGCATCTTTCCGCATTGGGGGCGCAAGGTAACGAGATAAAAGCACCACAATGCGATGGTGGCTATCCATTTGTTGGCCTCGGAAAGCAGCCTTTTGTTGTATGCTTTTGCTCCCAGGCGTCTGGTACGGGCCCTTTCACTCTGGCCTATGCTTACGGTGAGCCTGTTAAAATAGTCCGGCTCCAGTTTATATGCTGGAATGCTGTGGTACAGTATGGCCCCCGGAAGATAGGCAAACTTCATGCCCTCCTTCTTCATCTTGTTGAATATGTCCTTCTCCTCTCCACCGGCCAGGCTGTCACCGTTACGTCCCAGTTCCGTATTGTAGAGACCTACCTTGTCAAATACGCTCTTGCGGTATGCGGCATTGCCTCCGCCGGGGTAGTTCTCACCGGGGAACGGTCCGGGTTTCTCTCCAAAATAGAGATAACCGGTAAGGAGCCTCTTTATGAAATAGGTCATCCAAGCCGGCTCAGCCCCGGTCTCGTAATGGGGTATGATGGGGCCTCCTGCCGCATCTATCTCCGGGTGGGCTGCAAACCAGTCCCGGTAGCAGCTAAGGTATCCGTCATTTACGGTTGCGTCATCATCCACATAAACCAGAATGTCACCCTTGGATTCGGTGATACCGCGGTTACGGGCATTGGAGAGTCCCTGTCTGGTCTCAACAAAGTATCTCAGAGTCACATCCGGGAAATCGGCACAGAACCTTTCAACCTCCTCACGGGTACGGTCTGTACAGTTGTTGTCCACCAGCACAATCTCATACTCTGCGCAAGAGAGAGTTCCCTGAGCCAGACTCTTAAGCACATTGTAGATGTACTTGTCACGGTTGTATGTACAGATAATGACCGATATCATTTTTGTGACGATTGTCTGATGAAATCAAGTATTTTCTGCGAAGAGTCGTATCCGGCAGTTTCACCCCAGAACTTCGCAACTATCATATCGCGTTTATCCGGATCCATTGTGTAGTCGCCTGAACTGAGGCAGTCACACAGCTGGTCAAAACTGTTTACTATGCGTCCTGCCACATTCTCCATATAAGGATAATAGAAGTCACGCTCCTTTACATATGAGTCATAGTCATACAGATAGAGTATTACATCCTTATCCTTCATGAGCAGCCAGTCATACAGAATGGACGAGTAGTCTGTGATAAGCACATCGGCATAAGGCAGCATGGGATATATATCCAGACGAATGCCCGTGAGTATCACGTTTGACAACTGTTCTATATCTTGGCTGAGTATCACGTTTGCATGCGGTTTGAGCACAAGCAGAGCATTCTGGCTCACCATTATGTCATTCAAGAGGTTCAGGTCCATGCTCTGTGTAAAGATGTTGCGCTGTGAATCACGCCATGTGGGCATGTATACGTACACCTTGTCATATTTCCGGAACTTCTCAATCATGCGGGCAGTCTCCTGCGGCTCATATCTGTTTATGAAAGCGGTGCGCTGCTGCTCAGTCGTGGTAAGTATCCAGTTGCGGGGGTAGCCAAGTTCCAGGCATCTTGATTCGGGAACCCGGAAAGCCTTGGCAAACATCACGGTCTGGAAAGGTGTAGAAGTAAGCAGCCAGTCGGGGCGTCTGAATGACTCGGGGTGTGTAAACACATCCATCTTGTTCTTCTTGGAGAACCTGTCCAGCATAGGACCGGAGAGCACGTTGAACTCAATTCTCTTAAGACCCACACCGTGCCAGAGGTTCACGCACACCGCTCCGCCCGACAGGCAGAACATTATGTCCGATGTGTACGAGTTGAAGAACCAGTACCTGGCTGTCAGCGCATGCCAAACGCCCAGAGGACTGAGTATGCAGTAAGCCCTGAATCCCAGACTGCGCACCTGTCTTACACATCCGGGACGGAGTGAAAGCCATATGCACTTTACATCCTTTTCCGTCTCGTTGGCATGGATGAACAGATATCGGGCATTATCATTGAATGAACTGCGGAAACTGCCAAACACATACTTCTTCCTGCTGCGTGGGAACAGGAACGAGAACGGGTATATGATGTAGCATATCAGGAATGCCATGTACTTGATATATTTCATGCAGTCACTTTTTTATACGGACATCAAAAACCTGTCCCGTTACATCCGATATAAGAGTCTTGAGTGAAGCCTCAGCTACGACCGATGCATCCAGCAGCGTACCTTCGGGCTCGTTGCCGAAATTCCTTACACGCATGGGAGTCTTGGTCCTTTCAGGGTTCATGACATTGATCCTGATACCATCGGCCTCCCACTCCTGTGCCAATGCCTGCATAAAGTTCACCACAGCTGCCTTTGTAGATGAGTAAAGGCTGTACATGGCCCTTCCGCGGGTATATGAGCTGGAGGTGTAGAGCAGAATCTGTCCGTGTGTCTGACGCAGGTAGTTGAAACTCTCCACTGCTATATTTACCATTCCGTCATAGTTGGTGCGTATGATGGAGTCAATCACATCGGGGTTCATGGTTACAAGCGGTTCCTTAACCAGGATGGCGGCGCAGTTGACGGCGTAGTCAATACGACCCTCCTTTTCATAGACCTGGGCAAAGCATTTCTTTACGGCATCCCTCTGGGCAATGTCCGTTCCGGTTGTACTGCGGGAGAAAGAGTATACCTTTGCTCCGTACTTGCCGGCCATGGATACTATCTGCTCGCCTATGCCGGAGTTTCCTCCAAACACCACCAATACCTTTCCTTTGAGTTCGTGAAAATCAGCTTCGTCATGAACGGTAGTGGAGCGCAGCTGGAACAGTTTGTCAAGAAGGTATGAATCCTCCTTGTATGTCAGTTTCATGTTGACCTCCTCACCCGGAACCACGAACACCTTCTCCTGAGGCAGGTATTTGACTACGGTTCCGCAGTCATCGGACGATGTAAAATCCGGATCCTTGAGTGCAATGTCATACGCCTTGCGTATTACACTCTGGCGGAAAGCCTGCGGGGTCTGTCCGCGGCGCAGGAACCGGCGGTCCGGGATCCTCTCAATAACCTCACCCTTGGCATCCACCTGAATGATTGTATCGGTAGCCGGAACGGCAACATCAACGGCATTGTATGTCTTGAGTGCCTTAACTATACCTTCAATGATCTCATTGCTGATGAGCGGACGTACGGCATCATGAAATATAAGACAGCAGTCGGGATCAGAAGAGTAGGCATCTATGGCAGCCAGGCTGGATTCATATCTCTCCTTACCGCCGGACAGTATCTTCTTGACTTTTTTCCATTTATTGCGTATAACCATCTGCTCAATCTCACGATTATATAGAGGATTGGTCACGATTGCAATCTCGTCAATGAGACTGTTGTTGTCAAAGACATTGACAGTATGCTCAATGACAGTCTTTCCCGCTACTTTGAAAAACTGCTTGGGAGTGCCCAGCCCTGAACGTGAGCCCACTCCTCCTGCAAGTATTACCGCTATGTTCTTACTCATATGTCAGCCTATTATCGGGTATGGATATTTTCAATTCAAAATTAACACAATAAATCCTTGTTACAACCCCAAACGTCCTTTTGTTTTCTTGATGCCGTACAAGAACCTTGCCAGTCTGTATGACACATTAAGAGAGACCCAAGTAATGAGATTGATAGAGAATGAGGTCTTTCTGTAATCCTTCCACTTTACGCGTGAAAGGAAAGAATACCTTTCCCTGAACTCTCTTGCCGTGAACGTTTTGGATCTTATGGCAATATACACCACGTTCAGGTTCTTGATGTCTATGGCGTATCCAAGACTCTCAGGTAACAGTTTGCGGAGCTCTTCTATGAACTTCTCTTCATGCTGTATCCTTTTAAGAGAACCGCTGCGTGCTGCAGAGTCAGGGTTAGATATGATGTCATAATGATACAGTGCCTTTGGAACATATGCCACACTGACTCCCTTCATCACAAGCTGAAGGTTGAACAGTTGGTCCTCACCGTCATTCAGGTCCAGATTAAATCGTATTCCGTAATCCATGTAGACAGATCTCTTGAGAAGTTTGTCACATGGACCGTTGGTGAGGCGGCAGAGCAGGTCATAAAGCAGAGTATCCTTGTCAAATCCTTTGGGCTCCTGTTTCCTGTAAACCGCCTTCTTTCCGTTCTCATACAGGAAATCACACATGACCATGTCTGCTCCTGTTGCAACGGCCTTGTCATAGAGCAGCTCCAGATAATCCGGCTCCACCCAATCATCAGAGTCCGCATGGATTGTATATACTCCCTCTGCATGTTCTATACCGAACTGGCGGGTTGCACCTATGCCTTCATTGGGTTTGTGAAAGACCTTGAACCTGCTGTCAGAAGCCGCAATCCCGTCACATATGGAACCCGATGAGTCTGTACTGCCGTCATCAATCAGCAGCACCTCAAAATCCTGCATGGTCTGGGCCTTCAGGCTGTCCAACAGACGTTGGAGAGTCTTTTCCGCATTATAGATGGCTACTATGACTGATATTCTAGGATTGCTCATGCTCATGACTTTTTGAGAAGCAGGTTTGATAACAGTTTATTCAACCACTGCGGACAATATTTGTTGGATACTACAATCAGTGCCATCTCGTTCAATGCATTCAACTTAAAGAGGAAACATAGAAGCAGATAGATGACAGGACAGATAATAAGGCTCAGCCCCAATACTACCCAATTGTTGTCTATTATATGATCCAGACCAAATTCCGCGGACATCATGACCAATGAACAGATAAAGTACGGAAAAAGGTCCCTTATCTGACTAAGGAAACCGTACTTCAACAGTCTCTTTGTGTTCCTTGTGTTGAGAATCAATGCTATGACAGCATAAAGGAGCTGGCTCAAGCAGATGGCCTTGACTCCAAATCTGAGAGCAATGAAAAGGATTATTACTGCTATAGTTTTCTTGATGATCTCCAGGCGCAGCACAATATCAGATTTGCCCTTAACATACAATAGGTTCAGGTTTACTATTGTAATACCGTCACACAGGTATGCAAATACTAGAATCTGGATGAAAGGTACGCATCCCAGCCATTTGTCTGTAATCAGGGAGACTATCAGAGGCCGTGCCACTCCGCAAAACCCAAGTGCTACGGGAAAGACTATGAATGCAACCATTCCGATGAATGTCCTGTATGCTCCCATCAGTTTGTCATCCTGGTTCTGGACTCTGCTTAAGACAGGGAATGAAACTCTTGTCATGACCGCAGTCAGATGGGTGCTTACCATCTGTACAAACAAACCGGCTTTTGAATACAATCCGACTTCTTCCTTGCTATATTTCTTACCGATAACCAGATTGTAGAGATTGACATAGACCGTACTGATGATCTGTGCCGCCAGCAGTTTTGATCCGAATCTGAAGAGCGAATGGAAAGACTCTACTGAAAAGACAAGTGCAGGCCTCCATTTTACAAATATAAGACACAGGATAGCGTTCATGGCAGCCGCTACGTTGGACTGGACCACGATAGACCATACTCCGCAGTCATTCAGAGCACAGGAAATACCGGCTATGCCCGATGTCAAGGCTGCAATAAGAGATATCTTGAGTTGTGTCTTGAAATTTATGTCAACGGTAAGCTTGACTTTGTTGACGGCCGAAAGTGATGAGAGAATAAGGTTAAGACCGTATATTCTTGTAATGGGAACAAGTATATCCTGATTGTAGAAAGCTGCGATAGCCGGTGCACCAACAAACAGCAGAATATAAGACAGCACTCCTATGCTCACATTAATCCAGAATACCGTCGAGAAGTCGGTTTCTGTCCTGACCTCTTTTTGTATGAGCGCGTTGGCAAAGCCTCCGTCAATGAAAACCTGTGCCAAAGCCATAAAAATGGCCAGCATACCTATCAGACCGTACTCACCGGGAGTAACGTGCCTGGCCATAATGATGGTAACCAGGAGGGCAACTCCCTGCGTAGAATACTTCTCAAGGAAACTCCACCATACTCCTCTTACGGTTTGGGTTTTCAGGTTTTCGGCCATTTAATCAAATATTTTGCACAGTTCCATATATATGTTCTCTGCAGTTGATGACTTACCACTTGGTATAAGCGTGTCGCTGATGAAGCGGGTTCTTTTATCCAGTAGCGGATCCACACCGCTTATTATATTGTCTATGAAAGATTCAATATCCTGTATTGATGCTCCATGATAATGTACCCGGAAACAGGAATCTGCAAATTCGTTGAAGGAACCGATGCTCTCTTTGCGGGTAAGGAACAATACAGGTTTATTAACGTATAGATATTCAACTGTGAATGAACTGCAGTCATGTATCATGGCATCGGATGTCATGAACAGATCCACATAACTTCCGTCGGCAAAACTGCAATTCGGCATAGTTCTCCAGGTGTTGTAATATCTGTCGGTTTTTTCGGGTCCCCATGATTCAAGTCTGTACAGTTTCTCCTTGAGCATGGGATGGGGTTTGAATACAATCTGAATGCGGTCGCTATATCTCTTAGCTAGATCAAGCATCTGGTCTGCAATATCCAGAAAGTTTGAATAGTCGAGCCAATCGTCGGGAAGTATGGAGTGATGAGGAGCCCAGATGATTCTTTTCAGATCAGGGTTGTCTATGGGCCAAATGTTACATTTGGGAGTATGCCCGTCAAGAAAATAGTCGGCAATCGGATTACCTGCCACTATCAGATTGACGCCATGGTTATAATTGGATTTTGATTTTGCCTCTTTGTTGAACTGAGTTGATACAAAGTATTTCCAACAGATGTTCTGATAAAGGGAATTAATAGCCTGTGTTGTCTTTTCCATCTCGAAGCAGTATGGAATATACGACAGTAAAGACTTACATGAAACCTCTTTAAGCTTGTTATTGTAAGGTTGAGGGTAGAATATGATGTCTGCCTTAAACCGAGAAACAGGGAACAATCTGTCCTTGGAAAAATCAAATCCGCAAGAGTATGATATTCCCATTGAACTGAAGTGAGACGAAATCTCTTTATCCAGTTCCTGTCTTCTTGCCACCGAATCTTTGGTATAGAGCATTGACGCAACCATCGGCTCGAATCGGGAGTCGTCCTTAAGCATCATAATGAGTTTGTCGCTCTTCCACATGGACAGATTATTTACGTAAAACAGAACTCTGACAGGCCTGCGTCGGGAAATGATACGTATCAGTAGCTTCAGATACGGGTAATAGAAGAAGATTGTGGTTCTTACCCTTATCTTCTCTTTGAATTTATAACAGGCCGACAGAAATTCTCTAATCTTCATAATCCTCCTAGCTTAATGAAATATGCTGTTCTATGAACGGTTTGATTCAAATCCAGAATTTGTTCGTCTCTTTATACATGCTTATTTCAGGGAATGGCTTTTTCTCTATCAGTTCATAAATCTTTGCGGCAAAGACCACGTCGTGAAGTCCCAGTCCATAATTGTAATTGATGATCCGTTGACTGTCGTCCTGTCTTCCGGAATCTCTTCCGGCAAAGACCTCGCCTATTTCATTGTAATTATGGAACTGCTTGAAATATTTGAAACCGCTTACATGATCTGTATCATCTCCGAATATACGGTCAAATACAGTATCACAGTTCATGAAACCCTGTGTATGGATGGGAATCAGTGTAATACCAGGCTTAAAGAGTGACACGTCATCAACCAGATTGCCATTGACGTGGGTGACGCTGCTCAGAAGGACGTCACTGGTTGAAACGATCTCCTTTATGTCTTCACATAGGGTGAAAGAGACGTTTTTGTAATCTTTGAATCTACTGATGAATGATTCGTGCTGGTCCTTATATTTGAGAAGTTTTACGTCGAAATGGAACTGAGGCTCCTGTTCAAGAATACAGAGAAGAGAAGCTCTTGCTGTGTTACCCAAACCTATAAAACCATAGGTTCGTGCATCCTTTTTTCTTAAAGCCTTTGCCGCTGCGGCAGTAAGGGCGCCGGTCCGCATAGCTGTTATCCAGTCAGAATCCATCAGAGCCAGCAAATCGCCGGTAGAAGCATCATAAAGCAACAGGTTACTGCCCAGGCTGGGTATGGCGGTCAATAGCCGATGTATCAGCTTAAGACCGAAATATCGCCTTTTGAATTGAACTCCCGTTTGTAAATTCTCCGGCTGACGGTCTGATGACGGTAAGAGACAGGGCATGGATGTAAAGAACTCCCCATCGGCAGGATGAACACTTACCTTAACGGGTAATTCGGCATTGGCTTTGAGTGAGAGGCTCTCCTTTATCCAGTCGATGCAGGTATTGGGAGAGATTCCCAGATTCCGGATATCTATGTCAGAGATAATCTTCATTTCAGTTTGATTCCAAAGTTTTTAAACGCCTGATCCAGTACCACAAAGAAGTCCTCGATATCCTTAACGTCGATGTTGCCCAGTGAGCACAGACGGAAGGTATTGGTTGTGGAGATCTTGCCCGGGTAGATGGTGAATCCGCGCTCGTAGCAGTAGTCATGGACCTTTTCAAAATCCCAGTTGGGGTTGTCGGGATACTTGACCGAAACCACCAATCCGGACTCTATCTTGGGATCGATGACGGTCTCAAAGCCCATCTCCAGGACACCCTTGCGGATAGCCTCATATACCCTGCGGTGACGTGCGAACTTAGCCTCCTCGCCAACCTGGAAGTACTCCTTGAGGGCCTGGATAGTGGCATATACAGTTTGTACGGGCGGAGTAAAGTGCATCTCGCCGGTCTTTTCAAAATATTCGTACTGCAGGTAAAGGTTGCAATAGTATGAACGGGTGGGATAGTTCTTTGAGGCCTTGATGATATCGGTCTTGCCTATAATGAAGGAGAGTCCTGCCATTGCCATCAGGCCTTTCTGGGCCGATGCCATGCAGAAGTCTATGTTATCCTTGACAACGTCCACGGGAATCATACCCAGGCTGGAAGTGGTGTCGGTAATGAATATGGCTCCGTATTTGTGAGCCAGGGCACCTATCTCACGTATGGGGTTCAGCACGCCTGTTCCGGTCTCGTGATGGCAGCAGTAAACCACAGCCACATCGGGATTCTCCTTGAGGGTGCGCTCAACGGCATTCAGGTCGGGTTGTTCAAATATGCTTGACTTGAGGTCGATGTGCGGGAGATGATACATCTGGCATATCTCTACAGCACGGGCATTGTATGCTCCATTGTTGACCACAAGAATCTTCTTGTCGGCCGGAACGAGTGAGTTTATACAGATATCCAGGTTTACGGTTCCCGAACCGCAGAACAGTACGGTGGTGTACTGATCTTCAGGAGCATGAGCCACCCTTAAAAGGTCTGAACGAAGCCCTTTCATCAAACCTGCAAACTCTTTTTCACGCGGGCAGATGTCCGGAACCACCTGAGCCAGTTTTACCGTATCGGTAGTGGTGGCCGGTCCCGGATTGAGCAGAATGTTTCTCTTAATCTTTATATCGTTGAGTTCCATATTCATTTGTTTAAAAAAGCCATAAGTGCCTCCTTGTTCTGGATGGGTGTGGTTGTGGGGCGTCCCAGGTCCTTGCGGTTGCCCTTCTTAACCTTTACCTCCAGCAGTATGGGGCCTTGCGGGACTGACAATTGTTTCAATTGGTCATTCAACTGTTCTTTTGTGGAGACACTGTATGCCGCTGTGTAACCTACGGCTTTGGCTATAGCCGGAAGGTCTATTTTAAGTCCTACGGTGGGCTGTCCACCTACAGAATCGTGGGCTCCATTGTTGAACACTACATGAACGTAATTTGAAGGCTTCTTGCTGGCAACAATCGCCATTGAACCCATGTGCATTATGGTTGCTCCGTCGCCGTCAAAGCACCAGACCTTACGGTCTTTCTTTTCTAGGGCTACTCCAAGCGCAATCTGGCTGGCATGTCCCATGGATCCTACGGTCAGGAAATCACGCTCGTGTCCCTGTCCCCATGCGGTACGGGCCTCAAACAGCTCTCGACTTATCATGCCGGTGGTGCTTACAATCACATCCTTGGGGCCCAGAGCCGAGGCTACGGTCTGGATTGCCTCCTCGCGGGTCATGGTCAGGTCATTGACTTCAATATTCTGCAGTTTGTATTCATCAAAAGTATCCTTTTCAATGACAAGTGCAAATACCTCATTGTTTCTGAGTGCGCAGGCGGCTTTCTCTATCTGTGCGGCAGCCTTGTCCTCCTCTTTTGACAGAACCTCGTAGTTTACTCCCATCACGTTAAGGAGTCCGGTGGTAACCTTGCCCTGCTTTACATGCTGGGGCTCGTCATGCACCCCGGGACGGCCGCGCCAGCCTATGAGCAGCAGCACGGGGATATTGTATACCTCCTTATCGGTGAGCGATGCCAGCGGGTTGATTATGTTTCCTTCGCCCGAGTTCTGCATATAGACCACACCGGCCTTGCCTGTGGCCAGATGGTATCCTGCGGCCAGACCTACGGCGGCACCCTCATTGGCGGTTATTATGTTATGGCTGCTGTCCACATGATCCGCAATGTATGCACATATGTTCTTGAGCAGACTGTCGGGCACTCCGGCAAAGAAATCTATGCCTTGTTTTTGAAGCGTCTCTATGAAAAATTCCGGTGAAATCATTTGTTTTCCTTTTTTGTTCCGGGAATAAGAGTAAGAATCTCCTTTATGGACATGCACAGGTCATTTGCCTCAAGTGAACGCTTGTGCTCAAGAATTGACTTGGCGCAGTTGACCATAGCGGGATAAGCGCTGCGCAGCATGTGATTGGCGTATATCACCACGTTGATACCCCAACTTGCCAGTTCGTCCTCTGTGTATTGGTTGTAGGTGGTGGGAACAGCTACAATGGGTGTTGTGGCGTCTTTCTCACGGAATCTCTGGCAGAACTCCTTTATGTCAAGTCCGTCCTTGTTCTTTGAGTGGATCATTATGCCGTCAGCTCCTGCTGCCACATATGCAAAGGCTCTTTCCAATGCATCCTCCACAGGCTTGCCGGCTATAAGAGACTCTATTCTGGCAATGATCATGAAATCTTCTGTTATCTGAGCCTCCTTTCCGGAGCGTATCTTGTGGCAGAAATCCTCAATGGTTGCCTGTGTCTGCTGGGCATCGGTACCAAACAGTGAATTCTGTTTGAGTCCTACCTTGTCCTCAATGATCACTGCTGATATGCCCAGACGCTCCAGAGTCCTTACAGTGAATACAAAGTGCTCTGTCTTGCCTCCGGTGTCACCGTCAAATATAACGGGTTTGGTGGTGACCTCAAGGGTGTCGTTAAGGTCATGCAGACGGTTGGTCAGGTCTACGGCCTCGATATCGGGCTTGCCTTTTGATGTGGAGTCTGTCAGTGATGATGACCACATTCCGTCAAACTGGCGGTTTTCACCGTTGATTTCAACATTGAGATTTTCAATGATGAGTCCGGTAAGTCCGCAGTGTGACTCCATAATCCTTACTATAGGTTTGGCATTGATAAGGCGTCTCAGTTTTTTCATTCTGGCCTCGGGTGTGGTGCCCAATGCATCTATCTCCTTGGCAAGGCTGGATGAGTCTATACCGTAGGTGTAAGGTATCTCTATTACCTTACCGCCTATCTGTTCCATTGCCTTGAACACCTCGTCTCTCAGAGTCTTTTCCTTGTTGTCCTTCCAGTCATCACCATGGATAATGTAATCCGGTTTGTACTTGAGCAGGTTGGGTACATAGCTCCATTCATCCTGCGGGACCACCTGAGACACTCCGGTTATGCTCTCAACTACCTTTTTACGCTGGTCATAAGTGAGGTAGGGAAGCCTCTTGTGAGTAGCTATAGCCTTGTCTGTAAACAGCCCTATGATAAGGTCTCCGTATTTGGCTCCTTCGTTGATTATGTTGATGAGCCCCGGATGCATTATATCGGCAATCATGCCAAGATATACCTTCTTAGCCATAAGCATTTATATTTTTACGTTCTTTTCTGCAAAATCCAAATCGTTGACGTCATCAATCTCATACCACTGCAGTCCGTCAACTTTGAGTACGTTCATGGGTGTGATACGTCTTGATACGTCCAGAAGCTGGAACTCATATCCTAGTTTGGGCTTCTGGTCAACAATCTTTTCATATTCTGTTACGAGCGTGCGGTAGAACTGTGAACTTATCTTGTGAATTCCCACAAGTTCTCCCGACGGCCTTATCTCTGTCTCAACGGTAGAGCAGTTAACCAGTTCATTGCGCTCATTCATTTCAACGTAATACTGGTCCTGAAATTTTGTGACAGGAGTAATAAGCATTGCACTTTCATAAGGGCAATCCATCAGTGACGTGATGGCTTTCTTTTCAAAAACCAGGTCAGACTCCAGCAGAATGAAATCTTCATTACCTATGGCTTCACGGCAGTTGTACAGAGTATACATGCTGTTGGTCTGCGCATATCGGGGGCTGAACACGCATTCTATCTGCGGATACTCACCGGCAAGAGCCTCATATTTCTCTTTGTGGTATCCTGTGCCTATCACTATGCGGTCAATTCCACAATCAATCAGGGTACGTATGCTGCGTACAACCATGGGCACTCCCTTGTAAGGAATGAACCCCTTGGGTATTGTATCTGTCATCTGGCCGAACCTTGTTCCCATTCCGGCGGCCATTATCACTGCAATCATATCCAGTCTTTCAAATTCTCATAAACGATTCAGTATCTCTACAGAGCCTCGTCATCCGGACGCTCCGGAGGAGTGGGCCGTGACTTGGGGCTGTGTTTGCGTGATTTCTCCCAGGCGGCCTTGCGCTTAAGATAATCATCGTAATGTTTCTCCAGATAATTGTCTGCCATAGTCAACTCCTTGTCAGTTCCGGTGCAATCTGTGAGAGCGGTTCCATGACGAACGGTCGCTGGCGCATGAGCGGATGGGGTAGCGTGAGTTGGGGAGTATTCATGATGAGGTCATCATACATGAGCAGGTCAATGTCAATAATCCTGTCATGATACACTCCGTTCACTGATTTCTCACTGCGTCCCAGACGTTTCTCAATATCCTGTGTGACATGAAGGGCATCAATCGGTTCCAGTTCAGTCTCCACTTTTGCCACCATGTTCAGGAATGCGTTCCCGCTGTCAAAGCCCCACGGCTCTGTCTCTATCACGTCCGATGCAGCCACCACCGTACCCACCTCACGGGCTATGAGTTCCATGGCCTGAGAGAGGTTCTTAGGCCTGTCACCCATGTTGGTGCCCAGTGAAAGGTACAGCGTAGCCATCGGCATCAGTCTGTTATAAGCATTGCATCACCGTAGCAGCCGAATCGGTAACCCTCCTTGACTGCAAGGTTGTATGCGGCCATAACTTTCTCATATCCGCCGTATGCGCAGGTGAGCATGAGCTGGATGGATTCGGGCAACTGGAAGTTGCTTACCATGCTGTCAGCTACACTGAATGTGTAAGGCGGGAATATGAACTTGTTGGTCCAGCCGTCAAACGGCTTGATCAGGTGGTCTGTACCCACTACTGTCTCAAGTGCACGGTTAACGGTATTGCCTATGGCGCAGATCTTGTGACCGCCCAGTTTGGCGTTGTTAACTATGTTGGTGCACTCCTCTGTCACGTACATCTCCTCTGATTCCATCTTGTGCTTGGTCAGGTCCTCAACGTCAATCTCACGGAAGTTACCAAGACCGCAGTGCATGGTTATGAATGCACGGTCAATGCCCTTGATCTCCATGCGTTTCATGAGCTCACGGCTGAAATGCAGACCTGCTGTAGGAGCGGTTACCGCACCCTCATTCGCAGCGAATATTGTCTGGAAGCAATCCTCATCGCAGAAATCATCTTTTCCCTTCTGTGACATGGGAACCGGAACTGCCTTGCCGTCCTGATCAAAAGACCATGCGCAGGCCTTGCGTTTCAGGTAGGTTGGGATAGGAGCCTCACCCAGAGCATAGAGAGCCTTCTTGAACTCGTCATGGGGTCCGTCATAGAGGAAACGGAGCACACGGCCGCGTGAGGTGGTGTTGTCAATCACCTCGGCAACCATTGAGTTGTCCTCACCAAAGTAGAGTTTGTTTCCTATACGGATCTTACGGGCGGGATCCACCTGTACATCCCAAAGCAGGTTCTCCTCACGCAGCTCACGCAGCAGGAAAACCTCAATGCAGGCACCTGTCTTCTCTTTGTTGCCGTACATACGGGCGGGGAACACACGGGTGTCGTTAAAGACAAAAACGTCCTTTTCATCGAAATAGTTCAGAATGTCCTTGAACTGTACGTGTTCAATCTCATCTGATTTCTTGTGCACGACCATCAGTCTTGATTCGTCGCGGTGTTCTACAGGATACTGTGCAATCCTGTCTTCGGGGAGCTTGAATTTGAATTGTGATAGTTTCATTCCCTTTTAGTGTTGTTATGTTGTTACTTAATCTTCTTTTTTCTCAGGCATCTCTATGTCTGCGTTGTCCAGCCACTCACTGAACTTTTCCGGATTCAGACAATCCTCAACCTTGAATTGACCTACTCTGGTGCGCCTCAAGGCTATAAGGTGTCCACCGCTCTCAAGAGCCTGCCCAATGTCACGGGCCAGTGCCCTTATGTATGTGCCCTTGCTGCATACCACGCGTATGGTGATGTCCGGCAGGTTGCACTCGGTGAGTTCAATCTCATCTATGACCAGGGTCTTGGGTTTGAGTTCCACCTCATCACCTTTTCGGGCCATCTTGTAGGCGCGTTTGCCGTCAACCTTGCAGGCCGAGAATGTGGGCGGAACCTGTTCAATCCTGCCTTTGAAACGCTCCAGCACCTGTTCTACCATCTCACGTGTTATGTGTTCCGTGGGGTAGGTGGCGTCGATGGGTTTCTCCAGGTCAAATGACGGGGTTGTGGCTCCAAGCCGTATAGTGGCGTAATATTCCTTGGTACCTGACTGCAGTTCCTCTATGCGCTTGGTGGCACGTCCGGTGCAGACAATCAGCACTCCTGTGGCCAGTGGGTCCAGTGTGCCGGCATGTCCCACCTTGAGTTTCTTGACTCCCAGGCGGCGGCATATCATCCATCGGATCTTACCCACCACATCGAATGATGTCCAGCGGTAAGGCTTGTCAAACGCCAGTATTACTCCTTCCTCAAAATTCATCTTACAGGAACAGCAGTGTCATTAATCCGGCTACGGCGCAATAGACACCGAACCATATGAGTTTTCCCTTGCGTACAATTGATATCATCCATTTGCAGGCGGCGCATCCGGCCAGGAAAGCGGCCAAGAATCCTATAACCAGCACACCTGTACCGGTCTCAGTTCCGTCAGCGCCTGCTCCGGCAGACTCAATCAGGTCCTTCATGTCCAGCAGAGCCTCACCCAGAATGGGAGGTATCACCATCAGGAATGAGAACTGAGCCAGTTTCTCCTTCTTGTCACCCAGCAGCAGGCCGGTTGCAATGGTAGAACCGGAACGGGACAGACCGGGCAGTACGGCAATAGCCTGTGCGATACCAATCACAAAGGCATGAACGCCCGATATCTGCTCTTTCTGGCGGGGTTTGGCATAGTATGAGAATGTCAGGAGTGCGGCAGTCACCAGCAGGCAGCAGCCTACCACGGTCGTTCCTGAACCGAAAACATCCTCAATCGTGTCCTTGAAGAAAATACCTACTATGCCCACCGGGATCATGGAGATGATGATGTTGATGGCATATCGGGTTCCCTCATTCAGGCCGCTGTAGCTCTTCCAGCTCTGGCGGGTAAACAGGTCACGCAGAATCCATACAATCTCTTTCCAGAGTATCACCACGGTGCTGAGTACGGTAGCCACGTGAACGATCACCGTGAAAGCCAGATTCTGCTCACCCTCTATTCCGAACAGGGATGACGCTATGGTCAGATGTCCGCTGCTGCTTATGGGCAGGTACTCGGTAAGTCCCTGAAGCAGTCCCAGCAGGAGTGATTCAAACCAACTCATTTGTCACTCTCCTCCTTATCGGCTTTGGGTCTGTAGACTATAGCCGCGATGATTGTTATGAAACCTATGAAAGTCACTATGGGAGCCACCTTGATGCGACGTACGCTGAAAATATCGGGTTCAAAGTACTCGGAGGTACAGTTTGAACCGGTCATCAGAATAAGTCCGATGATAATGATGGCCATTCCGACGGCTGTCAGAATGTAGTTGGTCTTGGTGAAAGCGAATTTTTTCTTGTCCATATCTGTGTTGTTTGTTTATACGTAATGAAGTTCACCTGATTTCATCCTGAGGAAACGGTTTACGGAGTGCAGGGCGCAGATGCCGGTGATGAGCAGACCTATGAGTGTAACCACGGTGAAAACGGGAATTATGATTTTGGGCTCGGTCAGCATGATAAGCCATGGTTCATACTTGAGTCCCAGTTTGAGTCCGTACCAGATCATGAGGCATGTGAGCAGGGCCGATACAAAACCTATCCACAGGTTTCTCCTTATGAACGGCCTGCGTATGAATGACCACTTGGCGCCCACCAGTTTCATGGAGTAGAGGATGAAACGCTGGGAGTAGATGGTCAGTTTGATAGTGTTGTTTATAAGCGTGAATGAAACCAGTGACAGTATGACGGCCAGTATGAGCAGGATACCGGCAACCTTGTGGATGTTGCTGTTGATTATATCCAGAAGGTCTTTCTGCCATGAAACCTCACGCACGCCCTCTTTTGCCATTATGTTTTTCTCTATCAGTTTGAGGCTGTCACTGCAGGCATAATCGGCCTCCAGACGGATGTTGAGTGATGCGTAGAACGGATTGTACTCCAGGAACTGTGAAGGGTCGGTACCCATGGCCTTGGTCATATCCTTGAGGGCATCATCCTTTGAGATGTACGAGCAGACTGCACAGTAGGGCGATGCCTCAATACTGCGGCGCAGTGATGAAAGCTGGGTGTCGGTAATGCTCTCCTTGAGAATGACCTCTACTGTCATCTCCTGTTTGAGGTGGCGTGAAAGATCGCCCGCAGTAAGAAGCAGCAATGCTACAATACCGATAAGCAGCAGCACCAGTGAGGTACTGATGCATGCCGTTATGAACAGCAGGTCTATCTTTTTCTTTTTCTTTTGTTTGACCATCTTATTCTGTCTCTTGTCTTTTTCTGAATATGTAAACCAGTGAACTGCTCTTGCTGCGATGGGTAAGTGAAATCCACCATGAACGCAGTCCTACCCTCATTCCGCGTATGAACGCCATCTTGTGCCTCATTTGTTTCTCTGACAGGATTGATATGTAGAAACTGTCATAAGGCATTCTCTCATGATGCATCAGGGTGAAACCGTGCCTGTGCAGCAGTTGCGCCAGTGATACGGGATTAAAATGCCACAGGTGTCTGGGTACGTCATACGCAGCCCAATAGGGACCGTAGTACATGGCATCGGTGGAACATATGTTGGGGCATGCCATGACCAGTACCCCGCCCGGACGCAACAGCTCATAGAAGCGGTCCAGCAGTTCATGGGGGTGGTGCATATGCTCAAATACGTGCCACATGGTTATCACGTCAAATGTTCCGGCGTGCAGGTTGTCCAGATCACTCATATCGATCATGCGGTGGTGGAACATCTCAAGCGAGAACAGCCTCTCCTCATGATATCTCTCAAGCGATGTCACTTTCCAGCCGCGTCTCTCCATCCGGTGTGAGAAAAATCCGGTCTTGGCTCCGTAGTTGAGCAGTGATCCGCTTGTGCGGTATGCATATGTCTCAATGATGCGTGCCTTACGGTGCAACATGCGTGATCTTACGTGATAATAGAGTTTTTCCGTCAGGCTCTTGGGGGCATCGCCAAGCTTGAGCTTAAGGTTAAGCTTGTCATAGCGTCTCAGTTCTGTCTCTGATGGGGGATCCAGGGTGTATACCACTCCGCAGGATGGGCATCGCAAGAGTGTATAGGACTCCTTGCTGACCATAAAGTCAGTACAGTTGGCGTAAGGTATCTGTCCTGACGCTCCGCACAATGGACAAGGGTCAAAATCCTGGTAAATCATCTTATAAACACGCACGCCGGCGCGCGCAAAGTGGCGCAAAGATAATACGCCACTATGCCCCTTGTCAAGTATTTTAAGGTTTTTTTAAAATTCAGCCAGATGCATGTCGCCCTTCTCGGCCAGTGCCTTGTGCAGGGCAAAGGCTTTGTCAAGTGCGTGGCTGGTCTGTCCCTTCTCGGCAATCTTGAGGTAATCCCACATGAGTTGCTTGTAGTCAGGATGTACGCAGTTCTCAATGATGCACTTGGCGCGCTGGGCGGGTGACTTGCCGCGAAGGTCGGCAATACCCTGCTCGGTGATGAGAACCTTTACGCTGTGCTCGTTGTGGTCCACGTGTGTACACATGGGAACGATGGCGCTTATCTTTCCTCCCTTGGCTACAGACGGGCAGCTGAATATGGATATGAATGCGTTGCGGGTGAAATCGGCCGATCCGCCTACGCCGTTCATCATCTTCACGCCGCTTACGTGGGTTGAGTTCACGTTGCCGTAGATATCGGCCTCAAGGGCGGTGTTCATGGCAATCAGACCCAGACGGCGTGCCACCTCAGGGCTGTTTGATATCTCGGTAGGACGGAGCACCAGCTTGTCCTTGAAGAAATCCATATCCTCATAGATTCCCTGCAGGGTCTCGTTGCTTACGCTCAGTGATGAGCTTGAGCCGAACTTGCAGTGTCCCTTGCGCATCAGGTCAATCACTGAATCCTGGATAACCTCGGTGTACATCTCAAAGGCGGGAACTGAAGGATCCTCACCCAGAGCGCCCAGCACTGCGTTTGCTACGTTACCTACACCGCTCTGCAGGGGCAGGAAAGATGAAGGGATTATGCCGCGCTTAAGGTCGCTGATAAGGAACTGGGCCACGTTGTGACCTATCTTGAGGGTGGTCTCATCGGGGGCAGTGAATCCGCGTGCCTCATCGGGGATGTTTACCTCTACGATACCCAGAATCTTGGAGGGATCTACCTGGATGTAGTCCTTACCGATGTGGTCGCTGGGCTTGTAGATGGGGATCTCGCGGCGGTAAGGGGGATCTGCAGGCTCGTAGATGTCATGCAGACCCTTGGCGCAGCGTGCGTGGGCTGCGTTGAGCTCAATGATGATCTTATCGGCCAGACGAGCCACTGTAGGAGCTATACCCACACCGGCGGTAACCCAGATCTTACCGTCATCGGTAACATCAAAAGCCTCCATGATGGCAACGTCAAGTTTGCCGTAGAAACCGTAACGCATCTCCTGTGCCATGTGGCTCAGGTTGATGTCATTATATGCGATTTCACCGTTGTTTACGGCTGTTCTGAAATCCTTGTTCGTAGTGTAGGGAGCACGGTAGCGCAGGGCATGCTCACGTGCCAGGATTCCGTCGCAGGAATCACCTGTAGAAGCGCCGGTGAACAAGCTGATCTGAAACTCCTGGCCCTTCTCGTGGAGTTCATGGGCCATTAAACCTATCTCATGGGTGACGGCCTTGGGGGTACCTGCGGGGGTGAATCCGCTAAGACCTACGTTGTCACCGTTCTTAACGAAACGTGCTGCCTCGGCAGCTGTGATTTTCTTGAAAGCCATTATGATATGTGAATTTAACTTGTTTGACGCAACGGTGTAAAAAACGGTGCAAAATTAACCATAACCTTAAATAAAAACAAGAGAGCGCCCCGCTAATTCCGTGAGTGACGGAAAATGACTATTTTTGCAACCGCTTATCACAATGGAATATGGAAGAGAGCACTAAAAGACTTTTCATTGAGACATACGGCTGCCAGATGAACGTGGCCGACAGTGAGGTTATAGCATCGATAATGCGCATGGCCGGTTATGAGCCTACTGACAATATTGATGAGGCCGATGCCATATTCCTGAACACCTGCTCCATACGAGAGAACGCCGAGCAGAAAATATGGAACCGCCTGGAGGCCCTGTATGCCATGAAAAAGAAGAAAAACCGCCTTTTCATCGGCGTAATGGGCTGTATGGCAGAGCGTACCAAGGAGGATCTTACGGACAACCATCACGTGGATGTGGTGTGCGGTCCCGATGCCTATCTCTCATTGCCTGACCTCATGGCTCAGGTTGAGGCAGGCCATAAGGCGATGGATGTGGAACTCTCCACCACTGAGACTTACCGAGACATAATCCCCGAGCGTATATGCGGCAACCGCATAAGCGGATTCGTATCCATAATGCGCGGCTGTAACAATTTCTGTCACTACTGCATCGTTCCCTACACCCGCGGACGTGAGCGCAGCCGTGATCCGAAGAGCATCCTGAATGAAGTCCTTGACCTTAAGAAAAAAGGTTACAAAGAGGTGACTCTGCTGGGACAGAACGTGAACTCTTACAAGTTTGAAAGTGACGGTTCTACCGTAGGTTTCCCGCAGCTGCTGCGTATGGTTGCCGAGGCCGTACCTGAGATGAGGGTGAGGTTCACCACATCACATCCCAAGGACATGAGTGATGAGACCCTGCATGTAATTGCCGATGTGCCTAATATCTGCAAGCATATACATCTGCCTGTCCAGAGCGGCAGCTCCCGCATACTCAAACTGATGAACCGTAAATATACCCGTGAGTGGTATCTGGAGCGTGTCGATGCAATCAAACGTATCATCCCCGATTGCGGTCTTACTACCGATATGTTCACCGGTTATCACTCAGAGACAGAGGAGGATCACCAGGAGAGCCTGTCACTCATGCGCCTGTGCCGTTATGACGCCTCATTCATGTTCCGCTACTCGGAGCGTCCGGGTACATATGCCAGCAAGCATCTGCCCGATGATGTACCTGAGGATGTCAAGATCCGCCGCCTGAATGAGATGATCGCATTGCAGAATGAACTCTCACTTGAACGTAACCGCGAGTGCATAGGCAAGGAGTATGAGGTCCTGGCCGAGGGTTATTCAAAACGCTCCCGCCAACAGCTCTACGGCCGCACCGGGCAGAACCGTACCGTGGTATTTGACAAAGGCAGCCACCGTCCGGGAGATTTCCTTACAGTCCGCATCACTGACGCCACTTCTGCCACACTTCTGGGTACAGAGGTTTAATCCTTCCTGTATCTGGCAATCAGTTCCAGAATCTCCTCGCCGTACTCTTTCCATTTGGCGGGGCCGAATCCGTTTACAGCCAGCAGTTCCTCCTTTGTGGTTGGGCAGGTATCGGCTATCTCCAGCAGGGCGCGCTGAGTGAGTACCCAGTATGCACGTATATTCTGTGAAATATATTTCTCAGTTCGCCACTCTATGAGCGGCTCAATGAGTTCGGGATGACGGTTGCCGGCATATATCTGTGAAATATCAGGCTTTTCCTTAACCTTTTTCTCTTTCTCTTTTTCCTTCTCCTTACGTTTCTTACGGGTCTTTCCGTCACTGAGAATGATATCGTTCCTGGTATTGAGATACATCTCTATACTGAATCCGCTGTCAGCAATCTTTTTCATGCATTCAACGAACAGGGTAAGCTGTGGCAGCAGTTCTGCCGATGCATCGGCCAGATTTTTCTGTACATCCTTGTTATCTGCCGATACTGCCATGGCCGGAACCGTGACCGATGCCACATCAGCCAGGATAGGCAGGAAATAACCCGATGCCTTGGATATCCTCTCATTCAGGTGCTCAGGATTCTTGGTCCCTATCCTGTCCAGCTCAGCCCTGAACTTTACGGCTATCTCCTCCATGTCGCGTACCTTGCATCGGCACTCTTCCATTCTGGTGGTCTGGTCCGGGTAGGTATTCTTAAGGTCTTTCTGAAATATACCTCCGGCCCAGCCGGTCAGTCTTACCAGTTCACCAAAACTGAAACACTCCTTGAGTATGGTCATGTAATACTCATCGCGTGCCGAGTCCAATTGCCTCTGCATCTCACTTACAGGCATGAAATCATCATGGAACTGTGATACGTCGGCATTGTTGTAGAGACAGGACTGTGAAATGGGGCTGCTCAATACTATTCCCTCAAGTGTCCTGCATCGTGAAAGCGCCACATATACCTGACCGAAACTGAAAGCCGATGCCGCATCAATGATCACATGGTCAAACGTGAGGCCCTGGCTCTTGTGGATTGTCACTGCCCATGCGGCGCGCAAAGGATATTGAATGAATGTTCCTTCAACCTTGGGTACAATCTCATTTGTCTTCTTATCTATCTCATACTGGATATTCTCCCATTTTTCACGCGGCACCTGTATCTCGTCACCGTTCTCATCGGTTACGATTATGCCGTTTTCATCGTCAATTTCGGTGATAGTAGCTATCTTTCCGTTGTAGTATCGGCCCTCTCGTGAATCATTCCTCAGGAACATCACCTGAGCTCCCTCCTTAAGTTGCAGTGTCTTCTCTGCAGGAAGGGAGTTCTCGGGGAATGTCCCTTCTATATCGGCGTAAAAGGTGTGCAGCCTTGATTTCAGCGCACTCATTTTCTGCTGGTTTACGTTATCGGCCTGTCGGTTATGTGTAGTCAGTCTTATCCATTTGCTTCCAGCGGGTGTTACGGTATCATCGGGATCAAACATGGGGTCGAACCTGCTGTTCAGTTCCCTGTATGTGGCATTGTCCATTATTCCGCCCCGGATACTGTTCAGGATATTCAGGAATCCGGCATCAGACTGCCTGTAGACGGTCTGCAGTTCTATTGTCACATATTGCAGACGTCTGAACACCTTGGAATGAAAGAAAAATGGTGATGGATAGACCTTTTTGAGCCATGGTTCTTCCTGCTCCGTCACCACTGGTGGCAGCTGGTGCGCATCGCCTATCATCAGAACCTGTACTCCGCCAAACGGACGGTCATTACGGCGATATCTGCGCATTACGGCATCGACCGCATCCAGCAGATCGGCCCTGACCATTGAAATCTCTTCTATTATGAGCAGGTCCAAAGTCTTGATTATCTTAACCTTCTCCTTACGCAGCTGCCTACGGGCCTCAGGCATCTGATACTCAGTTACCAGTTCTTTTACATCGGGCAGATACATACATAGCGGCAATTGGAAAAAGGAGTGGATCGTGACACCGCCGGCATTGATTGCAGCAACGCCTGTAGGTGCCAGAACGACGCAACGTTTTGGTGTATTCTCAACAATGTATTTAAGAAAGGTGGTTTTACCGGTTCCGGCCCTGCCGGTAAGAAATACGGATATTCCCGTTTGTGAGATGTAATTCTCGGCCAAATCAAACAAGTTATCTTTTTTCATAGTACAATAGGTTTTTGTTCATGAGCAAATGTAGAAATAAGAAAATTAGGAACGCGCGCATGCTATGCGCCAGATAAGTTAAATAGTGTTAATGGTATTGCGGAGTAAAAAACACGGCGTATATTTGCAGTGTCTTAGTGAAGTAATACACCGATATTGATTCAAACAACTAACAGATACGATTATGATTAAGATCAGTAATCTTGGATTCAGTTACGGCGCCAACGTTGTGCTGAAGGACATTTCGATGGAACTTCAGGAGGGCCGCATATACGGTCTTCTGGGAGAGAACGGAGTGGGCAAAACCACGCTTCTAACCTTGCTTGCCGGTCTCAAGAAGACCATGTACGGTTCTCTTGACATTGACGGACAGAATCCGTTTGACCGTAAGCCCTCTTTCCTCTCAAACATCTATTATCTGCCCGATGAGGTGCCTGCTCCCCGACGCAAGGCCATTGATTTTGCACGTGATCACGGACAGTACTGGACTAATTTCAGCGCTTCCAAGTTCTCAGAGGTGATGAGAGTCTTTGATACAGACCAGGAGCAGCGTATGGACCAGATGTCATACGGCCAGCTCAAGAAGACCTTCATCAGTTTCGCGCTTGCCTGCAACACCAGATACCTCTTTATGGATGAGCCTACCAACGGACTTGATATCCCGTCAAAGGCTCAGTTCCGTAAGGCGGTTTCCAAGTACACTTCCGATGAGTCCACGCTGCTCATCTCAACTCATCAGGCACGTGACCTGGAGGCTATCATCGATCCTATCATCATTCTGGACCGCAGGGATGTGCTTATGAACGCAACTCTTGATGAGATAGCTCAGAAACTCTATTTTGACTATTCATCGGAACTGAACCCCACAGCCCTCTATTCAGAGATGGTTCCGGGCGGAAACATCCAGGTGGTACCCAACACCACGGGTGAGGAGAGCAAGGTTAACATTGAAGCCCTTTTCAATGCAGTACTGCTCCATAAGAAAACAATCAAGGATATGTTCAACAAGTAAAGAGTCACGACTATGAATAATGATGTATTAAATCTGAACCGTTTTGGTCGTTATCTTGTTACAGACATCAAGAACGCCATATCCAAGTATGGCATAACACTTCTTGTCATGACTACATTGAGCGTCACCGGCTATCTGATAGCAGGACTCTTCAGTACTGTAATAGGTTCCGGATGGCACAGCCTGAGTATAATGGGAAGAAGCGTCCTGTTTGGAATATCAATGGCGGTGGTACTCATTTCATCACCTGCCAGGATATACGGATTCATCACAGACAAGAAAGAGGGTTCTTCATACCTTACCGTTCCGGTCTCTTCACTTGAAAAGACCATATCGATGGTGATAGTATGCTGCATTGTGGTACCGTTCGTCTTCTTTGCAGTCTACTTCTCATTTGACCAGATAATATGCCTTCTTGACAGTGATTGCGGCCAGTCCATATTGTATGTGTTGAATGAGGGTAGAGACGGACTTCTTAAGGTCTTTACCGATATGAACATGGATATAGACTTTGAACTCATGCCTGATCTTACTGCTGTGGCAGGTCCATGGCTCTATATGGATGATATGGCTCAGACTTCTCTTACATTCCTTCTGGGCGCATTGCTGTTCAAGTCTTCAAAGCCGGCTAAAACCATAGGATGCATGATACTCATAAGCATCGTGCTGAGCATGATCACCATACCCGTCGTCACCAACGGAGCGGTTGAGAAGTTCAAGATGGCAGCTGAGCTTGGAATGACACCCCAGGAGATTATAGAAGAGTTCCCCGTCCTTTCATGGATGGTAAAACACGCAACCCTGGTGGACACCATATCAGATACCACTGTGAATGTGGGCCTGTTCCTGCTCATATGGTTGAGGGTTAAGAGAATCAAACACTGATAAAAAGGTAAGGCTTATGGAATTCAATCAGAACAAACCGATATATCTCCAGATTGCCGACGGAATCTCCGAGAAGATTCTGAGCGGCGATCTCAAGGAGGGTGACAGAATTCTGTCAGTGCGCGAATTAGGCGGTGAATTGGGAGTAAATCCCAATACCGCTATGCGTAGTTACGAGAAACTTACTATGGATGGCATCATATACAACCAGCGTGGCATAGGTTACTTTGTGGCCAAAGGCGCTAAAGCCATCGCACTTGAAAAGATGCGGGTCGATTTCATTGAAAATGAGGTACCCGTATTTAAACGGAAGATGGAACTACTTCAACTCAAGGCTTCGGACCTGGGACTTTAAAATTAAAAATCGGAGGCATCGCACTGCTTCCGATTTTTAATTTGTATCTTCGTAAACAGAACAAATTATTCTCAATATGAGTAGATCATACAAAGGAGGTGTCCGCCTTAACCGCAGGACCATGACAGACCTGGTTACGGACTGGTTCCGTGACAACCAGGAGAGCAGTATCAGTGTAAAACGTCTGTATGATGAGCTCAAACTCAAGACTCATCCCATGCGCAGCATGTGTCTGGATATAGTGCTGGACCTTGTTGAGGATGGTTTCCTTAAGGAGAAGGACGGCCAGTTCAGCCTGATGCAGAAAAGCACATTCATAGAGGGTGTGCTGCAGCGCCGTGTGGGCGGAAAGAACTTCCTTGTGCCCGATGACGGAAGCGAACCCATATTCGTGGCAGAGCGCAACTCGGCCGGTGCCGTGAACGGTGACCGTGTACGTATAGTGCTGTTTGCAAAGCGTCCCCATGCCGGTCTTGAGGGTGAGGTGACAGAGATCATCAAGCGTGCCAAGGACACGTTTGTAGGTACGCTCCAGGTAAAGGACAAATTCGCCTATCTGGTTACTCCCGATAAATCCGACCGCGACATATTCATACCCCTGTCCAGCCTCAAGAAAGGCCGTGACGGTGAGAAAGCCGTGGTAAAGGTGGTTGAATGGCCCGATACTCCAGACCGCAACCCCGTAGGCAAGGTGATCGACATACTGGGTGCAGCCGGTGAGAACAACACAGAGATGCATGCCATCCTTGCTGAGTACGGACTGCCGTATGACTATCCTGAGAGCGTGGAGAAGGCTGCCGATGACATCCCGTCAGAGATAGATGATGCGGCCCTTGCCGGACGTGAGGATTTCCGTGATGTGGTAACGTTCACCATAGACCCGCGTGACGCCAAGGACTTTGATGACGCACTCTCCATCCGTCCCATCAAGAAGGGACTCTGGGAGGTAGGTGTTCATATTGCCGATGTAAGCTACTATGTACAGGAGGGCGGAATCATAGATAAGGAGGCATTCAAGCGTGCCACATCCATTTATCTGGTGGACCGCACCATCCCCATGCTGCCCGAGAAACTCTGCAACAACCTCTGCTCACTGCGACAGGATGAGGACAAACTCACATACTCCGTGATTCTGGAAATGACCGATGCCGGTGTGGTAAAACGTTCCCGTATAGCCCGAACAGTCATACGCAGCAACCGCCGCTTTACCTATGAAGAGGTACAGGCCATCATTGAGCGTGAGCAGCAGGGTGGTAAGGAGCCGCTGCCGGGTGATGAGTTCAAGAATGAGATTATGACCCTGGACAGCCTTGCCAAGATACTGCGTGACAAGCGTTTTGTTGACGGAGCACTCAGTTTTGACCGTGTCGAGGTCCGTTTTGACATAGATGAGAAGGGACATCCCGTAAGCGTATTCTTTAAGGAATCAAAGGATGCAAACAAGCTGGTTGAGGAGTTCATGCTGCTGGCCAACCGTACCGTGGCAGAATCTATAGGCGCCGTTAAGGGCGGCAACCCCAAGACATTCGTCTACCGTGTACATGACGAGCCGGATCCTGAGCGTATGGAGAACCTGCAGAACTTTGTAGCCAAGTTCGGTTACAAGCTCAAGGCTACCGGTGATCCTACCGATATGGCCAAGTCCATGAACAAGATGCTATCTGAGGTCAAGGGCAAGAAAGAGCAGGAACTCATTGAGACCATCTCAATCCGCTCCATGCAGAAAGCCTGCTACACAACGGAGAACATAGGTCACTACGGTCTTGCATTCAAGTACTACACCCACTTTACATCACCCATACGCCGTTACCCGGACCTTATGGTACACCGTCTGCTCACCCGATACCTGAGCGGTGGCCGCAGCGTGAACCAGTCCAAGTATGAGGAGTATTGCGAGCATTGCTCGGGCCGTGAGCAACTGGCTGAGCAGGCAGAGCGCGCCAGCATCAAATACAAGCAGGTAGAGTATATGTCTGACCGCATGGGTCAGGTGTTTGATGCCGTGATAAGCGGTGTGACGGAGTGGGGAATCTATGCAGAGATCATAGAAAACAAGTGTGAGGGCATGATACCCATCCGTTCACTTGGCGGTGACTACTTTGAGTTCGATGAAAAGAACTACTGCCTGATAGGTCAGCGCACCCGCAAGCGTTACCGTCTGGGTGACCATGTAAAGATCAAGGTGGTACGTTGCAACCTTGAAAAGAAGCAGATGGATTATGAACTGGTATCAGCCGATGAGTGACCTGATGGCCTGAGTCATCTTGGACCAGGAGTATTTCCGCTTTTCATCCATAACGCCTTCAGTGAACTGCTGGAGGCGTTTGTTTTTAAAGAAATCCACCAATCCATCGGCAATTTTGGTCGGTTCGGGCTCAACTGCATAACCTGCTTTTCCGTCGGGAACTATCTCTGCCAGACCTCCCACCTTTGTAACCAGCATAGGCTTTTCAAAGTGATAGGCAATCTGTGATACTCCACTTTGGGTTGCGGTCTTGTAGGGCTGTGCAATGATGTCGGCGGCACCAAAACAGTAGCGGACCTCATCGGCAGGAATAAAACTGTTTTTCCATATTACCAGACCTTCAAGTCCAAGTTCTTTCTCCAGTTCAAAGTACTTGTCAGAACTTCCGTAGAACTCTCCGGTTATCAGGAGTCGCACGTTAAGCTCACGCAGACGGCTGTCGGCATATGCACGCAGCAGCAGGTCCAGACCCTTGTAGTCACGTATCAGTCCAAAGAACAGGATATACCTGTAATCCGGGTCCAGTCCAAAATGGGCAATGGACTCCTCGCGTGATGCGATAGTTCCAAAATGGTCATAGAGCGGGTGTGGACAGAATGTGCGCGGCTTGCTTTTGTCAAAGAGGTCTATATCCTTAAGCACAGACTCTGACAGGGCTACGCATGAATCCACGGACTTGATGAAATATCGGGAAAGAATCTTGTCTCCGGGCTTGTGCTCGTGAGGGATGAGGTTGTGCAGGATTGCAACCCTACGGGCTCCGCATCTTTTAGACAGTCGTGATACCGCACCTGTAGATGCGCCCATAAAGGGCATCCAGAACGGCACAATGAGCAGGTCCGGCTTTTCCCGGCGGATCTCACGTCCCACCTTGAGCCAGTTGAACGGGTTTACGGAGTTGAGGCGTCTTGTTATGTCAAGCCCTGCGGGTTGGGGATCGGGCGAATACTGAGTCTTGCCGGGAAACAGGAAAGAGGGATACTGGAGCGTGAATGTGTAAATGATCACCTCATCGCCCTCCTTGATGAATTCCTGCGCCAGACGGTTGTTGAAATCGGCTATACCTCCGCGGTATGGCCAGGCCGTACCCAAAATAGCTATTTTCATAGTGCCTCAAAAAGATAAATCAAAGCAAATTTAGTACTTTCGCACAAATAATTGACAATAACCCCGTAACTATGGATAAGAACAAGTACAAAAGGTTGATTCCTTACTTTGCGGCAATCGCGGTGTTTGCAGTGGTTGCTTCACTTTACTGCCTGCCTGTCTTTCAGGGAAAGGTGATATACACAGGCGATGATATCCAGGCTAACTCCGCAGTCCAGGAGGCCAGACAGTATCATAAAGAGACCGGTAATTATACATGGTGGAACGGAGCCATGTTCTCCGGAATGCCGGGTTACCAGATAGGTGGAGGCCGATATCTCTCTACAGACCTCATGGAGCCTCTGCTCAAGGTCTTTCACCCTTCATCACGTAAGATGCCGCTGGTGTTCATCATGTTCTTTGTAAGCTTCTTTATCCTGATGCGTTCATTCAAGATTGACACGTGGCTATCCATAGTGGGTGCGTTGGCGACCGGTTTTTCATCGTACTTCTTTATAATAGAGGCGGCCGGTCATAACGGAAAGGCATGGTCAATAGCAATGATGTCAATTGTGTTGGCCGGATTCTATCTCATCTACAATAAAAAGTACGGTCTTGGAGCCTGCCTGACAATGGTGTTCACTGCGATGGGACTCTATCCGCATCCGCAGATGGCCTATTACATGACCATGCTTATAGGACTTCTGTTCATCGTAGAGCTTTACATTCACATCAAGTCCAAACGTTATAAGGACCTGATTATAGCCACTGTGATATTCGGAGCCTCGTTCCTGGTAGGTGCCGGAACCGGTACTGCAAACATCTTTGCAAATAAGGAGTACGCTGCCGAGACCATGCGCGGAGGCCAGTCTGAACTTACATCGGATGATGATGCCAACAAGACCAGAGGCCTTAATCTTGATTACGCGACTGCATGGAGTTATGGTATAGACGAGTCACTTACTTTCCTTATCCCCGGTTATATGGGTACAGCCACCGGTTATAACGTGGGTACAGAGTCAGTGCTTTACAAAACCATGGTCAGGAACGGCGTAAACAAGTCTACCGCCAAGGAGATAGCCGAGTCTGCTCCTACATATTGGGGAGAGCAGCCGTTCACGGTAGGGTCCGTATATGCCGGTGCAGCCGTATGTTTCCTGTTCCTTCTGGGTCTGCTTCTGGTCAAGGGACCGTATAAATGGGGATTGCTCATTGCCACCGTATTCTCATTCACCCTCTCGTGGGGTAAGAACTGGATGGGTCTTACGGAACTCTTCTTTGACTGGTTCCCGTTGTATGACAAGTTCCGTGCCGTATCATCAATCCTGATAGTGGCCGAGATAACCATTCCGCTTCTTGGTTTCCTGGCCTTGAAACAGATTATGGATGGTGGTCTGGACAAGAAAGAGATAAACCGCGGCATATATATCGCAGCCGGTATCACGGGCGGTATCTGTCTTATTTTGGCTTTGTTTGGAGGTTCATTCCTGTCATTTACAAGCTCATATGACGCAAGATATCAGGAGGCATGGCCCGATTGGCTTTTTGCAGCCCTGATTGATGAGCGTGCAGGCATGCTGCGCAGTGACTCGTTCCGTTCCCTCCTGTTCGTGCTGCTTACGGCCGGTACCGTATGGCTGTTCTCCAATGACAAGTTAAAGAGAAACACCATGATAGCCGTACTGGGTGTTATCGTAATTGCCGATATGTGGCCTGTAGACCGTCGTTTCCTCAATGACAGGAACTATGTGACAGAGAAACATGACAAGAGCCTGTATGCCATGCAACCGTATGAGAAGGCTATCCTGGCCGATACAGACCCCCATTTCAGAGTGTTTAACCTGGCTACCAGCACATTCAATGATGCCCGTACATCCTATTATCTCAAGTCTCTGGGAGGATACAGCGCCGCCAAGCTGCGCAGGTATCAGGATATCATTGAGCAGTACCTCTCCAAGGGTCATATGGGTGTGATAAGCATGCTCAATGCCAAGTATTTCATCACTGCCGATGAAAACAATGAGATCAGGCCTATGCGCAATCCCGGCGCTTTGGGAAATGCATGGTTCATTGATTCCGTTGCTGTAGTAGACGGACCTGTCCAGGAGTGTGCTGCTCTTGACAGGATAGACCTGAGTAATACTGCCGTCCTGGATAAGGAATTTGCCGGTTTCATCAAGGATTTCCGCCCGGGTCATAATGAGTCAGCCACAATACGTCTCAATACATACGCCCCTGACGTACTTACCTATACATCCAACTCATCAACTGACGGGGTGGCTGTATTCTCTGAGATTTATTATCCTCTTGGATGGAAGGCTTACATTGACGGACAGAAAGCCGATATATTCCGTGTGAACTACCTGCTCAGGGCTATGAACATTCCCGCAGGCCAGCATGAGATACGTATGGAGTTCCGTCCCGACAGCGTAAGGAAGGGAAACATCCTTTCAGGAATATTTGTGGGGATAATGTATGCTACCGTTCTGGCTCTGACAGCAGGAACTCTAATAAGGAGAGGTCGTCAGCGTAAGTCAGCTTGATATTGCGTTCACTTCCGTGTACTATGCCTACCTTCACTCCCGGAAGGTAGCGCAGTACCGTGCCGCAGTCATCGGTAGCGGTAAAGCCAGGGTCTTTAAGGGCAATGGCGTAGGCCTGTTCAATGGTTCTCTGGCGGAATCCCTGCGGTGTCTGCATACGCCACAGCAGGTTGCGGTCCTGTATGGACTCCATATATGTACCCTCGCGGTTACATTGAACTATAGTATCTACTGCAGGTATAGCCACATCCACGGCATTGTACCGCTCCATGGCTTTAATTGTGTCTGTAATAATGCGTCCCGATACCAACGGGCGTGCTGCATCATGGAACAGCATCACGGTGTCGGGTTTGCCCTCAAAATGGCGTACGGCAGCCAGACTGGAGTCAAAACGCTCCTTTCCACCGGCTAATACGGCCGATATTTTTGTCCATCCGTTGGCCTTTACGATAGCCTGCACCCTCTCTATGAATTCTGTTGCGGTGACAATCACGACCTCATCAATTTCGGGATGATCATGGAAAGTCTGTACGGAGTGCTCCAAAACAGTCTTGCCACCCAAAGGCAGGAACTGCTTAGGGGTGGCAAGACCGGTTCTTGAACCGGAGCCTGCAGCTAATATAACAGCTACATTCTTCATGTTTTCTATATTGATACCGTAGGTATCTGATAAGGGTAGCCAGCCGTTTCAACGGCTGGAGTTTCAACGGCTGTATTCAGCAGACCTCGCTGCCCGGCTTAACGGGACGCTGTACTGTTGTAACAGCCAGTGTGCCGTCTGCATCCAGTGCGCTCAGTATCATACCCTGGCTCTCGCGGCCCAGAATCTTACGCGGTGCAAGGTTGGCGATGAAGCAAACCTGCTTGCCTACCAGATCCTCGGGGTTGTAGTAGTTTGCAATTCCGGAAAGGATGGTGCGGCCTCCCAGACCGTCATCTATCTTGAACTGGAGCAGCTTGTCAGACTTGGGCACCTTGATGCACTCAAGCACTGTACCCACGCGGATATCCAGTTTCTCAAACTCCGGGAACTGTATGTTCTCCTTTATGGGCTTGGCGGGCTGAGCGGCTGCGGCAGCCTTCTCGTTCTCCTCCTTGCGCTTGAGCAGCTTCTGGATCTGAGCCTCAATCACGTCGTCCTCAATCTTCTCAAACAGAAGCTCGGGCTTGCTCAGTTTGTGGCCGGCGGGCAGCAGGTCAATGGCACCCAGACGGTCCCACTGTGCACCCTCCAGGGCAATCATGCCGCGCAGTTTCTCACTAGAGAACGGCAGGAACGGCTCGAATGCTATTGCCAGGTTGGCAACCAGCTGGAGTGATATGTTAAGGATGGTCTCAACACGTTTCATATCGGTCTTGGCCAGTTTCCAGGGTTCTGTATCGGCCAGGTACTTGTTTCCTATGCGGGCCAGGTTCATAGCCTCCTTCTGGGCCTCACGGAATTTGAAGTTGTCAAGCAGTGACTCAAGCTGCTGCTTAACATCGGCAAACTCCTTAAGGGTCTCGCGGTCATAGTCTGTAAGCTCTCCGCACTCAGGAACAACGCCGTCAAAATACTTCTGTGTCAGAACCAGGGCACGGTTCACAAAGTTACCGTAAATGGCTACCAGCTCGTTGTTGTTGCGGGCCTGGAAGTCTTTCCATGTAAAGTTGTTGTCCTTGGTCTCAGGGGCATTGGCGGTAAGTACGTAACGCATTACATCGGCCTTGCCGGGGAAATCCTCCAGATACTCATGTACCCAGACGGCCCAGTTGCGTGAAGTTGAAATCTTGTCATCCTCCAGATTCAGGAACTCGTTGCTCGGTACGTTATCGGGCAGTATGAATGAACCCTCGGCCTTAAGCATTGAGGGGAATACAATGCAGTGGAACACTATGTTGTCCTTACCGATAAAGTGGATAAGGCGTGTATCGGGATCCTTCCACCAGGTCTCCCAGCTGCCGCGCTCGGGATGCTCGTCGCAGTACTCCTTAGTGTTGCTGATATAGCCTATGGGAGCGTCAAACCATACGTAGAGCACCTTACCCTCGGCACCTTCAACAGGTACGGGGATACCCCAGTCAAGGTCACGGCTTACGGCACGGGGCTGCAGACCCATGTCAAGCCAGCTCTTGCACTGACCGTAAACATTGGGACGCCACTCCTTGTGCTCCTGCAGGATCCACTTCTCAAGCCACTCCTGATACTGCTCCAAGGGCAGATACCAGTGTGTTGTCTCCTTCATCACGGGCTTGCTGCCGCTTACGGTGCTTACAGGGTTGATGAGTTCTGTGGGTGAGAGTGATGTGCCGCACTTCTCGCACTGGTCACCGTATGCGTGTTCGTAGTGGCAGTGAGGGCACTCACCGGTAATGTATCGGTCTGCAAGAAACATCTTGGCCTCCTCGTCATAGTACTGCTCGCTGGTCTTCTGGATGAACTTGCCGGTATCGTAGAGCTTACGGAAGAAATCGGCAGCCAGCTTATGGTGTACAGGGGAGCTGGTACGTCCGTAGATATCATATGAAATACCCATTCCCTTGAATGTATCCTTCATCTGATAGTGGTAGCGGTCAATGATCTCCTTGGGAGTCACGCCCTCTTTCTTGGCGCGGATGGTGATGGGCACTCCGTGCTCGTCACTGCCTCCAATGAACATCACGTCCACCTTCTTGAGACGTTGGTAACGGACATAAATATCGGCCGGAACGTATGCGCCTGCCAGATGGCCTATGTGCAGCGGGCCGTTGGCGTAGGGCAGGGCCGATGTAACCAGAATCCTCTTGTAATCTTTCATATTATCAGTCGTTTTTCTTTTCGGTTCGCAAAGTTATAAAAAAAAAGAACACAAAGGGGACAGTCCCCATTGTGTTCATTTTCCCCAAGATGCGCGGTCAAGACTGCGGTAACCTATGGCCTCGGCTATGTGATGGGGCTGGATGGTGTCCGATTCGTCCATATCGGCTATGGTGCGGGCCACTTTCAGGATGCGGTCATAGGCGCGGGCCGAGAGGTTGAGGCGGTTCATGGCCTCACCCAGCATGCGGATTGATGAAGGTTCTGCTCCGGCATATTTGCGCAGCAGGCGTGAATCCATCTGTGCATTGCAATAAATGCCCTTTTCATCGATGAATCGGCTTGCCTGTACGGCTCTTGCCCGTATGACTCTTTCCCTGATCTCCGCACTTGTCTCAGTAGGCTGATTTGAGGACATGTCGTCAAAGCCTACGGGCAGAATCTCACACTGCAGGTCAAACCTGTCCATGAGCGGGCCCGATACACGACCCAGATAACGCTCAATGATTGTGGGCGTGCAGTGACACTCTTTTGTGGGATGATTGTAGTAGCCGCAAGGGCATGGATTCATAGATGCTACAAGCATGAATGATGCCGGATATTCCACACGGTATTTTGCTCTGGAAATCACAATCGTCCTGTCCTCAAGCGGTTGCCGCAACACTTCTAGGGCCGATCGTGTAAATTCCGGCAGCTCGTCCAGGTAGAGCAGGCCATTGTGCGCCAATGATATTTCACCTGGCTGTCCGTTGCTGCCGCCTCCTGTCAGAGCCACGTTGGTTATGGTATGGTGGGGGTGGCGGAACGGACGCTCTGTTATGAGTGACGCTCCGTGGCCGGTGAATCCCGCAACAGAGTGAATACGGGTAGTCTCTATGCTCTCCTCCTCGGTAAGCGGGGGCAGTATGGACGGAAGCGCCCTGGCCATCATTGATTTTCCACTTCCCGGCGGTCCTATCATAATGAGGTTGTGTCCTCCCGATGCAGCTACCTCCAGCGCCCTCTTTACAGCACTTTGTCCCTTGACATCAGCAAAATCAGCATGGTAGGAATTGGCTTGCTCCGATTGTGACGACATGGCTTTCTCCAGAGGCATGATATGGTCCTGCCTGTCGTTCAGCAGGTCAACCACTTCACGCAGGTTATAGGCTCCGTATACTTCCAATCCGTCTATTACGGCAGCTTCGGGAGCGTTCTGGGCGGGCAGAATTATTCCCTTGAAACCTTCAGAACGAGCTTTAATGGCCATTGACAGGGCTCCTTTTACAGGTTGCAGGGATCCGTCCAGCCCCATCTCGCCCATTATGACATAATCATCAAGCATTGAAGTGGACAGTTGTCCGGCAGCCGCCATAATTACAATGGCAAGCGGAAGGTCATAGGCTGCCCCCTCCTTGCGTATATCGGCCGGAGCCATGTTGATGATGATCTGACTTGACGGGAACTTGTAACCGTTTACCTGGAAAGCTGAAATGATGCGTTCATGGCTCTCCTTGACTGCGCTGTCAGGCAGTCCTACAAGAAAGAATCTGATACCGCGAGATGTACTCGCCTCGATTGTCACGATGTATGCGTCTATCCCTTGGACAGCCGCACCTGAAACTTTGATAAGCATAATTGGATATGGTATTAATGGTGTTGTTCATGTCAGTAGGAATCAGATGTCATTTTTTTGTCAATGTAATACCGTTCTTTGGTTTCTCCCTTTCAAAAGAACGGGGTGCTAACGTCTTTTTCAGTTCCTGGTCTAGTTCTGACCTTGAACTGGTCTGGTATTGTACTCTCTTTGTACCTGAAAACAGGATGAAAGAGGGTAGTTGTTTGGTATTCGTTCCTTTTATGATCCTGCTCTCCCAACCTTCTGTATCTATGAAGGATTCCCATCTGAGCGTGTCTTTGGTCAGCGCCTCTTTCCAGCTGTCCATATTGACATCAATAGAGACGTCAATGATGCTCAGTGTCTTAGGAGAAATAACGTCCAGCAGGGAATTCAGTGTTTTCCTGGCATCCAGTCCGGGTTGCTGTATCCATGAGGCCCATACACATACCAGCAGGTAATTGGAACCGGCTCCCATATCGGCAAACTGTCTCTTGGTTCCGGTGGAGTCGCGGAGAGTAAGAGTACTTATGTATGAGTTGCTTGGCAGGTCTGCAGAGAACTCTGACTTGAGTGCAGTCAGATACGGGGCGTCCTGCATGTTTCCGCTCATTCTTTTGATTACCTTCTCAAGCGTTTTCTGGCTTGCATGATAACCCAATACCAGACGGTCATAAATAAGGTATGGCGTTACCTCGCTGAAAGGATCCCTGGTTATGAATGAGTCGACAGCTGCGACAGCCTGCTCCAATGTGGAATCACCACGAGTGGAAATGCAGAAAGAGTTGTAAGTGTCATTACAATATCCTCCCGATATGTGATAAGTGCCTGTATCTGATGGTATTTCCACCTGTGACTGCACATCCTTCTCGGCAAAAACCGGGTAACGGCGCCCGTCGGGCAGCAGAAGCAGCAGGGTTGTGACGGTATCGGGACGGAAAGACCATGTAAACTGTCCGTTTTGAGGGATTATGGTATCCGGATACTCAAATCTGGAATCAAAACCAACCACGACAATGGTATCGGTTCCCTCATGGACGGTTCCCTGCAATATGTACAAGCCCTTGTTCCTGCCGCATGAAACAACCATCAGCAGAATAAGCGCAAATATTGCAGAGAATCTCCTTTTCATCGGGGTTTTCGGGTTACTTGGCGGCGCGTTTACGCTCCAGTTCGCTCAGTATGATCTTACGCATACGCATGCTCTTGGGAGTAACCTCAACGTACTCGTCGTTCTTAATGTACTCCAGAGCCTCCTCAAGTGAGAATATTACGGGAGGAGCGATATGTGCTTTCTCATCGGCACCGCTGGCACGCATGTTGGTGAGCTGCTTGCTCTTGGTAACGTTGATTACCAGGTCCTTCTCATGGACATGCTCGCCTACCACCTGACCTGCATAAACCTGATCCTGCGGGTTTACAAAGAACTTACCGCGGTCCTGCAGTTTGTCAAGCGCATATGCAAATACCGTACCGGTCTCCATGGCAACCATTGAACCGTTGGTGCGGCGTTCTATGTCTCCCTTGTAAGGCTGGTACTCCTTGAAACGGTGTGCCATAACGGCCTCACCCTGAGATGCGGTGAGCACGTTGGTACGCAGGCCTATGATACCGCGTGAAGGGATATCGAACACAATGACCACTCGGTCACCCTGGGTGTCCATTGATATCATCTCACCCTTACGCTTGGTGGCCAGGTCAATCATCTTGCTTGAGAACTCCTCAGGTACGCTGATGGTGAGCTCCTCAATCGGTTCGCAGGTCTTGCCGTCAATCTCCTTCATGATAACCTGAGGCTGACCAACCTGCAACTCGTAGCCCTCACGGCGCATGGTCTCAATTAATATTGAAAGGTGCAGCACGCCACGGCCCGATACAATCCACTTGCCATCCTCCTCTGTGCGGCGGACGCGCAGGGCCAGGTTCTTGTCAAGCTCCAGATTCAGGCGGTCCTGGATGTGACGTGATGTAACGTACTTACCCTCCTTACCAAAGAAAGGTGAGTCATTTATTGAGAAGAGCATACTCATAGTAGGCTCATCGATTGCGATAGGAGGCAGGGGATCGGGATTCTCGGCATCGCATACGGTATCGCCGATCTCAAACTTTTCAAGACCTACGATGGCGCATATGTCACCGGCTTCAACGGTAGGAACGCGCTTACGGCCCATGCCCTCAAATGTATGAAGTTCCTTGATCTTTACCTTTTCCTTGCTGCCGTCGCGGTGTGCAAGTGTGCAGGTCATACCTTCATTCAGGGTGCCGCGGTTTACACGACCTACGGCGATACGGCCTGTGTATGAAGAGTAGTCAAGTGATGTGATAAGCATCTGCAGTGTACCCTCCTCCTGCTTGGGAGCGGGGATATGCTCAATGATTGCATCGAGCAGAGGCAGTATGTTGTCAGTGGGCTGTTTCCAGTCTGTGCTCATCCAGTTCTGCTTGGCGGAACCGTAGAGTACGGGGAAATCCAGCTGCTCCTCTGTGGCATCCAGAGCGAACATCAGGTCAAATACCATCTCATAAACCTCCTCGGGACGGCAGTTGGGCTTATCTACCTTGTTTACTACTACTATGGGCTTCAGTCCTATCTGAAGAGCCTTCTGCAGTACGAAACGGGTCTGAGGCATGGGGCCCTCAAATGCGTCGACCAGCAGGATGCAACCGTCGGCCATGTTGAGTACACGCTCAACCTCACCTCCAAAATCCGAGTGTCCCGGAGTGTCAATGATGTTAATCTTGGTATCCTTGTAAGTGATGGACACGTTCTTGGAGAGAATGGTTATACCACGCTCACGCTCCAGGTCATTGTTATCGAGCATAAGTTCTCCCTTGGCCTGGTTGTCGCGGAACAGGTGTCCGGCCAGCATCATCTTGTCGACCAGTGTCGTCTTACCGTGGTCGACGTGCGCAATAATAGCGATGTTTCTAATATTCATATATATATGTTTCTCCTTCGGGCTGCAAAGTTACGGCAAAAATGTTAGAAATTTCATTGTGTATTGAAAAAGAAGCTCTATCTTTGCGCCCGCTAAACGAGTTTTCACATTATTTTTAAGAAAATGTATTTAGACAAAGAGAAAAAACAAGAGATCTTTGGACAATACGGAAAGTCCAACACGGATACTGGCTCACCTGAAGCCCAGATAGCCTTGTTCTCATACCGTATTTCCCATTTGACGGAACATCTTAAGGAGAACCGTAAGGATTATAGCACTGAAAGGGCACTGACCCAGCTGGTAGGTAAGCGTCGTAGACTGCTCAACTACCTCAAGGAGAGAGACATTGAGCGCTACCGCGCCATCGTTAAGGCTCTCGGTCTGCGTAAGTAAGGCTAAGAATGATGAAAGTAGGGTTGACCAGTGGCCAACCCTATTTTTTTCATCCTTAGCCTTACGTAAAAACCTTTTTGGGAACTTTTGTTAACTTTGCAAGCACAATTATTTATATATGAACGAACTTTATACTAATCTGCCCTACAAGGTGGCAGACATCAATCTGGCTGATTTCGGTCGTAAGGAGATTGAGATGGCCGAGAAGGAGATGCCCGGACTCATGGCTCTCCGTGACAAATACCGTGATTCAAAGCCACTTAAGGGCGCACGCATTATGGGTTCTCTGCACATGACAATCCAGACAGCTGTTCTCATTGAGACTCTTCACGAGCTGGGAGCCGATATCCGCTGGTGCTCATGCAACATTTATTCCACTCAGGATCACGCCGCTGCCGCTATTGCCGCAGCCGGAAGTGCTGCTGTGTTTGCCTGGAAAGGTGAGACCGCTCAGGAGTACTGGTGGTGCACACTGCAGGCCATGAACTTCCCCGAGGGAGGTCCCAACATGATAGTCGATGACGGTGGTGACGCCACACTTATGATACATCTGGGCGTAAAGGGTGAGAAAGATCCCAAGTCCCTGGATTACAAGGCTGAATCTGCCGATGAAGTCGAGCTTTTGAAAGCTCTCAAGGAGGTTGCCAAGGTAAAAGGCGGCAGCTACTGGCAGAACATAGCAAAGAACATAAAGGGTGTAAGTGAAGAGACCACCACCGGTGTGCATCGTCTTTACCGCATGCAGCAGAACGGTGAGCTTCTGTTCCCCGCATTCAACGTCAATGACTCAGTTACCAAGAGCAAATTCGATAACCTGTACGGTTGCCGCGAGTCACTGGCTGACGGAATCAAGCGTGCTACGGACGTTATGATAGCAGGTAAGGTTTGCGTCGTGGCCGGTTACGGTGAGGTAGGTAAGGGCTGTGCCCAGAGCATGCGCTCATACGGAGCCCGTGTACTTATTACAGAGATAGACCCCATCTGCGCTCTGCAGGCTGCTATGGAGGGATATGAGGTGGTGACCATGGATGAGGCCGCACCGCTTGGCAACATATTCGTAACCACCACAGGAAACATAGACATCATCACGACTGAGCATATGAAAGTGATGCCCGATCAGGCCATCGTCTGCAACATCGGCCACTTTGACAGTGAGATTCAGGTTGACAAACTCAAGAAGATACCGGGCATAAAATGCCAGAACGTAAAGCCGCAGGTGGATCGTTATTTCTTCCCCGACGGTCACAGCATAATCCTGTTGGCCGATGGCCGACTGGTTAACCTGGGTTGCGCAACGGGTCATCCCAGCTTTGTGATGAGTAACAGCTTTACCAACCAGACCCTGGCTCAGATAGAGCTCTTTGGCAAGCAGTATCCGGTTGACGTATACCGTCTGCCCAAGCATCTTGATGAGGAGGTGGCACGTCTGCATCTGGAGCGCATCGGCGTACATCTGTCCAAGTTGACCCAGGCTCAGGCGGATTACATTGGCGTTCCGGTTGAGGGTCCTTATAAGGCTGAACATTACAGGTATTAATAAAATTCATCAAGCCCCGTAGGGGCGTGATAGGGGTAGCCAGCCAATTCATTGGCTGGGTGATGGAAAAATGATGAGAAGAGAGACGATTGTTGTTTATGGAGCGTCTAGTGCGGATGCTGAGAAGGTTTTTGTTGATGCTGCCTACAGTTTGGGCGGGCTGATAGCAAAAGCCGGCAAGAGGCTTGTGTCCGGTGCGGGCAGTACCGGACTGATGGCGGCTGTAGAGAACGGTGCCTTGGATGCCGGTGGCGTATCAATCGGTATCATACCTCAGTTCATGGTTGACAACGGTTGGCTTCATGAGGGTCTGACAGAGACCATCATCACTCCCAGCATGCATGAGCGCAAGAAACGCATGGCCCAGATGGCCGATGCCGTCATAGCGCTGCCAGGCGGAACCGGAACCTTTGAGGAACTTTTTGAGATCATCACCTGGAAAATGCTGGGATTATTCGTCAAGCCCATCGTGATACTCAATACGGATAATTATTATGACCCGTTGCTGCAGATGCTTGAGCGTACAGCAGAACGTCATTTCATGAACCCCGTATTCAAGAAACTCTGGGCAGTAGCCCAAACCCCGGATGAAGCCATCAGACTGGTGGATACGCTTTCTGACTGGAATGATACAACAAGCAAAGTTAATTTAGACAAATAGAGATATGCTCATTCCCATTATCGATCTGGTAAACTACTACGGTCTCAATGACTGGTTCCTGCTGGCAATGATCGTCACATTAGTGCTCATGCTTATCATAATGGGTCCGTACAGGGCGGAATATGCAGATTCATTCATGTCCATGTTCAGGTTCAGGAGTCCGGACGGTGAAGTCAGTTTCCCTCTACTGTCTACAATTGAGAATATAATCATATATCTGTTGTCTTGCATCAGCATAGGTCTGGCGGTAGGTGTCTACTCTCAGGACCTGATGGAGGAGGGAACCTCTTCAATCTACTTCCTGCTTTGGTATTCATCGATGATAGTAGGATTCTTCCTGCTTAAACTGGTTTGTTACACCGTTGTCAACAAGATCCTGTACAAACGCCAGATAATATCGCTTAAGCCTGCCCGCTGGAACTGCTTTTTTGTAATGACTTTTTCTGTGTGCGCGTTTTTGATGCTGATGTTCTCAATATTGGTGATATTCCTCAATATTCATCTTTTTGCACTCTTTGTTTTTGCATATATGATGCGCATTCTGACCATTACGGGCAGAATTTTCAAGATGAAAACCGCCTTATTTAAAAATAGCCGCTCCAATTTAGGATTTATTTTGTACCTTTGTGCGTTCGAAATAGCTCCTGTTATTTTTGAGTTCATAATTTCGAGCACAATACTTGGTCTAATTTAAACCGTACATACTTTGAAAGTTAAGAAGGTTCTGATATCCCAGCCTCAGCCCACAACGGGCAAGTCACCCTATTTTGACCTGGCTGAGAAATACGGCGTAGAGTTCGTGTTCAAACCCTTTATCCGCGTTGACCCGCTCACTGCCAAAGAGTTCAGACAGCAGCACGTCAATATTCTTGACCATACGGCTGTAGTATTTACATCACGTCATGCTGTAGATCATTTCTTCCAGCTTTGCGCTGAGATGAGAGTAAACATCCCGGAGGATATGAAGTATTTCTGCATCACTGAGACAGTTTCTCTCTACATCCAGAAGTATGTTCAGTATCGCAAGCGTAAGGTGTTCTTTGGCAATACCGGTAAGGTTGACAGCCTGATGGCTCCCATCCTTAAGCATAAGACAGAGAAGTATTTCATTCCCATGTCTAACGTCCATACCGGTGAACTCAAGGCTCTGCTTGATGCCAATAACATCGCTCATACCGAGGCTATCATGTACCGCACCGTAAGCAATGAGTTTGCAGCCGGTGAACTGGATGATTATGATATGCTGGTATTCTTCAGCCCTGCCGGAATAGAGTCACTTAAGGAGAATGCTCCTGACTTTGTCCAAGGTGATAAGGTTATCGGCTGCTTTGGCGGCACCACTGCCAAGGCTATCCGCGACGCAGGTCTCAGACTTGATATCGAGGCTCCGGTTCCCGGAATCACCTCCATGTCAGCCGCTATCGATGCCTGGTTCGCTGCCAACCAGAAGAAGTAATATACAAACCATATGGACGGGACCCTGTGTGGCGGGCTTAAAGCCTGTACAGGATCCCGTCTTTATTATATGAATAAAGGATTCACATTTTCCAAGAGCGAGCGTCTGTGCGGCAATACGCAGGTTGACAGACTTTTTGCTGAGGGAAACCGGCAGATAGCCGTCTTTCCCGTAAGGCTTGTGTGGCTCCTGGCCGATACCCCCGGAGTGCGTATCCTTATAAGCGCTCCTAAACGTAAGTTCCATCATGCGGTTGACCGTAACCGCGTAAAAAGGCAAATCAGGGAGTTCTACCGCCAGCATTCGGCTTCCCTTAAAGGTGTCGTTGAGACTCAAGGCAAAGGGCTGGATGTGGCTTTTCTCTTTCTTGACAGCAAGTTGTGGAAGAGTGATTCGTTGAATGACCGGCTGTCCGCAGCTATGGACCGTCTGGTTTCAGAGGTTGGATCCCACTTGTCGGACAATGCGTAAACTGTTAGAAAAAATTACTAAACTTCTTGGGCGGTTGATAATGCTTCCCATACGTTTTTACAGGAAGTTCATATCACCTTTCACGCCTGCATCCTGCCGTTTTACTCCCACCTGCTCCGAATACGCAATCCAGGCAATAACCAAACACGGGCCGTTCAAGGGAACGTGGCTGGCTGTCAGACGGGTTTTGAGATGTCATCCCTGGGGAGGGTCGGGGTATGACCCCGTCCCGTAAATTGAAAATTGAGAATTGAAAATCAGGGATATACATACTCATATTCTGCCGGAGGTGCCTGGTACGGCACTTGTGTGTATAGGATGCGGGCCGTTGTCCTCTGATGGAGGGCAGTGGTACAGCGCCGGACTGCATCCCTGGGATGTGACGGGAAATGACCAAGACAAATTCCAGGCTTTGGAGAAACTGTTGTCCGATCCCCAGGTCATCGCCGTTGGAGAGTGCGGATTCGACACCCTGAGAGGTCCGTCGCACGACGTCCAGGAAAAGGCCTTCTTAAGACAGGTAGAATTGTCAGAAAAATTCCAGAGGCCGATGATACTCCATGTGGTCCGTGATTTTGATTCCGTGATACGTCTGCACAAACTGCTTAAGCCAACCCAATCCTGGCTCGTTCACGGATTCCGGGGAGGCCCTGAACAGATGCGCCAACTCCATTCAAACGGCATTCTCGTATCGTTCGGTCTTAAGCACAACGAGGAGTCCCTAAGGCAAGTTCCGTCCGGACAGCTTTATCTGGAGACGGACGGCAAGTGTACGATAGAGCAGACGGTCCTGGCGGCTGCCCAAATCCGTAATGAAAAGACACAAGCTATTGAGTGGCAGATTTTAAGGAATAACAACATACTTCTGCAGCGATAGTGTTGTGTCTTTGAACAAAGAATTGTACATTTGCGGACTTTTGTGCAAAATCCGATACTTTAACTATGACTAATTTTGTTGAAGAACTGACCTGGAGAGGCATGATCCACCAGATGATGCCCGGTACAGATGAATTACTGAACAAGGAACAGGTTACAGCTTACGTGGGTTTTGACCCCACCGCAGATTCACTCCATATTGGACATCTGTGCAGTATAATGATACTCCGTCATTTCCAGCGTTGCGGACACAAACCTCTGGCTCTGATTGGCGGTGCCACCGGAATGATCGGTGACCCCAGCGGAAAGTCTCAGGAGCGTAATCTGCTTAACGAGGATACCCTAAAGCACAACGTTGAGTGCATACGCAAGCAGCTGGCCAAGTTCCTGGATTTTGACAGCGACGCCCCCAACAAGGCTGAACTTGTAAACAATTACGATTGGCTCAAGAACGTTACTTTCCTTGATTTTTCACGTGACATCGGTAAGCATATCACAGTGAACTATATGATGGCTAAGGACTCCGTCAAGAAACGTCTTAACGGTGAGGCCCGTGACGGTCTTTCATTCACAGAGTTCACTTACCAGCTGCTTCAGGGTTATGATTTCCTCTATCTGAACGAGCACAAGAACTGCAAGCTCCAGATGGGAGGTGCAGACCAGTGGGGTAACATCACCACTGGCGCTGAGCTCATCCGCCGCATCAACGGTACCGAGTGCTTTGCCCTGACATGCCCGCTTATCACCAAGTCTGACGGCACCAAGTTCGGTAAGACCGAGGGCGGTAACGTATGGCTCAACCCCGAGTACACATCACCCTACAAGTTCTACCAGTTCTGGCTGAACGTAAGCGATGAGGATGCCAAGCGTTACATCAAGATATTCACCAACATTGAGAAGGAAGAGTGCGAGGCCCTGATAGCCGAGCATGACGCCGCTCCCCATCTGCGTCTGGTTCAGAAGCGTCTTGCCAAGGATGTGACCTGCATGGTTCACAGTGAGGCCGATTACAAGGCAGCCGCAGAGGCATCGGAGATTCTGTTCGGCAACAACGCCGGTTCAGAGGACCTCAAGAATATTGACGAGTCAATGCTGCTCTCAGTATTTGACGGTGTTCCCCAGTTCCGATTCAGCCGTGACCTGCTCAAGCAGGATATCAAGGCATCGGATTTCCTTACCGATGTATGCCCGGTGTTCTTCAGTAAGAGCGAGGCCCGCAAGATGATGCAGGGCGGCGGTGTATCGGTCAACAAGGAAAAGACCTATGACCATTCACGCGTCTTTACTGAGGCAGACCTGGTGGACGGCAGATATATCGTGCTGCAGCGCGGTAAGAAAAATTACTATCTGCTGATAGCCGAATAAGGTAAAAAAACTATATTTGCAAGCCCTTTTGGGTATAGGCGATTGTCGTATGGTGTAATGGTAGCACAACAGGTTTTGGTTCTGTTTGTCCTGGTTCGAATCCGGGTACGACAGCTGGCAGGAGAGTGGTTCTCTCCTGCTTTTTTTTACGATTTGAGAATCCAAAAGGGGCGAAATATGGGCGTATAGACCGAATATGGCACAAATCTTAATCTCAATGGCACGTCTGCAAATCGGGCGTATCAAATCCGTCCATATCTTTGCAGTGTAAGTTTTCATGCACATATTTGGTTAGTAATTGACTTTCGTGAAGTCTTTCCTCAGGTCTGAGAAGATGCGGGGGAACAGATCAAAAGGGGCCGCTCTGATGCGGCTCTTTTTTTGTTGCTTTCCGGTCTCCGCAAAAATCCCCTTAATGGCCTTACAAATTGTTAAAACTGCGCTTTACACGTAGATTTTGCTCACTTTTATTAAAAAAAAAGAGTGAAACAGTATACCGATACCCAAAAAAAGCCTTAACTTTGGCCGCTAACTGATTTTTTAATAAGATAAAATATTAACCAATATTCTTATGAAGAAGCGTTATCTCTTCCCCTCCGACTACATGGCAGACCCCTCTGTACATGTGTTCAACGGCAGGGTTTACATCTATCCTTCACATGACTGGGAGTGTGAAAACGTTGAGAACGACAACGGTGACCAGTATGTAATGAAGGATTATCACGTCCTTTCCACAGATGACATCATGAACGGTCAGGTAGTTGACCACGGTAAGGTTATTGGCTTGGAAGATATTCCTTGGGCCGGCCGCCAGCTTTGGGACTGCGACGTCCAGGAATACGAAGTCGAGGTTCCAACCAATGCAGAAGAACAGGCTAAAGGTCTGGGCTACAGCAAGAAAAAGAAACGTTACATCATGTACTTCCCCATGAAGGACCGCAATGACGTGTTCCATTGGGGTACTGCCATCGCAGACCGTCCCGAGGGTCCGTTCATCCCTCAGCCCGCTCCTGTTCCCGGCAGCTACAGCATTGACATGTGCGCATTCCGCGATGATGCAGACGGTGAGGTTTATGTTTACTTTGGCGGCCTCTGGGGCGGACAGCTTCAGCGCTACAAGGACAACATCCATCTGGAGACTCCCTATCTCCCCGAGGGAAAGGAGGATTCACTGCCCAGCCGTTGCGTTCGTCTCACCAAGGACGGCCTGAACTTTGCCGAGGCTCCGCGTCCCATTCAGGTAGTTGACGAGAAGGGAAATCCCCTCAAGGCTGATGATCCCCATCGTTTCTTCGAGGCATCATGGATGCACAAGTACAAAGGCAAATATTATTTCTCATATTCAACCGGTGACAGCCATCTGCTGTGCTATGCAACCGGTGACAATCCTTACGGTCCGTTTACCTATCAGGGAGTTATCCTTACCCCGGTTGTAGGTTGGACTACTCATCATTCCATCATCGAGTACAAGGGAAAGTGGTATCTCTTCCATCATGACAGTGTTCCTTCGGGCGGCAAGTCATGGCTCCGCAGCCTCAAGGTCTGCGAACTCGAGTATGACTCAGAGGGTCGTATCAAGACAATCGAGGGAATGGATTGAGCCTTTCTTTAGATAATAAGGAATAAATTAAATAATCAAATAACTAACTCTAATGAAAAAATCCAAATCTCTGACGAACCGTTCAGGATTCAAGGGATTCGTACTCATGGCTCTGATGGCAGCTTTCGGCTTGTCATCCTGCGTTACTGATTATGATCTCGACAAGAAATTCCCTGATTGGCTCGGAACCAGTATCTATGAAACCCTAAAGGAGGGTTTTGTCGGTGAAAACGGTCAGACCTACACATTCAACTATTATGTAAGGTTGATTGACTCTCTTGGTCAGAAAGAGGTTCTTTCCAAGACAGGTAGTAAGACTATGTTTGTAGCTTCCGATGAGGCATTTGACCGTTTCTTCGGTCCTGACTGCCCGTTCAAGAACGGTGGCAAACCTGTTATGAGCTTTGATGAGCTTTCCAAGGCTCAGATGGCAATGATCATGAACGGATCAATGCTTGACAACGTTTATCAGGTTGCTTCACTCTCAACCAGTGGCGGTAGTGACAACACAGATCCTATCATCGGTGATGTAATGCGTAGGCTTTCAGCATCATCTGCTTATGACACTATCCCTGTCCTTTTCGCAAAGGATATGCCTACCTTCTCAAAGGCCGATGTTGAGGATTCCTGGAAACGTCACAAGTCAAAACCCAACGGTATTGCCGTAATGCAGGACGGAACCACCAGACCTATCGTATTCTTTGTTCCCAAGTTCCTTACCGCAAAGAAGATGACAGCCGATGACTACGACTTCCTCTTCAACCAGGGTAAGTATGACAAGAGCCAGAAGAAGAAAGGCCGTGAGGAGAGAGACGCCAGCGTGAACGGTGTAAGAATCGAGACTCAGAACAAGAAGTGCTTCAACGGATTCATCCATGTAATGGAGGATGTCGTTTACCTTCTCCCCAATATGGCTGAGTACCTTGCATCTTCCAATAACGCTAAGATATACAGTTCAATTCTGGACCGTTTCTGCGCTCCTTTCCCCAACGTAAGCATGTCTACCCAGCTTGGCAAGCTTATCGACCAGGGTGAGATAACAGATCCCTCACTTATTGCCGCTTTCCATGGTTCTGATGATACCGTTTATGTAAAGCGTTATTATTCAGAGTCCAACAGGGATGCTACAAGTTCAAACACAACCCGTTTGGACCGCACCCCCGGTAACAAGCAGTTCGGTCAGCCCCATGAGCTCCTTAAGTTCGATCCGGGATGGAATGCATACTTCACTCCCGTTCCTGCTTCACAGGATGGAACCACAGCTCTTATGCAGCACAACATGAGCGTAATGCTTGTTCCTGATGATGCAACCATGACAGACTGGTGGCTCAACGGTGGCGGTCAGTCACTGCGTGAGAGATACGGTAAAGCCAAGTATCGTAACAACAAGCCCGTTACTGCCGAGCAGGTTGCCGAGGATATGGACAGTGTTGATATCAAGGTTATCGTTAAGCTGTTGAACAACAACATGCTTTCATCACTCGTTGGTTCAGTTCCCAGCAAGTTCTCAAGCGTGCTCAACGACGCCAACGATCCTATGTTTGAGAGACCGTCCGAGGCTGTTGCAACTGTTGACTCAGTTGTAATGTGCTGTAACGGTGCCATCTACTTTACACATGCAGTATATGCTCCTACAGCTTACAAGTCTGTAGCATATCCTACTCTTGTAAATGAGAAACTTCAGATACTCAATACCGCCATTGAGAACAAGAACTTCGCTTTCAGCGCATATCTTAACTCAATGTCAGTTCCCTGCTATAGCTTCTTTGTTCCCGTTGTAAGAGATACCACCGGTATCCTGAACAACAAGCTCATGTGGGTTGATCCCGTATCATTCCCCATGTACAACATCGGAAACAGCATGCAGGCTGTAGTATTCAGTTTTGACAACACAGTCAAGACCGTAAAGGCTGACTGGTATGCATATGATTATGCAACCGGTAAGATTTCAGGTAACTCTCTTAAGACTCTTACCTATACCGCTCCTTCAGGCAACGCAGAGCTTGACAAGGAGAGCCAGACCATCATGAACCGTCTGAGTGACCTCTTGAACTACCATATTATAATAGGTGACATCGAGGCTCACACCAACCAGACAGACTTTGACGATTACCGTTACTTCCCCACCAAGGGTCGTGGTACCGTACGCGTTAAGTTCAATGTAGATCCTGCAGGTCTGCCCAAGAGCGATGCTGCTGACTACGATGAGAAGGTTCAGAACATGATCGACAACATGGAGGTTGCCGGTGGTTGGCAGATTGAGAAGGGTGAGAAGATCAAGGTTCTTCAGCGCTTTGACTTTGCCCGTGGTACATCTACCAACGGTAACGGTAGAACTTACCTCATTGACAAACCTCTCCAGACTTCACTTCTCTCTGTATATAACATCTTGTCAGATGCTACCAAGTATCCTGAGTTCAAGAAATTCTTTGAGCTGATGAACAGTGCCAACGGCCGTACCATCGAGGTCAAGGAGAAGAACAAGGTTATATATAAGAAGGGTAAGCCTCTGTTCGCAACCAGCATGAACAACCATGCCATCGGTTCAGAGAAGAACATCTCTACACTGAACTCATATCATTATACTCTCTACGTGCCCACAAATGAGGCAATTGATTCACTGATCAATGCCGGAATCATCATTCCTGAGTCACGTCTTGCTGCCATCAAGTACAGCCTTGACTCACTTAAGTCAGCCATTGAGAAGTATTACGGACGTTCAGGTAAGGCACAGGCCGCTAAGGACTTTGCAGATTCTCTGATAGTATATCACAAGAAGTTGCGCGGTGTTCCTGCCACAGCTCCTTCAACACATGAGGACAGTATATTTGACCATACCACATATGTTGAGAATATGCGTGTAGTACTGCAGAACTTCGTCAAGTATCACATTCAGGATAACGCAGTCTTTGCAAACGCTGACTTCAAGGCCGGTAAACTTGATAACGGTGACGATGCAGTAGATGCAAGCTACGAGACAGCCTTCATGGATGCTGACGGTCAGTTCACAAAGCTGACTGTATCAGGAGGCCAGCAGATTAAGGTTGTTGATGCGATGGGTAATGTCCGTCACGTCAATACAACCGCATTGTCTACCGGCACCGGCAGTGCTCCTCTGTGGAACATCATGTGCCGCGAGTATGAGTATAACGCTGCCACTATCGCAACCGCCGCTGCCGTTAACGGTTCTAATCTGGAGACCTCATCTTATGTGGTAATCCATCAGATTGACGGTCCGTTGATGCACGAGAGCTTTATGGTACAACCCTAATAGGCAATTCAAATGACAATGACAATGAAGAATAATATATTTAAAAGAGTGGCTTGCGTATTGTCAATCGCCTCTCTGCCCGGCTTGCTTATGGCTCAGAAAGCCGGTGATGTCATAAGTGGTGTCATTGAGGATAATGAAGGACCGATGATGATGGTAAACGTAACGGAAAGAGACGCATCTGACCGTATCGTTGCTCATGATATTACCAATATCAACGGTGAGTTCTCATTTACACTTCACAACCCCAATGACCGTATCCAGGTTACATATGTAGGTTATGAGACAGTTGACCTGCCCATCAACAAGCTCTTCTTTGAGATCAAGATGAAGGAGCAGGGTGAGCTTCCTACAGTTGAGATTACAGCAGACCGCGTTCAAGAGACTTCAGGTCTTCCCATTCCTCTGCGTGAGGCCTCCAACTCAGTTCAGACCATCAATATGGAGGAGTTTGAGGGACTTGGTATCACCACAGTCGATGAGGCCCTTCAGGGACGTATCGCAGGTCTTGATATCGTGTTTGACTCAGGTGACCTGGGTGCACGTTCAACAATGCACCTCCGTGGTGTTGCTACACTGACCGGTGATGCCAACCCGCTTATCGTTGTGGATGGTAACATCTGGCAGGTAGATAACAACCTTGTCAATAACTTTGACTTCACTAACAACTCTAACGATACCGAGAAGGTTTCTGAGTTGTTGGCCATCAACCCTGAGGATATCGCATCAATCTCAGTACTTAAGGATGCTGCCGCAACCGCTATCTGGGGTTCTCGTGGTACCAACGGTGTTATGGAAATCCGTACCAAGCGTGGATCACGCGGTAAGACCCGTGTGAACTACTCATACCGCTTTAACGGAACCTGGCAGCCCGAGGGCTACAAGCTCCTTAACGGTGACCAGTATACAATGTTCCTTAAGGAGTCATTCTTCAATCCTAAGATGAATGATATCGTTACAGGTGATATCTGGGAGATCCAGTACAGACCTAAGGAACCTCTGTATAACATGTATAACAACAACACTGACTGGGTTGATGCAGTTAAGAAGTTCGGTATGCAGCACTCTCACAACGTATCCGTATCGGGTGGTGGTGACAAGGCTAACTTCCGTATTTCTGCCGGTTTCGATACCCAGACAGGTTCTGTAATAGGTCAGAAGATGAACCGTTTCACCACACGTGTGGCATTTGACTACTTCATCTCAGACCGTATCAAGGTTGTTACCAACTTCGCTATGACTTATACCAAGAACAAGCGTAACTCCGCTGCCATTGGTACAGCCATGAAGATGATGCCTAACCTTGCTATCTACTATGAGGATCGTAATGATGTTCCCACAGGTGAGTACTTCATCGTTCCTCCCACACAGTCCAAGCAGCTTCCCACACACACCAACCCGTTGGCCGAGGCTGACTATCATGAGAACTACAGCACTCAGCTGAGCGTACAGCCTGAGTTCCAGCTGGTATATAACCTCATGGGACTTGACAATGACAAGACAAGACTTACTTATGATGCCCGCGTGACATTCAACGTATCCAACAGTGACGGTGACGAGTACAATCCTCAGATCCTTTCACGTGACGGTTGGAAGTCTGACGGTTCTGTAAACAGCAGTTCACACAACATCAGCAAGAGTTCACAGATCACTACCACACACTCACTGACATTCATACCTCACCTTAAGAACAGAAACCACTCTGTTATGGCTATGGTAAGATATCAGTTGAATACAGGTAACGGCAAGAGCCAGAATTCTAAGGTGACAGGTGCTCCTTCACCTATCAAGGCCGGTTCTGCTGACGCTAAGATCAGTGATATCAGCACAGGTGCAAGCCGCAGCCGCGGTGTGAACATGACATTCACAGCTCACTATTCATACAAGAGTAAGTACTCATTTGACTTCACAGCCCGTACAGATGGTAGCACCCGATTCGGTGATGCCAACCGTTGGGGTACATTCCCTGCCATCTCCGGTCGTTGGAACGTAAGTGACGAGCCTTGGTTTGACAATCTGCGTAACGCCGGAATACTTGATATGATGGCTGCACGTATAAGCTGGGGTGTAACTGGTAACGCTCCCGGTCAGGAGGGTCTGTTCTACAGTAAGTACAAGAGCGGTGACAAATATCTGAGCACCGGTACCATCCATCCCGATAACATCCGTATGAGTACCCTCCAGTGGGAGGAGACCACATCATGGAACCTGGGATTTGACTTTGGTCTGTGGAGAGACAAGGTATCATTGAATATCGATGTTTACTCACGTCTTACAGAGAAACTGCTTAACGGTGACTACGCAATTCCTTCTTCATCCGGTTTCAGCAACCTTGCTTATGTGAACGATGGTTCAATGAAGAATGAGGGTTGGGAGTTGAACCTGAACCTGAACCGTATCTACTCAACCAGGATCTGGGGTAAGGACTTCAGCGTAAACGGTAACATTTCATTCTCTGATAACACCAACCAGATTCTTGAACTCAACCCCACCATCCTTGAGAAGCGTAACAAGGACTTTGATTTCAAGAACGGTTCATACCTTTCTTATATAGCTCTTAAGAACGCATTCGGTTCTATCTACGGATTCAAGTTCAAGGGCGTTTACCAGTATTCTGACTGGGGCGGTTTTGTAACTGATGACAACGGTAACTATCTGGATGCTGATGGTAATCCTCTGTTCCCCGATGCATACGGCAGACCTCAGGAGAAGGAGATTCCGGGTGTAGCCGGTTCAAACGCTCCTATCGTAAGAGATGCTGACGGCAATCCTATCCTCAACCAGAAGGGTAAGACCAAGCCTGTCAAGTATGCATACGGTACAACCAATGAGTACGAGTTCAAGGGTGGTGATGCCATCTATGAGGATATCAACCATGACGGTAATATCAATGAGCTCGATATTGTTTACCTTGGTAGCTCACTGCCTAAGCTGAGCGGTGGTTTCGGTCTGCGTCTCTCATGGGGTCGTCTTTCATGGAACAACCAGTTCAACTTCCGTTGGGGTAACAAGATCGTGAACGGTTCACGTATGGATGCTGAGAGCATGTACGGAACTGACAACACTTCTGCAGCTGTCAACTGGCGTTGGCGTGTTGAGGGTGATGAGACCGTTATGCCTCGTGCTCTCTACCAGTACGGTTACAACTACCTGGGTAGTGACCGCTACGTAGAGGACGGTTCATTCCTGCGTTGGAACTACACCGCACTGAACTACTCTCTTGATCCCTCTGTGGCCAAGAAACTTCATGTAAGCAGTGTAAGCTTCAACTTTAACCTTAACAACGTAATTTGCTGGACCAAGTATTCAGGTATGGACCCGGAGGTTAGCGCCGGTGCAGGTAGCGTGGCTAGGGATAATGCCCAGACACCTCGTTCAAAGCAGGTTACATTCGGTGTTTCCGTCCAGTTCTAATCTTAAAAGAAAGGAGTTAATATGAAAAAGATAAAATTAGCCCTTAGCGTTATACTGATGGGACTCTCAGTCTCCTCATGTAATGACTTCCTCACGCTCCAGCCTCTGAACGACATCGTTCTTGAGAACTTCTGGACCAACAAGGATGATGTGGAGAGCGTGCTCTTGGGTTCATATGCCTCACTCGAGAAAACGGATTGCCTTGTCAGAATGTCCATCTGGGGTGAGATGCGTTCAGATAACATAACTATCGGTAAGAGTACCAAGGATGATATCCTCCAGATACTTAGAGACAATATCCTGTCTACAAATGACTGGACTCAGTACAAGTGCTTCTATGAGGTAATCAACAACGCCAACACTGTGATGTATTACGCACCTCAGGTTGCCAAGATTGATCCTAACTATACCCGTGGTCAGCTCAATGCTGACCTGGCCGAGGCCAAGGCACTGCGTGCCCTTGCATACTGGTATCTTATCCGTGCCTATAAGGATGTTCCCTTTGTAACGGAGCCTTCAATTGATGATACTAAGGAATTCTTTTTAGCTCAGACACCATTCAATGACATTCTGGACTACATTATCAATGACCTTGAGGATATTACCAATGATGTCAAGGTAAAGTATCTTAAGGAACTTGAGAATACTTCCAGATTCACTGCATCTGCCGTTTGGGCTATGCTGGCCGATATGTATCTCTGGAAACAGGATTGGGCTAACGTAGAACGTTGCTGCAAGAAGGTTACAGAGATCAAGATGGATGACTATAAGGAACTCTATGAAAAGGAGGGTAAGGCCATTACGGTTTCATTCTTCAATGAGTATCCCCTTTACAAGGAGGACTTCCAGAGCCAGAACGGTAACCGTGTAGGTAACGCCTACAATATGATATTCGGTACCGGAAACTCATTCGAGGTTCTGTTTGAGCTCCCGTATGACAATAGCAAGAAGAATGGTTTTGTAAGTGACTACTACTGCCCCAAGGAACTTAACGGAGGTTACCTTAAGGCTACCAATGAGGCTGCCAAGAAGGCTTTCACCCAGGAGTATGACGTACGTTACTTTGAGAACATCCGTTCAACTTCTGATGAGAACTACATCGTTAAGTACGCTTATGAGGATATGGAGTGCAACCTCTCAGAAGGTAAGGCAAGCGTTGTTCTTTCAAACAAACGTTATTTCAACAACTCAGTAAGAGAGTCTACTTCACCTAACTGGATCATCTACCGTTACTCTGACGTTCTGCTTATGCAGGCCGAGGCTTATACAATGTGGGCTAAGGAGTATGAGGGTACAGACTCAGCTTCTACTGCTGACAGGACAGCTCTCCTTGAGAAAGCGTTTACTCTTGTTGACGCAGTTAACAAGCGCGCCCTTGGCGGATATTCAGCTGCTTCTACCGAGTATCTGGTTGCATCAACTTACACATCTGATGTAGAGAAGATGGAGGAACTTGTTCTTGACGAGCGTCGTCGTGAGCTCATGTTTGAGGGCAAGCGTTGGTTTGACCTTTGCCGCAAGTCACTGCGCGACGGTAACACCAACTATCTGTGGAGTAAGATCGAGGATAAGTTTGACTCCAACGCACGTAGTGCCGTACGTATCAAGATGACAGACCTTGACGCTCTCTACTTCCCGTTCAACAGGGATGAGATCAAGATCAATCCTCTTATCAAGCAGAATCCTGTTTATGTTGAGGATGAGTTCATCCAGAAGGCACAGTAAGACTGACACACCTAAATGTTAGAAAATAAATAAAACAGATATGAAACAATATTTCAATTCACTTAGAAAGACCGTTTGGGTTGTGTCGGCTCTTCTTATGCTGGCTTCCTGTAATGATTGGAATGATCACTACAGCTACAACCCCCAGCCCGGTACTTCTGTAAAGACTCTGGCCGAGACCATCCAGGAGTTGTCCGGATCGGACGAGTTCATAGCTGCCAGAGACAAATTTGTTCAGGTATTGCATGAAACCAAAATCCTGAATGGTGAGAAGGTTGTTGAATCTCTCTCATTCTGGGATCTTCTGGAGGAGGACCAGTTCCTGACAGTATGGATTCCTACTACCGTTACAGATGAAGAGTGGGCAGAATACTTAAAGGAAAACAAGACAATCGCTGAGAAGAAGAAAGTGGCTCGCGAGTTCGTAATGAACCATATCGCCCGTTTCAGACAGTCTGTAAACAAGACAACAGAATATGATGTATACATGCTCAGTGAGAAGTCATTCAAGTCCCGTCCTGCTTCAATAGGTTCTGTTCCCTATAGCGTGGATCCTTCAAGACAGAATACAAACATCCTCTGTTCAAACGGTATCATTCATATCCTGGACGGTAAGATGGAGTATCTGCCCAGTATCTATGATTACCTTACCCTTACTTCTCCTTACACCAAACTGCGTAAGCATACCAATGAGATGATTGACTATACTGATATCATCGGTGATTGGTTTGACAAGTACACAGAGGAGAAGATTGATGAGGAGAAGAGTGTTGAGGCCGGATATGATGAGAAGACCCAGGAAATCAAGTGGGCTGACTCTGTAATCATCAAGAGCAGTATCCTGATGGATGACTTCGGTTATATCAGCGAGGAGGACAGTAACTATGCTCTGGTTCTTCCCACACGTGACCTCTGGATCCAGATGTATGACTCAATCGCCCAGTTCTTTGAATATGGTCCTCTGGAGGCCGATGCCGACTCTCTGCAGGAGTTCTACACCAATTACTTCATGCTTACCGATATGTTCTTCAATATGAATCTCCAGAAGAATAACGGTAAGGATTCTGTAGTCTCCACCAGATTCAAGAAGAACTACAACCTCCAGTACAAGAAGGCCTATAATACATATTACAAGCCCTTTGATAACGGAGGTCTGTTTGCAGACCGTTATGACTCAGTTCTTTGCAGTAACGGTATCATCTACATCAGGGACAAATGGCCGTTTGAGGACCAGATGCTTCACCGCCGTCCTGTAATTGTTGAGGCTGAGACCTATTCATATGACGGTGATGATATCCGTCACCCGCGTCGTCTTATCTCTGAGTTCCAGGGCAAGAAACTGGACAACGTATTTGTTGCTCAGCTCAGCCAGAAGAACAGCCAGCCCAAGTGGAAGGTTGAATTCAATATCCGTAACAACCTTAAGGGCAAGTACAGAGTCAAGTTCGTAATATTCCCGTGCGAAACTCAGAGGAACAGACCTAATATGTTCCACCCCATAGTGAAATATATGCCTGAGAAGTCATATGTTACTCTGATAGATTCTATCGAGGAGTTGCCTGTTCCGCCGTTTGAGACACCGGCTGTGTTCAAGAATGATCCTACCAAGATTGATACAATGGATATGGGTGTTGTTGACTTCTCAACCTGCAACTATGACAAGGCTGAAAAGAATTCACCGCGTATTACCATTGAACTTAGCAGTGTTGTGGATAGTGCCGATGTCTACAGTTCAGAGATCTGGCTCGATTGCATTATCCTGGATCCGGTGTTTGATTGATAAAAAGAAGACGTTATGAATATATTAAACAGAAAAAGGCTTTTGCCTCTGGGGCTGATCAGTCTGTTGCTGATTTCCGCTCCTGTTTCAGCACAGAGAAACGATACTGAGACCACTGTTGTAGTGACTGGTGTTGTTACAAACGCCGCACTTGGTAACGGTATGGCCGGTGTCAAGGTACAGGCTTACAACAATGCCGTTTACTCTGCCATGACACGTGAGGACGGTTCCTATTCTATCAAGGTTCCGTATTATGTATCATCTCTGACTTTCCAGCTTGACGGATACAACACTATTGTACGTTCGTTGAGCGGTGATAAGGAAGGTGTCAATGTAAAGATGTTCTCAGATGTTTTCTCTGAGATATATGACCGCAAGACAGTTGCTACCAGTTCATCTACTGCAATCATGGCTGATGTCAACGCAGATATCTCTGTAGATAATCAGATGCAGCAGTCTCTCCAGGGAGGCATCCTGTCACAGATTCGTTCCGGTCAGATTGGTGTAGGTGCTGATCTCCAGATAGACGGTATCAGTTCTATCAATATCAACACACAGCCTCTGATCGTATTGGACGGTGTGATCATGGATATGGGATTCAACAATGTTGCCATGCATGACGGCTTCTACAACAACCTTCTTGCCAACATTCCTGTTGAGGACCTGGAGTCTGTCACAGTACTCAAGAACGGTTACGGTATTTACGGTCCCAAGGGCGCCAACGGCGTTATCATTATCCAGACCAAGCGTAACAAGAGCATGGCTACAAAGATTGACGTTAATATCTCCGGTAATTATCAGTCTATGCCTAAGATGATGGAGATGATGAACGCCGATCAGTATCGTAACTATGCATCAGAGCTTCTGGGTTCTACAGGTACCAAGCTTACAAACTTCAAGTTCCTGACCACAGACCGTGACTATCACTACTACAAGATGTTCCACAATGAGACAGACTGGTCAAAGATCTCATACAGAGACGCCTTTGTACAGAACTACAATGTGAACGTTCAGGGTGGTGATGATATCGCCAACTATAACCTCTCTGTAGGTTTTGCCCTTGGTGACGCTACTCTGGTTGACAACGATTTCTCACGTTTCAGCCTGCGTCTGAACTCAGACATCATCCTGGCAGACAGACTGTCACTCCGATTTGACGCCGCTTACAGTGACGTTACCCGTGACATGCGTGATGACGGTGTTCCCAGTGACATTGACAACTCAATGATCAACTCTCCCGGATTCCTGTCTCTTGCCAAGTCTCCGTTCCTTTCACCTTATGCATTTGATGTAGACGGTAATGTAACCAACTTCATCTCAAATGAGGATGACTATCTGGACGAGGTTCTTACATCCGAGGTTTCACTTGCCAACCCGCTCGCTATACTTGACTACGGTGAAGGTATCAACAAGAACTACTTTGGTAACCGCCTCATCACTCTGGCCGTAACTCCCAAGTATGAGTTCAGCCGCTACTTCTCACTGAGTGAGCATTTCACCTATACTCTGGCCGCTGCCGATGAGAACTATTATATTCCTATCTCAGGAACCCCTAGCTTCAAGATTGAGGGAATAGGTACCATCAAGAATAAGGCTGCTGCCATGAACGCCAAGCAGGACGGTTTCATGAGTAACACCTACGTTACTTATGCAAAGCGTATCGGTTCTCATGACGTCAATGTTCAGGCTGGTATGCGTTATATCAATAACTCTCTGAACCAGACCGTCATGCTGGGTTACAACTCAGGTAATGATAAGACTCCTAATATTGAGTCATCACTTAAGTTCAAGGACACTGACGGTGTTGAGTCAAAGGATATCACCATGACATGGTGGGCTCAGGGTAATTACAACTTCCGTGAGAAGTATTATCTGGCAGCCAGCCTTGGTATGACATCTTCATCCAGATTCGGTGAGAATGTTTCAAACGGTGTTACAATGTTCCAGGTGCCATGGGGTATCTTCCCCTCAGTATCCGGTTCATGGATAGCTTCATCTGAGCCTTGGTTCAATGTTCCCGGAATTGATTACCTCAAGCTGAATGTAGGTTATGACCTTACCGGTAACGACGGCTTTGACGATACCGCTTCAAAGACATTCTTCTCATCTGTTAAGATCCTGCAGGTTACAGGTCTTACAATGTCCAATATCGGTAACAGTTCACTGCAGTGGGAGACCACCAGCAAACTTACTGCCGGTCTTAACATGAACTTGTTCGGTAACCGTCTGGCTATTGATGCCAACGTATTCAAGAGCAATACAGATAACCTTCTTTCTATAAGTGCCCTGTCATTCCTTACAGGTATCAAGACCTCATGGACTAACGGTGGTTCACTCTCCAACACGGGATTTGACGCTTCATTCAATGTCAAGCTCCTCAACACCAAGCTTGTCAAGTGGGAGGCCGGTGCATCAATAGGTGCTTACAAGAATGAGGTAACCAAACTTCCCGGTCGTCCTATCGAGAACGAGTACTATGGCGCTACTATAAGAACTGCCGTAGGTGATCCCGTAGGCGTGTTCTATGGCTATCAGACCGAGAGCAACAACAAGGTATATGCTACAACAGAGGAGGCTCAGGCCGGACCTCAGATCTTTACAGCAGGTGGTTATGTTACACCTGAGGCCGGTGACATGAAGTTTGTTGATGTTTCCGGTGACGGTAAGATAGATGAGAAGGACCGTGTAGTCATTGGTGATCCCAATCCTGATTTCTACGGCCGCATATTCACCAAACTGGGTATGGGTAACTTCTCACTGAGTGCTACCATGACCTATTCTGTAGGTGGTGATGTTTACAACTACCAGCGTATGATACTGGAGAGCGGTTCACGTTTCATGAACCAGACAGTTGCCATGACCAACCGCTGGATGGGTGAGGGTCAGGTAACCGATGTTCCTCGTATTGACTTTGAGGATCCTCACGGAAACTCACGTTTCTCAGACCGTTGGATTGAGGACGGTTCATACCTGCGCCTCAAGAACGTAACCCTGAGTTACAGGATTCCTATTATGTCAACCTACCTCCAGGGAGTTACCATTTGGGGTTCTGCCAACAACCTGTTCACTTTGACCAGATATCTTGGTTCAGATCCTGAATTCTCATCGAGCAACAACATACTCACACGCGGAATTGACCGTGGCCTGCTCCCGCAGTCAGCCAATTTCTCACTGGGTATAAAGATTAATCTGTAATTTCTAAGAATTATGAAATCCAAAACAATATTTTCAGTCGTATTGACAGCCGTTCTGGCTGGGGCTGCAGTTTCTTGCCAGGATATGCTCTCCGTAGATTCTGATTCAGTGATCTATGAGAAAGACAATACTCTGAATCATACCTATGATACCATCTATTCTCTTCTGGGTATTATTCAGCGTATGCAGAGCATCGCCGACCGTACTGTAGTTCTTGGTGAGATCCGTGGTGACCTGGTATCACTTACCGGAAAGGAATCCGATGACCTGCGTGAGCTCTATGCTTATGATTTTGCCAAGGTCAAGGAGACCAACAAGTATAATGATCCTCTTGATTATTATGCTGTAATCAATAACTGCAACTACTTTATCGAGAATGCCGATACATCATTCTACCGTAACCAGGAGAATGTATTCCTTAAGGAGTATATTTCAGTTCTGGGACTCAGGGCATGGACTTACCTCCAGCTTGCCCAGGCATACGGTCGTGTTTACTATGTAGACAAACCCATCACCAGCGGTGACCAGGCCGATGAGTCCAAGTGGGACCTTGTTGATATCAAGGAGTTGGCTAAACGTCTGGCTGATGATATCCTGTCACGTTTCCCCGATGAGAAATTCCTGGATTACCGTGCTCCCCACTTCAGCCTGGGTGGTAACGACAATGATGACGGTACCAAGTCTCAGAAGCACAGTTCAGAGAACATTGTCATTCCTATGAGACTTATCCTGGGTGACCTGTTCCTCTGGTCTGCTTCTACTCCTGAGGATTTTGCCAAGGCAGCCAAGTACTACTATGAGTACCTCTACCATAACTCAAAGTATGTTGCTACCGGTACCAACATCATCCTGTGGAACGGTTACTCATTCATGAACCTGGGTGATGACACTTATGTAGGTGGTTTTGGTGAGAAGGCTACTCCTATCTCATACATACCTATGGAGTCTGAGCAGTATGCCGGTATCACCAGTGACCTGCCCAATATCTTCAACTCTACCAAGGAGAATGATTACTGGCCGCAGCTCACATACTCCAAGTCAATGCTCTATCAGAGCGCACGTCAGGAGTACTGCTATCACAGAATCATTGCATCATCTGGTGTGCCTATCGCTGTATACATGGACAAGAGACTCCAGGATAGCCCCCTGCTTAAGGGTGACCTGAGACTCCAGTCTATATTTGAGGTGAAGGCTGCCAAGGATGGTGACAAGAAGTCTACCGTACTGAACTCTTCAAGACAAACGTTAAAGAAAATTAATTCCGAAAAAATTTGTTTATATCGCAAAGACCTCGTATATTTGAGGCTTGCTGAGGCACTGAACAGAGCAGGCATGCCGCATATGGCATTTGGCATACTCAAGTACGGTCTCACAGCAACGTTCATTGAAGACAGTATCAGTCAAGTTGAAAGAGACAAGGTCGTTGATCTGGGTATTTCAACTACTCAGTTGTTCCCGGATGAATATTTTGAGAGAACACGTTTTGTGGCATATACATTCCCAACTGACGGTTCCGGTAGTTATATCAACAATGACAAGAACAATCCTGTAAGCGCAGATTACACCAAGCCTGCAGAGAGCACTCGTCCTGAGTATTATAACACCATAGGTATTCATAGCCGTGGTTCCGGTGACTCTGAACTTAATGAGCGTTACGTCATTACGGTGAATGAGCCCAGTGTGGATCCTCAGAAAGATACCATCCGCGCAGTTGAGGAGTTGATTCTTAATGAGATGGCACTTGAGACCAGCTTTGAGGGTTATCGTTTTGGTGACCTGATGCGTATCTCAATGCACCGTGCCCTTGACAACGGCTATCCCGGTTCAGGCGGTTTTGCCGATAACGCATTCCTGGCCAAGAGGGTTGCTGCAAGAGAGAGCGCCACTATGGATGATCCTTATGCAGGAGCTGAAGGTTCAGAACTGTACACAAGACTTCTGGGTAACGGAACTGCTCTCAACTTGAACTGGTTCTTGAGAATGAGAGATACTAAAGATTGATTAAAATATCTCCGCAACGTCAGTAAGGCAGGGAAACTTGCCTTATTGGCGTGCGGATTATGTTTAACTTTATAAACTGTTTTAAAAACTATTAACCGAGTGAATTTTCAACTTTTTTATTAATCAATTTTTTACATTATGAAAAAACGAGACTTTTTGTTTTTAGGTCTTATGGTTGCTGCATTACCTGTAGCTGCTCAGAGACCCGCAGAAACTCCTCAGGACGCCAAAGTGATCTTTACACAGACCTTTGAGCCTAAGGATGAATCAATGACTGCCGACGAGGCTTGGGAAGCTTGGCAGGCTGAGGTTATTGATACCATTAAGGAACTTAAGTTCTACAAGAAGGCATCTGCCGGAAACATTAACCCCAGCGCTGACATCAACATCTATGATGGCTCTGAGGACTGGAAGATTGGATATATCAGAACTGACTCTATTTCAGCCGATGCTCAGCCCGGTGAGGGTATTCTGCTTAAGAATGGTGTGGTAATAACCGATGCAAACGTTGCTGATTGGCCTGAGGATCTGGCCAAGATCGTAACTGATGAGACTCCTGAGCGTGCACAGGCTTTTGATAAATTTGGTGAGGATGGTGGTAAGTATGTATTCCGCTATATCTCAGGTAAGCCTACCATAGCTTCTTCACAGTATGGTGAGTACTATCAGAATGTTTCTGCTGCTTACCGTCGTAACCTTTTTGTACGTGGTCTTGATATTGAGGATAACACCTCTTATCGTGTAACATTCTTCATCAAGGGTAAGGCTCAGGGTACCACAAAGCCTAAGTTCTACCTTAACATGATGCGCGGTTACTTCAACTCAGAGTGCGACTTCTCAATGGGTTATGTAGATAACGATAAGGATAAGCACCCGCTGGAGTACAGCACTTCATTCAGCCTTACAAAGGAGGACTTTACCGGTGAGTGGGAGAAGGTTACCTTCATGACTCACTATCTGACTGACTCTATCTCTAACGCTTATATCTTCACCAAGAACGGTTACTGGTGGAGCGGACGTTGGTGGGCTACAGATGCTGAGGGTAAGACCTATGACTACATCCAGCAGCCTGACAAGTTCTTCCTGCGTCTTTCATTCGCTTCAGATAGTACAACATTTGATGTTGATAACATCGCTATCACAAAGTCAACCATCGGTGGTATCGAGCACGAGGGTACTATGATCCGTGTAAACTTTGGTTATGAGACCAACCTTAAGGCTCTGGCCGATGCTGCTTACAAGAAGACAGGCGTTGCTGCCATTGAGCTTCCCGGTGAGTACTTCTCTGTATCAGGTCTGATCAAGAATAAGGGATGGTATCCTATCGAAATCAACTCTGCCGAGTATCATGATGATGGTTACATGTACATGTGGTCAAAGGATTCATATGTAGGTGGTAAGTATTACGAGAATCCTTTCTCATCATATGACTCAGTTCTTGTATCATTCACCAACCCCGATGTTGATGATATCTGCCTGAAGTATTCAGGTGACCGTTTCCCCTATGCTCTTGATACTGCATGGATCGTTGCCGGTAAGAAACTGAGAGGTTTCAGCAATGAGCTTTCTGTTCCTAACCCCAACATCATAAGGAACCAGTATGGCAAGCGCGTTTATTCTATGAAGGCTCTGCCTCCTGTACTCACTGATCTTGAGTATGAGAAGGGATCATTCAACCTGCCTGGAACTATCACTTCTATGAAGTTCAAGTTCTCACGTCCCGTTATGTTCGATGCAGTTGGTTCTTCAACTACAGAAGAGGCTCTGCTTAAGGTCATGAAGGGTGGTGTTACTGAGTTCTGGTTTGCTAGTTCTGCTACAGGTGATGCAGATTCTACAATCACATTCACCCGTCAGGCTGCCGATATTACAAAGGGTGCCCTTGATGGTGACTATAAGTTCGAGCTTTGCGGTATCCAGGGTATTGGTACTGACTATGCCGAGAATGAGGTAATTGATTACTCATTCGGTCCTACCATTATGGCTACTACCGTTTCAAGCATTGACTTCTCTAAGCTTGAAGAGAGCACAGCTTACACTCAGACCTTGAGCGATCTTGGTATCGAAGGTTTGTCAGGTAGCAAATGTGCTGCTAAGATTACCTCATTTGCCGATGGTGGTGCTTATACCACTGGTATAATGTGGGGTCTTTATGGCCAGAATACCGGTGCTGAGAATAAAGAGAGCAATTGCTGCAAACTCATTTACACCTTTACAACTCCTGCTGATGGTAAGTATGCCATTTCATTCGGTATGACCGGTTGCAATAAGGGTTCTTGGAATGATGATGCCAATATGACTGCCTGGATCCTTGACGGTGAGGGTACTGAGATTGTCAAGGAGTCATACGGTGGTACAGGCTTCAAGCCCGATGAAGGCGGTGTGATTAGTGCCGTTAAGGATTATGCTGTAACAGCAAACCTCAAGGCCGGAGAATACAAGCTTGTTCTTGGTCTTCCTAATGAAGGTTCTTGGGGTGGTGGACACAAGGGTGGTAAGATACTGTTCTCACTCTCTGTCCAGTCTAACTTCACAAACGGTTATCCTTACGTTAACAGCCTGAATGGTGCATACAATGCTCTTACAGCTAAGTTGGCTGCTGCTGAGGCTGAGGCTGCCAGATATACCGGTACCGCTTATGAGGCTTCATTGGCAGTTGCCGAGTTCTATGAAGGCTTCACCGATACAAAGCCCAGCCGTTACAACACTGTAACTGACAGCCTTGCTAAGGCTTTGAGCTCACTGCAGGCTCGCTTCGACCTTATTGCTGCTCTCGACAAGAAGTTTGAGGAGGCATGCGATACCCTCGGTGCTTATGAGACAGAAGAACGTGAGGCTCTGACGGGTCTGGTAGCTTATGGTGAACTGGAAGAACTTGCAGATGAGGTATTTGCACTTGTTTACTGTGACATGACCGATGATTCAATTAAGTCTTACACAACAATGCTTGAGAATAGCATCAAGGCTCTTAACAACCGTAACAGCCTTATCGCAGACTTCTACAAGCAGCTTGCTGCAACAAAGGCTTCAATTGATGCCGCAGAGTTTGCTAACGTTTCACAGTATGCTGACATGGTTGCCGTTTACGGCCGTTATGAGAACTATGACGTAGTTGCTCCTACCGATGATGATCTTAAGGCTGCTACCAGTGCTGTTAAGGCCGGTACTCTGCCTTACGATTCATACGTAGCCGGTGTTAAGTCAACAACTGTTCGTATCAAGGCTCTTGCTGACCTTGCTGATGAGGTTGAGGCTACCATTGGTGATGAGGATACAGACGCTGCATTCAAGGAACGTATCCAGAACACCATCTTTGATGATCTTGCTCTTGCTGATCTGTTCAAGTCTGCTATCAGAGTTGCTATCCTTACTCAGCTCTCAGAGGGTGATCTTGAGGACGAGATTGATCTTACCGGTTTCATCCGTAACTTCAATATGTACACAGCCGGTTCTGTTAAGTCTGATGAAAATCCTGAGGGTGAGCTTGAGTACTACAAATACCAGTGGGGTCAGCCTAACGATCGTTGGCACATGATTGGTAAGTTGGCTTCTAAGAATGCATTCCCGGGTTGGATTACTACCGCTGCCGGTGGTAACGTTCACCTTGGTTCTGAGGCTATCAACTGGTTAGAGCCCAAGGCTCCTACATTTGATGCATTCATCGCATCTGACTGGTCATCAGCAGTTACTATGACTCAGGTTGTAACTGACCTGCCCGCTGGTAAGTATACTCTTGGTGTTGGTATGAATTACAACGAGTCTGGTGTTGGTTCTAAGGGTAACATGCTCCAGATGGCTCAGCTGGGTGACTCTATACTTGCTGTAGAGTATGCCGGTAGCACAACCACTGATGTTCCTTCAGAAGCAAATCGTTTCATTGAGGGCATTGAGATCAACGCTGATACTCTTGAGCTGCATCTGTCAATTCCTAGCTTCAACAGCTGGACTAGAATTGATAACTGGTCACTCGTTCTCACTGACAAGCTTGACGGTTATGACTACAGTGCCGCTCTTGCTGCTGAGAAGATCAGACTTAACCAACTCCTCACATTTGTTGAGAATGCTGGCGAGGCTGTATCTGTAAGCTACTATGGTATTGACGGCGTTCAGACTGCTGCTCCTAAGGCAGGTTCTGTAACTATCAAGGTTACTGAGTTTGCCGGTGGTAAGCGTCTGGTCGAGAAGATACTTGTAAAGTAATACTTACTGAGTAATACTTAAATCACATTCCGGCGGATAGCGCAAGCTGTCCGCCGGTTGTGTTTTTTTATATGTTCAGTTAAATATTAATAATGGTCTCTTTTTAGTTGCGTAATTCAATGATTCTGATACTGAATTAGTCTTACCTTTGCCCACAGCATGTTTTAGTAGAATAGTCCTTTAGAAAGTACCTAATAAGCGATTTTTGTATGTATTTTTAATACTATTATTATTCCATTTTTATTAACCTAAATCTTTTTCTAATGAAGAAATTGTACTTGTTTTTGACAGGTGCCGTCTTGGCGTCAATGCCCTTGATGTCACAGAGACCTGCCAGTGGGCCGGATGATCCCAAACTCATCTTTACACAGAACTTTGAGCCTTCATCTGATGAATTGACTGCAGAGCAGGCATGGGCAGAATGGCAGGCTACTCCTGTGGATGCCATTAAAGAACTCTACTATTTTGCACAGACGGGTTCTGACAATCTGAACGGTAAAAACATTTATGACGGTAGCGCCAACTGGCAGCTGGGTGTTTTAAGAACTGACTCTACCTCCGTTGGTCATGAGCCGGGTAGCGGTATTATCCTTTACAACGGTGTTGTCACAACCGATGATGCATCGGACATAAAGGGTGGTTACTATGATAAGGATGTTTATAGCATCAGAACTGATGGCGATGATATTGAGCGTGCTCAGGCTTTTGAGAAGTACGCCGAGAATGGTGGAGACTATTTCTTCCGTTACATATCAGATGATGCAACCGGAGCAGGCAGTTACAGCAGTGGTATTGTTCCTAACTATCGCCGTAACCTTTTTGTGCGTGGCCTGGATATCGAGGATAACTCTTCATACCGCCTTACTTTCTTTGTCAAGGCCAGAAGACTTGGTAATACGGCTCCTACTCTTTATGCTGACGTTATGCGCGGTTATTTCCATTCAGAGAAACCTTTCTCAATGGATCTTGGCCAGAACTCAAGCACATTTGAGTACAAAAAGGAGAAATTCACCAACAACAAATGGGAGAAGATTACCTTCATGACCTATTACCTGAATGACTCCATCGCCGACGGTTTTGTTTATGCAAACGGTTACTGGTGGGGTACAGACTGGACCTATACCATTAACGACCGTGACTATAACTACATCAAGCAGCCTGACAAGTTCTTTGTCCGTCTGTCATTTGCATCAGACAGCACAGAGTTTGATGTAGATAACATCACTCTTACCAAGTCATGGATTGGCGGTGTTGAACATTACTATAACATGATCCGCGTGGACTTTGGTTATGAGACCAACCTGTTGGATCTTGCAAAGGCCGCATATGACAAGACCAACATAGCTGTAGTTGAACTTCCCGGCCAGTATTTCTCAGTTTACGGTTACTATGGAAAGGGTAAGCAGACAGGATGGTATCCTATTGAGATTGAATCGGCCGAGTATCACGATGACGGTTACATGTATATGTGGTCAAAGGATACTGAAACAAACGGTAAGTTCTATCCCAATCCGTTCTCTAATTATGATTCAGTTCTTGTAAGTTTCATTAATCCTGTTGATAACAGTGATATCTGCCTCAAGTACACAGGCACCACTTATCCCTGCGCCCTTGATACTGCATGGGTAAATGCAGGCAAGACTGTTAAGAATTTCAGCAATGAGATATCAAAACTGAATCCCAATATCGCTACCAACCAGTTCGGTAAGAAGGTATACTCATTGAAGGAGCTTCCTCCTGTAATCACCAGCTATCCTTATGAGAACGGATCATTCGGTCTTGATGCCATCAATGAGATCACTGTAGGTATGTCTAAGGTGATTGAGTATGAGGAAAATGCTCAGGAGACTTCAGAGAAGGCATTCCTGCGTGTTACCAAGGCCGGTGTCAAGGAGATATGGTCAGTTACAAATTCAACAGAGTCATCGGCCACATTTACTCGCAGTCAGGCTGATATAAACAAGAACGCTGCCCTTGATGGTGATTACAAGTTCGAGTTTGTAAATCTTAAGGGTATTGGTACTGACTATGCCCAGATTCTTTCTGTAAACTATGGATTCGGCGAGTTCGATCCCAACCCCAGCGTTGATGTAGTATTTGCATCAAACTTCAAGGATCAGAGTTCTGTTACCCAGTCAGTTCCCAAGGGCGCAGCCATCTGGAACGGTAAGGATAAGTTTACCGTAGGTAACGGCGGTGCAATGAGTACCAAGAGCCGTCTGTTCTGGACAAATCCTGAGTCAGGCTTTACTTCCGGTATGTATATATCAGGCCGTCAAGAGGCAAGTGATGACGGCCACTTTATCTATGGTGTTGATCAGAATAATCCTATTACTCTTGCTCCCGGTACATATTCTATCAGCTTTAGCGCAGCACATTGGGATAAGGCTTGTGAGACCAAACTTTACATGTATCCTAATACTTTTGGTGAGAATCTTTCTGACATCAAGGATATGGAGGAGAGCGCCAAGACCCTTATTGGAACATTCACTCCTCAGGTAACAGCTCCTTACAAGACAATTCAGATTTACGATGCTCCTTACGGAAGCTGGCCTGCAGGCGTAGAGTCATTCTCATTCGTATTTGACGTTACTGCCGCCGGTAACTATCTCTTTGAGTGGGTTGTTACCAAGAACAGTACAAACGGTACCCTTCTGAGTGACTTTGCCATCAGTACTGTAGGTGACCTCTCATTCCCCTATGTTACTAAACTGAACGCTGCTGTAGCCAAGGCTCAGGAGAAACTTGAGAGCATAGATGATGATATCTATTTCGGTGCTCAGTATGATGCACTTTCTCAGGCTGCCGATGACTACTTCTATGAGAACTGGCAGGATACAAAGCCCAGCGCTTATGATGCCGCAACTTCATATGTTGAGAGTCAGATCAAGCTGATGCAGGAGCGTATCGATACTGTAGATGCTTTCAATACTCAGGAGGATAAGGTAATTGCTAAACTTGCCGAGTTTGATGATGATACTCTGGGTTATACCTCACTTGTTGCCTTCAAGGCTCTTGAGGCACTTTATGATGGTAATGAAGACTATGCGTACTCAGAGAAGACAAACGCTGAGATCAATGCCGATATCAAGGCTTATGATGATGCTATCAAGGCACTTGATACCCGTATGGAGCTTAACACCAAGTTCACCGATAAGCTCGCTGAGATCAAGAGTGCTATAGAAGACAAGGATGCTCATGTTGAGTACACCGAGTATGCTGAGATGGTTGCCGGCTATAACCAGTCCAAGGATGTTGATGTAATCACTCCCACTGATGATGAGTTCACCTCTATTTACAATGACCTTTGCGGTGTACTGAATGTATATGTATTCAAGGTAGACGGTGTAGAGGCCAACTCAAGACAGGCTAATGAACTCTTTGCTCTTGCAGATTCTCTGGGATTTGTGTTTGACGATGACATCAAGGCTAGAGTAGCCGCTCTCCAGACCAAGGATTCTCAACTTGAGAGCTATCTGCGCGAGGCTGCAATTCTCCAGATCCTTAAGATCTTTGCTTCTGATGATGATGACAAGAAGGCTCTGCTTGCAGATAACTTTGACGTAAGCGCCCTTATCCCCAACTATTTCCTTGCCAATGATGCCCTTGTTGACCGTGATATGGTTAATAATGATGGAACATGGGGTATCAAGTCAGATGATGTCAACACAACCGCTATCCCCGGCTGGTCACTCCAGGTTACCAAGGGTAACTGGCTGCCCACATCAGTAAAGGTAGGTGATGGTGACGGCAAGATGAACTGGGATGTTGACGGCCATGCATTCATTGGTGGTCTCAGGTGCTCACCTCATACCGCCGGTGTATTCACAACTGAGATTGAGAACCTTCCCGCCGGTTTCTACACTGTAGGATTCTATGGTTATAACAACACTTCTAACCTCACCATTGCCATTGAGTCTGATTCCTGCAACGTTTCAGGTTCATTTGAGTCAATACTGGGTTCAAAGAAGTGGACCAGTTACAAGGTAATGAGCACAGATTCCGTCAAGATTGCCGGAACAACCAAACTGAATATCAAGCAGACTTCTGATTCAGACAGTGAGTTTGATATGAAGTATTTTGTTCTCTATCTGCAGGGTCCACAGGCAGGATTTGATTATGCTGCTGCCGTTAAGTCACAGGAGACAAAGGTTGCAGATATGATCACATTTGCCGATGCTCCCGTACAGCAGGCTACTGTTGAGTTCTTCAACCTGAGCGGTATTCAGATTGATGCACCCAAGGCAGGTGAGATTGTCATAAAGCGTACTATACTGAATGACGGCAATGCTGTAGTAGAAAAGGTTTTGGCTAGATAATAAGCTGAATAACTGCGATTTGAATCGGCATAGGGCTTAAGGCTCTGTGCCGATTCTATTTTTATAATCATCAAATAAATATAAAAATGGTCCTACAGTACCTTCACGGCCACATTTGGCGTTAAAGAATGTTAATGTGTGAATATTTCTTAATCCCAGAAAAACCACCGAATGATTAAATGCATACATTTGAGTTCATTACTCTTTGAATTTAGAAGGATTGACACTTTTTTATTAACCTAATTTATTTTCCTTATGAAGAAATTTTACTTGTTTCTTTCAGGCACTTTGCTGATGTCACTGCCGTTGATGTCACAAAGGCCTCAGGCTACAAATGATGATCCCAAGATCATTTTTGAGCAGAATTTTGAGCCTTCATCTGATGAATTGAGTGCAGAGCAGGCTTGGCAAGAATGGCAGACCACTCCTGTGGATACCATTAAAGAACTCTCTTATTACAATGCGGCAGGAACCGGAACCAAGAGCAATGTAAACATCTATGACGGTTCTAATGACTGGAAGATTGCTTTTGTAAGAACTGACTCTACTTCAGTTGGTTACAATCCCGGCGACGGTATTATTCTTAAGAATGGTGTTGTTATCACAAACAATGCCAGTGATAAGAAGGGTGGTTATTACGATAATGATACCTACAGCATCAGAGCTGATGGAGAATCCATAGACCGTGCCCAGGAATTCGATAAGTATGGTGAGGATGGTGGTAACTACTATTTCACCTATACTTCAGCTTGTGCCGAGGGTGCTGATACATACAGCAGCGGTATCGTTGCCAATTATCGTAGAGACCTTTTTGTACGTGGTCTTCCTATTGAGGATAACTCCTCATACCGTTTGACATTCTACATCAAGGCTAAGAAACTGGCCAAGACAAAGCCTACTTTCTATGCTGATGTAATGCGTGGTTACTATAACTCAGAGAAGCCTTTCTCTATGGGCCTTGAAAACGGTGCAGGTACTTTTGAGTATACCAAGAACAATTTCAATGGAAAGTGGGAGAAAGTTACTTTCATGACATTCTACCTCACTGACTCAATTGCCGATGCATACGTTTATGCCAAGGGTTACTATTGGGATGATGACTGGACCTATAACTACAACGGTCGTGACTATAACTACATCAAGCAGCCCGATAAGTTCTTTATTCGTATGTCATTCGCATCAGACAGTACCGCCTTTGAGCTTGATAACATATCTCTTACCAAGTCATGGATTGGTGGTGTTGAGCATTCTGAGAACATGATTCGTGTTGACTTTGGTTATGAGACCAACCTTCTGGAACTTGCCAAGGCAGCTTATGCAGAGACCAATATAGCAGCTGTTGAGCTTCCCGGTCAGTATTTCTCAGTATACGGTTACTATGCAAAGGGTGGCAACAAGGGTTGGTATCCCATTGAGATAGCATCGGCCGAGTATCATGATGACGGTTACATGTATATGTGGTCAAAGGATACAGAGGTAGGTGGTAAGTTCTATCCTAACCCGTTTACCAATTATGACTCAGTTCTGGTAAGTTTCATCAACCCGGTTGAGGATGAGAAGATCCGTCTGGTTTATAACGGTAAGTTGTATCCTGATGCTCTTAATACAGAGTGGGTTGAAGCCGGTAAGACTGTCAAGAACTTTACCAATGAGCTTTCTAAGCTGAACCCCAATATTGAAGTTAACCAGTATGGTAAGAAGGTTTACTCAATGAAGAACCTTCCTCCCGTTATCACCAGCTATCCTTATGAGAATGAGTCATTCGGTCTTGAGTCTTTCAGTGAGCTCAAGGTTGGTATGTCAAGAGTTCTTGAGTATGAGGAGGATGCTGTAGAGACATCAGAAAAGGCATTCCTGCGTGTTACCAAGGGTGGCATAAAGGAGATTTGGCCTGTTACCCTGACTAATGATTCAGTTGCCGTATTTACACGTAAGCAGGCTGATATAACCAAGAACGGTGCTACTCTTGTAGGTGACTACAAGTTTGAGTTCATTAACCTTAAGGGTATAGGTACTGACTATGCTCCTAATGTTACCGTTTACTACGGTTTTGGTGATTATGACCACAATCCTGACCTTACTGCAGTATTCCAGTCTGATTATATGGCCAACACTACCGAAAACCAGTCAGTTCCTGTAGGTGGAGCTCTCTGGAACGGTAAGGATGCATTCACTATCGGTACCGGAGCAAATGTAAGTACCAAGAGCCGTCTGTACTATACCAATCCTGCATCAGGCTTTACTTCAGGTCTTTATATGTCAGGTCGTGCAGAGGGAAGTGATAACGGTCACTTTGCTTATGGCTTAGACAAGGCTAATCCTATAAATCTGCAGGCAGGTAAACAGTATACTCTGACTTTCACTGCCGCAATGTGGGAGACTCCGCTGAATACCGATATCTACATCTATCCTGCAGACTTTGATAATCTGAGTGGAATCCCGTCTATGGCAGCTGACAAGAAGACTCTTATTGGATCATTTGCTCCTACAGTAAGATCTCCTTATAATACCATTCAGGTTTATACTGCTCCTTACGGTAGCTGGCCCGATGGCGTTGAGTCATTTACATTCCAGTTCTCAGTACCTAGCGACGGTAACTATATTATCGAGTGGGAGGTTGAGAAGAACGGTACCGACGGTGACCTGTTGAGTGACTTTACCATCCAGAGCGTACGTGACCTTTCATTCCCGTATGTTTCAAAACTGAATTCTACCGTTAACAAGGCTCAGGATAAACTTGATGGTATTACTGATGACTGCTACAATGGTGTACAGTATGATGCACTGGCTCAGGCAATTGAAGACTACGCATGGGATAAGTGGGAGAGCACTAAGCCCAGCGCTTACAATGCAGCTGCCGCATTCGTAGAGAAGCAGATCAAGCTGATGCAGGAGCGCATAGATACAGTTGACCTCTTCTATGCTTCAGAGGACAAGGCTTATGCCAAGTTGGATGAGTTCTTAAATGACACTCTGGGTTATACTGAACTTGAAGCATATAAGGCTCTTGAGGCTCTTACTGGTGATAACTTTACCTATGAGTGTCCGGATCATACAAATGCAGAGATTGCAGCCAATGCCAAGGCTTATGATGATGCTGTAAAGGCTCTTGATGACCGTCTGGCTCTGAACGGTAAGTTCAATGACAAGCTTGCTGAGATTAAGAAGGCAATTGAGGACAAGGATGCCCGTAAGGATTATCCTGAGTATGCAGAGATGGTTGCCGGTTACGAGGCTGCTTTGAAGTATGACCAGATTACTCCTACCAATGATGAGTTTACTGCCGGTTACAATGAACTGTGCGAAGTACTGAACGTATATAAGTTCAAGGTAGACGCTGTTGACGCATATTCAAGGCAGGCTAAGGAGCTCTATGCTCTGGCTGATTCTCTTGGATTCAAGTTTGATGATGGTATCAAGGCTCAGGTAGCTGCTCTCCGTGATAAGGATGAAAAGCTTGAGAGCTATCTCCGCGAGGCTGCAATACTGCAGATCCTTAAGATCTACGCATCAGATGATAAGGAAAAGAAGGATCTTCTTGCTGATAACTTTGACGCAAGCGCCCTTATTCCTAACTACTACCTCTACACAGAGGCTCAGGTAGATCGTGATATGGAGAAGAACAGCAGCGGTAACTGGCGTATCAAGAGCGGTGCCAACACAACCGCATTCCCCGGCTGGACTATCAACCGTTCAAGTGGTAACTGGATTCCTACCAACGTAAAGAATGGCGCAGGTGAAGGTTACATTGACTGGGAGATTGACGGACATGTATTCATTGCAGGTCTGAGATGCAAGAGCCAGACTAAGGGTACATTCGGCACTGTGATTGAAGGTCTGCCTCAGGGCTTCTACTGGTTCGGTACCTATAGTTATAACCAGACCTCTGGTGTCAACTACACTCTTAAGACTGATTCTGTAAGTCTGTCAGGTAATATTGGTGAGCAATGGACTGGTTCTAAGAAGTGGAACTATGGTGAGGTAGGTAAGGATTCTATCCTGGTTGCCGGAAACCTGTCATTCAGCGTTAACCAGACCTCAAGTTCAAGCAGTGAGCTTGACTTCAGATACTTCATCCTGCGTCTGCGCGGTGCTGATCCTGCTTATGATTACGCTGCTGCAGCCAACGCACAGGAGCAGAAGCTGGCAGACCTGATCACATTTGCCGATGCTGCTGCCGAGGAAGTAAGTGTACAGTACTTCAACCTGGGTGGTGTTGAGATCAGTGCAGCTAAGCCCGGTGATATCATCATCAAGCGTACTGTTCTGAGCAACGGTGAGGCTGTTGTAGAGAAGATTCTGGTTAAGTAATACTTACGGAATAAACCTATAATGAACCGGCGGAGAGCATGAGAGCTCCCCGCCGGTTCTCATTTTATCACTTTTTATGTGCTAACATTATGGCTGTTTGATGAAAAGAGGGTATCTTTAACGTTTGAAACCAAATGTGCAGATTATTAACCTCATCATAATCATTAAATGAATAAAAGATTTACCCTTATGGCCACTCTTATGCTGGCCGCCATTGCCGCACAGGCACAAAACCCCATTATCCGCGATCAGTTCTCGGCCGATCCTTCTGCCCTGGTTGTAGGTGATAAAGTTTATGTATTCCCGTCACATGACATCAAGGCTCCTGCAGAGTATTCACGTAAGGACTGGTTCTGCATGGCCGACTACCATGTGTTCTCATCGGAAAATCTTACCGACTGGACAGATAACGGTATGATTGTAAGCCAGTGGAGCGCTCCCTGGGTTAATGAGAAGGGTTATTCAATGTGGGCTCCTGACTGTAAGCAGAATCCCAACAACGGTAAGTACTATTTCTTCTTCCCCGCAGGCGCCAAACCCCAGCCCAGCGCAAACGGACGTCGCAGCATGGGTGGAAACCGCGTAGGTATCTGCACATCAGACTATCCTGAGGGTCCTTACACCCCTGAGGCTACTCCTATTGAGGGCGTTGGCGGTATTGATCCCTGCATCTTTGTTGATGACGACGGTCAGGCCTATCTGGTTATGCCCGGTATCACCATTACCAAACTTGCCGATGACTGGAAGTCCGTATCAACAGATCCCGCAGACCGTCACCGCGTAGAGGGCGTTCCCACCAAGGGTCTTGTTGAGGGTCCGTACCTTTACAAGCACGGTGGCAAGTATTACATGACTTTCCCCTGGGCTCGTGACGTAGAGGAGGTTCTGGCTTACTGCGTTGCAGACAATATCTTTGGCCCCTATGAGTTCAAGGGCGTATTCTTTGAGGAGCATGCCAACAAGTGCTGGACCAACCACCATTCAATCATAGAGTTCAAGGGACAGACCTATCTGTTCTATCATCACAATGACTATTCACCTGAATTTGACAAGAACCGTTCAGTTTGCGCTGACAGCATATTCTTTGATGATGAGAAGGGTGAGATCAAGATGGTTAAGCCTACTCTGCGCGGTATCGGTATAACTCAGTCAGATTCTCAGATCCAGCTTGACCGTTACACTGCACTCAGCCAGAGCGGTGACTCTATCGCTTATCTTGAGCCCAGCAACTATTTTGCAGGTTGGAAGACCGTGTTCTTTGAGAAGAATGCATGGGCACAGTACAATACCGTTGAGTTCAAGAAGGCTCCCAAGAGCGTTACCCTTAAGATCGTTCCTCCATCGGCCGGAAAGCTTGAGATCCTGCAGGATGATGTTGTAATAGCTACCGTTGACGTTCCCGCTGACCGTCAGGTAATTACTGCATCAGCTCAGGTTAAAGGTGCCAAGAAGGGCATTCACCACCTTAAGGTACGCATGGCAACCGAGGGTACCGTCCAGGTTGACTGGCTTACCTTTAAATAAATAAGCAAATACATTTATCCAACTAATCATTTTATTGTGACATGAAAGCCAAGACTATATTGACAGCACTCCTGACCATGCTTGTAATGGCATGGTCAGGCTGTACTGCCAAGAACAAGACCACTGAGTGTGTTAACCCCCTCACCTATACAGATATCCCTGATAATGACTGGATACGCGTGGGTGAGGATTATTTCATGGTGAGCACCACCATGTATTTCTGCCCGGGTGCACCTATCATGCACTCCAAGGACCTGGTACACTGGGAGATTATCAGTTATGTATATGACTATCTGGAGGACGATGACGTATATAACCTGCGCAACGGCCGTAACGCTTACGGTAAGGGCCAGTGGGCTACGTCACTCCGCTATCATGACGGAACATTCTATGCCCTGTTCATAGCCAATGACCAGGCCAAGACCTATATCTACAAGACCAAGGATATCCGCAAGAGCAATTGGGAACGCTCAGTCATAGACCGTCCGTTCCATGATGCATCAATGCTGTTTGATGACGGTCATCTGTATGTGGTATGGGGTAACGGTGAACTGCGTATCATTGAACTTGAGCCCGACGGTTCCGCTATCAAGGCAGGTGCCGAGGAGCAGATCCTGATTGATTCTCCGCGTCAGGGATTCAACCTGCGTGCCGAGGGTGCCCATATTTATCATATAGGTGATTATTACTACATCCTGGAGATTGACTGGCCTAGCGGCGGCGTACGTACAGAGACCGCATGGCGCTCTAAGGAGCTGTTTGGACCGTATGAGCGTAAGGTCATACTGAGCGGTGCCTTTGACGGCCGTGGTGACGGTGTGGCTCAGGGTGCAATAATTGAGACACAGAACGGTGACTGGTACTCCATGATGTTCCAGGATCACGGTGCAGTGGGCCGTATTCCTACTCTCCAGCCTGTTAAGTGGGAGGACGGATGGCCTATCCTGGGCGATGATACCAAACCTGTAAAGCAGTTTACCGTCAATCTGCCCGAGAGCGGCAAGAACCGTACCTGGGACAATGACGAGTTCAGCTACAAGAAGAATGAGCTTGACCTGGTATGGCAGTGGAACCATAAGCCTGACAACAGCGCATGGAGCGTTACAGAGCGTAAGGGTTGGCTGCGTCTTAAGACAGGCCAGAAGGCTACCAATGTAACAGATGCCCGCAATACTCTTACACAGCGCACTGTAGGCCCTCGTTGCTATAGTGAGGTTCTGATGGACGCCAGCGGTATGAAACCCGGCGACAGGGCAGGAATTGTGGCTTTCCAGAGCAATTACTGCACCATTGGTGTAGAGGTGGCAGCCGATGGCTCAAAGAGTCTGGTAGCCATGACGCACCGCAACATTGGACGCCGTTGGGGCCGTCAGCAGGAGGGACCGCAACCCAGTCCGGATACAGAGGCTCTGCGTATACCTCTAAGTCAGGATAAGGTATGGCTCAAGATACGTTACATATTCACTCCTCAGGAGGAGGTGGAGCGTGCCGACCAGGCATTCATGAGCTACTCTCTTGATGGAAAGAACTGGATTGACGTGGATGCAACCCTGCAGATGTCATTCAGCCTGGATTATTTTACAGGTTACCGTACCGGCCTTTACAGCTTCTGCACGGAGCAGGCTGGTGGCTATGCGGACTTTGACTATTTCCATCAGGCGGAATATTAATTTTTTATCCTGAGATTTAACCTTCTTATCTGCACGTTATATTAGGAATGAAACGTGAGGAAAGTAGCATAGTGAACAGCCAGGGATCTCTTACAGTTAGCGACGAATCCATTGCCCGTCTGCTATGTGATGACAATCACGTAGAGGAGGCCGTACGCCTCATCATGAAGAAATACGGTGAACCGTTGTATTGGCATATCCGCCGAATGGTGGTGGCCCATGATGATGCGGAGGACTGCCTTCAGGAGACGATGATAAACGTGTACAAGTACAGGAGTACATACTCCAATGAGTATCCGCTTTCATCATGGCTATATAAGATAGCTACTAACGAGAGCCTCAAGTTGCTCAAGAACCGTGCAGGATTCACGATGTCGGTCGATGACCTGGGAGATTCCCTTAAAGACAGTGTACGTGAGGAGGCCGGTCCGAATGCTGACGAGACTCTGGTGCTGTTACAGGAGGCGATAGCTCTCCTTCCGGCCAAGCAGAAGATGGTGTTTAACCTCCGCTACTATGATGACAAGAGTTATGAGGAGATACACCAGATAGTAGGTGACAGTGTAAATACGCTTAAGACCAACTATCATTACGCAGTACAGAAGATAAAGGATTATATACTAGAACATCAGTTATGAAAGATTTTGATCTGGAAGGACTTAGCAGGGAGATGCCCTACAGAATGCCTGAGCATTTCCTGGATGACATGACAGAACGTGTCGTGTCCCAGATTGGAAAGCAGCGCAAGCAGCATAAGGAGCGCAAGATTGTAGCTCTGTTTGCTAGCGCAGCCAGCGTTGCAGCAGTAGCCCTGCTGTTCCTGCATCCCTTTGGCGGCGGGTTTGATATACCCGACTACGAAAGCATCTCACAGTGCGCAAGCGTGGATGAGGTGCTGCAGAATATGACTGCCGAGGAACTTGGCGTCTATTCAATGATGAGCAACTACTACGGTAATTGATTATGAGAAAAAAGCGCTGGACAGCATTACTTATTCTTGCCGGTTTGTTCCTAACTCAGCCTTCTATGATGGCTCAGGAGAGGGATGAGCAGATGATCAATGCGTCCCTGCGTTTCATCAAGGAAAACGCCAACCTTACCAAGAAGGAGTACGATAAGTTTGCAAAGCTGTACATTGAATATAATGAGCAGCTGGCCAAGCTTAACCGTGAACTCAAGCCTGAGTCACGTGAGTATATGAAGCGTTGGCAGGAGATCAACAGTGACTACATGCAGAAACTTGACAAGGCCCTGTCTGATTCTACACGCCAGAAGGTTGGTGTAGCCCAGTGGGAACTTGGTCAGAAGATCTGGGGGCAGCGTTCTGAGCAGAACCGTAACACAGCCCAGCGTCAGTTCCAGATGATGGGTGAGTGGAACAGGATGAATCCTCAGTTCATGATGCAGCCCCATATCTTTGATTTCCAGCGTCATCGCCAGCGTGAGTTCCAACAGGCTGACGAGCAACAGCAGCAGTGGTGGGAGAACTACTGGCGTAACTGGGAGAAACCTGATTCTGCCATGTTACGTCGTATTGAGGAGAACCGCCGTCGTTATCATGAGCGTGACAGCATCTGGCAGCAACGTCGTCAACAGTTCGGACCTCAATTTAATATGCAGACTCCCGGCCAGCAAGGTAACAGTCAGTTTCCTACCGGCAGACAGTTTGGTCCCAGAATGAGATAAGTCAATACGTATTTAGAATAATAGAGTAGAGGATCCGTTTGGGTCCTCTACTTTTTTTGTTGTTATTATAAATAAAGAATGGACCGGATAATTCCGGCCCATTCTTTATTATTATGTCCTTTAAGGATTAGTGTCTATCCTCAGGCTCCTCACCTGCGTAGACATCCTTAGGTACAATCTCTAGGAAACTGAAGGGGATTACACCGGCCTCAAGGATCTGACGCAGACGCAGGTAATAATCACCGTCCTTTCTCATATACTGAGTGGTGATGATCTTTCTGTGGCAGTTTGTGTCATCCTTGTGCAGGTCAGCGTAGATATCCGGAGCTCTCATGTAACCAAGGTTACGCATTGCCTTCTCATTCATCTGGATCTCATCCTCATCCTTAAGATCTCCGAACTTAACCCAACCTATGAGCGGGCTCTTGTTGCTCAGACGCAGGTCAACAGGGATTCCGCAAGGCTCCCAGTCAGCACCCTTTCCGCGGAAATAGAACTGAGCCACACCACGGTCGCATGCTGACGGGTTGGATGACATTGAGTTGTTCCAGATACGGATCTCGTATGTACCGTCATTAGGTACGGGCGGGAGACGGAATGTGATATCGTAAACGTTCTTGATAGTCATCTCATCACCGTAGATGGTGCCGAATGATGCATCTCTGTAACGTACCCAATACTCGGTCTCAGGAGTGCACTCAACATTCTTGCAGAAACCGGGCAGGAAACCTACGGTATATCTGTCCTTATCAGTTACTCTGAGACGTCCACGTGCACCGCTGTTGATAAAGTCTGGTGAAAGGGTTGCAGACATGATTCTCATTCTAACCTTAAGGGCGCTACGAGTAGCTTTGTTATATACGAGCGGCTCATTTACATAGTAGTAGCAACCGTTAAGGGCATCTGATGTAAGGCTGCTCTGCTGATCGCCTGATTTTACAACCTGATGGACCTGAATACCCGGAATGAGGTTGTCCTCATCCTTGAGGGTTCCCTTACGGTTGATGAAAATACCATACTTTTCACTCTCTGTTATAGCTGCTGCGTTGGCATAGCTCTCTTTCTTGTAAGGAGTGCTTATACGCATGATTGAGTGAGGCAGGTATGTCTCATAGAAGTCCTCAACATCCAGTTCATCCAGATACTTACGTCTGGCGATGAGCTCGGGCTGCGATGTATTGAGCTGATCCCATGTAAGGTATACGGGCAGGATGTGATATGAAAGGAACTTGTTGATTGAACTCTCTCTGTTCTCATCGGGCAGACCTGCGCCCTCAGGATACTGAGTCTCTGCATATGCTCTGAATGAAGCAAGGTCAGTAACACCAAGTGTAGCCAGAACTGAATCAGGTATCACGAACATGGTGAACTTGAACTGACGCTTCTCAGGGAATACACCGTTATCGGTCTCAACTGATGTTGTATAGGTGATAGCCTTACCTGTCTGCTGGAACTTAACCAGAGTTGAGTCATAACTTACACCTGGATAAGAGTCATCCATGAAAGCCTCAAGTGAGTCCTTAAGACCTGTAGATACAAGTGCCTCATAGAAACGCTGAGCCTTGGGGTTTTCCTTGATCAGACCGGGAAGGAACTTGTTACTGGGTCTGAGAACCTTATTGATGATCTGAACTACACCGTTCTGTACTGAGTCATCGTCCTCAATGATCTTGGACTGCTGGTTAACTCTGAAGGCAAGCTTGAGCTTGAAGGTGTCACCTGCAGCTGACCAGATGGTCTCGGCATATGACATATAGGTGAGGTAACGGTCCAGCATGTTAGGTGTGGGGAACGCACCGTCACCGCTCATGTCTGAGCAGTAGAATGTAGCTGCGCAGAGGTGTGTCTTGGCCAGTGAGTCAATTACGATAAGAGGAAGTGAATCAAGGCACTCGAACTTGCTTGCAAGCTCAGGCTTACCGGCATTGATAGCTTCCTGCTGTCTCTCTTGAAGATACTCTTGTACGGCATCGTTGGTGGGGGCAAAGAGGGTGTGCTCACCGTAAGATTTCATCTCACCCCAGATTCCGGCCTTTTTAAGGATATAGATAAGGTCCGAGAAATCCTCAGGATGCTCCTCAAGGAATGAAGCAAGAGTGTTTCCTGAATTTACGTAGTAGGTGCCGGGGTGCTGCTCGCTCCACACATCAGAGCAGGAATAGATACCAAGGGCAGCCATCACTACGGCTGTGGTCAGTGTTAACTTCCCAATAATTCTTTTTGCGTTAAAAAGTCTCATATCAGTTTGGTTATTAATTATTTAGCTAATAGGGCTCGTGCTACAGGACGCTCACGCGGAGATTCAGCATACGCGTACTCGTTCTAATATAGCGCGTAAAGGTAACCATTTTCCTTATACCTTAATATATTTATAGTGACTTTTTTATGTTAAAGAAAATAGAAAAGGTGTCTGCCACTTATCGGGAAGACACCTTTTCTATTAATATAGGATACCGGATGGTTACCAGTTCATGCGGTAATTTCCGCTCAGATGGAGCAGGGCGAACAGGTAAATGAGTCCGTCATAATATACATCGTAGTAGCCGTCCTCATAGGGCTCGTGCTTTAATGAGAACATGTGCTTGACCAGTTCCTGGTTGTACTCGCTGTCACACATCAGGGCTGTGGTGGCCATGGTGCCTACAAAACCGATAGAGTGACGCAGGTTGGGACGCCAGCGGCCGCCGCCCATGGGACGCTTTGACTCGTCACCGTTAAGGGCGAACTGATCAGGGAACTCAGTGATGCCGTATCGGCCTACGATAGCCTTCTGGAACTTCTGTGCATACTCAGTCTGCCACTCTGCATCCTTATGATACCAGGTAAAGTCCATTGCTATATTCATAGGTACGCGCCATGAGTCATAGTGGAACTCGCTGCCACGGTTGGGGGTTCCGTCAAACTGGCTCTGGTCGGGGTTGATACCGGTAACGGGGTCGCAGGCACGGTGCAGGTATGCACGGGCGCTGTCGGCCAGCTCACGGTACAGGTCCTCACGGCCATCCTTTGCGGTCTCGGCCCAGATCTCATAGAATGCGGGCAGATGGTATGAGGGATCGGTCCAGAGGTTGGAGCGGCTGTCGGGGCAGAAGTTGATGAGCTTGTGGTCCATGTTGATGATGTTGGTTACACCACCTGTACCGTCCTTTGAGAAGAGGTCGTTAAGGAGCTCCTGAGCCTCCTCAAGGTAGTTGAACTCCTCAAAGCTTCCCCAGCGGCGTGAAGCCAGCAGAAGGTCTGTTACATAGTAGAGCTCACCGTCACTGGCAGAGCCTGATGCGGTGCGGCGTCCGTTGGTGCGGCATGACCATGCAAAGAGTCCGTGTGAGGGACCGTCCTCGTTATGACGCATGTAGTATTTTGACCAACGCCAGATCTTGTTGAACAGCTCGGGTTTGTCCATCTGAACAGCAACCATCATACCGTATGACATACCCTCGGTACGAACGTCATTGTTCTTTACGTCTGATACATAACCCATCTTTACGATCTTGCCGTCTACCTCGACGTCAACATCATGATATGCACCGTCCTCGGCCTCAAAGATGATTGAGTAGATCTCACTGATCTTGTTGTCGATCTCAGTCTGTGAGAATCCAAGTTCTTTAAGGTAGTTACGGTACTTGTTGGTTTCTGCATAACCTTTCTTGGCGGGTGCAAGCTTCTTTGCCGAAGAGCATCCGGTTACTGTGCCGGCAATGATAGTGAATGCCAGGCATGCGGCAATTGTGAATAGTTTTCTCATATAATTGATTAGTTTGACATTATTCCTGTACGTATGACTTCCAGCGCTGGTATGCCTCATCGTATGCGGGCATATCGGAAGCCTTAGGTTCTATTACGCGGATCTTCTGCAGTGATGCGAATGCCTCGTTGTGGTCATTGTAGATATGTGCTCCCATACCTGCACCCTTGGCGGCACCTATTGAACCGTCAGTGTCGTAGAGCTCGATGGTGGCTCCGGTTACACCGGCCAGTGTGTCGCGGAACAGGGGGCTGAGGAACATGTTGGCGTTGCCGGCGTGGATCTTGTTCACGGGCATACCCATATCCTCCATTATCTCTATACCGTATTTGAACGAGAACACGATACCCTCCTGAGCTGCACGAAGCAGGTGTGAGCGGTTGTGGATGTTAAAGTTCACGCCGTTAAAGCTGCAGCCGCGCTCCTTGTTCTCAAGTACACGCTCGGCACCGTTGCCAAAGGGCAGTACGGATACGCCGGCGGCACCTATGGGAGCCTGGGCGGCCAGGTCATTCATCTCGGCATAACCAATTCCCTCAGGTACGATGTTACGTTTCATCCATGCGTTCAGGATACCTGTACCGTTGATGCAGAGCAGGATACCCAGACGGTTGAATCCGGTCTTATGGTTTACGTGGGCGAATGTGTTCACTCTTGACTTGGGATCATAGCTTATCTCGCCGTTCACACCGTATACCACACCTGATGTACCTGCGGTCGATGCAATCTCACCGGGCTCGAATACGTTGAGTGAGAGGGCGTTGTTGGGCTGGTCACCTGCGCGGTAGGTTACAGGGGTACCGGCGGTCAGACCCAGATCCTTGGCTGCGGCAGCGGTGAGTTTACCCTGCTCGGCGAATGTGGGGACGATCTTGGGGATGAATGAGCGGGGGATTCCGTAGAAGTCAAGCAGGAATCCGGCTACATCGCCTGTCTGGAAATCCCAGAACATACCCTCTGAGAGGCCTGATATGGTGGTTGCAATCTCACCGGTAAGACGCATTGCGATATAGTCACCGGGGAGCATGATCTTGTCTATCTTGTCAAATACCTTGGGCTCGTTACGTTTTACCCATGCCAGCTTTGAAGCGGTAAAGTTGCCGGGGGTGTTGAGCAGATGGGTGAGGCACTGTGAGCGTCCAAGCTGCTGGAAAGCGTCCTCACCGATGCCTACTGCGCGTGAGTCACACCAGATGATGGCGGGGCGGAGCACCTTCTTGTCCTTGTCTACGCATACCAGACCGTGCATCTGATATGAGATACCTATTGCTTTGATATCGGCAGTGTCAACCTTACACTGTGAGAGTACATCGGCGGTGGCTGCCTTAAGATATGACCACCAGTCTTCAGGGTTCTGTTCGGCCCATCCGGGGTTAACGGCTTTGATGGGTGCTTCACTTTTGGGTGCGAATGCGGTTGCAACGCAACTGCCGCTTGTAGCGTCAACAAGACTGCACTTCACTGAAGAGCTGCCTATGTCATAACCTAATAGATACATGCTGTATGAATTAATTAGTTGTAATTAATCGTTAACGGGAGAACAAAGGTACTCAAAAGAACTGGATAACACAATAGGGACAGTCCCCTTTGTGTCCTTTTTGCGAAAAGAACACAAAGGGGACTGTCCCTACTGTGTGCTTTTTAGAAAGCGTACATCACTGAGAGGAGCAGACGGTGGTTGCTCACGTTGTGGGTGTTGCTTACCGTACCGTTTGCGTTCATAGTGCCGTATGCCACTGTGGTGAGTTCATACTCGACACCCAGATTCATGTTGCCTACAGTGTACTGAAGGTTGGGTGATATCCTCCACATCTTGTCGATGTTTCCGCCACCTACAACATAAACCTCTTTATTCGGGGCAAGTTCCAGGTCCTTGCCGGCACCCCAGTTCTCCATATATCCGCCAAACAGACCTGCCTTGAGGGCACCGCCGTACTGAACCTGAGCCCATGATGAGCAGGCTGCAAGGGGTGCAAAATCAGGATAGTAGGTCTTGTCAACCTTACCCCAACCTGTGCAGATGCCTAAGTGAGACATGTTCTGGCCGATAAGAGTCTTGGCTTTGATTGCCAGTTTATCCTTGTTATACTGAGCCTGGATCATTCCGCTGAACGCGTTCATGTAAAGTATCTTACCGTCCGATATGCTTTGACCCGGTGCCATGAGCTGATACTCTACTCCACCGCCAACCTTGAAATCACCCAAGGTGAAGTCTGCACCTGCGTAAAACATAGGTACCATTGAGAGACGGTTATGCTCGTAGCTCTTCTTGCCGTCAAAACTGATTGATGAATTTGCAGCCTGGAATATGGCGGCACCCATCAGCTTGACCTTCTTTTCACTGCCGGCAAAATACTCATAGCGCAACTGCGGGCTGCGGTTCAGAGCATTGAAGGGTGATCCCAGGGCAATACCTACGGTGCTTGGGAAGAGGTCATTCATGGGATGCCAGGTCTGGCCGAGTGTCAGTGTGCTCTTTTCCCAATCGAGTGCGATGAAGGCATGACGGTACAGAACTGAACCGGAGCCTGAGTGACCTGAGAACTCAATCTCAGCCTTGGCGCGGCTGGCTGCACCGAATATCTCCGGACCCTTGAGGGTAAAGCCCAGACGGGCCATTGTGCCAAACCAGGAGCCGTTTTGGTAACCGTTCTCGTCTATATCAGGGTTTGTTGCATTCTTTTTCTCGTCAAGAGGATAGAGATAGAGGAACCCTTCGGCGGCACTTGCGCTTTCACGTGAATTCATCCATGACTGTGCTGCTACAAATCCGTACCAGTCAATTGTGGGCTTCTGAGCGGTTGCGCTCAGGGGGAGCAGGCTGACTACGAGGGCCTGCATCATTAAAGATCTGATTTTCATTGTTTATTGTTTAGGTATTCAAAATGCTATAGTATAGGTCTTGCCGGCCTTGGTATCGATGCTCTGATCCTTGCCGTTCCAGCTGATATCAAGTTTGCCGCCTACGGTGGAGCGTACCTTGACGGTGGCGGGCTTGCCGTCTTTCCAGGTGAGCTCCTCAAGGATGAATCCTCCGCGGCACTGCAGGCCTTTGACGGTACCGTCTTTCCATACATCGGGCAGGGCGGGCAGGAGTACTACCTTACCGGTGTGGCTCTGTACAAGCATCTCGGCTATACCGGCAGTGCAGCCAAAGTTACCGTCAATCTGGAATGGCGGGTGGGCATCGAACAGGTTGTTGTATGTGCCGCCGCGACCGCCGAATCCACGTCCGCCGGCAGGCTTGATCTGATCCTGAATGAGCTTGTAGGCGTGGTTACCGTCAAGCAGACGTGCCCACAGGCAGACCTTCCAGCCCATTGACCAGCCGGTTGACTCGTCGCCGCGTGCCTCAAGGCTGGTGCGTACGGCCTTGAAAAGGTCCGGTGTGGCATCGGCCGTAATCTGATGTCCGGGATACATACCCCACAGATGTGATACGTGACGGTGGTTGTCCTTGGGGTCATCCCAATCCTCAAACCACTCTTGGAGCTGCCCCCAGCTGCCTATCTTCATGGGAGCCAGATGGCTCTGTATGTTCTTGAGAGTCTTAACGAACTCAGCATCTTTCTCTCCCATCAGGGCTGCAGCCTCTATGGTGTTGCCAAACAGGTCGGCCATCATCTGGTTGTCCATGGTGGCTCCGAACACGGTGGTGATGTTACCCTTGCCCAGTACATCCTGTACGTGGGGTGCATTCTCAGGTGAGTAGGATGGGGCAATTACCAGATATTTGTTGCCCGATACGGGTTCCTCAACCAGGAAGTCTATGAAGAACTCGCAGGCGCTTTTCATTATGGGATATATCTCTTTAAGGTAGGCGGGATCCTGATTGAACAGGTAGCCGTCCCAGATTTGTGAGCAGAACCATGCGGCACCGGTGGGCCACATTCCGTTGTATGCACCGTCCACTGCGCCGGTTGAGCGCCAAATATCAGTATTGTGATGCAGGGTCCAGCCGCGGCAGCCGTACATGGCGGCGGTCTCCTTGCCGTGCTCAGCGCAGTCCTTTACCAACTGCAGAAACGGGTCAAAGGTCTGTGACAGTCCGCAAACGAATGCGGGCCAGTAGTTCATCTCAACGTTGATGTTGGTGGTGTACTTTCCGTCCCAGGGTGCCTGACGGCTCTCATTCCATATACCCTGCAGGTTGGCGGCCTGTCCGCCGGGCTGTGACGATGATATGAGCAGGTATCGGCCAAACTGGAAGTAGAGTGATACCAGCTGGGGATCAAAGGTGGATGCGAACTGGGCTACACGCTGATCGGTGGGTAGCTTGGCCTGGTCATTGGTTCCCAGGTCAAGTGTTACGTTGCCGAACTGTTTCTGATACTCCTTTATATGGGCGGCAAGCATCTTGTCATACTTAACTTTGCCTTTGCTCAACGGCTCAATCCATCGGTCTGCAGCCTGATTTTCATTACCTTCAACGCTCTGGTAGTTCACAAAGTTTGTACCTATCGATATGTAAATGGTAACGGCATCGGCACCTGTAACTGCGATTGTGTTGTCATCGGCTGTCATCTGACCACCCTCGGGAACGATTAGGGTTTTGTCAGTGAAACGTATCTTTCCCTCGATGCCCTCGTGATCATCGCCCTTGCAGGAGATGGTCATTGTTGCCTGCTTGCCGTTGACCTGGGCCGATTGGCTCAGGATGCGATCCTCACGGTAGGGAAGGTTGTAGCTGGATTTGAATGATATTTTGCCTTTGGCGGATGCGGTGAGGCGCATCACTATTACCTGATCCGGGAATGAAACGAAGCTCTCGCGGGTGTATTCAACTCCATCGGCCTTGAAGCGTGTCAGGGCTACGGCGCGGTTCAGGTCCAACTCCCTGTAATAGTCGGTGAAATCGGTAATTCCGTCAAAATCCAGAATGAGCGAACCGGCGGTCTGATAGGGCATTCCGTGTGCGCTCTTGGATGATATGTATTGGTCGCAAAGGGCTTGGGCATCGGAACGGCGTCCTTCCCAAAGTGCCTGGCGAATCTCTGCCAGTCCGTCTTTTGCGTCGTAGTTCACGTTGTTGTGCGGACCACCGCCCCAGATGGTCTCTTCATTTATCTGTATGCGCTCCTGTGCGGGGGTTCCAAATACCATGGCTCCCAGACGTCCGTTACCCAGCGGAAGGGCATCGGTCCATTGACGTGCCGGAGCGTCATACCAAAGTTTGAGCTCACTGTTTTGCGACGAGCATGAGAGTGAGATCATGGCAATAAAGGCAATTAACAAAGTTTTCTTCATAATGTGATTCGGTTAATAAAGTGTTATAGCTGCCAAAAGTACTCATTTTTGCTGAAATAGCACACAATAGGGACAGTCCCCTTTGTGTGCTTGGGGAGAAAACTGTAACTTAGCACCTTAAATGAGGATAGGAGATATAGATTTTGGAGAGAGGCCGGTGTTCCTGGCTCCCATGGAGGATGTTACGGATCCTGCGTTCCGTCTGCTTTGCAAGCGGTTCGGGGCCGATATGGTATATACCGAGTTCGTATCGAGCGATGCGCTGATACGCGAGGTGAACCGTACCATGCAGAAACTGACCATCTGTGATGAGGAACGCCCTGTGGCAATTCAGATATATGGCAAGGACACCGAGGCTATGGTGGGTGCCGCCAAGATGGTCGAGGCTGCCGGGCCCGATGTGCTGGACCTGAACTTTGGCTGCCCGGTCAAGAAGGTGGCAGGCAAGGGTGGCGGAGCAGGTATGCTCCAGAACATTCCCAAGATGCTTGAGATTACCCGCGCCGTGGTTGATGCCGTAAAGATTCCCGTGACCGTCAAGACCCGTCTGGGCTGGAATGACGAGAACAAGATAATTGTTGAACTGGCAGAGCAGCTGCAGGACTGCGGTATCAAGGCCTTGACCATTCACGGCCGAACCCGTGCCCAAATGTATACGGGGCAGGCCGACTGGACGCTAATAGGTAAGGTCAAGGAGAATCCGCGCATGAAGATCCCTATCATAGGAAACGGAGATATAACCACGCCTGAGCGTGCCAAGGAGTGTTTTGACCGATACGGGGTGGATGCCATAATGATTGGTCGCGGCAGCTTTGGGCGGCCTTGGATTTTTGAGGAGGTTAAGCATTATCTTAAGACTGGAGAGAAGTGGCAGGATCCCGGATTCCAGTGGAAGATGGATGTGCTCAAACAGGAGACTCTGGACAGCATTGCCCGCCTGGATGAACGCCGAGGCATAGTGCACATACGCCGTCATCTGGCTGCCAGCCCGCTGTTCAAGGGACTGGAGGATTTCCGCCACACGCGCATTGAGATGCTTCGTGCCGAGACTGTTGATGAACTCTTTTCAATCATGGATAGAATTACTGCCAAATGGGGAAACGATAATGAACAGAACTGATTTTGAAATAATGGCGCCGGTGGGCTCTTGGGAGAGTCTGGCGGCTGCTTTCCAGGCAGGAGCGGGATCCATCTACTTTGGAGTGGAGAAGCTGAACATGCGTTCACGCAGTGCCAGCCACTTTACGCTCGATGACCTGCGCGAGATTGCCAGCCAGTGTGATGCACATGGCGTAAAGAGCTATCTTACGCTTAACACAGTCATGTACGGCGAGGATATTCCGCTGGTTCATGAGATCGTGGATGCTGCGTTGAAAGCGGGGATTTCGGCCATTATTGCATGCGATATCTCTGTAATGACTTACTGCAACAAAGTAGGTATGGAGGTGCACCTCTCCACTCAGCTCAACATAAGCAACATTGAGGCGCTCAAGTTCTATGCCCAGTTTGCCGATGTGGTGGTGCTGGCGCGTGAACTTAACCTTGCTCAGGTGGCAGAGATTCACCGTCAGATACTGGAGCAGGATATCCGTGGCCCCAAGGGTGAACTGATACGAATTGAGATGTTCTGCCACGGAGCCCTGTGCATGGCCATAAGCGGAAAGTGCTACCTGAGCCTGAATGAGATGAATGCAAGTGCCAACCGCGGAGCCTGCATGCAGCTGTGCCGCCGCGGATACATCGTGAAGGACCGTGAGACCGATATAGAACTGGCTATTGAGAACCAGTATATAATGTCACCCAAGGACCTCAAGACCATCCGGTTCATGGACCGTATGATTGAGGCCGGCGTACAGGTGTTCAAGATTGAGGGACGTGCCCGCGGACCTGAATACGTGCGTACCGTTGCGGAGTGCTACGGCGAGGCTACCCAGGCCGTTCTGAACGGTGAATTCACCGATGAAAAGAAGGATAATTGGGATAAACGACTTGCTACCGTGTTCAACCGCGGCTTCTGGGACGGCTACTATCTGGGGCAGCGTCTGGGTGAGTGGAATGACGTGTACGGATCACAGGCAACTGAGACCAAGGTCTATGTGGGAAAGTGCACCGACTGGTTCTCAAAGATTGAGGTTGCGGAGTTCAGCATAGAGGCCGCACCCATCAGCGCCGGCGACAAGCTGATGGTAACGGGTGCAACCACGGGATGCATCACGTTCAACCTTGATGATCCGCGCGTGGACCTCAAGACCGTTGAAACAGTACCGCAAGGAGTCCGGGTATCCTTCAAGACACCTGAGCGCGTCCGCCGCGGTGACAAACTGTTTAAGGTGGTTGAACGTAAAGTGGGCGCCGCCGTCTCATCCAGCCAATGAATTGGCTGGCTACTCTTATCTAAAGCCTACGGCTTTATTCTGTGCCATTAGGCACATGATAGGGGTAGCCTGCCGTTTTAACGGCTGGAAAAAAGAAACAATAAAAACACTACTAAACAAATATGAGAATGAAAAGAATCCTGTTTTTCCTGACCCTGGCTGTAATGATGTCAGCCCAGGCACAGAATGAGTATGAAATTACAGTTGAGAGCAAGCAACCCTCAGGAATCATTGATGAGATGCTGTACGGACAGCTCTTTGAGCACATCTATTTCAGCGCCAACAACGGTGTCTGGCAGGAGATGATCTACGGCCGTTCATTCGAGCCGGAGCAGTATCCCGGAATCCCGCCCCGTGACGGTTATTTTGACGGATGGTTCATGGATGATGACATGGTACTCCATTCACCTACCCGTTATGAGCAGCCTCTTAAGATAGACAGCATAGAGACATGTGACTTTGACCTCACGATGGATGTCAACTGGCGTTCATATAAACTGGCACGTCGCAGTTGGAGCGGAGGCCTGATGGATATCCGTTTTGCTTTCCGCAACAAGGCAGACGGAACTCCCTATTTCGTACGCATACATGATCCCTATTATGAGGGCCGAACATTCACTCCTGCACAGACGCAATCCCAGATTGATGCTGCAAATGAGGCTGCCGCTCGAGCAGCCCTGCAACAGCAGAGCTCCACAGCCGATTTCTCCATATGTGCTATGGAGGTACGTGAGTCACAAGGATTCGGAGGCCGCCCCGGAAGACGCATGAATACCCTTACCGCATTGGCTTCCACCCCCGCCACAAAGGATCAGGTAAATGAGGAGCAGCGTTGGCACAAACTGCGCATAGAGAGCCGCGGCAGCAAGGCAACCGTATATTGGGACGGCAAGGAGGTTGTAAGCTATGACGGTCTGGAAATGGCTGACCGCAATTTCCTTACTTTCTGGGTCAACTACACAGAGGCTACTTACCGCGACATAAAGCTTGTATCCACCGATGGAAAGGTGCTTTTTGAGGGTACTCCCGGAGATGTGCAGATTCCAGAGGTGGCTCCTGAGTGGACCGCTTTCGGTGAGGGTAAATACCGTCTTATAAAGGACGATGCAGTGAACATGCGCTACTCGCAGGAGATTACGGCCGGCAAGAATGCTGAAGCCGGCATTGCACAGGGACCGCAGAACATAATATTAAGTGAAAAGTACGTGGGCTCTATTTATGCCAAGGGCAAGGGTGAACTGATTGTCGGACTCCGTAATGAGAAGGGTGAGTTTGTAGCCCGCCAGTCACTTGGCAAGATAAACAGCAAGGAGTGGAAGAAATATGAATTCACCCTTGAACCCAGATCTCTTGGTAGCGGTGAAGTCAAAGCAAGAATCAATATTAATGTCGGAGGTAGGATTGAACCTAATCAGATAAGCGGTGACGGAGATTTTGCAATAGCAGTAAAGGGTGGTACCGTACAGATTGACATGGTTACTATGTCTACTCAGACCGGTAAGGATCTGGGCGGTTTCCGTCCCGACATACTGCAGGCCGTTAAGGAGCTGCATCCCACATGTCTGCGCTGGCCGGGCGGTGGATACGTTGCCCAGTATGACTGGCAGAACGGCATCGGCCCCCAGGAGAACCGTGAGCGCTGGGCTCACTGGATGTGGATGGACTATGACCAGAACTGCTTTGGTACCGATGAGTTCATAAAGTTCTGCCGTGAGGTGAACTCAGAGCCCGTAATCGTGGTCAGCGTCAAGTTTGAGCGTCCGGCCGATGAGTATGACCAGATTCTTGAGGATGCCGTGAACTGGCTGCGTTACTGCAACGCTCCCGCCACCGATGAGTGGGGCGCCAAGCGTGCCGCCAACGGACATCCGGAGCCCTATAACGTCAAGTACTGGGAGATTGACAATGAGATGTGGGAGATGGGTATTGAGCGCTATGAGAAGTGCGTGCGTGATTTCAGCACCGCTATGCGCAAGATAGATCCGTCAATCAAGATCATAGCCTGCGGCGGATTCAGTGAGGATGAGCAGTTCATAAAGCGCAGCGGCAACTATTTTGACTACCTGAGCCTGCACCATTACGAGCAGCAGGGCGGTTACGCTACGGGTCCCGCACGTCTGGGACAGCAGTATGACCGTTACGCAAAGATGATTGCCGAAGGCCCCAACCCCAACATCAAGCTCTTCATCTCAGAGTGGAACCTTAACAGCATTGACTGGCGCACCGGTCTCTTTGCCGGCGGATTCCTGAACATGTGTGAGGCCCGTGACGTGGTTGCCATGGGTGCTGCTGCATTGTTCATACGCCGTACCGATGCTCCTGACTGGAACAACGCATTCATAAACTTTGACTACAAGGACCTGTTCAAGGCCCCCAACTGCCAGGTAACGGAGCTCTGGTATGACCATTTCAGCAAGTACCGTTTGGCTTACAGCGGTGAGACTGGCAACGTGAGCGTAAGCACCACCATGTCAGAGAACGGTGCCGATGTAATCGTGAAGGTCGTGAACCCCACCGATGAACCCGCCACCCTGCGTATCAAGGGAGACTGGAATGGTGTTGAAAAGACAGAGTTCGAGTACTATGCTCCCGGCTCCCTGACTGTAGCCAACAGCATGGAGAACAAGAATGCCGTGGCACTGCAGAAATCAGCCGGAAAGCTCGATGGAAACGACGTATTATTATCCATCCCCGCTCTTTCGGCCGGTGTATTGACTATTAATAGGAAATAATCATTAATTTTGTCAAATGCCTACGGCATTGATTAGGTTGAACCAATTAATTGACAGATATATGAAAAGAACTATTTTGATGCTGCTGGGTGCAGCGATGATCATGGGTTGTAAGACCCAGGTGGCTGAGACTTATACTGATAACCGCGTTGTTGAGGACGGCGGTACCGGACCTTACAAGGCAATCATGGTGACTGAGCCTAGCCTTGAGGCACATACCATCTTCCGCCCGGAAGACCTGAGCAAGTTTGACAAGAAGAATCCGCTGCCTATCCTGGTATGGGGTAACGGAGCATGCACCAACTCACCTTGGGAGCATCAGAATTTCCTGAGCGAGATTGCATCGCACGGATTCTTTATAGTTGCCATAGGTTATTGGCCTGCCGAGGGTGCCCGTTACAACGGTCCCATGTCCAAGGCTGAGCAGCAGGTTGAGGGCATTGACTGGGCAATCGCTCAGAATGCCGATAAGAACAGTCCTTACTACGGCAAGCTTGATGTGAACAATATTGCGGCTGCTGGTATGTCATGCGGCGGTCTTCAGACTCTGGTGAATGCTGCCGACGAGCGTCTCAAGACAATAATGATCTGCAACAGCGGTTCATTCATCAATCCCGGAACAGCCGTTCCTAACATGCCTATGCCCAAGAAAGAGGATCTTCTTAAGATTCACACTCCCGTGATGTATCTGCTTGGCGGACCCCAGGACATAGCTTATGAGAACGGTATGGATGACTTCAGTAAGATTGACCATGTCCCGGCATTTGCAGCCAACTTCCCTGTAGGTCATGGCGGTACATACGGACAGCCTCACGGCGGTGAGTTCTCTGTGGTAGCTACTGCATGGCTTCAGTGGCAGCTTAAGGGAGACAAGGAGGCTGCCCAGATGTTTACCGGCACTCCTTGCGGACTGGAATCACGTCCCGACTGGACTGCCCAAAAGAAAAACATAGACTGATATGAATATACTGGTAACAGGTGGCGCTGGTTTTATTGGATCGCACACCATTATTGAACTGTACAAGGCGGGACATACCGCTGTAGTTGTGGACAACCTGAGCAACTCCAATCCGGAGAGTCTGAGACGTGTTTCAAAGATCCTGGGAGGAGTGGAGATCCCGTTCTTCAAGGTCGATATCCGCGACCGTAAGGGACTGGACAAGGTTCTGGAACAGTACAAGTTTGATGCCTGCATCCATTTTGCAGGACTCAAGGCTGTGGGTGAATCCGTATCTAAGCCTATAGAGTATTATGAGAACAACATAAACGGTACGCTGGTGCTGGTACAGGCTATGCGAGACCATGGTGTAAAGAACATAATATTCTCATCAAGCGCCACGGTCTATGGCAACCCGGAGATAATCCCTATCACTGAGGAGTGCCCCAAAGGCGTATGCACCAACCCTTACGGCTGGACCAAGAGCATGCTTGAGCAGGTGCTTACCGATATGCAGTTTGCCGATAAGGAGTGGAACGTAGTGCTGCTGCGTTACTTCAATCCCATTGGCGCTCATGAGAGTGGTCTGATAGGTGAGAACCCCAACGGAATACCCAACAACCTGATGCCTTATGTAACTCAGGTAGCAGTCGGAAAACGCGATGAATTGGGCGTTTTTGGTAATGATTATGATACCCCTGACGGCACAGGAGTGCGTGACTATATCCATGTTGTTGACCTGGCCCGCGGCCATGTATGCGCCCTCAAGGCAATTGAGCGCAAGTGCGGTCTGGGACTATACAATCTGGGAACCGGTCACGGCTATTCAGTGCTGGATGTAGTCAAGGCATTTGAGAGAGTGAACGGAGTTAAGGTTCCGTACAGCATCAAGCCGCGTCGTCCGGGTGATATCGCCACCTGCTACAGCGATCCCTCAAAGGCAGAGCGTGAACTGGGATGGAAGGCTCAGTACGGTCTGGATGAGATGGTTCGTGACAGCTGGAACTGGCAACGTCAAAACCCCAACGGTTTCTGAACACAGGATGAAACTGACCACCCCTGTTGAAATCAAGCCCCTGGACCACCGTCTGACCTATAAGGACAGCATCCTGTTCGTGGGCTCCTGTTTTGCCGATGAAATGGGCCGTCGTATGACGGACCGTTACTTTGATACGTTGGTGAACCCTTTCGGGGTGTTGTTTAATCCGTGCTCCATTGCGGACTGTCTGGGACTGCTTGAAGAACATCACATAAACCCGGAGTCATGCCGTTTCAAACCCGATGATGTGATCAGTACTCCCGGCGGTTACTGCTCGTTCCATCATCACGGCTCGTTCAGCCGTATCACTCCGGAGGAGTTTCTTGAAAATGCCAACCGGGAGCTGGAACGCAGTTCCGCGTTCTATCACAGAGAGGGCTGGGTGGTGGTTACGCTCGGCACCTCTTTTGTATATACCGACAGGGAGACAGGCATAGTGGTATCCAACTGCCATAAACTGCCTTCCAGCAGGTTTGAACGTACCATGATTGACGCTGACAGGGTGTATGACTCCCTTAGCCGGTTTGTATCGGCACACCCTGAACGGCAGTGGGTTTTCACGGTGAGCCCCGTGCGCCATCTGGCCGACGGTCTGCATGCCAACCAACTAAGCAAGGCTACACTTCTGCTGGGGGTAGAGCGTCTTACTGACCAATTCCCCAACGCACACTATTTTCCTGCTTACGAGATAATGCTTGACGAACTGCGTGACTACCGTTTCTTTGCCGATGACATGATGCATCCATCGCAGCTTGCCGCCGATTACGTATTCAGCAGGTTTATGGACTGGGCACTTGCCGACTCAGACAAACCGTTACTCTCAGAGGCCGAAAAAATACACGGCATGATGCAGCACAGGATCCTGAATCCCGGAACAGTTCAGGCGGAACAATTTGATTTACAGCGCAATAAGGCTCTTGATTCATTCCTTGGAAAAATTGGAGAGTGATTAATACCATTGAGAAAGTACCTTGAGACTTTTTTTTAGCTACCTTTGCGTAAATTTTCTGAAAAACAATAAAAAAATGAAGAAGAGTATTTTAGGCATCCTTGCTCTTGCAGGATGTGTAAGCGTCGTATCTTGCAGCGACAAGAAAGAGATTCAGGAAGACATGAATGTTGCCAAGCAGCAGTCCCTGATTGAGCGTTCAATAGTCGATTTTACCAACATGGTTCCCGCCACCGATTTTGAAGAATTGAGAGGTTTCCTTTTCCAGGTTGCAGGTGTTGCTCACAGTATAGATATGAGCGGTCTGTTCCTCAAGGATTCTCTCGAGAGTGCTACACAATTTGTAAGTGACACAATATATTCCGATACAATCCCTCCCTTTAGCTACAAGGACTTGGGATATGACTGCGTTATCGAGTCTGAATATGTAATATTTGCTGAAATTTCACTCATGCTCTCCAACTTTACAGGTCATTATACTGCAACTGATACATTGACCTGGGCTTACACCGAGGCTAATGACCTTCAGTTCATCTTCAAGGACACCCTGGGCAATGACTGCGTACTCAAACTGGCACGTCAGGGAAAGGAGGTAAAACTCTGCTCTCCTAACAAACATATCTATTTTGATGGTGAAGACTATGACCGTGAAGTAGAGGATGACACTGTTTATTATTTCAGAGCATATATGTCAAATAAATACGAGGTCAGCATTCCTGAGAAGGTTGTAGTATCTCTGTCAAGAAACAACAAGGATGTTGTATCAGCAACTATCGCTACAAAGCTCAGCGGACTGTCTGACGGATATTTCAACATAGGAACCAGCAATATGGGCGTAGATATCACTTTTGCTGCAAACAACGGATACAACCTGACTCTTAACGCCAATTATGAAGCCAACAAGGTTGTTTCAGCCGGTCTCTCAATGAATAAGTCTAAAGCTAACGTTTTCTCATTGAATCTGTCTGCCAATCCCGAGGGCATTCCTTCATATGAACTGAGCGGTGATTTTGATGCCTTTGATTGCGAGGATTCCATTAAGAGTTGCGTTGAAGACCTCAATGCCAAGAATATTTATCTGAGCGGCAGCCTCATGAACGAGGTTAAGTTCGTAGGTGCTATCAGCGACGTCAAGAAATATATGGAGCTTTCAGACAGTGTCAGGAAGGTGGTTAACTCTGAGGTTAAGACCAAGGCTATCGTTGATGACCTGAATAAGACCATGAATTTCTTCATCTGCTTTGAGGGATCGGACAAGAAGCAGGCTCAGCTGGTATTTGAACCTGTATGTGATGTAACCTTTAACGGCGTTTATTACGAGGAGATGTGGTCATATGACCCTGTAATAGCACTTGCTGACGGTTCAAAGACCTCTGTTAAGGAGTTCTTTAATTCAGAGCAGTATCAGGTTGCAGCCGTAGCTCTCCGTAGAATGATGAAACAGTACATGCGCATGATCATGACCGGAGACGCCATGGGCAAGAATTCCGGCATGTTTTTATAGTATCTGCTGTCAAGGTAAAATGAGCTAACTAATCAGATATAGTTTGAAGCGACCAGGCATCATACTTTTATTCATATCAACTCACCTGTTTCCTGTTCTTGCTCAACAGGGAACAGGTGAGTTGAGTGTTTATCTTGATACCGTCACCGTTAAGGCGACGGCTGGCGCAAATACTATAAAAACCGCATCGGACGGAAGCATAGACTGGAATCTGAGTATGATGGACCTGCTCCCCAAGATTATGGGTAATGCAGATCCCATTACCTATTCCAAACTCTTGCCCGGAGTCCAGAGTACGGGCGAATACAACGGTGGATTGCATATAAACGGAAGTGAGAACTCACATAACATGATATCGGTTCTGGATGTGCCGATATATAATGTGAATCACCTGATGGGGTTCTTCTCTACTTTCATTCCCACTCATTACAGTTCCATGTCACTTAACAAGACTCCCCAGACTGCCGGCTCGCCTAACCGTCTGGGAGGTGAGCTGATGTTCCGTCCTTTCACGGAGCGGGAGAGCGATGATGCGAGTGGTGACGTATCGGTTGGACTCCTTTCATCACAAGGTACCGTCAAAGTCCCCATGGGAAAAAAGTCCCTTTTCACTGCATCATTGAGGGCCGCCTATATCAATTTCCTCTATTCCAAATGGATGGAAGTGGATGGGACCACTGTGGATTATTCGTTTTTTGATTCGAACCTGACCTGGACCTGTAATCTCAATGACCGTAATATCATTATGGCCGATGCATACTGGGGCCGTGACAACGGAGGTATGCTGGAGAACACTTTCCTGACAGACTCCCGAAGCATCTGGGGAAATGATGCGGAGTCGTTTCACTGGATTCATGACGGAAAGAACGGTTTTGACATGAAACATACCCTTTACCGCTCCAACAGTTTCACTGATGTGAGAATTGTTCAAGAGAGCGGCAAGGTCAAGGCTCCCTCATCGGTCACGGAACTGGGTTATAAGGGTAATCTTAAGTGGAAAGGATTGACTCTGGGTTTAGATGCTCTATACCATGATTTCTTACTTCAGTCTCCGGTTATTGATGACGCTTATATCACCACAGCCACGGAGTCTCCCCGTCGCGATTCATGGGAGTATTCGGCTTATTCGGACTATTCCGTATTCCTGACGGACCGTCTCAACCTTAGAGCGGGACTGCGCGGAGACATGTTCATATGTAATGATGAGAGATTCAGCTCGCTTGATCCCTCGTTCACAGCTACATATTACAGTCCGGATAACGACTGGAGCCTCTCATTGGGCTTGTCACAGCGTCATCAGTTCCTTTTCCAGACAGGCATAACAGGATTGGGCCTGCCCTATGAGTTCTGGATGCCTGCACATGACCGTTTCAAACCTCAGTATATGAGGGGAGCAACCCTGTCGGGCATGGCAGAGATAGCCGACGGATTTACTTTGAACGCATCGGCCTATTACAAGAAACTCTACAATCAGATTGAGTATTACGGCTCCATCATCGACTTCATAACGACCGACTACAATTTTGAGGACCATCTTATTACGGGTGACGGTTACAATTGGGGATTTGACGTTATGGTCTCCAAGAGCTCGGGCAGACTGACCGGCTGGATGGGATATAGTTTTGGCCGTGCACTGAGGCATTTTGACAAGGAGGGTATGACCGGCTATTACCACGCCAGTCATGAACGTCTTCATGAACTGGACATGGTGGCGGTCTACAAGACAGGCAAGCGGTGGGAGCCCTCTCTGGTACTGGTAGCTGCAAGCGGAACTCCTTTTACGGCTCCTGATTATTTCTATATGCTGGACAGGAGGGTCCTGGTCCGTTACGGGGATTTCAATGCGCAACATACCAGACCCTACATCAGGCTGGATTTATCGGTCAATTATGACCTGAAACTCAGGAATGACAGGTATATAAAGTCTCATGGACTGAATCTGAGTATATATAACGTGCTGTGCCGTCACAATGACCTTGGCTATAGACTTAAGGTATATGAAGACTCATTCTACTATTGCAACATCATGTTCCTGGGATTTGCCCTTCCCTCAATCAGTTATTACTTCAAATTCTGACAGATATGAAAAGGATAGGTCTCTTTATGGCTGTGATAATGGGCTTGGTTCTTCTGAGCCAGTCATGCGACGATGGATTCATGTCCTCTTACAGGGACGAACTCATTGTGGAGGGTTGGATCGATGACGGCGGATTCCCTGTGGTCATAGTTACCCACTCACTCCCTGTAAGGAGCAAGGAAGAGGCTATCAAGGTGAGTCAGATTTCCCAGTTTATGGAGATGGGGGCCAAGGTGACAGTAAGTGACGGGGATTCATCGGTGATACTAACCGGTAAGCTGGATCAGGGTTATTATCCACCATACATATATACTACATCCAGATTGAGAGGAAAGGCCGGAAAGAGTTATACGCTTACCGTACAGACTAAGGACCGTTTTCTTACAGCCAACACCACGATTCCTTTGAACGGTCCGGTAGTGGACAGCGTGGTCTGTCGCAAGATGGATGGCAATGACACACTGTGTTTTGTCATTCTCTATCTTAAGAACGTTCCTGACAGGAGGGAGTATTATAAGATATTCTTACAGGACGGACCGGCACTTGCTCAGTTCCGCTCCTCCTATCTGGGCGTGATTGATGACACCATTGCCGATAGTTCCATGAGGATACCCCTCATGAGGACCGTAAGGGATGATTTCAAGGAGGATAAGCGCAGGTATTTCAATACTGACTCGCTGTTGAGCATTAAGGTGTCAACAATGGATTCCGTGAGTTACAGTTTCTGGAAATTGTTCTCCAACAATACCATAAGCAACTATTTCAGCTTCCTTATGTCTTCATCGACCTCCAACCTTCCCACCAATATAGATGGAGGAATGGGTTACTGGTGTGGATATAACTCGTATATCAGCACCTTCACGGTTACCCCGGGCACGTTACCCGGTAACTATCCGTTACCCTGACGGGTCATCAGATTGTTTTGCTTATATAGTCCATGACCTGCTGCGAGGTGTCGGCAATGACATCGGCGGTGGTGAGCTCGTGGCGTGGGCGGAAACCCCAGCTCACTGCTATGACGGGGATTCCTGCGTTGCGGGCGGTCTGGATATCGGTAGTGGAATCACCTACCATTATGGTGTGAGCGCGGTCGGCGCCTGCACAGTTCATGACATGCTGCACCACGGCTGCATCGGGCTTAAGGGGAAAGAGGGGGCTGTTACCCAGGACTGCGCAGAATTCAATACCCGGAAAGAATGTGCTTACGAGTTTCTCGGCTCCATTCTGGATCTTGTTCGATGCCACTCCCAGTTTGTATCCCTGACTGTAAAGAGTGGAGACCAGTTCCGGGATGCCGGGGTAGGGCTTGGTGTGCAGGTCTATGTGATGGGCGTAGTACTCAAGGAACATTGAGAGGGTGTCGCTTACGAACTCCTCACTTGCGGCTTGCGGGGCGGGAAGTGCTCTCTCTATCAGTTTGCGCATTCCGTTTCCTACCATCAGGCGGTACTCGTCAAGCGTATGCTGCGGCAGACCCAACTGGGCCAGCGTATGGTTAGCCGCGTTACCCAGGTCTGCAATCGTGTTGAGCAGCGTGCCGTCCAGATCAAATATTACCAGTCTTTCCATATCGGCCGCAAAGATACATCTCTTTATAGGTATAATGGTGTCTGTTTAGTTTTTTAAAGGAATCTACGCCTCATTCCGAAAGAAAAAAGGAGCCGTTTTGGCTCCTTTTTCTGTCGGAATGAGGCGACTCGAACGCCCGACCCCTACGTCCCGAACGTAGTGCGCTACCAACTGCGCTACATTCCGATCTTGTCGTTTGACGATGCAAAGGTAATGCAAGTGAGAGCAGAATCAAGTTTGCTTGGTTATGCCGAACGCAGCTTACCTTCGCATTTCTGATGCAAAGGTAGTGTTTTTTTTGATGACGAGAACTTTTTTGTGCTCAAAAACTTGCCGGAGTTAAAAAAGTGCGTATCTTTGCACCCGCATTTGAGACAAATGTTTCTGGTGTCATAGCTCAGTTGGTAGAGCAAAGGACTGAAAATCCTTGTGTCCCTGGTTCGATTCCCGGTGGCACCACAGAAAAGAAGAGACGCTAAGGCGCCTCTTCTTTTTTGTGGTGCCTGTGGTACCTCTTTTTTAAGGATAATAAACTATCTTTGTGGTTCTTAAAAACAATGTTCGCCTAAAAAAAATCAAGATGGATTATAATATGAAAAACCTAATGAATAAAAGATTATTGTTATTCACATCAATGCTGTCCGTTGCGACAGTATGTATTGCTCAGCCCGTGAGTGAGGATCAGGCCGGCAGGATTGCGTTACAGTTCTTAGGCGGTGGTGACAACTCCATGAAAGTTCCATCCAGAGGAGTGCAGACACTTGAGGTAGCCTATACGGCACAGACAGGTTCTGACAAGGACTTTTATGTCTTTAACCGTCAGGGTGGAGGCTTTGTCATTGTATCGGCCGATGAACGTACCGTAAAGCCGGTTCTTGCCTACTCATATGAAGGCCGTTTTGACGCTGACAACATGTCTCCCGCACAGGAAGAGATACTCTCCGGATATCGGCAGCAGATTGATTATGCGCGTAAGAATATGACTCCTGCTCCGGATGTGCTTAAGAACAGCAGTCCTGTGGGAACCGTGGTTGTGGAACCTTTAGTCAAGACTAAATGGAATCAGGATGACCCATACAATAAAATGTGTCCGACAGTAGACGGACGTAAGACTTATGCCGGATGTGTAGCATGCGCTATGGCGCAGATCTTTAATTACTGGCGCTGGCCTGAGAGAGGTCACGGCTCACATCGCAACGAGCTTGACAATACCCTGTATGTTGATTTCAATGAATCAGTATATGAATGGGGCAATATGGCGCTGACTTATACGGCCGACAGTTCCCAGGTTAAGATTGATGCTGTCAGTAAACTGATATATGATTGCGGAATGTCGGTAGATATGGATTATCCTACCCACGAAACATATACTTCTTTTATTCCTCAAGCCCTAATGGCCTATTTCAATTATTCGTCTAATGCAAGATTCATACAGAGAAAACTGACAGAAAACTGGGACAGTGTGATTGCAGCCGAACTGGATGCAGGGCGTCCTGTCATCTATAATGGCGTAAGTGACATGGGAGGCCATGCGTTTATCTGTGACGGTTATGACAGTGAAGGCTATTTCCATTTCAATATCGGCTGGGGAGGAGCCGGCGATGGATTCTATCTTACAGATGCTGTCTATACGGACAGTTCTTTCGGCTTTAACAGAAACCAGGGGGCAATTATAGGTATTTATCCTGATTATGACGACAATTGCAGGGACGGTGATGCCATATGCCGGCTTGACGACGATGGATGCGCTGTCCTGTATGATGTGGTAAGGTCAACTGATTCTATCCATATAATCATACCTGAAAGTACAGTTATAGATGGTGTAGTATATCCTGTAAAAAAGATAGCTAGTGATGCTTTTCGTGATAATTTCAAATACTGTAGTGGCTTAACTATCTCTGAAACAGTTGAAATTATAGGTTCTGCGGTTTGCTATGGTTGCCGGAGTTTGTCAAACATATCCATATCGGCATCCGTAAAGGAAATAGGATATGCTGCTTTTGGTAAAACAAACAGTCTTAAAAAGATAACTGTAAGTGAAAATAGCACGTCCTTTTACTCTCCGGAGGGCAGTAATGTGATTATAGAGACCAGTACCGGACGTCTTGTTCAGGGCTGCAATTACTCTGTCATACCCTCAGAGGGCGTGACTGCTATCGGAGAGAACTCTTTTGACGGTTTTGACAGTTTGACCGTAGTCATACTGCCGGATTGTATCAGTCAGATTGAGGATGATGCATTTGCCAATTGTTCCAATCTTGAAATCGTATATATGGGCGGTGGCATAAACAGGATAGGAGAGAGGGTTTTCAAGGGATGCGATAAACTAACAGATGTCTTTATTGATGCCGATACTCCCCCTTCTATGCCCCAAGGCTCAATTCCAGCCGGTTGTATCATCCATGTCAAGGAATCGGCTTTCAGTGATTACATGGCCGATGAGGTTTGGAGCACCTATAATTTAGTCAGCAAAGTGTTCAGTTACACCTACAAAGGGACAACACTGTACTACGTCATCGACTCGGAGGTGGGCGCTGTGCTGATACCTCCGATGTGGCCTATCTTTGATGAGGATAACGATGAGACGTGGTCAGGCTTTGAGAAACCGTCAGGTTACGTGGCGGTGCCCGACTCTGTACCCTGTGACGGCACTATGCACGCCGTCACTGTGGTGGCCCTACAAGCATTCTATAAATGCACGGAAGTCACCTCGGTGAAGCTGCCCGGCAGTGTCAGAACCATCGGAAATTGGGCTTTTGCCGAATGCAGTAATCTGGAGTATGCCCTTCTAGGTGAGGGCCTGGAATATATAGGCTACTGTGCCTTCCGTGAATGCGGTAACCTGCTATATATCAACTACCCCTCCTCTCTGAAGGTAATTGAAGACTTCGCCTTCCAGTACGACAGTTTGCTGAGTACCAACCTTAACCTGCCCGATGGCTTCACCACTTTGGGTATAGTGGCCTATGGTGATAATCAGAGTCTCACCACCGTGCAGCTGCCGGGGTCTATGGAGAAGGTGCCCGAGGAAGTGTTCTGGGGTTGCACATCGCTGTCCAAGGTGACACTTGGCGAGGGCATTACGACTATTGAAGAGTCGGCCTTTTGCGAATGTCCGAGCCTGCACGAACTGACGCTGCCCGCGTCCATTGACAGTATCGGTGACTACGTCTTCATGGGCAGCACCAGGATTGACAGGCTTGTGTTCCGTAGTAGCGTGCCGCCCGCTGTAGCCAACAGTGACAGTGTCTTCAATGATTACCACACCCTCCTTATCGTTCCCTCAGGCAGCACTGAGGCCTACCGCGCCCATCCCTTCTGGGGCCTATTCATGAACATCGTTGAGTTATTCCCCTACACCCACCTGGGTACTACATTATATTACATCGTTGACGATGATGGCAACGCCTCCGTGGTGCCGCCACTATACCCTTTCAGTGCAGACAACGACAACTCAGCCAATGCCTGGGGTGACTACACAAAGCCCACAGGAGTCGTTACGGTGCCAGACTCCGTACTCTTCAACGGCGTGATGTATCCCGTCACCGCCGTGGCCGACTACGCATTCTTTGAATGTAGGGAGATAACAGACCTGACTCTGCCAGCCTCTGTCACTGCCATGGGCCGCAACGCCTTTGCCAGATGCCGCGCCCTCCAGACGGTCAACATTCCCGATGGTGTGACAAGACTCAGCTATGGTTGCTTCCAGGTCTGCTCGTCACTAAAGGCTGTTGATATCCCTGCCAGCGTGAGCCACATCGACGAGGGAGCCTTCTACAACTGCCGTGGGCTGAAAGAGGTAACCTTCCACGAAGGACTCGACAGCATTGGCAGGTTGGTTTTCTGCTTTTGTAATTCGCTCGAACGCATCACCCTGCCCGAAGGTCTGCGCTATATCGGCTACGAAGCCTTCATGCGAAACAATAGCCTGCGCCATGTTGACCTGCCATCTACGCTTGAGGTGATCATCAGCAACGCCTTCCGCGAAAACCCATTGCTTGACAGTATCTCTTTCCCCGACAACTTGAGTTACTTTGGCGGCGGTGTCGTGATGGATTGTCCTAATCTTACATACGTGCATCTTCCCGAGAACATGGAGGTGATGGAGGGGTTCCTGCTCTATGGCACCGGTATAGAGACTTTTGTGGTGCCTCAGAATGTAAAGACCATAAGTTATCAGGTATTCGCGGAATGCTCTCGCCTTCACAAAGTCACCCTGCCCGCAAGTGTCACCTCACTGGGCTGGGGCCTCTTTGACGATTCGCCGATAGACACCCTCGTTTTGGAGTGCGCCGTGCCGCCCACGCTTAACGAGAAAGAGGACGAGCCCACCTTCCAGGAGTACACCGCCACCCTCATAGTCCCTGCCGGCAGCGCTGAGGCCTACCGCTCGCATCCCGTCTGGGGCCTCTTCAAGAACATCGTCGAGGAATCGGAGACTGTCGTAAGGCCTCAGCAGCACAGCCTACCTGCCGACATCTATTACGATATGCAGGGTCGCCGCCTTGACAGCCGTCCGCAAGGTAATGGATTATTCATCAGGAACGGAAAGAAGACAGTGGTCACTGACAGCAGACCGTAATCTAAATGTGGAAAAGGGGACTGTCCCCTTTTCCACATTTTTGTATAATAGATGTGATAATGAAGAAAAAGGTTCTGTTAATACTGAGTACTATCCTGGCATTGAATGCCGGTGCTGAACGGATAACACGTGATGAGGCTCTTGCCCTGGCACAGGATTTCATGCAGGGCAAGGTTATGGTGCCGGTGCAGGCAAGTTCCGGCAAAGCACCTCTCAGAGGAGGTGTTAATGATGAAAGTTTCTACATATTCAATGCGGTTGACAATGGCGGATACGCCATAATTGCTGCCGATGACAGGGTAAGTCCCGTGTTGGGTTTTTCAGATCAAGGCAACATCAGCCTGGACAACATGCCTGAGAATATGGCATCATGGCTTGAATACTACAAGTATGAGATAAGCAACCTTAAGTCTGATGCTGATATTGTTCTTGATAAACCGGTATCACGAAGTGAGGTCAACCCATTTCTAAACAGCTATTGGAAACAAGATCTCCCGTACAATCTGCTCTGCCCTGTTTATGACGGAATAAGGTGTCCCGTTGGTTGTGTTGCTCTTGCTATGGCACAGATAATGTATTATTACAAATGGCCTGTGGGAGTGGTTGATTCTATTCCACCTTACATCAACATGTATAACTCCCGTTTGGTTGAAGGTCTGCCTGCGACAACATTCAAATGGGATCTCATGAACCCTTCATGTCGCAGTGATGAAACAGATGAAAACGCTTATGCTGTGGCCGAACTCTTGCGCTATTGCGGGCAGGCTGTTGAGATGGGTTATAATACCTATGGTTCCGGTGCTAATTCCGGACTTGTTCCTAAGGCATTGTTTGAACGTTTCAAATACAGCCGACGTGCAGAGTTGGTTAGTAAGTGTGATTTTTCTTCATACGATTGGGATGAAATGATATATAATGAACTTGCATCAGGCAGACCTGTTTATTATACGGGAAACAGAACAAATGATGGCAGTCATGCCTTTGTCTGTGACGGATACAAGGACGGCTTTTTTCATATAATTTGGGGGCAAGGAGGATATACTGATGGTTATTTTAAACTATCCTTACTATCTGCGGAATCGACCTATATTTATGATCAATACAACTATGGTTTTATTCAAAAGGCCATAATAGGAATAGAGCCAGATATGAACGACTTGACAGGAACTACCTTTACGGATGACAATTTCAGTTATACTGTTCTGTCTGACACGTCTGTCATGATTCAGGCTATTGAAGACAAAGACTACTATGGAACAGACACTCTGTGGATTCCTGATTATGTTGACTATGAGGGGAACAGATACTATATCACAAGGTTAGGTACAAGTGCAAACAGAAATTATGACTACAAAAAAGTGTATCTGCCGTCATCACTGAAGCAGATAGATATTCGAGCCAGTTTCCTGCAAACCGTCACGGAGTTCACAATACCGTCAAGTATTGAAGTGTTGTCATCAACAGCTTTTAAGTATAACTATTCACTGGAAAGGTTCATTGCCGGGGAGGATTCCCGCTACAAGGTTATAGACGGCGTGTTGTTCTCTCATGACGGCAAAGAACTGTTGTGCTATCCTCAAGGCAGGAAAGACACCTGTTACATAGTGCCTGATGGAGTAGAAACAATAGGAGAGTATTCATTTAGTTATAATAAGAATCTCTTGGAAATCATCTTGCCGGACTGTGTTGAACACATTAATGATTATGCATTTTATGCCTGTTCCTATCTCAAAAAAATAGGAATGCCATATAATCTGAAAGATATAGGTCGGCAAGCTTTTTCATACTGTTATGATCTGGGTGATATCTTTATGTCCCCCCAAATAGGTGTTATCGCTGGGTGTGCATTTTATGTATGTACATCACTTAAATCCATAATCATACCCGGCAGTCTGAGCTATTGTTTAGCTGAAAGTACATTTGAAGGTTGCTCTTCACTTGAGTCTGTTTATATACCATCAGGCATAAAATTGATCAGAAGTGATTGTTTTAAAGGTTGTACTGCCCTGAAAGAGATTATTTTAGAGTCTGTTGTACCACCTGCATTTGAATCATACTCCGTATTTGAAGATACGATATTTGAGACTGCTGTTCTAAAAGTACCGGACTACAAGATTGACCTGTTCAGGAACAGTGAGATTTGGTCAAGATTCAAGAACATCGGCACAATACCTACATATACAATAAACGGTATAAACTATATACTGAAAGAATCAGACAAAACGGCTGTGGTTTGTCCTGGTAAAGAGCCTTATTCAGGTGATATGGTTATTCCGACTACAGTTGAGTATAACGACACTGAATACACTGTGAAAACAATGCAGCCCGGAACATTTGCCGGTTGTAAGGATCTTACATCGGTAGTAATTGATGCACCTGTTGCCGTTTTGCCGGACAGCCTGTTCAAAGACTGCAGTTCACTGAAATCAGTTATACTTAATGAACATATAGAGATAATAGGGCAAGATCTCTTTCGCGGATGCAGCTCACTTGAGACTGCAGACATACCCAATGGGGTAAAAACCATAGGATTGTCTCTATTTGCTGAATGCAAATCACTACGTACTGTAACCATTCCTGAGAGTGTCAATCATTTAGGAGCTTTTGCATTCATTTGTTGCGACAATCTGGATTCTGTCACCATTTTGGGTGGTATAAAAGGAATATACACCCAGTTATTTGCAGGTTGCCAGAATCTTTCCTATGTCTCTCTCCCTGACAATATCACATGGATTGGACAACAGGCGTTTGATAATTGTCAAAAGCTACAGACAATAGAAATACCGGAAAATGTAACAATGATTTATGATGAAGTTTTCTGTAACTGCATTTCATTAACATCCATCACTCTTCCTGAAAGATTAAATTATATTGGTTTGTCTGCTTTTAAATCCTGTATGTCCTTGAAATCCATCACAATACCTGAAAAGGTAACCTCTATCGGGGCAAAAGCTTTCTGGAACTGTCAATCCTTGAAATCCGTAACACTTCCTGATGGAATATCGTTCATGGGGGACAATGCGTTTCTCCTATGTTTAAACTTGGATAGTATTGTTATTCCCAAAGGTGTGAAAAAGATTGAGGGGGCTACGTTTGACCGGTGCATCAACCTTAAAAGCGTGATATTACCGGAGAGTATTACTGAACTGGATAGGTATGCTTTCATTGAGTGTTACTCTCTTTCTACCATTACCATCCCTGCCAATGTCAGAAAGATTGGGCATATGGCGTTTGAAGATTGTCGGAACATGGCTTCATTCTATTGCTGTGTAGAGGATCCGCAGGAGATTGAAATGGGAAATGATATTTTTAACAGAATAAATGAGGATTGCATTCTGTATGTACCTGAAGGCTGCGTGCAGGCTTACCGTGCTGATGAGCGCTGGAGTGCATTCAGCGACATACGGGAAATGGGCGTGACCCAAGTTGAACCTGTATCCCGCCAAACTGCCGTTCCGGTAGAATACTACAACCTATCGGGTGGCAAACAGCCTGGCCTACAACCGGGAATCAACATTATACGTTACAGTGACGGTGCGGTTCGTAAAGTGATACAAAAGAGGTGATTTAAAGTTAGTTATGATTATGGGAAGAAGTTTGTTTTCAATTGCAACGTTGCTGGGAGTATTGCTGTTTACCGGGTGTTTTTCAAGGACTGCCAAGGTTTATTCGCCCGATAAGAATATCTGCGTGATTGTTGATGACAGCACTATGACCGTCAAGTATAAACGTCAGGTTGTTCAGGTTGTGAAGGTGGATATAGGTAAGATGGATAGGTGTGACTGGACTGAGAAGGAACCGCATTTTACCGAGTATTCCATGGTTTCCGGTAAGCGTAAGCAATGTTCGGGTGCGTGGAATCTGTTACGTTATAAGGCTACCAGTGGCAGACAACTGATAATGAGGTTATACAATGACGGTATTGCCTTTTTGATTGCCGATGGTGACGAGAATATTCGTTATGTGATACCTGACGGACAGAAACGCTGGCTGCAGAACCTTAAGACGGATTATGAGGGATTCTATCCTGAGAGCAGTTCCGCCAAGGATGGCAAGTATGCTTATCCGGCTCTTATTGAGTACGGGAACGGTATATTCGGACTTATTACCGAGTCGGGCATCGGACACGGAAACAGTTGCTCTTATCTTACCTGCTCAGGTCAGGAGTATGCGGTTACCTTTACTGACAGCGTTGACCGTAATGATAATCCGGGGTTTTATTTCAGTTCGAATATTAACGAGAGTAGGGTGACGATTCCTGGTATGGAACCGGCTACAGATCCTGAATACGTTCATCCCTGGCGTATCATCATGGTGGGAACTCTGGCTGATATTGTAGAATCCACACTTGTAACCAATGTTGCCGAACCATGCAGGATTGGCGATGTTTCATGGATAAAACCGGGCGTTTCATCGTGGATTTACTGGGCTTATAATCACAGCTCCAAGGATTTTAAGAAGGTGAAGGAGTACATTGACCTGGCTCATGATATGGGTTGGCCCTATAGCCTCATTGACTGGGAGTGGGATGAGATGGCTAACGGTGGTAAGATAGAGGATGCGCTCGCGTATGCGCGTGAGCGTGGCGTCAAGATAAATCTCTGGTACAATTCAGGTACTTCGTGGATAGGACCCGGTGCACCCGGACCGCAGGATCGTCTGCGCACCCGCGAGGCCCGTGAGCGTGAGATGACCCGCCTTGAGGAGATGGGTGCAACCGGTATAAAGGTGGATTTTTTCCTGCCCGATAACCGTGAGATGGTGGACTATTATCTGGATATCCTGGAGGATGCTGCACGGCATCATCTGCTGGTTGATTTTCACGGATGCACCATCCCGCGCGGATGGAGCCGTACCTGGCCTAACCTGATGTCAATGGAGGCTGTATATGGTGCCGAGTGGTATAACAACAACCGACGCATGACCAATGCCGCCGCTGCTCATAACGCTACGTTGCCGTTCACGCGCAATGTAATAGGCCCTATGGATTATACTCCGTGTACGTTTACTGACAGCCAGAATCCGCATATTACTACTGATTGTCATGAGCTGGCACTGCCTATTCTGTTTGAGTCCGGTCTGCAGCATATGGCGGACCGCCCTGAGGCGTATCTTAGCCTGCCGGAGCCTGTGAGGAATCTGCTGTCCGGCTTGCCATCGGCCTGGGATGATACGCGTTTGCTGGCAGGTTATCCTGGTGAGTGTGCTGTGATTGCACGCAGGTCTGGTGATACCTGGTACATTGCGGGCATCAACGGCACGGAGCAGGAGATTACTTTGGAGCCTGATTTTTCAAGAATAGGGCAGGATGTCGTGCTCTCGATGTTGATTACCGATAAGGGCGGCGAACCTGGCATGGGTTTCAACATTCAGAACAACGTCCAGTCAGGCAAGGTTACTTTGCCGGCTCGCGGGGGGGTTGTTGCGATCGCTCAGTAGGGACTGTCCCTATTGTGTGCTTTACCTTTTGTGTGCCAGGCAGATGATCAGGGTGATTATTCCGGCCAGCAAGAGTACCGGCTCGGCGAACATGAATATAGGTTGGGTGCCGAACGTTAACGTTACCATTGTCGATGAAAGGACGGTCAGCGTAAGGCTGGATGCAAAAACGTGCAGGCCGCTTATGCGCAGGCCCTTTTCATCGGCCTTTAATTTGAACATGTTGCTCGCCAGGGTGTAAATGCCATATGTCGCCAGGCAAAGCATCAGGCTTATTACGGGATAATAGATCAGTGTATTCCGATGCATGGAGCCGCTGGCATTGCCGGCCGGGTCAAAGTGGGCAGGAAGCACATGGGCAGGGAACTCCAACTGATCCATATTGCACACACATTCACAATGATGATGATTGCCGGAACCATCCATCCGTTCTTACGCCATTCCATAATTGTTATCTTATAGTCCTTTACAAAGATAATCATTTCAGCATTTCAAACTCATGATTGTGGATATACTCTTTTTCCCACCCCCTGACCTTAGGGAGCCAAACCGCGTACGGACCATTTTTTCTCCCTAAGGTGGTGGAGGAAATTAGAAATACGCAGATTACCCCCTGACCTTAGGGATCCATACCGCGTACAAGCCATTTTTTCTCCCTAAGGTGGTGAGGGAAAATGGAAATCCGCAGCCCACCCCCTGACCTTAGGGAGCCATACCGCGTACAAGCCATTTTTTCTCCCTAAGGTGGTGGGGGAAAATGGAAATCCGCAGCCCGCCCCCTGACCTTAGGGAGCCATATCGCGTACAAGCCATTTTTTCTCCCTAAGGTGGTGGGGGAAATTAGAAATACGCAGA
>JBGUIZ010000069.1:0-2298 GCA_045113495.1 Bacteroidaceae bacterium
ATGAAGGACGCTTCACCCGGGGGCGGCGATTTGGTCACCTTGCAGGAGTATGACCTGAACGGCAGGGAGAGCAAAGCGTGGCTTCCCTCTTCCATGAACAGCGGCGGCTCATCATGCGGGATTGACGTGTTCAAGCAGAACGCGACATCGTCATGTGGCGACAGTTCCCCCTACTCTCTGATGCGTTATGATAATTCACCCCTCAACCGGACGACGAAGGAATTCGGTCCAGGGGCGAGCTGGCACAACGCCGATAAAGGCGTTGAAACCGTGTATACTACCAACAGTTCGCTTAATCCCTGCCGTAAGTATGAACTGTCGTCCGATGGCGGATCGTTTTCTTTAGACGGGAATTGGCCAAGCAGAAATCTGGATGTAACCATCATCATTGATGAGGACGGCAATAAGTGTCTTACGTTTAAGGATCTGCGCGGGCTGGTCATGCTCGAACGTGTCATCGACATTAGAGATAACAACCGCCAGCATGACACCTATTACGTGTATGATGAGTATGGGAACCTGCGATACGTCCTGCCGCCGATGGCCAGCGACCGGCTTACGGCACAAGGCGTGTCGTGGGACATGGACACCGAAGATGTCGCCAGGTATTGCTATTGTTATCAGTATGACACCAGGAACCTGTGCATCAGCAAGAAACTGCCGGGATGCGAACCTGTTTTGCTGCGGTATGACAAGGCGCGACGCTTGGTTTTTATTCAGGATGGGAACCTGCGTTCCGCGTCCAAATGGCGCTTCATGCTTTACGACTATTTTGGCAGATTGACCGTTGAAGGCCTGTGCGCTGACACCTCTCTGCCCGACGTGGCCCAAACGGAGGTGTGCTCCTCTCTGACATCATCTCAAAGCCTGTTGGGATACAGTCCGAATATCAGTTTAAATGATATGGAACCTTTATCGGCCAATTATTACGACAATTACTCTTTTATTAGTAATTTTGCCAATGCCTGTGACTCGCTGCGCTATAAGACAATGACCGGGTATGGTGAGAAATATATTGACTACGGGGACTACTCCGCCCGCGGTTTGCAGACCGGCACCGTCACGTGTGTGCTGGGTGACACCACCGTGCTTGTCAAGTCTTTCTACTATGATGACCATGACAATATCATCCAGACCCATGAAACGAATGCCATGGGAGGCTTCGAGCATTATTACAATGAATTGACCTTCACGGGCAAGCCTCTCAAGGTGATGCACGTTCACACTACCGCCGACACCACGATGACAGACGTGTATGAGTACACCTACGACAACATGGAGCGGCTGCTGACAGCTAAGGTTTGTCATGACGGAGGCTCTGCAGTGACTCTGGCATCAAATTCTTATGACAGTCTGGGACGGTTGTCCCTGCAGGCCTTGGGCAGTCATGCCAATGGTGAGGTGGATTATTCCTATAATGTGCGTGGGTGGACACAGAGTATCAGCAGTGAACATTTTTCACAGACGCTCTACTATGAGCAACCTGCTACGGGTACGACGCCATGTTATAATGGAAATGTGAGTGCCATCGACTGGAATGCACTCGATGCCATGGCTGCAGCTACACCCATAAGCCACCGTTACACGTTTGATTATGACGGATTGAACCGTCTGACAGCAGCGCATTATGGAACAAATGGCTCTCAATCCGTAAACGGACGCGTCAGATTTGATGGTGCCCATAATTACAGCGCCACATACGAATATGATTTGAATGGCAACATCACCTCACTCACGCGCAAGGGTGTGAATTCCTGTATTACGGTTGGGGATACCGCCATTTGGTCTTTCGGCGACATCGACAACCTGTCGTTAACCTACAACGGCAATCAGTTGAAAAAGGTGACCGACCAGTGTGCTGATCTGACCTATGCCGGAGCGATGGACTTCAAGGACGGGGCGAACAAGACGGTGGAATACTTGTGGGATGCCAACGGGAACATGACGCGCGACCGGAATAAGAATATCTGGAAAATCAAGTACAATGTGCTTAACCTGCCGGAACATATTGAATATATGGACGGCCACATCGTGCGTTACACCTATGCCGCAGACGGTCGGAAACTGAGGGCGACATACCTGGTGAGCAACATCGCTGTGATGGAACGGGACGGCATCAACGTGGTCGGAGGTTCGCCGGACGGCTTGATGGGTGGTGGCACGGTACCCTTCAATCCGCCTGGCCCCGTTGGCCCGATCGTGCCACCTGGTCCCACAACCTATTTGACGATGGATTACTGCGGCAACCATGTTTACCGCAACGGCGTATTGGAGCGCACGATGAACGACTACGGCTAC
>JBGUIZ010000070.1:0-2343 GCA_045113495.1 Bacteroidaceae bacterium
ATGAAGGACGCTTCACCCGGGGGCGGCGATTTGGTCACCTTGCAGGAGTATGACCTGAACGGCAGGGAGAGCAAAGCGTGGCTTCCCGCTTCCATGAACAGCGGCGGCTCATCATGCGGGATTGACGTGTTCAAGCAGAACGCGGCATCGTCATATGGCGACAGTTCCCCCTACTTCCTGATACGTTATGATAATTCACCCCTCAACCGGACGACGAAGGAACTCGGTCCAGGAGCGAGCTGGCACAGCGCCGACAAAGGCGTTGAGACGGCCTATACCACCAACGGCTCGCTGAATCCCTGCCGCAAGTACGAACTGTCGCCCGATGGCGGATCGTTCTCTTTAGGCGGGAATTGGCCAAGCGGAAATCTGGATGTTATCATCACCACAGATGAAGATGGCAATAAATGTCTGACGTTTAAGGATCTGCGCGGGCTGGTCATGCTCAAACGAGTCATCGACATCGGAGATAACAACCGCCAGCATGACACTTATTACGTGTATGATGAGTACGGGAACCTGCGATACGTCCTGCCGCCGATGGCCAGCAACCGGCTTACGGCACAAGGCGTGTCGTGGGACATGGACACCGAAGATGTCGCCAAGTATTGCTATTGTTATCAGTATGACAACAGAAACCTGTGCATCAGCAAGAAACTGCCTGGATGCGAGCCTGTCCTGATGCGCTACGACAAGGCCCATCGGTTGGTCTTCTCGCAGGACGGGAACCTGCGGACATCCAACAAATGGCATGTTACGGTTTATGACGGGCTCGGCCGTTCGTGTTTTGACGGTCTCTGTTCTGGAGACTCGCTGCCTGATGTGAAACAAATAGAGGTAAAAGCGACTTTTTCCAACGGTCCTGTAGGCTCATCCCCGCTGATTTCAGGAGGGACATTGGGATACAGCCTGAATATCAGTTTAAATGATATAGAACCTTTATCGGCCAATTATTTTGATTCTTATAATTTTCTTAATTACTTTGCAAATGAAATAAGATACCCGCTGCAGTACAGGAATATGGACGGATACGACAGCAGATATCATGTCAACGGCTCCTACGCTGCACACGGTCTGCTTACCGGCACTGTGAATTGCGTGCTGGGGGATTCGGCGCTTTTGGTCAAGAGCATCTATTATGATGACCATGACAATGTCATCCAGTCCCATGAGGCCAACATCTTGGGCGGGTATGAGAGGTATTACGCCGAGTTGTCCTTTACGGGTAAGCCGTTGAAGGAGAAGAGGGTGCATGAGATGACGGATACAATAACAGATGTATATCAGTACACATATGACAATATGGAGCGTCTAATAACCGTAACTGTAAGCCGAGATGGAGAAGCTGCGGTCACTCTGGCATCAAATACCTACAATAGCCTGGGGCAGCTTTCCCGCCAGTCATTGGGCGGCCAAGCCTACGGTACCGTGGATTACACCTATAATGTGCGCGGTTGGACTCAGGGGATCACAAACCACCATTTCTCGCAGACGCTCTACTACGAGCAACCAGGTGCTGGGGCGACACCATGTTACAACGGAAACGTGAGTGCCATGGACTGGACCGCACTCGACGCGATTGCTGCCGCTACACCAACGGGACACCGTTACACGTTTGATTATGACGGATTGAACCGTCTGACGGCAGCTCATTATGGGACAAATGGGACTCAATCAGTAAATGGAAGCATTAGGTTTGATGGAGCCCATAACTATAGCACATCATATGGCTATGACTTAAATGGAAACGTCACTTCACTTACTCGCAAAGGCGTGAATTCCTGCATAACGGTTGGAGATACTGCCATTTGGTCTTTCGGTGACATTGACAACCTGTCGTTGACCTACAACGGCAACCAGTTGAAGAAAGTGACCGACCAATGCGCAGATTTGACCTATGCCGGAGCCATGGACTTCAAGGACGGGGCGAATAAGACGGTGGAATATTTGTGGGATGCCAACGGGAACATGACGCGCGACCGCAACAAGAGGATCTGGAAAATCAAGTATAATGTGCTCAACCTGCCCGAACGGATTGAATATATGGACGGGCACATCGTGCGCTACACTTACGCGGCAGACGGTAGGAAGCTGAAGGTAAAATACCAGATAAGCAATGTTGGTGTGTTGGAACTGAATGGCCTCGATGCGGGCGCAGGCTCAACGATGGGCTTGATGGGCGGTGGAACGATACCCTTTGATCCTCCCGGTCCACTGAATCCGCCCGGTCCCATTGGTCCCGTTTTGCCGACTGGCCCCACAACCTATTTGACGATGGATTACTGCGGCAACCATGTTTACCGCAACGGCGTATTGGAGCGCACGATGAACGACTACGGCTAC
>JBGUIZ010000071.1:0-14784 GCA_045113495.1 Bacteroidaceae bacterium
ACCTGACGGCCGTAGTATGAGATCCAGTTCCAACCCTTATAGAGTGTAATAGGATTGGCATCAATCTCAAGACGCTGACCTACCAGACGCAGCTCGCGGTCCTTCTTCATCTTGACGGCATACATCTCGGTATTGTTCAGGCTACCCTTAAGGTTACCGCCCCATGAACCGTTCTCATATACCAGATATGCGTTCTGACTCTTTATCATCAGTACGTCATCGGCAATCTGGGCCAACAGTGAAGCAACGGTCATGACATCGGTCTTGACATAGAGTGATACCCAGTTCCAACCCTCCTTGAGCTTGATGGTCTGCTCAATCTTATCAAGAGCTGTCAGCTTGACGGGATCAGAGTAGGTACCGTTCAGGTCAAGCAGGTCAAAGTTGATATCCTTATCGGCAACGACCTCAGGATAGAGTGTTCCGGTAGATGCATCGAATGCGCGGAATGTGACAGGCTGGCCTGCCTCATTGTTGCCGTAGATATCCATTGTCACAAAGTATGAGTCATAACGCTCCCTGTAAGCCGGATGTGCAATACCGCGGCACTCTTCGCCAATGAAGGCTGCTACGATATCATCCTCATCCTCGCTCTGCAGGCCCAGCATGTCAAGGGTTGCAATAACGCTCATTGAGTTCTCATACTCCCTTGCATTGACGCTCCAGTCAGGAGTCTGACCGTTAACCTTGACATTGACTGTGAGCGGAGTCTCGATACCGTTGTTACCCTTAAGGTAGATGGTCTCCTCATACTTGCCGATAGGCGTTGAGGGGCTTACGGTAAAGGTAATGGTGCTCTTGCTGCGCGGGTTCACAACACCGTAGTCTGCACTTGCGGTGAGCCATGAAGGCAGACCGGAGATGGTCCACATCTGCTGCTGGCCGCCCAGATTCTCAATTGCCACGCTAAAGCTGCTCTCCTCCTTGACCTTCTGCTCAACGCTTACGGCCTCATCCTGCCATGCCAGCTCCTTGCGGTTCACAAAGGCGCTCCATATTGCATCCTCTGAGTAGTTGCCGTTCTTGTCAAGCAGGTCACGTACGGTGAAGTTCAGTGTGCAACCCTCAATACGCTCAGGTTTCTCATCAATGTTGATGATTATCTTCTCATCCGATGCCACGTAGCTGAAGTTTACGTTGGTCTCGGTAGGTTTGGTACGCAATGCGGGAGCGTCATCGGCGAATAACGGATCAGACTGAGCACCGCCCGATATCGTTCTCATGGCTGCGTCTCCACCATTGCCACACAGATCCTTGACCTCACCCTTGGTAACAACCTGGTTGAATCCGTCAAGGTCCTTTATCTCAAACGGATAGTAGGCAGCAAGGCCGCTCTCCTTTCCTGTAAAGCGTACCTTGCGGTTGCTTACTATCAGGTTACTGTTAAGAGTTGCAGCCCAGATACGGATCTCATCCAGGAATCCTACGTAAGCGCGGTCATATTCATACTCGGCATTCTCGGCCGATACGGTGATGCGACGTGCACCTGCAATCAGGCTGTTGGTTACGATATTGCCGACATTGGACTCAGTTACGGTCAGGCGGCGTACCCCGTCCACGTATACTGAGGCGGCACCCTGACGCAGCACGCTCAGTGCCACATGATGCCATGTGTTATCATTCAGGACAACTCCCGATACGGCCATATCCTGGCTGGTACCGGCGGGCAGATAAGCGCCCTTGGCTGTGAACTGCAGCTCACCGGCTGCATTGAGCCAGAAGGCTATATCACCCATCTGCAGCAGCTGGGCATCGGCATTCTGCTTGGCGGCACGCATCCAGAACTCAACTACATAGTCACCGGATGCAACTACAGGCAGGCTTGCAGCACTCATCTCTATGAAGTGGTCACCGTCCAGACTTACTGAGAGGTTCTCATTATTGATATACCATGACTCATCTGTCATAGCCATATGACGGTTGCGGCTGTAGTCACGTATAGAGGTACCCTCACCCTCATTCATTTTCCAGTAACCTATCAGATGACGGGTTGAAGGACTCTTGGTTACGGAGCGGTTCAGCAGGGCTGCAGTCATGTCATGAGCCTCATCCCAGAGCAGCAGCTCATGGATGGCGGCATCGGCACCGCAACCTACGCTCAGGCGGCCGTTACCCTCATAAGGCATGGTCTTGAGGCCGCTGAACAGAAGAACAAAGTCTTCATCAACGGCAGCCTCGGCAGTCAGTGCGCCATCCTTTGTAAGACTCATGGTCAGGAATATCCACTGGTTGAAAGGAATGCTCTTTGAAGATGTGCATACGCTGTCTGCAACCGTCACTATCAGATGACCTGCAGCATCAACACCTGCAGTCAGTCTCTGTGCGCCCTGACCGTGGCTGAAGAGTGTACCTGCAGAAGCTATGTTGACCCATGCATCAATTGCAAAGTCCTTCTTGGCCAGGTTGATTCCAACCTCAGTGCTTGCCAGAGCCTTTGCGTTTGATCCGCCCTTAAGGCTGAGTGCAGTCTCATGCTCAATCTTGCTGCCGTTAAGCACGCCGGTTACGATAAAGTTGGACTCGGCAGTGATGCGGCCCTTAAGGATAGGCTCGTTGAATGTCACGCTAAGCTCATCACCAATGTCAAGCACGCCGTCGCTGGGCTCAGGCTGTCCCATTGAACGCGGGCTCTGCATATCCTTGACAAGAGCCATCTCATTACTGTATCTGTAAACCTCATCATCACCGTCGGTGCTTACTGATACCACGCGGAACAGGTAATCACCATCGGGTAATGAATTCATGTTGAAGGTATAGTCAACCTGTGTACCCGATGAAGGCAGCATATCGTTTCCGGGCTCCTTATACTTGGCATTGGCCACAAACTCATGGATGCGGGTCCAATCCAGACCGCCCTCTCTCTTATACTGCAGGCGGAATGCCTTGAGGCCGTTGTAGTTGCGGTCAAAACCGAAGAATGAGATCCTGAGCTTGCTGCCGGTCTCGTTATTCATTACGGTATTTGACAGATCCAGTTCAACAGGAGATGATGAGGGAACGAAATAGGCCGTTACGTCAACGGTGTCAGCAATCACATCCCATGTGCTGGTAGGATCATACTGGCTCTGTGATGCAAGTACTATCTCGATATGCTCATACTTGAGGATACTGGGATCGGTCTGCTTGAGCTGGAGAGCCTTGGTAACGGTTGTGCCGGCCGGGATCTTGATGATACGGCTGTCTGTGATGGGCTTTCCGTCAATCATCAGGTTGGCACCGTTGGGGTTGGTCTCATCGTTGACCAGCAAACGGTAATATACATCCTCATCAATCTGAGATGCATTTGAGAGTCTGAGAACGTAGTTGGCAGTTCCACCCGACGGTACATCGGTCATGGTCCTTACGTCAACATCAATCTGCGGAACCTCAATCTGCATTGTAGCCTCCATGATGGTAGTACCGGGCTTGTAGTACTTGGTTACAACCTTACCCTCGTACGGGCCACAGGTCTGACCGCCACGGGTGCGGAATATGGGACCGAACTTGCCGTACTCATATACATCGACCGTAATGGCATCGTCATCACCCTCCTCAGCCAGAGTGTAGCTGAAGTTTGCGGTATGACTCTCTTCCTCCTCACGCTCAATGTGCTCACCGCCTCCGGTCTCAGTCTTGATATCAAACTGAACGCCCACACTATTGATGGCAAAGCCTGTGGTGGCGCCTATGATGGCAGCGGCCGATACGGTATTCTCATATTTTGATCCGGTCTTATCCTCAGTCTCCTTGGTGATGGTCAGGCTGGTACCGGAGTCAAATGAGAGGTTTGTGGCTGTAACGCTGTCGCTCTTGGCTTCGGCCAGCTTAAAGGCCCTTACCTTCTGCATCTCGTTGTTGGCCAGATGTTTCTCCCAGTTGCGGATCTGTGTATTGCACCACTCCACACTGTCAGTATAGTTCTCCTTTGAACCGTTGGGCACAACCATCTTGTATGACGGGCCATCTGTTGAAGGTCCGGGAGTGGCGTTTGAACCGAACAGATCCATATCATTGTTGCTGGCTCCGAATCCTGCATCACCGGGACTCATGGTAGTGATGTAAACCGGATACTTGCCGTCATTCACATAACCGGGAATCTGCTCCACGGTCTTGAGCATGCCGTCACGCAGTTTCTTAAGGTTGGGAATGAGCACATTCTCAATATAGTTCTGGGTGTATGCAAACTCTGTACCGAATGAGAGTCCGGTTGTCAGGATATCAGTCAGGGTCAGTTCCACATCACTTGTAGTACCCACGCGTGTGAATCCCACGTTGCGTGCCATACCGAATATGATGTTGGTGGAGCTGCCTATGAATACGTCACCCTGGGCACCTACATACTCAGCTTCATCGGATGTGCTGATTGTCCTGGTAGCGGTGATTGAACGGCTCCATGATGATGCATCCTCACCCTCAACGGTAACCTTGGCACCTACGGTAAGGTCAACCTTGCTCTCCAGGTTCTCGATGATGGCAAGTCCTATACCTGTAACGGTCTCAACCTTGGGTCCCAGTTTGGTCTGGGTCTCAACATTGTTCTCACTGTTCCAGACAGCACCTGTTGACTGTGATTTAGTGATGACGGTACCCGATGTCCACTCGGTCTTGGACTTTGTTCCGGGGGGATCACGCAGCACCATGTCAAGTATATCGGGACCTGCCGTGATAAAGTTGTTACCCGTAGGCAGTGAACCCAGCACGATACCGTTCAGAGCTTCGCCGTCATTCCATTTGTAGGTCTTGTTGTCTATATCATATGTAATAGATATGGTACGTGTATAGGGAGCGCAGATATTGGGATATCCGGCCTTCCATATATATGTAGCCAGACCAAGGCTGTCAAGAGTAAGTTGGTTGCTCTTGAGCTCGCTTACTGATCCGGCCTCCTTACCGGCGCTGTTGCCTTCAATATAGACAGCCTGCTCTGATGACAGGGCGTTGTCTATGGTTACAATCGTTCCGGCAAGAGGAACAACCGATACCTCAGGATCATTTATGTTGGCGTCAAAGTTACGGTACTCCTCCCTACCGGAGATGTTGAACTTGTAGGTATCCTTCATAATGAAGACGGCGCCACCATATTTATATACCTTATCTTTGTCAGGTTCGTAAGGATCATAGAAGTCATTCAGGACAATGCTGCCCTGAGCATCCTTAACCTCATACTCCTTTATACCGAAGCAGCCGTCATCGTGGTCAGACTGTTCAACGGTAAATATAGGTTTGCTGTGACATGTCTTCTTGTACAGAGTGTTGTACTCATAGTAATCGTAACCTCCGTCCTTATTGACAAGAGAATCCTTGTAAGTAACCAGAGGCTTGGAGAGGTCTGCCAGAGCTGACTCCTTAGAGTCACCCAGAACGGAGTCCAGGACAACCACTACAGGAGCCGATACCTTATACTGCAGAGGAGGCAACATGGCTGAAAACTCACCGGTAAGGGAGTCTGTAAGAATGATAATCTTACGGCAGTCAGCTGTTCCAGCTCCACGCCAGGACTTGCTGTTGATCTTATTTGAGGCCGATGCCACTTGAACAGTCTCATCATTGGTCTCATATGAGAATGATGTCTCTCCCCTCTTCTGCTTAACCACATTCATGCGGTAGAGGTCATTCAGGGGTGTAAGCACAAGCTTGGTAACACCGATGTTGTTATGGCTCTGTCCGAATCCTACAGGTTTGTCACCCTCAATGTCACCACCTACTACACGTCCGGTATAGTTGACAAGAGTGGTATCACGGAACTCAAGTCCGCTTATGGCCTGATTGAAATTCTTCTTAACTCCACGACCCTCAGGATCGGCAGGATAACGGCCGTTGGCAAACACGTGACCGCTCTTGGCAACCTCAATGAAGTGGTTTCCTATGGGTACGCTAATGGTGAACGTTCCGTCCTCGGCACTTTCAATGATCTTGCCGTCACTGGCGCAGATCATTCCGTCCACATAGAGGTTGGCACCCTCAACGGGATAATCGGTACCTGAGTATAATATTTTACCGCTTACAGGGAATGATGATACATCCTCAAAGTCAACACCGTTGTGTATAAGTGAAGCCTGACTTACAAAACGGGACTTGGAAACAGGTGAGAACTCATGTATTCCCAACTTGGGGATAACGCTGTAGCTGGTTCCCTCACCTGAGTAAGGAATACCGCGAACCTCATAGTATCCCAGACTGTCAGTATATGCCATCAGGCTCAACTGATCCTCATTGGGAATGTAGTTACTGCTGGCTGCCGGAATCTTGGACAAGCCATGACGGCCGTTGCTGACATTATTGGTCCTGGACAGGTCATATGCCAGACTCTGTACGGTCATGCCCTCGTCAAACGGATAATATATAGCCAGGTCCTTCTCGTTTCCGGTAAGCGGATGATTGTAGTTCTTGAGCAACTCGGCATGTGAAAGTGCACGGGTAAAGAATCGGAACTCATCCATGTAGCCGTTGTAATACTCGGTCTGGCTGAAACTTGAATTGTTGGCAATGGATATGCCATCGGCCAACGTAACGTTGACTTTAGCATCTGTTTTCACTATTTCATTGCCACTCTTAACCGTATCCGATAAGATGCTGTCTCCTCTTGCAATTGACAAGGCTGTATAAGAGCCCTGCTTATGTGATACGGTAAGATGTGTCCACTCTCCCGGTTTTACATCAAGATTTGTGAAGTAGGTATCTCCCTGGAGCCACACAGCCGGGTGATACAGCTTCTTTGTATTGTCATATCTCAGATCCAATGTAAAGGAGTACGATACATCGAGCAGGATACTGCGGTTGTTACCGGCCATGACAGTATCAGGATTGATGTACATCTGAACAGAGAAATCCTTCTCAAACAGATTCTTGAGGGTTGTCTGGTCACAGTCGTACTTGAAACCGGTACCGTTGCCCGAGAACCTTATGGAGTGCATGCCCGATGACAGGCCGCCGTCGTCATCCTGACGCTTAAGTACCACCTTTGCGCCTGCCACGGCAGTTCCGGTTCCGTAAGTGATGTTACCGCTAAGTGTTCCGGTTGAGAGGCTGAATCCGTCGGCCACATCGGAATCATCATATGAGACCTTGTCACCGTCCTGGCTCCAAACCACTACCTTATACTCATTATAAGTACCGGGCAGAGCGGTCACATCATCATAGCTGTAGCCCGATGCAGTACCGCTGGTAGAGTAGATATCGGCCCAGGCAGACTCATCGTTGCTGCCCAGGGGACGACGCTGGATAATGAAGTTGGTTACGTTTGATCCAACCTGCTGCACGGTCCATTTGACCTTGACCATATTGTTGTATGATCCTCTTGTAGCGGAGAATGACAGGATCTGTGAACCGCCCAGTTTCTTGTTGACAACCTGGCTGGTAATATCAGCATCCATAACATTTACAACCAAGCGGTAGAAATATGTATGGTTGGCTGTAAGACCTGTCTGGTCTGTATATGTACCGCTGTTGGTTTCCTTACTCGTAATGGCTACAGTATTGACATCCTGCCATGTTGCCTTGGTAGGATCACTCACATCATAATCTGTAGAACGCTGTATATGGAGTGTATAGGTCTTGTCTCCGGCATTTCCTATAGGAGTGTGGTTCCATGAGAGGTTGATCTTGTCACCGGTTTCAGGAACTTCGGCCTTGAAATTACTGAATGACCACTCACGGTTAAGGCAACTTGTAGTATGGACTGAAAGTTCATCGCGGCGCTCACCTTCACGCGGGATAAAAGAGACTTCATATGTATATGTCTTGTCATACTCAGGATTGACTACTGTAAAACTGCGGGCAGCTTTCTCCAAGCCGTCTTTTACCAGTACGCGATTCTTGAGTTCGGCATCATCATAACGGTATATGTTCCATGTACCGTTACCGTCTTTTCCCTCGGTTCCCCAGGAAAGATTCACCTCCCTGTTCCAGATATTTGCCGTTGATGCCTGAAGGTCTTTGGCTCGCATGTAACCGGGTACGTTCACTACATACCACATATAATATTTCATGCTAAGTCTCTGGTTGTCCGGCAGTGCATTCAATTCGGCAGGAGTATAGCCCGTGCGTGTGATTATGTACTCGAAATAAGTCTTGACCTCATTATAGTAATCAGTTCTACCCTTAAACTCCATTTTCTCACCGTTGAATGAGGTGAGATTGGAATTAAATGAAGCTGATGTGGTCAATTGTTTCGTCCATGCGATGTTATCTAAATTGGCACCCTCAAAAGAACCGACAGTATTTGTACCATATCCGGCTTTCAGGTTACCGCTTAACAAAATGTGGTCAAAGTCATATGTAACTGCCGTAGGGCTTGATACGCCAAATGTTCCCAGACCGTTGAAATTCCAGGTATATGCCTCCTCGACAGGAGTCTTCTGGTCCCTGTTCATCTTCCACATACCCGCAATCTTTACGGTAGTGGTCTTGCCATGAGGCAGAGCGTCCGGGAATATCAGGACGTGCACATACATACGTTTGCTGTCACCGTCATGATACGGGTTGTAGAACTTGATGGTGTAGGTTATGCCGTTAATCTTGGCTTTGTAGGTGTTTCCCCACCATGTATCATTGCCGCAGGCACTCCATGCACCGTCACCGTCACCGTTCCAACCAAACTCATAGATAGGCGAACATGCATACTGTCCGTCGATGAAAATGGCCGGGCCATCGGCAGCGCTACTGGGAATGGCGCCGTTCTGGGTCGGTTTCTGTTTTACAAAATAACCGTTGTTGTTTGCCGTCTTGTCAAAGAACATGGCGGTAAACCTCAGATAAGGACGGTCAAACGACGGGTGGTTAATCACTGCGTGGTTACCGTTACCCCTAAAGTGCCAGCAATCAGCCTTGGCACTGAGATTTCCTAAAAATAGGATAACTAAAAACGCTAACAGACGCCCTAAAAAGACGCCCTTTCTCATGGGAGTGTCCTTGTGCTCCCCTGATGATGAATAAAACATAATTGATTGATAGGTTTATTGAGATTTTTTGAATATCCGGGCTATTGAACAATTAACGCGCGAAATTATTAAAAATATTGAATATTGTCAAAAATTTTTTACGGAATCTTATTGACAATCAGGAACTAAAATTAAAGCGGCGCAGGAGTTGTCTCCTGCGCCGTTTTACATTTGATAAGCAGTCTATTTTATGAACGCCTTGCTGTTGCGGCCGTCAATGCAGATCTCAAGTTCGCGGTCAAATCTGACGTGACGAATGAACTCAGTCTCCTCAACTGCAGGCAGTTTATCAAGTTCCGTAAAGTCCATCACGTCATCCTTGTTGCCGTAGGGATCCACGTTAATGTAACCGGCGTTGAATGACGTCAGGTTCTGGAAGAAATGGGTACCCTGACTGGGATCCACGCGGAAATCCTCCAGGCTGCACTCTACAATGACCTTAGCCTCGGATATGTTGCTCCACTGAACCGGTACGCCCAGTGACGGTATGCTTGAGCCCCATCGGCCAAAACCTATCAGTACATAGTTCTTGCCCTCGGTACGCATACGGGTGTTGATGGCGGTAAGCTCACGGCCCATGGCAGTGGTTTTCTGTGTATCGAACGCCTCTTTCTTAAGGTAGATCACATCATGGACACCCTTGATCCATCCGGTACCAAGTGCACTCTCAGACTTGAGCATGGCGCCGCCGGTGTCAATCTCATCCCAGTCCACATCGACATTACGGCTGTCTACCGATATGGGGCGTATCTGAAGCACCTGGAACTTGGGCAGTTTGTCCGGGTCTCCGCCGCGGTCCAGATCGGCCGCAAACTCTATCTCCACGCCGCATTTCATCTCTCGGGCGGCAATGTCAAGCAGATCCTGCACTATCTCGGCCAGCGGGAATGTCTTGTACTTGAGCATCTGCGCGAATGTCACGAATCTGGGACCGGTAGGATAAGCGGAGTCAACCATTCGCTGATTCTCAAGATCCCAGGTTGATACCACATACTTGAGGTTGCGGAACTTTTCGCAGTCCGATATCTCCAGATGCTCCAGGTTCACGGCATCATCGATTGATGTCTTGAACTTTTCAGGGTTCAGGTTGAGTGCGAACATCTGCTTCTGAGTCTCGGTCATTACCTGCTCAATAGTTGATGTCTGCAGCACGTGCTTGGGGTACTTGGGCGAGAATCGGAGAACAAGGTCACCGTCCACCACGGCCTTACCAAGTCCGAACGCAACCTTGACGATACCGTCCTCGGCCTTCTCATGACCTATGGGGTAGAAGTTCACGGAACGTGCCACACCTGAGAGCGTGGGGAAGAAATAGCCCTGGTCACTGCTGCCGCATATCTCCTGCAGGATGATGGCCATCTTCTCCTCCGATATCATATTGGCCGTAGCGGTGATGTAGCTACGTGACGACGCGTAGAATATGGACGCATATACGCTCTTGATAGCCTTGGAGAGCAGTCTGAGCTGCTGGTCCTCATTCTCCGTGCGGGGAATCATATAGGTGGAGTAGACACCCGCAAAGGGCTGGTAGTAAGAATCCTCAAGCTTGGACGATGAACGTACGGCCAGAGGCTTGCGTACCTTGTGTATGAACACCTTGAGCGCATCGGTCAGTTCCTGAGGCAGGGTCGATGCCACGAACTCCGACAATATCTCGGAGTCTGATATATCGGAATTGATCACATACTGCAGGCCGTTGTCTATGATGAAACGGTCAAAATACTCGGTTGTGATTACAAGTGTGCGGGGTACGGTTATGCGCACGTCCTCATACTTGTCATACATGTCATACTTTACCAGTACATGGTTGAGGAATGCCAGGCCACGGCCCTTACCGCCCAGTGATCCGGAGCCCAGACGCGAGAAACGTATGGTGTCATTGTATGTGGCAGGATTGAACTTGGCCACCACACCCACTCCCTGCATGATTCGGAAGTCATGGATGATGCTCAGGTTCAGACGGCGTATCTCGGGCAGGTCAGAGTCATCACGGATGGTGAGCGGACGCAGCTGCTTACCCAGTGAGAAGAGGCCGCGTGCAAAGAGCCATCGGGAGATATAATTCTTGTCGCTCAGACGGCGGAAATCACTGTCCGATATCTCCTTTATAATCTTCTCGAATCCGTACAGGTCCTTAGCACGGAGCAGTTCCTCGCCGGTATTGGGATCAGTCACCACAAAATCGCCGAAACCGAACTCACGTCCTATGTACTCCGACAGGTCATGGGTGAGCGTCTTGGATGTCTTGAGCACAAAGCCCACACCCAACTCACGGGCCACCTCACGCATGCTCTCCTGTGATGACTGCATCAGTATGGGCATGGTGGGATTGTCCTTACGTATATGATGGCACAGATCTATGCCTGCATCCAGTTTCTCTTTTTCGGGGGCATCATCGCGGTGAACCACGAAGCCTATATCCGATATCACACCCAGGATGTTCTGCTTGTAACGCTCATAGAGTTCAACCGCATCGTCATAGCAGCTTGCCATAAGGATCTTGGGACGTGAGCGCTTACGCATGGTCTGCTGTTTCTCATTGAGAGTGTCACTGATGGCGTCACTGTTCTGGCGCAGTACCAGACGGTAGAGTGTGGGCAGGTAGCTGGAGTAGTAACGAACCGAGTCTTCAATAAGAAGTATGGCACGAACGCCCTCCTCCAGTATGTCATGCTCCGCATTCATGCGGTCCTCAAGCAGTTTGATGATGGCGATGATAAGGTCCGTAGAGTTGTTCCAGCAGAAAAACCAGTCAATGGCCGATGTATCATGGTCCTGTATACGGCGGTATATCTCGCGTGAGAACGATGCCAACAGGACTATGGGGGTATCGGGAGCGATTGACTTGAGCTGGCTGGCAAAATCAAACACGCTCACCTCACCCATATTGTACATGGTTATGACAAGGTCAAAGCGCTCTCCGCCACGCACCTTCTCCAGAGCCTCGAACGTAGTCTCCACCCTTACTATTTCGGGCGGGTTGCTCAGGTTCAGGGCTGCATAATCCTCGGCAATCTGAGCCTCGATATGTCCATCCTCCTCAAGGGTATAGCTGTCATAGTTGTTACACACCAGCAGGATACGGCGTATCCTATGGGACATCAGCTCAACGTTATGTCTTTCGTTCTCTTCCATCATCATTAAATAATTTGGGCCGACCTGTTAGGCCAGCCCAAAATTATGAATTATGTGTCAATTAGACAAGTATCGGATTAAACCAGACCCTGCTCGCACATTGCGTTGGCTACCTTGATGAAGCCGGCGATGTTAGCACCCTTCACGTAGTTGATGTAGCCATCCTCCTCGGTACCGTACTTAACGCAGGCAGCGTGGATATCTGACATGATGCGATGCAGCTTCTCGTCAACCTCCTCAGCGGTCCACTTGAGACGCATTGAGTTCTGTGACATCTCAAGACCTGAAGTTGATACACCACCGGCGTTTGAAGCCTTACCGGGTGAGTACAGCATCTTGTTCTTCTGGAACAGAGCGATTGCATCGGGAGTGGTAGGCATGTTAGCACCCTCAGTTACGCAGTAGCAACCGTTGGCAACCAGCTTCTCAGCATCCTTAAGCTCGATCTCGTTCTGAGTAGCGCAAGGCATAGCGATGTCGCACTTAACGCCCCAAGGACGCTCGCCCTCAAAGTACTTGGCGTTAGGATACTGCTTTACATACTCCTTGATACGGCCACGGATAACGTTCTTGAGGTTCTTTACATAAGCGATCTTCTCCTCGGTCATGCCCTCGGGATCGTAGATGTAACCGTTTGAATCAGAGAAGGTAACAACCTTGGCACCCAGACGCATAGCCTTCTCGGCAGCATACTGAGCAACGTTACCTGAACCTGAGATAACTACAGTCTGGCCCTTGAAGCTCTTGCCGCGTGTAGCAAGCATATCCTGAGCGAAGTAGCAAGCACCGTAACCGGTTGCCTCAGGACGCAGGAGGCTACCGCCCCAGCACTGACCCTTACCGGTATAAGTACCAGTCCACTCGTTCTTGAGCTTCTTGTACTGACCGAACATGAAACCAACCTCACGGCCGCCTACACCTATATCACCAGCAGGTACGTCGGTGTCAGGACCGATGTGACGATAGAGCTCGTTGATGAAGCTCTGGCAGAAACGCATTACCTCAGCGTCTGACTTGCCACGCGGGCTGAAGTCTGAACCACCCTTGGCACCACCCATAGGAAGTGTGGTAAGGCTGTTCTTGAAGGTCTGCTCGAAAGCAAGGAACTTCATGATGCTCAGGTTAACGCTTGAGTGGAAACGTACACCACCTTTGTACGGGCCAATGGCGCTGTTCATCTGAACGCGGAAACCGCGGTTTACATGAATCTCACCTTTGTCGTCCATCCAAGGTACACGGAACATGATTACTCTCTCAGGCTCAACCATACGCTCCATGATCTTCTGATCCAGGAGGTAGGGATTCTGAAGGATGTAAGGTGCAACACTCTCAACGACCTCGCTAACGGCCTGGTGGAATTCCTTCTCACCGGGATTCTTGGCGATCAGCTCAGCCATGAATTTCTCAACGTAATTCTTTACCTGCTTGTCCATAATTAATGAGTTATTTTGATTAATTTGTATGATTTCTTTCCCAAATATGTGAATTTGTTATCAAAACCGCTCGCAAAGTTACTATTTGTCATCAAAACCAACAAATAATGCGCAAAAATTTTCACGAAAATTATGCAAATAATTCATAATGCTATGCATAAACGCCAAAATTCAGCATTTTTCCACCCGTTTTGAGCATAAATATGCAACATCACAGTTCATTCGTATTCATTTTGTCAGAAAACCGGCAAAAGGGAGAGAACCTTTGGGGTATTGGTATCTTTCCCTTTGCAGAAGCAGGACTTTCAGTTTGGGGAGCGTCAGTGCAGCAGCGTTAAGCGGAGAGCCCTGAAGGATCCCGTTAAGAACGGCGCATGTTTGACGAACTTTTTCGTTAAGCCAAATGAACAGAGGGAGTTTACTCACTCTGTCATGGCGTGAAAAAGTGTTCGAAGAAAACGTTAGACCCCGAAGGGGGCTATAAGGAGGAGTTCGACGTTTAGGGTCCGTAGGGACTCGGAGTAGCTGCGGAACGTCGTCTCCCCAAACTGAAAGTCCTGCGCTGTTCCCGATACTGATACCCCAAAGGTTCTCTCCCTTTTTTGTATATTTGCATGTCAAATTAAATAAGGATGAAGATACTTGTAACTGGAGCGGCCGGATTCATTGGCTCAAAACTGGCTTACCGTCTGGCTGAGCGCGGAGATGAAGTCGTAGGACTTGACAACATAAATGATTATTATGACATTCGCCTTAAGTTGGGACGTCTGGCTCAGTGCGGAATAGTATCCCACAGCGGCCGATACATAGACGGCTCCATCCGTGAGAGTTCCCTGTTCCCCAATTACCGGTTCATAAAGATGGACCTGGCCGACCGCGGACAGATGACGGAATTCTTCCAGCAGGAGAAATTTGACATGGTCGTCAATCTGGCAGCCCAGGCCGGAGTCCGATACTCCATCACCAACCCCTATGCCTATCTGGACAGCAACCTGGTGGGATTCATGAACGTGCTGGAGTGCTGCCGCAACAATGAGGTGAAGCATCTGGTTTACGCATCGTCATCATCGGTATACGGAATGAATGAGAAGGTTCCGTTCAGCGAGGACGACCGCGTGGACAACCCCGTGAGCCTCTACGCCGCCACCAAGAAGGCGAACGAGCTCATGGCCCACTCCTACAGCAAGCTCTACGGCCTGCCCACAACCGGCCTCCGTTTCTTTACCGTATACGGCCCGTGGGGACGCCCCGACATGGCGCCGATGCTGTTCGCTACCGCAATTAGTAAAGGTGAGCCC
>JBGUIZ010000072.1:0-4163 GCA_045113495.1 Bacteroidaceae bacterium
TTCAGCGTACTCATATTCTCACTCCAGATGCTGGTTATGTGTGAGGGATATTTCTTTCCGCGCGCAGTCCACAAGACGAGAGAATACGCCGTATTCATTCCCGGCATACTAATCCTTCTGCCGCTGTTCCTGCAGGCTGTACATCTTATTACATTGCCCGATGGTTACAGACGTTGGACGTTCATTATAGTATCGGTTGTATTCCTTTTCTATTTCTCACTCAATCTCCAGATGGCTTTACGCATAAGGCGTATGATAAAGCAGGTAAATGAGGCCGCGTACTCTGACAGTGATGACTTTCCCGTCCGATTTGCCCGATACATCCAGTGGGTGCCTACGCTGGTGTGCGTGTTGCTGTTCACCAACTTCTGGTTTGATAACATCTGGGCTAAGTTTGTACGTGACCTGATCTTTATCTTTGCCAACGTCTGGTTCTGCATATTCACTCTTAACCCTTGGCGCAAGGCGTTCAGCAAGCGTGAGGAGGAGATCATTGAGCAGATGGAGCAGCCCGATAATGCAGCCTACCGCCTTAGTGACAAGCGCAGCAAGGAACTCTGCAACAAACTGGAGGAGATGCTTACCAAAGAGCACATCTTTACCGAGCAGCACATAACCATTGATATGCTTATCCAGCGCTTGGGAACCAACTCCAAATATATAACTGAGATTATCCGCCGAAGCGGCTATCAGTCATTCTATGATATGATCTGCCAGCACCGCGTGCGTCACGCAATAAGTCTGATTCACCAGAACCCTGATGAGCGCCTGCACATAATAGCCGATCAGTGCGGATTCTCATCGCCCTCATCAATGGCCAAAGCCTTCCAATCACAGGGCAAACCTGCACCCTCATCGTTCAAAAGTCAGGAGTGATTTTTTACTGCCTAACTAGAGAATTTTTACCGGCTAACTAGAGAGCCGGTTTTTTCCTTTAACGGAATAAAGTTTCCTCTAACGGAATTTCTTGTTTCCTCTGACGGTATTTTCCGTTAGAGGAAAGTGTTTTTATATTATAATAATGATATTTGCGTGCGTATTTATAACGGGACCTGCCCGTAATAGACTCAATAGTTATTATATAAATCCCTGATGACTACACTCGAGGCTATAATGGCCGTAGTTTTTGGACTCAGTGCCGCGTATCTTATCTGGTGTCTTTACAAAGCCACCAGATATATGCGTGAGCACCCTGATGAGTTCCGCTGGTCCGATGACGACGAGCGCAGAAACAAGGTTTAAGGCTCGTAGATGCTTCGTAGATGGCTCGTAGATGCAACGTCTATGTCCGGCAATTGTAGATTTAATAATGCGATAAGTATGAAGAAGATTATTTCTTTATTATTGTTGTTGATAACATTGTTAGCTGTACAAACAGTACATGCTGCTAGTACTTTCACGGTGAAGAATACATCAGGCACAAGCAAATTTGTCATCACCAGAACAACCAACACCTCAACGACTGAGACGGTAAAGTATCGCACGGTAAGTTTGAGCGCCATTGCAGGAATGCACTTCACGGAAAAAGTGGGGGAGCTGACCTTCGATGCCACCCACAACAGCCGTGAGGTGGAAGTGACCGAGAATACCCCCGACACCGACGCCTACAAGTTCCAGAACGGCACATCGCGCAAGTATCGTTTTGAAGTCTTGGACCAGGGTGGTTTCTGCCTAGCTTCTACAGACCGTACCATCACCACCGGTACCAGCGTACCCAGCAGCGGAGCGTTCGATATCAAGGACGTGACCATTTACTCCAGCGAATACACCGCCGACGATGACGGCTATGACGTCAACGGCTACAAGTCTGTGGGCAGCAGCGACTACTTCACCAGCAGCAACGCTCCCAAGGCCTACCTTCAGTATATTGGAGCCGAACTCCGTATGACCCTGAGCCTTCAGGCCAAGGAAAACGATGACGCCTATGAGTACCTGCAGCTACTTTTCGACAATACCAGCAACTGCGACAATCGCTCCGGCGCCAAAAATGGCGATCCTGGCACCCCCAACCTTTCCAGGTATATGGCGGGCTTCGAGATGAATACCGGAAGCTTGGACGCCACCTATAGGAGCTACACCTTCCCCATTCTCGACGTTGAAGATGGCGGAAATGCCACCAACCCCTGGGGTTATGGCAGCGCGTGGCCCCTGTCCAAGCAGAAGTTCAAGTCTGGCAGCCGCGCCACCGACGGCCGTATCATAGTGCCGATGAATTTCTCCAGCATCGTCCTTCGTCTTAACGCCTCCGGCGGTTCCGGCAGCGACGAGTGGGCCGTCAAGAACGTCAAGGCCCATATCCAGGCCGTGGACGGCACTGCTCCCTCACGCCTCGGCAACCCTGTCATTTCTGGCAGCACACATGCCAAGGGCAATACCTTCTATGTTTCCATCCCCTTCGACGAGATTGTCACCGTGACGGGTACGCCCACCCTCAGCACCTCCTGGGGCAGTGCGTCCTACGTCTCCACCAACGGTGGCTCAGGCTCCAACGTCCTCACTTTCTCCGGCACAATTACGGCCAGTGCAGGTACAACCCTTACCGTGAACAGCATCAGCGGCACCATTAAGGATCTGGCTGGCAACGAACTCAGCAGCTCTGGCAAGGCTATCAATAAGAACATTGGCACCACGGTCGATGCCAATCACACCTTCACTATCACCTACGACCTGTCCGGTGGTTCCGTAGCTACAGACCCCCCCACGGGCTATACTTGGGAGACGGCAGCCTTCACGCTCAACAATCCCGTAAGGCCCGGTTACATCTTTGCCGGTTGGACAGGCAGCAACGGCAACACACCGCAAACCTCTGTCACCATAACCAACCACTCTCATGAACACATGACCTACACCGCCAACTGGACGCCCATCTGGGGGCAGGACAAGGGCAAAACCGGCGAGGACGAGGATCATGCCTACGTCATCTCCTCTACCGCCGGTCTGGATATGTTGGCCAAGGTGGTGAACGGTACCGACGGCTATACCGCAAACACCTTTGAGAGCACGTACTTCAAACTGGGTGCCGACATCACCTATACCAACACTACTGATTGGGACGATGCCACCAGCACCGAGAACAACTACACCGCCATCGGCGGCTATTTTGACGGCAACAGGAGAGATTTCTGCGGCACGTTTGACGGTCAGGGCCATACCGTCCGCGGCATCCGCATCTACAAGGGCGGTAGCACCGGTGCTGACAGCTACCAGGGTCTCTTTGGTAGTACAATTGGTGACACCATCAGGAATGTCATCCTGGCCGATGCCCGCATCACCGGCAAACAATATGTGGGTGGCATCGCGGGATATAATAGAAAAAACGCGGGGGAAGGCGGCATTGTGGAGAACTGCCGTGTAGGCAGTGACGTCTGCATCCATGCCGTAGCTGACAATGCTTTTAGTCACGGTGGTGTGGTAGGCACATGTAACGGCTGCACTATCAGCGGCTGCGTCAGCTCCGCCACCCTCACTGTGGCCAATGATCTTACTGGTATTAGTGCTTACGGTGGCGTCGTGGGGAATCTCAACGGCGATATGTCTGACTGCCTGTCCATTGACGCCAGCGTGCCTGATGTTGATGTGAACGGTGCCATCGCAGGAATATTTTACACTAGCTACACTCTAACCAACAACTACTATTACAACTGCACCGTAGGCGGCGCCACCACTAACGTTGGTGTAGGCAGAGAACAAGGCAACACCACTCCTCCGCATGATCGCGACGGCGCCCGTAGCGTCCATAGTGTCACCCTCCCGACGGGTGTTACCGCCACTGGTGAGAGCGTCACTATCGGCACCGACATATACTATGCCAGCAACACAACTGTAACGCTGAACATTCCCACAGGCATTGTTATGAGTTCTGTCTCATATAACGATGGTACCGACCACGACATCACGGGCAATACCTTTACCATGCCTGCCTCTGATATCACCGTCAGCGCCACACTGATTGATGTGTGGGGCATTGCTTCATACAAAGACGGAACCACTGCCGAAAAAGCCTACACTATCACTTCCACCGCCGGTCTGGACCTGCTGGCCACGCTGGTGAACGGCGGCAACAACTTTTACGGCACGTACTTCAAACTGGATGCCGACATCACCTATACCAACACTACTGATTGGAACGATGCCACCAGCACCGAGAACAACTACACCGCCAT
>JBGUIZ010000073.1:0-2321 GCA_045113495.1 Bacteroidaceae bacterium
GGGCCCAGCCAATGACCCTTGCAAATGATCTCAAAGTGTTCACTTTTCGATGGCAATCAGGTGTTCAGTTTTGGGTGGCAGTGCACACTTAAGGAATCAGTGTGCTCATGGTGACGTCCTTTTTGACATGAAGTTGTCAACACCACTGAAATCTGGCCCCGCAGGACAATTTAATTCTTTCACTAATAGTAATATTATAGGTGCTATTGAGGTTGTCAAATTTTTCTTAAAACAAATATCAGTTCATCGGTATCAGGATTTCCGTAATCAACTTGATGATCTTTTGGATGGTGTAGAGAATGATACGGTGGCTGAGGTCCTCAACGACATTTCGGGTTTTAATATGAATTTTGAATATTAATTGTTTATTTTCAGAATAATACATATATTTGCATCGCAGTGCGCATGCTGTCTACTATCGCTGTATGTGGCACTATAAAAAGGGAATATGCCTCTGGAGAGATCCGGAGGCTTTTTCTGTTTCTAAGGTCACAAATTGTGACCTCATATTGATTATCAATAGGTTACATGCTTTGCTTGTTGTAAAAGTGTAACAAGCAAAGCATGTAAGTTGCTGATATTCTGTGGTAGGGGCGGGAAGAGGGGGGCTAGACCTGCGAAAAAGAGCGGGCCCAACCCGCTCGCTTGACCGTCCAACTCCTCCTTATAGCCAGCCTGCGGCTGTCTAACGTCGTCAGACAGTGTTATTTGCAACATGCTGATGGCAGTTTTTTCGCAAAGTTATTTCCCTGTTTCATACGGTTGCAGGATTTTTCCTCGGTCGTCCTCGTTTAACTTCTTTTTTCAGTATTGTTTGTCTGTTTTCCATTCGATAGCTTGCTCCTGACAGTTTGATCACTTCGCATTTATAGAGAAGTCTGTCAAGGAGTGCGCTCGCAAGCACTTCATCATCCAGTGTTTCCGCCCACTCTGTCGGTGACTTGTTGGTCGTTATTATCAATGATACTTTCTCATGCAGCGTGTTTATCAAGTTAAAGAAGGCGGCGGAGTCTTCTTTCTTCACGGGGAAGAGCATTATGTCATCTATGGCCAGGATATCCGCATTCAGCATTTTGGTGTATGTCTGCATAGCTGAGACGGATATATCCTTCGTCCTGAGACATGTTATTATCTCCTCCATCGTGAAGAGGTATCCTTTCTTCCCCGATTTGATGGCGTCATATATGAGACCTGCGGCGATGTAGGTCTTTCCCGTACCAGACGGTCCCATAAGCACTATATTGTATGCCTGTTCCAGCCAGGCAAGTTGACGAAGTTCCCTCATGTCCCTTTCAGACATGCCGGAGACGAAGTTGAAGTCGTACTCGTCCAGGTCATGCTTTTGCGGTATCCTTGACATCTTTACGCGGACTTCCCGCGTGTGGGCTTCCCTCATCTCCGACTCCATGTGGAGGATGTCCTCCAGGAAGTCTATATATGTTGGCTGATTCTCCTGGGCCCTCAGTATTATTGAGTTGAGTCTCTGGTATATGTAGGAGAGCTTGAGCCTTGAGCAATAGTCTTTTATGTTGTCTGCTTGTGTCATGAGAAGTACTGGCTATATTGTTTGATGTCTGTCCTATCAGGAGATTCTTTGATTATCTCCGGCAGTATCTGGGCACGGTTAACACCTGCATCCCGTGCCGGGATACGCTTACCGATACGGTCGCATAATGATATCAGGTCCTTTGCGTTGTACATGCCGCAGTCAAGGCTCTTTTCGAAGGCATGATGCAACGTCGACGGTTCGAAGTGCCGCATCTCGGTGAACAACACTCTAAGATTGTCCTTATAGTAACGGATCTTGTCGTGCTGCAGGTTCTCCAGCCACATCCCAGTGAGAGTATCATAGTTGCAGTACTCAAGTATTGCTTTCTCCTGTTTGCTCATGGGTATATGGCTCTGTTTGCGATGAGACGGATCCAGCACGTACTGACCTTTTTCCTCGGATATCCGGTGCGCCGCAACCTGCTTCCCCGTCTCGCCGTCATATATCTCCATGCATTCGCCACTGATGTCCACCCAGACAAAGCTGCTCTTATTCTTGTACGATCCCGATGGAAGGCTGTACTCGCAGCCATGGTAGCTTATCGCGTTGTTCTTGTGTACTTTATACATGGCCATGCCTTTCTTCGGCATTTCGGGCTTGCCGTAGTATGGGGTAAGATACGGCTTCTCCTCCTTGAACACCTCGTCAGGAACCAGCTTGGTGCCGTGGTGAGGGAGTCCGTTGGCTGTCCGCCCCGCGCGAGTACGGCAAAGTCGAGGAGACGCTTTATGGCGAGTATGCCCAGGTGGACTTCGGCGAGATGTGGATGCAG
>JBGUIZ010000074.1:0-6381 GCA_045113495.1 Bacteroidaceae bacterium
TGTAATACCGCTATATTGAAGACCAGTCTCTGCATAATTTGAATACACGATAGCAGGATAAAGCATGCTCAAACCAACTTTTGAGTGCATGTACATCATAGAGTACTTCAACTTATAGTCGCCCTTGAATTTGTGGTCGCCATAAAGGTAGAATGCATGTGAAGTGTTGCCAGCAACGTCATCAGTACCCATTCTTGCCTTCTTTTCCTCATTTGTAAAGAAATCACGGTATGGGAAATAACCATCATATAAGATAAATGATGTATGACCCGGATCGAAACCAGGGTATGGTTCCGTTTCGCCATCGCCAAGATATTTATAAGGAGTGTATGCTCCCGTTACCGACAAAGCATGGGCATACTTGTACAAGAATCCGACTTTACCGTTTTTGTACTTTTTGTACAAACCGAACTTGAATCCATCATATTGATCCTGGAAGTCTGCAAAGCCATAGTCCTTGAAGGAACCCTTATTGCGGGTGTGGTTGAATGCAAATGATGCTCCCCAGTTATTGCCAAGTGGAGCTGTGACACTTGCGTCAGCCTGGAAGTTGCCTTCTGTTGAACCCTTGATGTTTGCATATGCACGCAGTTTCCTGGCCGGTTCACGATCCCATGAAGTAACGATGTAACCCACCTTACCTGCAGTAAGAGCACCTTCTGCGAAAGACATGACACCCATGTTGCCGAGTGAGCTGTCGTAGCGCCAGCATGTAGTCGGAATCTGTGTCCAGAATGTGTAAACTACCGGGATGTCATTCTCATTGATAAGAATATCACCTGAGAAAGGAAGACCGATGTTCAGTGTACGGGGTGTGGTAGAGTCGCCTGCGCCCAGCATGACATTACGATTCTTTACTTCCTTGCCTTGACCATTTACCTGAGCGGTGTCGGTTGGCAATGTCGCATTGTTCTCCTGCGCATTGATGCCAAGACTACATCCAAAAAGCGCTAAAGCCATTGTCAGGCTGCGGACAGTTTGATTTTGGTTCTGTTTCATACGAATAAAAGTTTTAGTTTATAACGAATTGTTTCTGGGTGCAAAATTATGAATAATTGTTCGAATCATCACTACCCAAATTTTCCATCTTTCGTCCTAAAAGATGGAAAAGTGCAAAAATAGGCAGAAATACATTTAAATATTTCTGCCTAAACGTCTGATAAGTGGTAATGTTTGATGATTAAATCATACTTTACTTTTATATTCGTAACTGAACTTTCCTGGGGCACAACCGACATGTTCTTTAAAGTATTTCGCAAAGAATGACGAATTAGGGAAATTCAGGATGTCACTGATTTGCTGTACAGAATACAATCCACTAAGGAGCATGGCCTTAGCATCAAGTATTACCAAATCACCAATCCAGTCTGCAGGATTCCGCTTGCTAACCTTCAGTATGATCTGACCAAAATATTTGGGAGACAGGTGAGCCAAATCTGCATAGAAAGAGACGCTTCGTTGGCTTTGGTAGTGCTTCTGGACATTTTCCAAGAAATCATAAAACACCTCATCATTACGACTTCTCTTTTTCATTCCTTCCACTTCTTTATGGGCTTCCATTTCACTGAACAGCCAGTATCCCATAGAGTAAATATAACCCCCAAGTATCGCTTTCTTATTAATGATGGATTCATCTTCGATAATCGTACGCAGCATATAATATATATTGATAAAACCATTTAGGGCTGTCTCGCTCAGGTCGGTGACGGTCACCCGGTTCATAATACCATTGCGATACGATATGATCATATCGCTATTCAGTAGAATTGAAAAGTTGACGTTGGAAAAACCTATTTGCACATACTCAAAATCAGAAGAACCACTAAACGAATCGATAATAGCTCCCCGTGGAATGATAATATGCTGCCCAGCACTTATTGTATAATCAATAAGGTTCACGCGCATGCGACCAATGCCTTTCAAGCAAAAGCCTCCAAGGGCAAAACCTAATTTCACGGGTATTCCTTCATAACTGTGTTCCTGCTTGTCATCTTGCCCGATATTGTCATTCAGATATAAACTGTCCTCAAATAACAGGCATTTGTCAGAATTCGGGATAAGAGAAAAACCTGCTTCAAAACCATAATTCATACTCATATGCAAACATTTTTCTGCAAAAATAAACAAAAAGAGCGAAATAGACAATACTTTTAGACTATTTTTAGAAATTATCAGTCATTTAGAGCGAGATTTGGAAAAATTAGGTAATAAGAATTACAGATAATTTGAATAACTTTGCACCCAAACTAAAACACGTATCGAATATGAAAATAAACGTAGTTCTACCATTGGCACTCCTACTTCTGGCATCTTGCTCTGAGTCAGGTAAACAAGAAACGGTAAAGACCGTAAAAGTAGTTAAGCCCGAACCACTTGGCATGGTGATGGACAAACAGTTCTCCGGCGTCGTAAAAGAGGCTCACGAAATAAGTGTGGGCTTTAAGACGGGAGGACAGATAGAACGTGTACTTGTCAGGGAGGGGGACTATGTCCGTCAGGGGCAGGTCGTTGCTGTACTTGACAAAAAAGATTATAAACTGGGTGTTGAAGCCTCTCAGATTCAATATGACCAGCTGAATGCGGAGGTGGCGCGCCTGAAAGTGCTTCACGATGCCAAGAGCGTAAGTGGTAATGACTATGAGAAAGCCTTGGCTGGGCTGCAACAGGTGGGAGTTCAGCTTCAATCCAACAAGAATAAACTGGAATACTGTACACTCTATGCCCCTGCCAGCGGATATGTTCAGCAACGGAATTATGAACCGGGCGAAATGGTTCAGGCCGGGGCTCCCATTATCACCCTGTTAGACGTAAATGGTATGGAGGTAGAGGTTGACATCCCATCTATCGTATATATCCATAAGGAAACGCTGAGCAACTACAGCTGCACCTCGTCACTGACCCCAGGACGGTCTTATCCGCTCACGTTGAGGAGCATTACGCCTAAGGCAAACAACAGTCAGCTTTACACCATGATATTGGCTTTCGGAAAAAGAGTTGACGGTCTTACTTCCGGCATGAATGTCAATGTCAGCATGGATATGACCATCAAGACGCCACTGAAAAATCTCCTGATCCTGCCTGTTAACGCCCTGTTTAAAGACGGTGGTAAAAGCTACGTATGGGTGGTGACGAAGGACAGCTGTGTGGAGCGGCGTGAAGTGGACATCAATAGCTTCAACCAGTATGGCAAAATCATCATCAAGGGCGGACTGAACGGTGATGAGACAATCGTCAGGGCAGGGGTGCATCATCTGACGGACAAGCAAAAGGTGGAGATTCTGGAAGAGAGTTCAGAAACTAACATAGGAGGGATGTTATAATGAAACTGACGGATTTTTTTCTCAAACGGCCGACACTGTTCTGGTCGCTGATGGTGGCTGTCCTGTTGGCGGGTATTATCTCGTTCAACCAGATGCCAAAACTGGAAGACCCGGCCATACCCATCAAACAGTGCAACGTGGTTGTGGTTTATCCGGGTGCAACAGCTCATGAGGTGGAGCTGCAAGTGGCTCAGACGATGGAAGACCAGCTGCGCACGCTGCCGAATATCAAGAGAATCAAGAGTGACTGCACGCCTGGCATCTGTCAGTTGACTGTAGAGTTCAAGGAAACGGTACTGATGGATCAGATAGAGCAGCACTTCGACCAGTTGCGCCGTAAGGTCAGCGATATCAGGTCGAGTCTGCCACAGGGCTGCTATGATCCTATTGTTATCGATGACATGATGGATGTCTATGGCATGTTCTATGCCCTGACCAGCGACGGCTACGACTATCCGGAGATGCTTCGCTATGCAAAGAAGCTGCGCCGGGAAATACTGACGGTGAAGGGCGTGAAACGTGTTATCATCGCAGGCGACAGGAAAGAGGTAATCAATATAACCGTCAGCAAGGATAAGGTGGCCCGTAACGGGCTACTTCCTACACAGATTATGGCGACACTGCAAGATGCCAGTAAGACTATCGACGGCAAGAAGTATGATGTTGATGACCAGCGCTTGTCTGTCCGGCTCAGCGGACGTGTAAAAGATGAGAACGATGTGAAGAGCCTGCTGGTAAAGACCGTCGATGGGAAAATCTTCCGCATCGGTGACATTGCCGACGTAGAGCGCGGTTATCAGGAGCCTCAGACCTACGGATTCTTCATGGATGGCAAACCTGCCATCGCCCTCTGCATATCAATGGACAATGATGTCATCGTGCCAGATGTGGGCAAGGCTGTTGACGAAAAGATCAGTCAGACCATTGATGAGTTTCCTGTGGGGTTAGGCATACAGAAGGTGTTCTTCCAGCCAGACAAGGTGGATGAAGCCATATCATCGTTTATGATTAATCTGCTGGAGTCTGTGTTGATCGTTATCATTGCCCTGATTTTCACGATGGGCTTCCGCAGCGGTCTGATTATCGGTGCAGGACTGGTGCTGACCATAGCCGGGTCGTTCCCCATCCTGCTGATGTGCGGCACTACGCTACAGCGCATCTCTCTTGGTGCATTCATCGTGGCAATGGGAATGCTGGTGGATAATGCCATCGTTGTGATAGACGGAATCCTCGTTGACCGCCAGAAAGGGTTTGGTCCCAAAACTTATCTGACACGTATTTGCAAGGCAACAGCCATGCCACTATTAGGAGCGACCATCATTGCCGCATCGGCATTCCTCTGTATCTTCTTGTCACCAGATACTTCCGGGGAGTATTCGCGCGATCTCTTCCTGGTACTGTTTGTCAGTCTCTTAGTGTCATGGGTATTAGCGCTGACTCAGGTGCCCATGTTTACGAAATATCTTATGCCCCTTCACGTGAGGGCTGAAGAGAACGGAGTCGCTGAGGGCAAGATGCAGAAAATGACGAGGAAGATCATCTCAACACTGATCACATGGAAAAAGACTACAGTCTGCGTTGCGATATTAACATTGATATTATCCGGCATGCTGATGGGGAATGTGAAGAATCTGTTCTTCCCCGACTTCTCTTATAAGCAGTTCGTTGTGGAGTATTTTGCCCCGGATCAGACTTCGCCAGACCAGATTCGTCGTGACCTGCTACACATGAGCGAGATAGTGGGCAAGAATCCCAATGTCACCAGCGTAGCGGCATCCATGGGCAGTGCCCCGGCCCACTACTGTCTCGTCCGTCCGATGACAGCGGGTGGTGACTGCTATGGCGAACTGGTGATTGACTGCCCAGACTATGAGACAGTCTGTCAGGAGTTGCCAAAAATTCGCAAGCAGCTGCGGGAAATGTATCCCGACGGCTATATACGGGCCAGAAAGTATAATTTCTCCATCCAGACATCGCATACCGTCGAGGTGGCTTTCTCTGGGCCTGACCCGGAAGTTCTGAAGAAACTGGCTAATCAGGCAGAGGATATCATGCGGCGATGTAAATACGTTGATCCGCAGTCGGTTCAGAATGACTGGCGCCCTGTGGGGAAAAGTGTTGATATCAAATATGCCGAGATGGATGCCCGTAGGGCTGGCGTCAACAGGGCTGACATCGGCAATGCCTTCCAGGCTGTCGGAGACGGGATGACCTGTGGCGTTATCAACGACCAGGACAATCAGGTGCTTATCAACTTCCGTGTGCGCAATGCCGACGGCAGTCGCATTCAGGACATCAGCGACATACCGGCATGGACTCAGATGAATATCAATGCCGATGCCATCAACCCGTCGACAGCCATGATGGGAGGCAAAAGCATGTCTGACATGATGGACAAGATGGTGAAGGCTGCACCTCTGAGCAGTGTCACTCACGACAACAACATGGGATGGGAGGAACAACTCATCCGCCGTGTTGACGGACAAAGACATATAGAGGCAGAATGTGACCCCGACTTTGAACTATCAGACGCTACTCCAAACAAGGTCATGCAGACGATGATGGACGATATCAATAAGATACAGCTCCCTGACGGGTATACCATGAGATGGATAGGAGAGCAGGAGGCCCAGTCATCATCCAATGATAACCTTATCAAATATAGTCCGCTTACCATGTTTATCATACTTGGTATCATGTTATTGCTCTTTGGCAGATGGAAGAAAGTCATCCTCATCCTCCTGTGTTTCCCGTTCGTGCTCTGTGGTATTGCTCCGGCACTCTTCCTAACGGGCTCACCATTTACGTTCATGGCTATTATCGGATTCATGGGACTGATGGGAATGATGGTAAAGAACGGTATCGTGCTGGTTGATGAGATTACACGCCTGACGGATGAGGGACAGCATCCTTACAACGCTGTAGTGAACGCTACCGTCAGCCGTACACGACCTGTCATCATGGCATCGCTGACAACCATTCTCGGTATGCTGCCGCTTATCACAGATCCTATGTATTCTGCTATGGCAGTCACTATCATGAGTGGACTGGCAATGGGAAC
>JBGUIZ010000075.1:0-1886 GCA_045113495.1 Bacteroidaceae bacterium
ACCCATCCCCTTGAGTTGAAGTATACTCTGCATCTTCTGCAACTGCTCAATGCTGTAATACCGGTATCCGGTAAACTGGTCCACAATCTCCGGAACCAACAGGTCAATCTGCTCATAGTGCCGGAGCGTCCGTACCGTAATGCGGCAAAGGCGTGAAAACTCCCCGATTTTTAATCTGTTTGTCATCATAACAACTGTGCACTTTTGTTATCTGCAGCAAAGGTAATGCGTGACGTAGGGTACGAGTCAAGAGAAAAATGAAAAAATTTTTATGGCTGTTCCAGCATCCCCTCAAAACAATGTGGAAAAGGGGACAGTCCCCTTTTCCACATTTTCACATCATCAGGTAAACGATAGCGCAGCAGATAGCAGCCACCGGCAGCAACCCCAATCGGAACCACGCCGCAATCATGCCAATCACCAGCGCAATCAGGCTTGGCCAGGGTGTGGGTGTGGCCAGTATCATATCAGGGAATGTCATGACAGCCAGCGTAACGTACGGCACGTAATAAAGGAAACTGCGCACAAACCTGTTGCTTATCTGCCCCTTGATGAAAAGCATGGGTATCACGCGTATCAGATTGGTGACAACAATAGCCAGCAATATGTAAATCAGTATCCTATGCTGCTCCATGATCATGGGTCTTAATAGGTTTAAGCCAAGCTGCCACTGCTGATATGATGATAGTCAGCACAACCGTACGCATGCCGCTGCTCCACTGGCTCACCACAGGTGAAACAGCGCAGATGCCGCTAAGCACAAAGCTGGCAATGACAGCATAGAGAACATTACGGTCTCTACGGGCCGGCGGAATAAAAATAGCCACAAACATACCGTACAGCGACATGCTAAGCGCAGTAACAATATGCTGCGGCAACAGGCTGCCCGCCGTAATGCCTATGGCACACCCGCTAGCCCAGAACAAGGTCGATAACAGCGCAACAGCGTACATATATGACGGCGGAGTGTAACCCGGATGCGCAATCGATATGCCGAACACCTCATCGGTAATGCAACAAGCCATCAGGATTCGCTTTATCCACGGCGTGCCCGGCGCAATCTTCTGTGAAAGGGCCGCGCTCATAAGCATGTATCGCAGGTTCACCACCAGACACATGGCAATGATCTCAGCATACGCCGCCCGGACCGATATCAGCGAATAAGTGCCGTATTCACCGGCCGATGCCCGCGTAAAGAAGCTGGTAAGAAAGCCCTGCCCCGATGTCAGCCCCGCCTTTGCAGCGATAATGCCCAGTGAGAACGACACGGCAAAATACCCCAAAGCAATGGGAAAGCCGTCCCTAAATCCGTGAATGATATGTTTCCAGTTACCGGTCATCTAACACCATCGTAAAAGCGACCGCAAAGGTACTCATTTTGACACAGGGGGACTGTCCCCCTGTGCCATTTTATTAACTTTGCAGATGGAATAAGCACAGAAACAATGAAACAGGAAATAGATCCCAACAGCACCAAAAGAGCCATAGCCTTCCAGCTGTGGACAAAATCACCCATGCCCATGGTAACGCTCACCAAGACCTTTGACGTGACACGTCTGCGCAAGGTGAGCCGCAAACGCGGCATGAAATTCAACATGCTGCTGTGCTGGTGCATCGGCCGTGCCGCATCCAAGATTCAAGAGTTCTACATGCTGCCCCAGGACGGCAAACTCTATAAATATGACCGAATGGCCATCAACGTTATAGTGAACAATGTAAAGGGAGGACTCAGTTTCTGCGACGTTGCCGTATCTGATGATCTGGAGGCGTTCAATGCCAACTACCTGCATCTTACGGAGACCATCTGCCAGACCTGTCAGGACATCCTGGACAATGAAGCCGTCATTGTAGGAACATCGGCCGTAACAGGCACGGAACTGGACAGC
>JBGUIZ010000076.1:0-12402 GCA_045113495.1 Bacteroidaceae bacterium
CAGATAACCTATCTTGTCGGGGTCTATATGCCACTCTGCGGCATGCTCACGTACTATCTCCATGGCGCGCAGGGCGTCATTGATGGCGTTGTCTATGTTCTTGATGCCGCTCTCTGATGTATCGGGGTTGGCGTTGGACTTGGTTATCTTGGAGAACTCGGTGACCGATGCACTTAGCGCCTGTCCGCCGCCTCCCATCCTGGGACCGCCAGCGCCACCCATGACGCGGGTGCGGTACTTGAGACCGATGGCAGCGATGCCGCGCTCGTTGAGCCATCGGGCCATATTGATGACATCAGAACCCCAGGAGTGTGACATCAGACCGCCTCCGCTGCAGAGAATGACTGCGGTACCGGTGGCTTTATCGGCACTGGGCAGATAGACGGTGATGGATGGCGTCACTACTCCGGATATGGTCTGGATGGTGCCGTCGGCGGCGCGGTTAACACGCTCGTTGTCCTGTACTCCCTCGCTGCCGGGTGCTGTACCGTCATAAAGACGTATCTCCTGCTGTGCAAATGCGCTCATTGTGAAGGCAAGTGCCAGAAGTGTAAATGCTTTTTTCATCATAGATAATTTTTTATGGTTCAAAGGTATAATCTTTTTGTTTATATTTGAGCCACTATAATAGATTGGACTAACTTATTATACTTATGGGTAATTACGAATGGAAATTTTCCACGATAGGTGGAATGACTCGTGTTAACATTGAGAAGGGTGAGGATATTAAGCATCTTGGCGAGCTGGATGAGAAACTGTGGACAGTTCTGAGTTGTCCGGTAAGCGGAATGGAGTTTGATGAGAAGACCCTGAAGTATATAGATACAGATAATGACGGTCACGTTCATGTAGATGAGGTGGTGGCCGCCTCAAAATGGCTGACATCGGTCATTAATGATCCGGAGCTGCTGCTTAAGAAAGAGGATTCTATTCCTCTGTCGGCATTCAATACGGAGAATGAGGAGGGTAAGAAGATACTCAAGTCGGCCGAGCAGATCCTTAAGAACCTGGGCCTGAAAAAGGATAGCATATCCATAGCCGATACATCGGACAGCGTGGCGATATTTGCCAAGACCGGGCTGAACGGTGACGGAATCATAACCGAGCAGTCAACCGCTGATGAGGAGCTCAAGAAGACTATCGCGGAGGCTGTTGCTTCAGTTGGAGGCAAGACCGACCGTAGCGGTCTGCAGGGTGTGGATGCAGAGCTGGTAGAGCAGTTCTATGCCGCCCTTGCCGCTTATTCGGCCTGGAAGAAGACCGCCCAGGACAATAAGGATTCAATTCTGCCTTACGGCGATGATACGGCAGCCGTATATGATCTGGTCCAGAGTGTCAAGGCAAAGGTGGCCGATTACTTTATGCGCTGCAAGCTGGCCAGTTTCCATGCCGGAAGCACTAATGCGCTGGATGTATCGGTAGCCCGAATAGAGACTATCAGCGACAAGGACCTGTCGGGTTGTGCCGATGAGATTTCGGCTTATCCGCTGGCCCGAATAACTGAAAGCAAGATGCTGCCCGTTGACGGACGCATCAATCCGGTATGGCAGGGTACTTTTGAGAAACTCTGCAAGCTGGCTCTTGATAAGGAGTTTGCAGGTGTATCTGAGATAAGTGAGGAGCAGTGGGGCGCTTTTGTTGCCAAGTTTGCCGCTTATGAGGGCTGGGTCGGTGCCAAGGCAGGCGCCGAGGTTGAAGGCCTGGGTATTGATGAGGTGAATGCTCTGCTCAAGGCTGACCGCAAGGCAGACCTTTTGAAACTTATTGAGGATGACAAGGCCCTGGAGCAGGAGTCCACATCAATTGACTCTGTAGACAAGCTGGTTCACCTGTACAGAGACTTCTACCAGCTTCTTTGCAACTTTGTTTCGTTCAAGGATTTCTATGATCCTGATGAGAAGGCAATCTTCCAGTCGGGTCAGCTCTATATCGATGAGCGTTGCTGTGAACTCTGCATCAAGGTGCCCGATATGGGACCGCACAATGCTACGGCAGCCCTGAGCGGTATGTTCATACTCTACTGCAACTGCACAAACAAGGTGAGCGGCGCTACCATGACCATTGCTGCCGCCCTGACCAACGGTGATATATCAGACCTGCGTGTAGGAAAGCATGGCGTCTTCTATGACCGTGCAGGTAATATCTGGGATGCCACCGTGACAAAGATCATTGACAGTCCTATCAGCATCCGTCAGGCCTTCTGGTCACCTTACCGCAAGCTAGGTAAACTGATTGAGGATACGATCAACAAGTTTGCAGCCGAGAAAGATACCAAGGTTATGGGTGATCTGAGTGCAAAGGTTGCTGCTCCCACAGAAGCCAAGCCTGCATTTGACATAGGTAAGTTTGCCGGTATCTTTGCTGCCATCAGCATTGCTCTGGGCGCGATAGGAGGTGCAATCGCCAGTTTGGTAGCCGGAGCTCTGAAACTGGAAGCGTGGCAGTGGCCTGTAGTGATTGTGGCAATCCTGCTGGTTATCTCCGGACCTGCTATGATAAAGGCATGGCTTGTATTGCGTAAGCGTAATATATCTCCGCTTCTTAATGCCAACGGTTGGGCAATCAACGCCGGCGGTAAGGTGAATATCACGTTCGGTGCCACCCTTACTCAGGTTGCCAAGACTCCTCTTATAACAACCCAGGATCCGTATGCCGATAAGAAGCCGTGGTGGAGAAAACTGATAGACTGGCTTATTGTGATCTGCATCATCCTGCTCATCTGTTGGAGAACCAACCTTCTTTATTCAATAACCAAGGCCGATTGGCTGCACGTAGAAAAAACCCCAGCAGCAGTAACTTCCCCCGCAGAACCTGTAGAATAAAAGAAAGGTATTCCTTCGAATCCTTCCCCACAACAAAACGAGAGGCCCCATCTGGGACCTCTCATTTTGTTGCGGAGGAAGGATTCGAACCCCCGACCTTTAGGTTATGAGCCTAACGAGCTACCTCTGCTCCACTCCGCGATTTTTGTTTTGCGAGTGCAAAGATAGGCCTTTTGTGCAATACGGGCAAATCTTTTGTAGTTATTATTTTATTGTTACACAAATTTAGTACTTTTGTAACCCCAATTAAAGGTATGGAGAATCCCAAAACACGAATTCAGTTTATAGAGGCCGCCAAGAACCTGTTTGTAAGAAAGGGTTATGACGAGACCACTATGATAGACATAGCCCAGGAGGCAGGTCTCAGCCGTAGGACTTTGTATGCCTATTTTGAAAGTAAGGTTGAAGTCTTTCAGGCTGTTATAAACAGTGAGGTCGAGAAGGTGCTGGCCCAGCTGGGAGAGATAGCCAATCAGAATCTTCCTGCACAACAGAAGATCGTGGAATTCATATTCGGCTATTTCCGTTTTATCAAGGAGATGGTAGACCGCAACGGTACCCTTAAATCCGGATTCTTCCGTAACAGTTGGGGACTGGAGCATTTCCGTAAGGGATTTGACTTTAAGCAGAAGCAGATGCTTCAGACTATCATTACCGAGGGAAAGACATCGGGCACATTCAATGTGGTCAGTGTCAAGCGTACGGCCGAGATAATGCACAACTGCATGCGCGGTTTTGAGGCTCCTTACATCAGGGGCAAGCTTTGGCAGGGAAATACCAGGGAGGAGATACGCTTTGAGGCACGCCGTCTTATATACGGTGCCTTGGGCTATAATTCTGATTCTAATAACGTTAAACTTAACAATTAAATGGGAAAACTGACAGGAAAGACGGTGCTCATTACCGGAGCAACCCGTGGAATAGGTCTTGCCATGGCCCAGCTTTTTGCAGCTGAGGGCGCAGACCTGGCATTCGTTTATATCAACAGCGTAGAGAAGGCACAGGCTATGGAGAAAGAGCTGAGTGCCAACGGCATAAAGGCAAAAGGTTATCGTGTGGATGTAGCCAGCTATGAGGGCGCAGCACAGATGGTCGATGAGGTGGTCAAGGAGTTCGGTCACATTGATATCCTGGTGAACAACGCCGGAATTACACGTGACGGACTGATGATGCGTATGAATGAGCAGCAGTGGGACGAGGTCATCAATACCAACCTTAAGTCTGCCTTCAACTTCATCAAGGCTTGCACCCCGCAGATGATGCGTCAGCGCAGCGGTAACATACTTTGCGTATCATCAGTGGTTGGTCTGCACGGAAACGCAGGTCAGACTAACTACTCGGCATCAAAGGCAGGTCTGATTGGACTTACCAAGTCTGTTGCCAAGGAGATGGCGTCACGCGGCATCCGTGCCAATGTGATTGCCCCCGGCTTTGTGCTCACTGAGATGACTACCGGCAAGATCCCTGAGGATAAGCTGGCCGAATGGTGCAAGTCAATTCCTCTGCAGCGTGGCGCTCAGACCCAGGAGATTGCCAAGGCAGCCCTGTTCCTTGTGTCCGATGACAGCTCATACGTGACCGGTCAGGTTCTGCAGGTGGATGGCGGAATGAGTATGTGATGACACCGCTTTACGAGGATAATCATATCATTATTGTCTCCAAACTACCGGGTGAGATAGTACAGGGTGACAAGACCGGCGACGTTCCGTTGTCGGATACCGTTGCCCTGTATCTTAAAGAGAAATATGCCAAACCCGGAAATGTGTTCGTTGGTGTGCCGCATCGCCTGGACCGCCCCGTGAGCGGAGTGGTGGTGCTGGCCAAGACGAGCAAGGCATTGTCTCGCCTTAATGAGATGTTCCGTGTGGGGAGTGTTGACAAACGCTATCTGGCCATTGTGAAGAACCGCCCCAAGGAGCCGATGGGCCAGCTTGTAAACTGGCTTGTGCGTAATGAGAAACAGAACCGCTCATTGGCCTATGACCATGAGGTGCCAAACAGCAAACAGGCCATACTGAATTATAAACTGGTGGCAAGTTCCGTGAATTATCATCTCCTTGAGGTGGAGCTTATGACCGGACGTCATCATCAGATACGCTGTCAGCTGGCCAAGATGGGTTGTCCCATCAAGGGTGACCTCAAATACGGGGCCGAGCGCTCCAATCCTGACGGCAGCATTTCGCTGCATGCATATCGCGTACAGTTTGAGCATCCGGTGTCACACCAGATGATTGACGTGAAAGCACCTCTGCCTGATGATGCGCTCTGGCAGAGCTTCAGGGATCAGGTAAACAATCTTTGATTTATTCCACGGGCGCTGATGCGTCTTCCAGAACATAGGCTCTGATGACCTTGACATCGGGGTTGGGACGACCGTTCTTGCCTGTAGCGGGCAGTGCGCAAATCTTCTCAACCACGTCCATACCTTCAGTTATCTCACCGAATACGGTGTAAAGACCGTCAAGTGAGGGTGCTCCGCCTGTTGTGGTATACTCCTTGACCTGTTCCTTGGAGTATGCGAATGCGGGGCGTTTGGACATGATGGCATCGGCCTCATCGTTAAGCTGGGTGTTGAGTTTGCTTATCTTCTTTTTCTCTCCGTATTTCTGCCATGTCAGGATATCCTTGGCATGAGGCTGTGTTATGGAGTCCTTTACGGCCTGGCGGTAACGCTTGTTGATGGTTTTCTCCTGTGCGGTAAGGGCCGATGTGTTGGCTTTCTTTCCGGTCACAATGTAGAACTGCTGGCTGGTGGAGTATCGGAACTGAACTGTACTGGCCTGGCCTACGGCTCCGCGCTTGTGATAGTATTTCCAGGGATTAACCTCTGATGCTATGGTATCATCCTTCTCATCGATACCAATCTCCTGTCCGGGTTTGGCGTTCTTGGAGTTGACGTCACCGCACTGGATCTTGTAGTTTTTCTGGATTCCGAAAAAGAGCTGGTCATCATAGAATCCCTTACGTGCCAGACGAACCATGTTGTGACGGTGAAGTGGGGTTTCACGATAGAGTTTGATGGTGAAATTACCCTGTGTGGTCTCAAACCTTACATACTGGTCTGCGTCCAGAATGATGGTGTCTGCATCAATCTCCTCTACTGCGGTGCTGCCTGTGTTGCCGTTGCAGTTTGTGGCAAACAGCAGTGCCAGGACAAGCGGTATTCCTATGATGTACTTTTTCATATTCTTGTATTTTTATGATGCGAATATAGGTATTTTTCATGGGAAAAATAGTTTAACTTTGCAGTCTATTAGAAGACAGTATTTAAATACAGAAAATATGAAACCAGCACTCGTTGTTCTGGCAGCCGGAATGGGCAGCCGTTATGGTGGACTCAAGCAGCTTGACGCACTTGGCCCAAGTGGTGAAACTATTATGGACTACTCCGTATTTGACGCTATCCGCGCCGGTTTCGGAAAAGTGGTATTCATTATCCGTAAGGACTTTGAGGATGATTTCCGTCGTCTGGTTCTCAAGAAATATGAGGGTCATGTTGAGACTCAGGTGGTATTCCAGAGCATCAATGACCTGCCCGAGGGTTTCAGCTGCCCGGAGGACCGCACCAAACCGTGGGGTACCAACCATGCCGTGCTGATGGCTAAGGATGTCATCAACGAGCCTTTCTGCGTAATCAATGCCGATGACTTCTACGGCCGCGACTGCTTTGCAGTGATGGGCAAGTTCCTTAGCTCTCTGCCTGAGGGATCCAAGAATACATACTCAATGGTAGGATTCCGTGTAGCCAACACCCTGAGTGAGAACGGCAAGGTGTCACGCGGCGTATGCGAGGTTAACGCCAAGCGTCATCTTACAACCGTAGTTGAGCGCACGGAGATACTGCGCCGCGAGAACGGTGTCTGCTACAAGGATGGTGAGGACTGGGTACGTATCGATGACAACACCCCCGTTTCAATGAATGTATGGGGATTCACCCCTGACTATATGAAGTACTCTGAGGATTTCTTCAAGGGATGGCTTAAGGCCAATATCAACACTCCCAAGTCAGAGTACTTTATCCCGCTCATGGTGAATGAGCTTATCAACAACGGAACCGCTACAGTAGAGGTTCTTGACACAACCTCCAAGTGGTTTGGCGTGACATATGCCGAGGACCGTCAGGGAGTTGTAGACAAGATTGCAGAACTTGTAAAGGAGGGTGTTTATCCCGCAAAACTGTTCGCCTGATAACCAAGCGTGTTTTCTGTTGAAAATCTAAAGGTAGAGTTCGGGGCTCGCCCGCTGTTCCATGATGTCAGCTACGTGGTAGGTGACAAGGACCGTATTGCCCTTGTGGGTAAGAACGGAGCCGGCAAATCCACTATGCTCAAGATCATAGCCGGATTGCAGCAACCTACATCGGGCACGGTTTCAATACCCAAGGAGATGACCATAGGTTATCTGCCGCAGGTTATGAAACTGGCCGATACACGCACTGTAAGACAGGAGGCCGAGACGGCATTTGAGGATATCCACAAACTCAAGGCCGAGGTGGAACGGCTGAACAACCAGCTGGTGGAGCGTACTGATTATGAGAGTGAGGATTACCACGCTCTCATAGACCGTTTTACCCGTGAGAGCGAGCGCTACCAGATGATGGGTGGCGGCAATTATCAGGCTGAACTGGAACAAGCCCTTACCGGTCTTGGTTTCCGCCGAGATGATTTTGACCGTCCTACAAGTGAGTTCAGCGGAGGTTGGCGTATGCGTATAGAGCTGGCCAAACTGCTGCTGCGTCATCCTGACGTGCTTTTGCTGGACGAGCCTACCAACCATCTGGATATAGAGAGTATACAGTGGCTTGAGGAGTTTCTGGCCAAGCGTTGCAACGCAGTGATCCTGGTTAGTCATGACCGCGCGTTCATAAACAACGTGACCAACCGCACCATCGAGATATCATGCGGAGTTATTTATGACTACAAGGTCAAGTACAACGAGTTCGTGCAGTTGCGCAAGGAACGTCGTGAGCAGCAACTTCGTGCCTATGAGAACCAGCAGAAGGAGATAGCCGATGCCAAGGAGTTCATAGAGCGTTTCCGATACAAACCCACCAAGGCCGTTCAGGTACAGAGCCGCATCAAGGCACTTGAAAAGATAGTACCCATTGAGATTGATGAGGTGGACAACAAGACCATGCGTCTTAAGTTCCCGCCCGCCATCCGCAGCGGCAACTATCCCGTGATATGCGAGGGCGTTGCCAAGAGCTACGGTGACCATCTGGTATTCAGCGGTGTGGACCTTACCATCAAGCGCGGTGAGAAGGTGGCTTTTGTGGGGCGTAACGGTGAGGGTAAATCTACGCTGGTAAAGTGCATCATGGGTGAGATTCCGTTTGACGGAACGCTTACCATCGGTCATAACATACAGATAGGTTACTATGCACAGAACCAGGCACAGCTTCTTGATGATGAGGTGACGGTTCATGATACCATTGACAATGTGGCTACCGGTCCCATTCGTACCCGTATCAATGATATCCTGGGCGCGTTCATGTTTGGAGGTGAGGCAGGCCAGAAGAAGGTCAAGGTACTCTCCGGTGGTGAACGCAGCCGTCTGGCCATGATCCGCCTGCTGCTTACACCTGTAAACCTGCTCATCCTGGATGAGCCTACCAACCATCTGGATATGGCTTCAAAGGATGTGCTTAAGGAGGCTATTCAGGCGTTTGACGGAACGGTGATTGTGGTAAGCCATGACCGTGAGTTCCTGGACGGACTGGTAAGCAAGGTATATGAGTTCGCCGACGGAAAGGTCCGTGAGCATCTGGGCGGCATCTATGATTTCCTGCAGAGCCGTAACCTGGACAGTATGGCCGATATAGGCCGAATGAAGGGTGCTCCGGTGCAGCAGGCACAGGCCGATAAGGCATCGGCCGGGAAGGAGGATTATGAGGCCAAGAAGGAGCAGGAGCGCCGCAAACGTAAGATCCAGAAGAAGATTGAGGACTGCGAGAAAGAGGTTGAACGCATATCGAAAGAGATAAAGGATATAGAAGACTGGCTTGCCACCCCGGGCGGGGCACAGAATACCGCCATGTTTGAGGCATACGGCAAGCTTAAGAATGATCTTGCTCAGGCTGAGTCCCGTTGGGAGGAGGCCATGATGGAGGGAGAGAATTTGTAATACACTATAATGAGTTTATGAAAAGACTTACATTAATCACAATTGCATTTGCAGGAATAGCTATGATTTCTTGTAACAACTCCAGACAGGGTATGGGTATCAAACTTGAGAATCTTGATACCTCTGCCAATCCCGGTGATGATTTTTTCCAGTTTGCTGACGGTGGTTGGAATGCCGCACATCCGCTTACGGACGAGTATGCGCGTTTTGGCAGTTTTGACCAGCTTGCCGAGGACAACCGTGAGCAGCTCAAGGGGCTGATTGATGAGATCGTGTCCGCAGATAATGAGAACGGTACGAACGCCCAGAAGATAGCAGACCTTTACAAACTGGTGCTTGATACAGCCCGTCGCGATCAGGAGGGTCTGGCTCCAATCAAGCCCTGGATAGATAGAATTGAGGCCGTCAAGGACCGTAAGGAGGTGTATCCTCTCATGGTTGAGATGGACTTGAACGGTCTGGTAGGCAACTATTTCGGCATAGGAATAGGTGCGGATATGATGGACAGCAAGAGCAACCTGGTAAGCATAGGTCAGGGCGGTCTGTCACTCGGCGAGAAGGAGTATTATCTGGATACCGATGATGCAACGACCGCAATCCGTGAAGCTTTCAAGAAACATATTGTACGCATGTTCACGCTCTGCGGATTTGAAGAGAAGGTGGCTCAGAAGAAGATGGAGGATGTCATGCTCATTGAGACCCGCATTGCAAAGAAGTCATACAGTGCGGTTGAGCAGCGTGATCCTGCAGCCAATTATCACAAGATGACTTTTGAGCAGCTAAAGAAGGACTTCAAGGGCATTGACTGGCAGTTGCTGTTTGATGCCATCGGCATTGGCGACTGCGATTTTGTTGACGTAGGTCAGCCCGAGCCTATTCATGAGGTTGAGGCAATCCTGGCTACAGTTCCCGTTGAGGCACATAAGGCATATATGGAGTGGCAGCTGATAGACCATGCCGCATCCAGACTTACCACAGAGCTTGATCAGGCCAACTTTGATTTCTACGGCAAGATCATGAGCGGACGTCAGGAACAGCAGCCCTGGTGGAAGCGTGCCACATCAACCGTAAGCAGCGTGCTTGGTGAGGCCATTGGTCAGCTTTATGTTGAGAAGTATTTCCCCGCTTCATCAAAGGAGCGTATGACTGCTCTCGTAAAGAACCTGCAGATTGCACTGGGTGAGCGTATCGATGCACAGGACTGGATGAGTGACAGCACAAAGGCTGTGGCTCATGAGAAACTGGATGCTTTCTATGTAAAGATTGGTTACCCCGACAAGTGGAGAGACTACTCAAAACTTGTAATTGACCCCTCCAAGAGCCTCTTTGAGAACAATATGGTCATAAGCCGTTTCTTCCTGGAGGATATGGTTGAGCGCAAGTACAAGAAACCGGTTGACAATACGGAGTGGTTCATGACACCGCAGACCGTGAACGCATATTACAATCCCACAACCAATGAGATCTGCTTCCCCGCAGGTATTCTTCAGTACCCGTTCTTTGACATGAGTGCCGATGATGCATTCAACTACGGTGCCATAGGTGTGGTTATCGGCCATGAGATGACTCACGGATTTGATGACCAGGGCCGTCAGTTTGACAAGGACGGTAATTTTACCGACTGGTGGGCCGAGGGTGATGCCGACAAGTTCAAGGAGCATGTACAGGTTATCGTGGATCACTTTAACAATATCAAGGTGCTTCCTGACCTGAATGCCAACGGTGAACTGACCCTGGGTGAGAATATTGCCGACCATGGCGGTCTGATGGTTGCTTATCAGGCATTCAAGAACGCCACTAAGGATGCTCCGCTTGAGACTGTGAACGGTTACACACCTGACCAGCGTTTCTTTATGGCATATGCAGGCGTGTGGGCCGGTAATATCCGCGATGAGGAGATACGTAACCGCACCAAGAGTGATCCTCATGCTCTCAGCCGCTGGCGTGTAAACGGTACGCTTCCGCACATTGATGCATGGTATGATGCCTTTGGTATTAAGGAAGGGGATGCTCTCTATCTTCCTAAGGAGAAGAGAGCCAGCATCTGGTAATGAACAGGGCTGGAATCAAAGAGGAGAATCTGGACAGGACCGTTTGGCCCGGTCAGGATTTCTACCGTTTCAGTTGCGGAGGATGGCTTGATGCCAACCCGCTTCCCGATGATTTCTCCAGCTACGGAACATATGATGAACTGGCCGAGCTTAACCGCCGCCAGCTCAAGGACCTTATAGACGGCATCACTGCACAGGATAATGCTCCGGGCAGTGATGCCGCCCGTATTGCTGACCTCTATGGTCTGGTTATGGATACGGAGCGTAGGGACAGGGACCAGTTCGGTCCGCTTAAGCCCTACAGGGAGCAGATCCGGGCTATAAGCAGCCGTGAGGAACTGCTTGAGATGATGATTGAGCTTGACCCTTACGGTGTTACCGGCTATTTTGACGTGGGCATCGGTCCTGACCTTAAGGACAGCCGTTCAAACATAGTGGGTATGAGCCAGGGCGGTCTGACCCTTGGTGACAAGGAGTATTACACGGATCGTGATATGCAGACCCGCAACATACGTAAGGCATTCAAGAAACATGTGGTACGTATGCTCATGCTGGCCGGTTATGACCGTGCGGAGGCAAGTTTCCGCATGAAGGTTATCTGGCGCATTGAGATGCGTCTTGCCAAAGCGTCAAGAAACAATGTTCAGCTGCGTGATCCTGCGGCCAATTACCACAAGATGTCACTTGAGGAGCTCTATAAACAGCTTCCGGGACTGGACTGGAACCGGTTCTTTGAGCGTCTGGGCATGAAAGGTGTGGAGTGGGTTGACGTAGGCCAGCCCGAATCCATCAGGGAGGCTATCCGTGTGCTTGATGAGGAGCCGCTCGAGGACCAGAAGATACTCATGGAGTGGCAGCTTATAGACTCCAACGGAACACGTCTGGGGCAGAAGGCCGATGCCGCCGACTTTGATTTCTACGGCCGTACGCTGAGCGGGCAGAAAGAGCCCAAACCCATGTGGAAACGTGCTACATCGGTGGTGAGCGGAACGCTGGGTGACGCTATTGGACGTCTCTATGTTGAGAGATATTTCCCTGCCGGAGCCAAGGAGCGAATGATTGCCATGTTCCGTAACCTTAAGGCAGCCCTGGGACGTCGCATCGATGCGCAGGATTGGATGAGCAGTGAGAGCAAGGCGCTGGCTCATGACAAGCTGAACGCTTTCAGTTTCAAGATAGGATACCCTGACAAGTGGAGGGACTACTCCCGTATGGTGATTGACCCCTCCATGTCACTGGTTGAGAATGCCGCCTCCATTAGCCGTTTCTTCTGGAACGATATGGTGGAGCGCAAGTTCAAGAAACCGGTTGACCGCAGCGAGTGGTACATGAATCCGCAGGAGATCAACGCCTATTATGACATATCGGTCAATGAGATATGCTTCCCGGCCGGAATCCTGCAGTAC
>JBGUIZ010000077.1:0-99401 GCA_045113495.1 Bacteroidaceae bacterium
GTGCGAATCACCATGAAATTGTGGGGGGACCAATTGGGGAGGTTTGTTTTTGGCGGTTTTTTTAAACTGCGAAAAAATGACCCGTCCATAATTGCTCACTCCTGGAAGGAGTACCCAAAGCCTGCGCGAGTAGTAAGGTAGTCTGCGTAAGGCTCTATTTTCTTGCGGATGCGGGTGATGTTTACATCAACGGTTCGGGAGTTTACAATCACGTCATCGGGCCAGATGGCCTGGAGCAGGTCCTCACGTGAGAATACCATGCCGCGGTTCATCATGAACATCTTGAGCAGCTCATATTCAGTCTTTGTGAATGCAACGGGCTCTCCGTCAACAGATACGGTCTTGGCGTCCGTATCAATGTAAATGCCCTTGAAACGGATACCGGTACGGGTAGCGCGCAGACGTGATTCAACCACATTGATTATGTAGTCTCCGTTCTTCTCAAACTCGTTTATCAGGTCTGAGAATACGGTGCCGTTGTCATAACTGTAAACATGCTGGTCAAGGTTGTTTATGTTCCACTGCTTGAGGCGGTTACGGCAGCCGTTGATACTGTTCTCAATCTCTTCGGATGCAGTGATGTCATAGTCTTCACGGCGTCCGGCCAGCAGCTCGTTCATACGGGTCAAAGCCTGATCAACCAGAGTGAACATCTGCTCAACACCAGCGTGTTGCTCATCATTGAACGTAATCTGGTTGTCACGCTTGCGGCGCATTATGCGGGCCAGGCCAAAGCAACTGTCACCTATTGATTCCAACTCGCCAATCTGGCGCAGCATGGCACGTATCTTCTCCTTGGTGTCATCAGAAAGGTGTGCATCACCCACATCACCCAGATACTTTCCAATCTCCTGTTCCATACGGTCGCTCACATCCTCAGTCTTCTCAATGCGCTCAAACAGTTTCTTGAACTCCTGCTCATCAGTAGTGGAGTAGAGCTCCTTGGTCATGTGGAACATGTGCTGCATCTTCTCGCCAAAGATCACAATCTCCTTCTGAGCCTGGAATACCGATATTTCTGGGGTCTTCATGATACCGCCTCGGATAAACTGCAGACGGAACTCATCCTCATCGTCGGTCTTGCGGGGTTTGATGATATTGCATACCAGTTTCTCAAGTTGAGGTATGAAACCTATCAGAAGTGATGTGTTTATCACGTTGAATGCGGTATGGAACGTGGCAAGCGCAAATGTGAGTCGTGCCGGGTCAACTGCATCGGCCGTAACATCAATGCCTACTACGCGGCATACCATCCTTACAAACGGGAAGAAGAGTATCAGCACCCAAACCACGCCTATCACATTGAACACTAGATGGGCCATGGCTGCGCGGCGTGCCTGTGTGTTGGCCGACATTGCTGCCAGGTTCGCTGTCAGGGTGGTACCTATATTTTCACCCATAACCAACGCAATGCCTTGGAATATGGTTATTACTCCGGTTGAGCAAAGCACCATGGTGATAGCCATAAGTGCGGCCGATGACTGTGCAATACAGGTAAGTATAGTGCCTATAAGAAGAAACAACAGGATAGTCCAGTAACTGCCTGAGTCAAATGATGCAAAGAAGTTTACAACTGCAGGATTGTGTGCCAAATCCATGTCGCGGCCGGTCTGGTTGAGCATACCTAAAGCGAACAGCAGGAAACTTATACCGAACAGGAAATCGCCTATATAACGGTGCTTACCTATCTGAATCAGAATTATACCTATTAGAAAAGCCGGCCAGACCAGATTTGCAATGTTGAATGAGAATCCTGCCGACATAATCCAGGCGCTCAGCGTAGTACCGATGTTGGCGCCCATTATGACCGATATGGCCTGACTAAGTGTAAGAAGTGCCGCGTTTACGAATGACACCGTCATTACGGTGGTTGCTGCCGATGACTGTACGGCTACGGTTACAAGTGCTCCTGTTGCCACCCCAGAGAAACGGTTTGTGGTCATTGCGCCCAACAGGTGACGCAGTTGCGGGCCCGCCATCTTCTGCAACGCCTCGCTCATGACCTTCATACCGTAAATGAGCAGGGCGATAGAGCCCAATAGTTTCAACACAACTAACATCTTTTTCTTTTTGTTTTCATGGCAAATATAATGGAATTCTCTCGTCTCAAAAAGACCTCAGATTGATTGTAACATAATCTTAATATCGATATAAACAACATCAAATATTGCCTCTGAGGTGTCTGTAGGGCAATAGCAACAACATGTTTCTTGACAAGTGTTTCCCGGCATGCTAACTTTGCATCGTCAATCAAAATTTAAACAACGATGGAGGTAAAAGAAATACTTAAGAATCTGCGTGAGCGTAACAATCTCACTCAGGACCAGATGGCAGAACGCATCAATGTAACACGTCAGGCAGTTAGCCGTTGGGAAACGGGCCTTACACAGCCTAATCCGGAGATGCTCAAGGTCTTGTCACGTGAGTTTGGAGTATCTATCAATACATTGCTGGGTGCTCCGCGTACACTCTACTGCCAGTGCTGCGGAATGCCGCTCTCAGACGATTCCATGATTAGCCGTGAGACCGATGGCAGTTTCAACGAGGATTACTGCAAATGGTGCTACACCGACGGTAAGTTTACCTACGACAGCAAGGATGCTCTCCTGGATTTCCTGATTGCGCATATGCCCAATCCCGATAATCAGTCAGACAGCGAGCGCAGAACTCTCTACGATACTCATCTCTCACAGCTCAAACACTGGAAGTAGATGTTTGCGAGAGAGAATTAAACTTGTTTTCTATCTGTATTTTGGAGAAGGTAGGCTACGATAGCACCGCTGATGTTATGCCAGACGCTGAATATGGCGCCGGGTATGGTGGCCAGGGGGTAGGTGGCAAAGTGCAGGGTGGCCAGAGATGATGCCAGACCGGAGTTCTGCATGCCCACCTCTATGGATATGGCCCGTTTCTTGGGCTCGGATAACCTGAGCAGGCTTCCAATTACGTAACCCAGCCCCAGTCCGCAGATGTTGTGGAGCATCACCACAAGCACAATTATCAGACCGCCTGCCAGCAGTTTGTTTGCATTGGCCGCAATTACGATAGCCACGATAAATGCAATAGCCACTGATGAGAATGCCGGCAGATAATCGACAGCCTTATCGGTAAACCTGGGCCACAGGCTCTTTATGATAATGCCTACTACAATTGGTAGAATCACCACCCAGAGTATGCTCAGCAGCATACCAAGCACATTCACGTTGACACTCTCGCCGGCAAGCGCCCATGTGAGCAGTGGAGTGAGGAACGGGGCCAGGATGGTGGATACGCCGGTCATGCCTACTGACAGCGCCAGATCTCCTTTGGCCAGATAGGTGATTACGTTCGATGCAGTACCGCCAGGGCAGCACCCTACCAGCACCACGCCCAATGCCAGCGCATCATCAAGTCTGAACACACGTGCCAGAGTCCATGCCAGCAGGGGCATGATGGTGAACTGTGCCAGACAGCCTATGATGATATCCTTGGGGCGGCTGAACACAATCTTGAAATCCTGCAGGTTGAGTGTAAGTCCCATGCCGAACATGACAACGCCCAGCAGATAGTTTATGACCTTGGGTCGTATCCTGGAGAGCGCATCGGGAAATACAAATGCCAGCACTGCCGCCGCAAATACCAGCACTCCCATATATTTGGAGATGAACTGACAGAGTTTCTTCATATACTTTGATCAATGGGACTACAAAGTTAAGCAAGTCTTTTGTTCCTTAATAAAATCCACTATATTTGTACTCAAGGATTAATAAAGGACTAAATATGAGAAAGAGATTTATGTCAATGGTAACCGCCTTAATGATGGTTACTTGTGTGTTTGCCCAGGATATTCCTGCAGGTATCCGTATGGAAATAGTTGAGTCCGATGAAGACAGCAAAGACCAGTATTCAATATTTCAGTACAAGGATAAGAACGGAGAAGCACAGTATTACATGGGCGTAGGCTACAAGCTTGAGTTGCTGAGTCTGGTGCGTGATGATATTACAAACACATCCTTCTCACACATAGATGAGGTCTGTTTCCCGATGGGAACCACAAGGGACCAGGTCCTGGAAAACCTTGATTCATATCTGGAACTGCTTGACAAACCGGTAGGAACCACCGTTGAGCTCCCCTGTAGGTTAACCAATGGAGCCGAAGGATTGGCAGAGGAGAGTACAGCCACATGTATAGTCGTAAAACGCTTCCTGCAGAGCAAGAGACTCTGTTTCCATTTTACCAGCGGAAACGGAAAACGTTCAGCCGATGCAGACCTGCTCAAATCATCCATCAAGTCTATGCGCTTGAGCGTCAAGCTGGACAAGAAACTGCATCCTAACAAGGATTGAAGGGAGGGGGCCAAAAAGAACCGTCCCCTTTGGCTCACTCGCAGTAGTTGTGATCCACTACGATTGTTACCTGTAATCCGGGTGCCAATGGTTCAATCTGCGCAGTGAGTCTGCTTATCAGAGCTGAGTCATCATGTACTGAGATATCGGGAACCACATCTACGGACAGCATTTTGTTTTTCTCTGATAAGTAAAAACCGTGCACCTGTACGATTTCCTCATTAGAGCCTAAAGCCTGCATTACATTGGCCTGCAACTCAGCACGTCTGTTATCGCCGGTGGCTACGGCATATACTCCTACGGTCATGATGATTCCGTGCCGCTCATACATGGCAGTTGATATCCTGCGCGTAAGTCCGTGAATATCATAAGCCGACATCGTATCATTCACGTTGATATGCAGAGAGCCGATCTTTACATCGGGCCCGTAGTTGTGGAGAATCAGGTCAAATACACCGCGTACGCCCTCAAAATCAGAAACCTCTTTCTTTATCTGACTTGCAAACTCAGCAGGAATACTGGTACCAAGCAGGTCATTTACGGGTCCGGCCAGCATCTCAATACCGGCCTTGATGATTACGACCGATATCAGCGCACCCAGGATACCGTCAAGCGATACATTCCACAGCAGCATGACTCCGGCCGATACCAGTGTCGCAGATGTGATGATCGCGTCGAATAGGGCATCGGCCCCGGAGGCGGTGAGAGCATCACTGTCCAACTGTTCTCCTTTGCGCTTAACATACAGTCCCAGAACGATTTTAGTGGCAATCGCTACAATGATTACGATAAGCGTAACAGTGGTGTAACTGGGCTCTGTGGGCTCAATAATTTTCTTAACGGATTCTATCAGAGACGTAACACCTGCAGACAACACAATCACCGCAATTATGATTGCGCTGAAGTACTCAATCCTGCCGAATCCGAACGGATGATTGCGGTCAGCCGGACGCTGTGACAGCTTCGTACCTACTATGGTAATAACGCTTGACAGCGCATCACTAAGGTTATTCACCGCATCCATCACTATAGCAACGCTGCTGGCCAGCATGCCGACCGCAGCCTTGAATCCAGCCAGCAGCACATTGGCTGCAATACCAATCCAGCTGGTACGTATTATCTGTTTACTCCTGTCCATTTTCCATTCCATTTTGCGAATATAAGCATTAAATGTGGAAAAGGGGACAAATGTGGAAAAGGGGACAGTCCCCTTTTCCACATTTTTACACGATATGCAGGGAGCCGGCAGCGAACAGCGTCAGATAACCCAGTACCACACTGATTACACCGATGATTATACCCATCTTGATCATATCCTTCTGCTGGATAAGATTGGTGGCATACGCTAGAGCGTTAGGAGGCGTAGAGATGGGCAGGATCATTGCGCTGCTGGAAGCGATGGCTACGCCTATCAGTACGGTCGATGTGCCGCCTATCGCACCCAGTTTATCACCCATGGCCGTACACACGACTACAAGGATAGGCATGAGCAGGGCGGCTGTGGCAGAGTGGGATATCAGGTTGGACAGTCCGTAGCACAGCAGGCCGGACAGGATTACAATGAGCAGGGGCGGGAAGTTGCTGAACGGAATGGCACGGACTACCAGTGCAGCCAGACCGGAACCGTTCATGGCATAACCTAATGCAAAGCCGCCTGCAACCATCCAGATTACAGACCAGTTTATCTCTTCCAGGTCATATTTGCTTATAATGCCGGCCATTGCAAAGACCGCAAACGGGATGAGTGCAACCGTATATGTATTGATGCCGGTCAGGGCATCCATCATCCAAAGCAGGATGGTGATAATCATGGTGATGATGACCAACGTGGACTTACCGTCCTTCTTCATTCCACCTTCAATCTTTAACTCAATGGTTTTCTGCGAGAAAGGGAATATCTTCTTAAGCAGGAACCATGCAATCAGGATCATTACAATCACCAGAGGTACCATAAATATCATCCACTGGCCGAATCCTATGCCAAGATTCAGACCTTCCGGGTCATTCAGGTACTTAAGAGCTATGGTGTTGGGCGGTGTTCCGATAGGCGTTCCCATGCCGCCCAGATTGGCTGCAACAGGGATGCTGAGTGCCATTGCGACACGTCCCTTACCACCTTCCTCAAGCTGCTTGAATACAGGTGTAAGGAAGGTGAGCATCATGGCGGTGGTGGCGGTATTGCTGATAAACATGGAGAACAGGGCGGTAACCAGCATAAAGCCCAGCAGGATGTTTTCACTCTTTTTACCGAATGGAGTGAGGAGTACTCGTGCCAGATGTACGTCCAGTCCTATCTTGGTAGTTGCAATAGCCAGAACGAATCCGCCTATGAACAGCATCACCACAGGGTCGGCAAAACTGGCCATAACCTGCTTGTAGCTGAGAAGCTGTCCGGCTGTAGCAGGATAGCAGATCCACTTGATGCCCGAATCAGAAGTGAACAGCAGTAACAGCACCATGATGCTTACCGATGTAGCCCAGGCGGGAACCAACTCAAACACCCACATGAGCGTGGCATAGGCAAAAATTGCGATGATTCGTTGTTGTACGTGGGTGAGTCCGTCAATTCCGAATGACTCCGTGGGTATAAGCCAGAGCACCAGAACGATGATGAATACAAATATGAGGCCTAAGCTTTTCTTCTTTAGTATAGAGGGGTTGAATCTGTTGATCTGACGCAGCTTGTGCATCTGCTCAACCAGATTGAATCCTAAGAAATCCTTGAACATAGTTTCGTTACTATCGGGTTATTGGATTATTCATAAGTGAATCTGATATCTACGGGGATGCCTGCCAGCTCCAGGACACGTTTATCGGACTGGCTTTCAGGGCCGGCAACGCCATACTTGACCAATGTCTCGTGGGCAGCCTTGGTGTCTCCGTGAGCCTGAATATCCAGTATCTTGGCACCCAGGGTCTCCAGTGCCTGCCATGTCCTGTCATAGTCAATGCTGTAACGGCCTGAAGGATTCCAGACTATGGCCTTGCTCTCCAGCAGGTAGTTATAGACAAAGATGTTGGCTATACCGGTAGGATCGGCCGCACCGAAACGTGTGGAGCGGATTGTATTGGTAACAAACGTGGTGAGAACGTCTTCCTTTTGGAACAGGGCCGATATGTTATATGCCTCAGCCTCCTGGGCACAGAGCCAGGCTCCAAGTACGTTGGATTTTGCTTTCTCCAGCGCCAGTGCCTCATTGCCCAGAGCCTCTGCTACGGTACCCTTTCCGTTAACAGTCTCCTTCACGCCCAGGCCTTTGGCAATCTCACGGAATACAATGAGCCAGTAGAAGGCGCTGGCATCCACGTGGGGCTGGTAGACCTCTTCAAGCAGGGCGCTGCCTACAGGGTGGACTGTACGGTTGAATTTCTCGCGTATGATATTGTCAAATATTATGGTACGTGTTCCAAGTTCCTCCTGGACTTTTGCATCGTAAGGGAAGTTAATGCCGATAACCTTGAATCCGGCATTGGTGTAACCGCTGCAGTAGAGCACGTTGCATGAGAAAATATCAGACTCTGCTCCGGGAACGAATTTGTGGTTGGACGGATCACCGGGCAGCATTCTCTGCAGTTCCGGCATGCGTGCCGACAGAGCGTTGAGTTCCTCCGTGCGCTGAAGGTTCTTAAGCAGGACGTATGCTCCATATGATGCTTTTGTGCCGTAAAGGGCATCATCTACAGCCTCGATAGGGCCGATTACAAGGTCCATCTTGCTGTCGTTCATCTCCAGCCAGGCCTTCATGCTCTCATAATAATCATCGGTCTTAAGACCTGCTATCATCTTGAGCAGGTAATTGCGCACGCTCTCCTTGATTGTGACATCGGCGGCGCGAGTCAGGTAACCTTCAATCTTGCCAATTTCATCGGCGTAGGCATCGTGATACCAGACCGTCTTGAGAGAACCGTTGGCGGCACGCTCCACAAGTGTATAAGGGTTGTTCTTGTCAGGATCGTTCCAATAGTGGAACTCATCGGCGGTCATATCGTCGGGATAAAAACGGGCACCGGCGGGCTTAGTGCCGTATCCGGGCAGGAATGCCTTGCCGTCAATGCGGTCCCAGGGGCCGTAGTTGATATCGGCATACAGTTTTTCCGATTCAGTCTTAAGAGAACCCAAGAAAGCTTCTTTATCACCAAGATACTGTTTCCAGTAGATCTTATCCACCTCATCGGCAGCTTTCCGGTACAGTTTCAGAACTTCCTTTCCGTTGTCTGTAATACCCGTAAGATCCGGGGCCGGAATGGTTACCAGGGCATAATTCTCAACAAGCTGGTCCGTATTGGCACGTTCCTGGGTGCAGGAGGTTGCCATCATGGTAAGGACCAACCCGATTGTAGTAAGTCTTTTCATTGTTTTGAATTCAAAATCGGTTGCAAATGTACATTATGGTAATAATGCTTTTTATAGATGAATATAGTTTATTTTAATATGATTAATAGATATTATCGATAAATCTAGAGGTAATCTACAAAGCCGGATATCGGTTATTACAAATAATGAACAAGTTCCTTTCATGTCATGACGGATTATACTAAATTCGCCGAAATTTTAATTTTAACATATAATAATGAATATGAAAAGGAGATTGGTTTGGGCTTTTATGGCATTGCCGTTATTTGCAGCATGTGATAGTGATGACAAAATCAACATTGATGATGAGAATGAGTCATACGTGGAGGTTACGATGCAGAATATTGCAGACACCTGGTATTTTACCTATAATCAGTCCTATAATCAGGATGATGAAATTGATTCCGAGACTTTCATAATAGAGCCTGATGGCCATTACAATTATACAGCTGTTTTCAGTTCGTTATATCAAGGTCAGTACAAGCCATATTTCCAAGAGAATGAGGAAGGTGATTATACACTTATGGACAATTTTCTGATAGACCATGTAGCATTGTCAAGGCAGCGTAGGTGTGATGTTTCCGATGACATTGAAAAAGCCCGTTGGGATACATTGAAAAGACGCTTAAACCATGTGGACACAGTGCGCGTTAGCTTGGTATGTGGAGGCTCGGTAATGGTTCATGAATACTTGAAGAGTCCGGTAACACCCACATCACAGGATTTGGATCATATGTTCATGTACTATAGGAAAGGAGCCTCAAATCTGCCAAGTAACAAATCATCCCTTAACGGTACATGGTACGCGAAAGACAAATCTGATACCATATCATATGCTGTGCGCTTTAGCGGTGACTACGTGGAGGTATACGAACTCAGATATCACGTATACAAGTATAAAGGCGTTTACACTTATAAAGACGGTATGGTGTCTGTCGGCCCCACCACTTTGTATGTCAGTCGTGACAGCAAAGGCGACCTGTTATTTAATCCGGGTGCCCCCTTTGATATCGAGTGGAAGGAAGCCAATCCCTATAAAGACTTTAACCGTTACGCGAAAGGAATCTCATTTGGGTTTATAACCAACGGCAGGACTGCGTACGCAAGATTTGACAATAATTGTTTAAGTTTCACTAAACAATAAAAGGGGGCCAAATAGAACCGTCCCCTTTGGCTCTATTCGCAGTAGTTGTGATCCACGACGACTGTTACTTGTAATATTTTTTGTACCTTCGCGGCCGATAAAGATATGAGGAATCCGGCATTGAAAAGACAGATTTGTGCATGGCTGACGTTGGCAGTTTTTCTGCCGATGCTTGCATTGTCATCGGTCCACGTGCACCATCACGCCGATGTGTCGGTTACCGAATGCGCTGACTGTCTGAATCACAGCTGCACCGGACATCTGATTATTCTGGATGATCCGTTGCACCAATGCGTTCTCTGTCAGTTTCTTACGCTGTCTTATGTTGCCGCAGCTTCTATCGCGGTAATCGTTTATACCCAATCACTACACAAACGTTGTAAGTTAAGCCGTGATGCGGTACGCCTCTGTACCTACGGCATTCCTTCATTCCGTGCACCTCCCTATGTCTGTCTTTAATTTAAGGGGATAATCTCATTCTTTTATTAAAACAGACAATCAGCATGACAACAATCATACTGGCTGCCGCTATTGCATTATGGCCCGATACCGCCATAGTGCTTGATGACGTCACAGTCACCGACAACCGGCAGCTGGATTATCAGATGAATTCGTCACAGTCATCCCTTCAGGTGAGCCGTGACTATATGCTGCGCAACTTTAGCGGAAGCCTTATGCAGACCTTGCAGGGAATACCCGGAGTCAAGGCCATGAGCATTGGCTCGGGACAGTCCAAGCCCATGATACGCGGGTTCGGATTCAACCGTATGGCTGTAAGTGAAGACGGCATTAAGCATGAAGGCCAGCAATGGGGTGATGACCACGGGTTGGAGATAGACCAGTTCGCGGTGGATCGTGCCGAGATAATAAAAGGCCCGGCCGCACTGCTATATGGTTCCGATGCCATAGGCGGTGTGCTGAGTCTCTATTCAAGGCATATCCCGGAGCATGGACTTGAAGGCTCCGTACAGCTTATCGGACGTACAGTCAATGACCAGACAGGTGTATCGGCCAGATTGGGCGGAATAAACGGCAGGTTCTTTTACAATGCCAATATGACCTGGCTGGATTATGGTGACTGTAAGGTTCCTACAGACAGCATTCAGTACTATTCCTATTACATCAAACTTAAGGAACGCCGGTTGCGCAATACGGCCGGCAAAGAGAGGGACGGTGCTGTCATGCTGGGCTATGCCGGATATGGATTCCATACCGATGTCCGCGTATCGGACTCATATTCCGCAAGCGGATTCTTTGCCAATGCGCATGGACTGGAGGTAAGGCTGTCTGATATAGACTATGACCGTTCAACAAGGGATATTGATTTGCCTTGCCAGTGGGTGAACCATCTTAAACTGCTTAGCCACACGTCTTGGCAGGTGAATCAGTTCTCTCTTGAGGTGAGTCTGGCCTATCAGAACAATCTGCGTGAAGAGTTGTCAGAACCGGTAAGTCATGGTTATATGCCTGTCCCCGGCTCATCGCTGGAACGCCGTTTCAATAAGGATACCTATACCGCAAATCTCTCAGTGAGGTTATCGGGAGTTGAAAACCATGAGATCAGGACCGGAGTGAACGGCGAGTACCAGAAGAACCGGCAGAGCGGGTGGGGATTCATAATACCCTCATTCGAGACGGCTCAGGGCGGCATATATGTCATGGACAGTTACTCTGTCGATGATGACTTCAAGGTCAATGCCGGTCTGCGTCTGGACCATGCCGCAACTCACATACACAGCTACAGAGACTGGTTCAAGACCCCGAATGCCCAAGGTGACTCTGTCTATATGGAGAGGTCTGCGGAGTCCGAACGCCGTTTCAACAGCCTTACCTGGTCAGCCGGCTTCAACCGACGGATGGGACAGTGGGTGCTCAAGGCCAATATCGGTAAGAGTTTCCGGATGCCGATACCCAAGGAGTTGGGGGCCGATGGAATCAATTACCATATATTCCGATATGAGCGCGGCAATTCAGCACTTGACCCTGAGGAGTCATACCAGTTGGATATGGGACTTACGTTTGAATCGGACCGTCTGAACATGCAGTTGGATCCTTATGTGAACTACTTTCCCAATTATATCTACCTGAACCCTACAGCGAATTATGTGGAGGGCTTGCAACTGTATCACTACAGCCAGGCGGAAGTATTCAGGTGGGGTTTCGAGGCGCAGATGACACTACGTCTGCTGTCCGGTTGGGAGACAGAGCTGTCAGGTGAGTATCTGTATGCAAGGCAGTTGTCAGGCGACAAACGAGGTTATACACTTCCTTTCTCCATGCCATGGTCGGCAAAAGCTGAGTTGCGATATCTGTTTAAGGATGGCTTTGCTGGATTGAACGCCCACCTGGTAGGTGCCAGGAATGAGATTGTCCCCCCTGAAAAAACAACCCCGGGTCACTGGACCCTGAACCTGCAGGCCGGCAGGCAGTTTACAGCCGGCGAATATACGGTCAAGGTATTGTTGCATGCCGATAATCTGCTCAACATGCGCTACTACGACCATACAAGCTATTACAGACTTATAGATGTACCCGAGCCGGGACGTAACATGTCTTTGATGATAGCATTGTATTTTTAAACAAACAGATTAAAGAAAACAGAATTATGAAAAAGAATATCAGAATGTGCCTTATGATGGCACTCGTTTCAGTAATGGCACTCAGTTTCAACTCCTGTGACAAAGAAGAACAGACCGTGTCCAAGCCCAAGATTACTCTCACTGAAGTGGGACATGACAACAGCAAACACGCCCATCCGGGACATGACCTGCATCTGGAGGCTGAAATAGTTGCCGAGGGAGTGATCAAATCCATCAACGTGGAAATCCATCAGGAAGACGGTTCATTCGAGATTGAGAAGTCATATGTAGAGGGTAAGTACATCGGTGTGAAAAACGTTGAGTTCCACGAACACATAGACATACCTGCGAATGCTCCGTTAGGCGAGTATCATCTGCACCTTACCGTCACCGACAATGAGGGCCAGCAGAGTATGGCCGAGACCCATATAGACATTGAGGATGGTGAAGATGATCATGATGATGAAGATGAATAGGAAAGACCTGTTTATACTGCTGCTGTGCGCACTCTGTGCGTGCAGCAGTTCCAGTGATGATAGAGCAAAGGATATGACCATGCCGCAGATTACTGCCAATGGCATATTACCTGAACCGGACAACTGTCAGGCATTCCCGTTGGGAGACACCATACGTTTTCATTACATCTTTACCGATGACATGGAACTGGGGGCCTTCAACATAGAGATTCACAACAACTATGACCATCACTCACACAGTACATCGGCTGAGGAATGTAAAATGGAGCCCAAGAAAAAGCCCGTCAGGCCATGGGTATTCAACAGGGATTACACCATACCGGACGGGCTTAGGTTGTATGAAGCCTCTTTTGACATACCCATACCTGACGATGTCGATCCGGGAGACTATCATTTCATGATTCGTCTTACCGATAAGGCAGGGTGGCAGCAACTTGAGGCGGTCTCAATAAAATTGGCGGATTGAGGTGAGACCCCAATCCGCCGTTTTTTTAGAAGCTATACTTAAGCTTAAGCCAATATTCTGAGTTACGGGAGTATGTCTTGAACATGCCCTTGTCAGCATGGAACAGGTCATAGCCCAGCATCAGGTGCATCTGGTCATTCATGGCGTAATCGGCCGATAAACGGTTGTAGATGCCGCCGTCAGTCAGGTCCATGTAGGCGAATGACTGCAGAGAGAGCGTGTTGTTGAGCAGGCTCTTTGATATACGGAATGTGCCCATATGGGTGTGTCGGTTACCGCTCATTGTGGGCTTGTAATCCTCAATGTATTTGTAACTGTACTGAGCCGACAGGTTCCAGTCACTGCCTGCATACCAGTCTATTCCCAGCAGGGCATTGGCTGTGCCTGAACGCGGGATATCGGTTCCCGCAGCAGGAGTCTGGGCCTCATCAAAATAGTGTGCGCCCTCACCGCGTAACACGAACTGTCCAACGGGCAGTGATACATCGGCACCAACCATTGTCATGCGGCGGTACTGGCCGGTCATGAGTATCGTCCCGGCTTGTACCTCACTGGTAAATACCGGCATCTTGTTCCATGTCTGCAGAGCGCAGAGAGAGAAGTCAACACCACTCAGGAACATGGATAATCTGGCACCGTACTCCATGTTCTCAAGCTTGTGGGATGGGGTAGTACCCATGCTTGCCTGGACCGGCATGGGCATCCCGGTAGGAACAACTGACCAGGGATTTTCCGGTTCCAAAGGCAGCTCAAAGAATGACGCTACGGGAACTGCCACAACCTCCATATTCCAGCGGTCACGTATGTAACGCAGCCGCAGTCCGCCTACAGGGATGCGGATATCGTCATAGTCCTGCGCCAGGAACTCCGTATAGTCCATAGGGGATATGATATCTGTAACACGCAGGCCGTCTGCAACGCCCCAGGTGATGATCTGGCGGCCGGCACGGATGTCCCAGCGCTCGTTTTCCCACCAAGTGTAGGCCTCACGTATCTGTAACCCGCTACGCTCACTTAATATGCTGTTGTAGACCATGTTGGCCGATACGAATGCCCCTGCGCCACCTTTGCTGAGTGTAACTTCGCCACGCACGCGGCTGCGAGATGACATCCAGTCATAGTCCGACTCGGAGCGTAGGGCGTGATAGGTGTCAACAAACCCCTTCACGTCCACGCTGAGCGGCTCCGACCCCTGCGCCACGGCAAGTATCGGAACAAAGTACAACAAAATATGCAGGATGCTTTTCATAGTCCTTTCTCAAGTTTTGCAACTGTAAACATGCTCTTGTCAACCTTAAGGTCATACTGCGGGTTATTCATTATAATCACGGTGCTGTGACCAGTCTGCACGTTCTGCATCTCCATATGAGACTTGGTCCAGTATCCCTGAACCTGTTTAATGTCCGATATGGTGAGCTTGCGGTGCAGCTTGTCCAGCTTGTCATAGAACTCCACATATACGGGTACGCAGCAGTCCTGACGAATCCATGTAACCTTACGGCTGTAAATCTCACGCTTGTCAACGGGTACGGATTCAATCACCCAGCACTTCTGTCCGTCACGGTCCTCCTCACGTACCAAAGTATGGGTATCCTCATCGATATTGCGTGATCCCATGTCGTTATAGGTAAAATCGGTACCCATAAAGTAGTCGGTCTTGGATGATGATCCGCTTATGCGGCGGGTCTTCTTCATGGCCGGCAGATAGAGCCATTTGTCATCGTCCTTGTTTATGTCATCATAATCCCAGGTCAGGAATCCGGTTCCGTTCACATCGCCGGGGTAGGTAAAGAACATGAGTGTCTTCTTGTCCTTGCCCTCATCAATTGACCATGAGACCACCTTGCGCTCACGCTTGTCGCCGTTCTTCTTGATCAGGGTCAGCTCCATCTCGCTGTAACGGCTGTCGCCATCGGGTACATCCTTGGCACGCTGCATTATATCACGTCCCGTCAGGGTCTGGGCACCGGCCGTCATTGTCATAAGGCCTGCAAGTGCCGTAAGAATCATTCTTGCTTTCATTGTCTTAATCTTTTTCATTACCGAATACTTTGAATCTCTTTACCAATACAGGTGTAACAAACAGGTCTGCAGCCAGAGCCGAAATGATGCCAACCACTGCAAGCCAGCCAAAGTGACTGTTCATGGCGCAAGGTGATGTGGCAAAGCTTCCGAATACGGCCGATGTGATGATACTGGTGGTTACGATAGCTACACCCACAACCCTGAACGTGCGGTTGATAGACTTGGGATACTTGCCGCAGCGGTCATATTCCAGTTTGGAGTGGTTGATAAAGTGAATTGTATCATCTACAGCCATACCAAGCATCATAGGTATGATTGTGGCTGTCATCATATCGAGCGGAATTCCGGCCCAACCCATAATGCCGCCTACAAAGATTGCAGGCATGATGTTAGGAATAAGACCTATCAGACCAACCTTGACGCTCTGGAAAGCAATCATCAGGATAACTCCGATAATGAGTACCGATATGATGAATGACATCATCTGACCGCGAACCAGGTATTGCATCATCACGTTGTACTGCGGCAGGTTACCAACAGCTGTGATTGTTGCTCCCGGGAATACCTCTTGAGCGACACGGTCAATATCGTTCAGTTCCTTCTCAACCTCGGCCGAGTTAAAGTCCGATATCTCAACCATCAGTCTGAGACGGCGGTAGTCATAATCTACCCAGTACTCAGACTCAGTGCCTCCGGCGTTCTCATAGAGCATCATCATCTGCGCAACCTCCTCCTCAGTCTCGGGTATACGGAAGTAGGCGGGATCACCTTCGTTAAGTGTCTGGTTCAGGTCCTTGAGGATATCCAGTATGCTGGTGGTACGTTTGGTAAGGGGATAATTGTCTACGATCGATGCCAGTTTCTCCAGGCGGCGCAGGTTCTCGGGCTGCTTGGCATCGTCCTCATTCGGCATCTCAATAACCAGGTCATAGCTGTAAAGTGAACCAAGTTCGGATTTACCTACACCAACCACCTGTTTTACATAAGGAACGTCTATTCCCATGGTTTTTTCAATGTCAAATGCCGGAACGATCTTGAAAAGGCCGATGCACAGGAACAGGCAGACAATGGTGAATGCGGTCACGATGGGGCGTGAACTGCGCATTGTCCAGTCGCTCAGGCGAACCATGGCACGGCTCCAGGTGGTGTCACTGTCCTCGGTGAATCCCTCACGCGGCTTGCGGTTGCGTCCGAATGAGAGCAGCACCGGAGTTACAACCAGAGTCGTAAGCAGCACAAACAGCACTGTCATGGAGCAGATCATACCTACGCATTTCATGGGGCGGATAGGGATGACCAGGAAAGAGAGTAGGGATACTATCGTGGTGAGACCGCAGAAACATACAGACCATCCAATCTCGGTTATCGTCTCTTCAACGGCCTTGCGGCGCTCACCGTGTATGCGCATGCGGCCGTTAAAGTATGAGAACAGGTGGATGTTATAAGCTATGGATACCGCAAATCCCAGTATCACAGGTATCAGGGTGGTGGTTGAATCCACATACATTCCCGTGTATCCGGCTATTCCGTATGTGATGAACATACCGCCTATCACAGCCAGGAAGGGTGAAACGACTCCACGCAGAGACTTGGTCATGATAATCATTACAATCAGGCAGAGTATGCATGCAATCATCATGATACGGCTCATCTCCACATTGATGAACTCCATCTTCTCGTAGCTCACTACAGGCATTCCGGTTCCTTTGGGGTTCAGGGCTGCGTATTTGGGCTTGAGCAGTATGTGGTCAACCTCCTCACCGGTCTGCATATCGGGAGCGACGGTGGTCTCCTTACGCCATACGCTGTCCTCGGGGAACGCCCTTAGCTTAAGCACTACCCAAGACATGGTACCGTCTTTTGATACCAGTTTCTTGGCCACATTGGGTTTGCTGTAGGCCATGCGGCGTATCTCTTCCATCTCCGGGGTGCCGTCATCGGGTATCTCATCGGGCACTATCTGCTCTATGTTCATGCCCCATTCATCACCAACCATGAACTCTATATCGGTCAGTGATGTGATCTTGTCGGCGTATGATACGCTGTCCATCAGCTCGTTTGAGAGCTCACGCAGCAGGGTCAGGTTCTTCTTGGTAAAGATGTTGTCACACTCTGTGAGTACTCCTACAAAGTAGTCGTTGCCAAAGTGGGCCTTGAACTCATCGGTCTTGACAAGCATGGGGTCACCCTCAATGAAATAGGCGTCAAATGATGTCTCCTTGACCATCTTCTTCATGCCTATCATACCTACAAACAATACTACCACAAAGGCGCCCAAGGCTATCCAGCGCCTTTTAAGCAGTCCGCGGCACATGCGCCCGAACTTTTCATTAATCATTTCAATTGTCATAACTGTTATTATTAATAATGTCTGTTACATATAAAAAAGAAGGAGGGCTCACATGTAGCCCTCCCCGTTCGTATGCGTCCCTGCACCCAAGGCCGATACTATTAAACACAAACCATTTTCCACTATTGTTATTACCATAGCGAGTGCAAAGGTAGTGGGCTGATTTTACGTGAGTAATACCTAAAAAAAGTGATTTTGCACCGCCGGACATACGGTTGGGACTCTGCCGGACATCCGGCTACTGCTGCGGGAATCATTGTGCGGAATGCAACGGTTTTGCAACGCTTAATCCTTGCAATCAGAATAACGGCACTTTACTTTTGTGGCAAATACAAAAACTTATGAAGACTTCAAGATTCCTTTCTTTTGTGTTGATGCTGACAGTTCAGGCATCGGCAGTAACCGTGTTTGCTCAGAACAAGCTTAAGGCTGGTGATATGATTACGGGTGTCATCCGCGATGTTGACGGCCCCATGGTGATGGTCAATGTAACAGAACGTGATGCGGATGACCGTATAGTTGCACATGATATTACTGATACGGAAGGTGAATTCTCCTTTAAACTGGTAAATCCAAAGGATAGACTTGTTATCACATACGTCGGTTATGAAACTGCAGATATCCCGATTGATAAGTTACATTTTGATATTAAGATGAAACGGCAGACTTTGTTGGGTACGGAACTGGTCCCGGCATATTTTGCGTGGTCTGAATTCATAGCCTGCAAAGAAGCATATGGACATGGACACTTCGGGTGTATTCCCGAGGATTATATCTGCGGCTATTTCTTCAAGCCAAATCCTTACAGGACATCAAGCTGTATATTCCTTACCAAGGACTCTGAAGGTTACATGTTGGTCCTTAACAGCAGTCGCACCACGTCAGATACTCTGAGAATTGACAGTGAGAAGGCCTTACGTATGGCTCAGTCTGTAAAAGAAACTATTGACAATGCCGTTACGGAACAGTACCGTGACATAGAGATTCTGGATCAACCTAATCAGCTCTATGCAATTATGCCGGGCAGAATGGCCGAACGCTGGGCCGATGAAATCCCGGACAAGGAATGGAATGAGATGCTCAAGCTCTTTAAAATGTGAAAAAGGGGACTGTCCCCTTTTCCACATTTTTATTTGTCTGTTTTGAGCGCCTGAGCGACGGCGGCATCTACGTCTTCCATCTTGTCGCCGGGTTCAAAGCGCTTCAGGACTTTGCCATCGGTTGAGATTAGGAATTTGGTAAAGTTCCAGCGGATGTTGCTTTTGTTCTCGGCGTTGGCCTTGAGCCAGGTGTAGAGAGGTATCTCGTTTTCGCCGTTTACTTCAATCTTGTCAAACTGGGTGAACTTGACATGATAGTTGGCGGAGCAGAACTCCTTTATCTCTGCAATGCTGCCGGGTGCCTGTTGGCCGAACTGGTTGCAAGGGAAGTCCAGGATTTCAAATCCCTGCTCGTTATACTTTTCATATATCTCCTCCAGATCCTTGTATTGCGGAGTGAATCCGCAGCGGGTGGCGGTATTTACAATCAGCAGGAGCTTTCCCTTGTACTGCTCCATGCTCACTTCTTCACCTTTATCGTTCTTTACCTTGAAAGAGTAGACGTTGTCCTGTGCCGATACAGACGCTACGGCCATAAACAGCATGATGGTTGCGATTAACTTTCTCATAAGCAATGTATTTTGCCGCTAAGATAATTAAAAATGTGGAAAAGGGGACTGTCCCCTTTTCCACATTTATTTGAACGATTCAAGCTGCTTTTTCATTGAACGCTCTGCAAGCCTTATTGCCAGGATGGCAACGGGTAGGGTGATGATCAGTACTATGATCAGCATGGGGATGTTCTCTATGACTGGAATCATAAGCTGGTCATAACCGGCAGGCATCTCCTCTACGGCAGCAGCCAGTGAACCCTCTGTATCGGTCCACCAGTGGGCGGTGTAGGCAAAGAAGGAGTAGGCGAAGGGGAGGAAACTCTGTCGGATACCTTTAATGGTGTCGTATCCCTTGCGGCATCTGATTGTCTCAGAGAGTGCTGTAAGGATGATGAGGCCTACAAAGAGTGCCCAATCGGCTTCTCCGGCAATAATGAGAAGAAGCATCAGGATTCCGTTCAGTATGGTGGCAACACCGAAACTGCGGATAAATGTAGATGTGTAGAGATAGATGAATGAATACAGTAGCGGAAGCAATGCTCCTACATATGCATAGCACATGGGGTGAATCATTCCGGTTAATGCACCGAGTACAAGCGCTACAAGATAGGCAAATGCCATAAGCAAAACTTTGAAAACTGGTTTCATACTTTTATCAATTAATGGTTTAACTGCCGCAAAAGTACTCCAGCCCCAAAGCCTGCACAATCACTAAAAGTGAGGATTTGGCCGAGTCATTTCTTGGCAGCAGAGTATCCGCGATTCGTTATGGCTTGGATTATGCTTTCGTCCGATGCGCTACCCTGTACTGAGGCTATGCCCGATGCAAGGTCAACGGTTACATCGGTTACACCCTCAACGCTCTTGATGGCGTTCTCTACGTTTGCGCGGCAGTGGTTGCACATCATGCCGTCCACTTTGAATTCTCTTTTATCCATAGTTGTATCATTTTTTCTTGTAAAACGTTTGATGAGCGCGTATATCAGCAGAAGTCCTAATACAACGCTGCATATAATCTTGAACAGAGCCGGTTGCTCATGACAGCAGGCGTGACTCTGCACGATACTTTGAGTAAACCATTCCACCGGCAGCAGATAGTCTATAATAAGACCGAAACCGATAGCACCCAAAGTTATGGACAGCAGATAAATCCACATGGTCTTGCGGCCCATGACCTTGCGTATTACGAGCATTGATGCCATGTTTGATGCAGGTCCCGCCATAAGCAGGACAAGCGCCGCACCGGGTGTTATACCCTTGAGCATCAGGACCGCGGCAATAGGTATGGAACCCGTGGCACAAACATACATTGGTATGGATATGGCCAGGACCACTGCCATACTTGCCAGAGGCGTACCGGCATATTTCAGAAAGAAATCATCGGGCACAAAAACGGCGATAAGGCCTGCTATCACAAGACCTATTATCAGCCATCGGCCTATATCCTGGATCATGTCCACAAATCCGTAACGCAGTGCATCAAGCAGTCTGCTACCAAACCCTTTCTGCGCGGTCTGTTCCGATGCACACTGAGCGGAGCAGGCACTCTCATCAGGTTCGCGCCTGGTCAGGTAATTTACCAGCAAACCACCCAACAATCCAGTTACCAGAGCTGCCACAGGACGCATTACCGCAAACGGAATACCCAGCAATGCGGCTGTTGCCAGAATGGAATCCAGGCCGGTCTGAGGTGTTGATATCAGGAAAGATGTGGTTGCTCCACGTGATGCGCCCTCCTTACGCAGAGACATTGCTGTGGGTATCACTCCGCACGAGCACAACGGTAGAGGAACACCTATCAATGCCGCCCAAAGCACCGAGCGGAAATCGGCCTTACCAAGATAACGGCGATATATCCGTGCCGGCACAAAGGCATGCAGGATACCCGCAAAACCGAACCCCAGCAGCAGGTACGGTGACATCTCGTTTATCAGATTCCAGATCTCATTCATAATGCGTTTGTAAAGATACATCGGCAGACCGATATTTTGTACCTTTGCGGTATGGAATACTTACCTAAAGATCCGGGAATGCTGGTTTCGGCAGTGAATATGCTGCTTAGAGATGAAGAATTTGACTCTTTGGAGTCACTGTGCTGCTACTTTGACAAGGAGCCGGAAGAGATAAAGAGCTACCTGAAAGAACAAGGCTTTGTCTATGACGAGGAGCAGAAACAGTTCCGCCCTGAGGGATACAAATAACCCCTAACGTATTATTGTTTTTTGCGCCACTCAGCAGCTCTTATGTTGATATTCTTTTGCAGGCACTCGCTGTAAAGCCAGGGCTCGCAGCTGTGAATGTCACCGACGTTGATGAAGTTCTTGTAAGGATGATATTCCGCTCCGCTGTAGCCGCTGACCACAAGGACGTGATAATCCAGCGACAGCGTTACTGTGATGGTATCATGCAGTATTGCAGGTGTGGCATCGGTACGCCAGTTGACAGGATTTATACCCATGCATGTGGCTGCTATGACAGGTTGGATGTATTTGAGGTCCTTAACCGTGTTGTAACAGATTGTTACGCCTGTATCGGACTCGCCCTTGGCAGCCTTTATATGACTGGTCTGCAATGTGTCATCGGGAGTAACTTTATAACCCAGCACGTAGGCGGCAGCCAACTGACTGTATGTTTTATCATCGATATGCTTGAGCAGTTCCACGACTGCCAGACCGCCTTGGCTGAATCCGGCAATTACAAGCGGACGGGTCTTGTCGCGTTGAGCCTGGAAATGGTCAAAGGCTGCGCAGACATCGGCCATAGCCAGACGGGTGCGGTTTCTGGTGCTGTCCTCATTCTGCATCATGAATGCCTCAATAGTGGTATGACGATAATATGGAGCATAAAAACGGTTGCCCGGTGACATGTATGCCGCAACTTTATTGATCTCAATTGCCATACGCTCACGGTGCTTAGGGTTCCAGACATCGGCGTAGTGGCTGGTTCGTCCTTCTGCATCCTGCCAGTCCTCTTCCCAGGTGGATACCACATAGAATATATCGGCACCTTTACCGTACTTATCACCGTCTTCCGTGATCCACATAGTGGCATCGGCATAGTCCGGTGCTTTGGGAATAAACGTTGCGTTATTGGAGCAACAAGCCAAAATGACTGCAATGAATGAAAGCAATACCTTTCTCATAAACACCATATTGTTTCAGCAAAGGTACAAAAAGGGCACAAATATTTTGGGCAGTTTCTTTTTGTGTTATTAAATATTTTTTGTAACTATGCAAAAATTTATTAAAAAGGGGCAACGATGAAAGTTTCATTCGCATGTGTTGAGCGTCAGGAGATAAAAGAAGCAGCCGATGTGTGTGCCCGTGCGTATGAAAACTACGAGTACGTAACCAATTTCTTCCCGGACAATGAAGAGTGTAAGCGTGTGCTCAGTTCCATGGCATATTATATGGGGCGTGTATGTTTCAAGAAATCACACTTGTTTATCGCTAAAGTTGACGGCAAGATTGTAGGAGTAGCTATGTTTGACAATCCCGATTATAGGAAACCGTCAAACCTTAATTATATACTCCACGGTTGGCTCAACGTATATCGCGTTGCCGACAGGAAGCGGTTAAAGGATTATCTGGCAATGGATGAGGCAGCATCAAAGCCGTGTCTTGATTATCAGCAATTCGGTCCGGGTATCTGGTATTGCACATCGCTGACAGTAGATCCGCCCTATCAGGGTAAAGGCATCGGGACCCAGCTCCTGTCTTTAGTGGGGGATTATGTCCGTCTGCAAGGTGGCAATCAACTGATACTTTTCACTAATACAGAGGAGAGTTGCAAGTTCTTCCGGAAACGTGGATATGAGGTATTCCATGAATGCGAGATAGTCCATGACGGCAAGAAGGTAGGGAGTTGGAGCATGAAGAAAGAACTATAGGTAACACAAACAATATATTTCCAATGAAAGAACCATTTGTAATAACAATCAGCCGTGAGGTAGGCTCAGGCGGCAGGACCATCGGCCGTAAACTGGCAGAGAAACTGGGCGTACGTTTCAGCGACAAGGAACTGATTGATTCTCTCCAGGCCAAACTCAATCTATCACCAAACAGCATAGAGGAACTCAAGGGTAAGAAGAAACGCTGGCTGGATGATTTCATCCAGATGGTTGCTCCCGTCCCCATGAGCGGTCTGCTGGTTGACGGTGACAGTGATTATATTTCGGAGTACAATTCATCACTTAATGTGAATGATGTCTTTGAGGCTGAAAAAGAGATACTTAACGGTATTGCCGATGAGGGATCATGCGTAATTGCAGGACGCTCAGGCTTCTTTGTACTCAAGGACCGCCCCAACAAGGTGGATATACTGATCACCGCTTCACGTGAGAATCGCATCGCCCGTATCATGCGCAAACAGGGGCTTTCACATGAAAAAGCCCTGGAGGTAATTGAATCGGTCGATAAGGCCCGTGACAACTATGTTCTGCGCTATACCGGCCAGAGCCGTTACGATGCGCGCAACTACCATATAGTCCTCAATATGGATTATCTCACCGAGGACAAGGCGGTTGAGCTTATCATGACCTATTTGGGCTACTGATTACATATCCTCACTTTTAGTGATTGTGCCATACTCCAGGCCGGAGTACCTTTGCGGCACGATTAATAAAAAAGTAAGGATATGGAAAAGAAAGAGAAACTGCTGCCGCAGTTGCTTGCTTATGCAGGAAAAAGAAAAATCCTGACCTATCTATCCATGATAATTGCGGGCATTGGCCAACTGTTGGCTCTTGCCCCATTTATTTTTATATGGGCAATCATCAGGGATGTGATAGGGGGTGACTACAGCCGAATAGCCCATTACGGATGGATGGCTGTGATAATGGCTATTGCATCGGCTCTGGTCTATTTTGGAGGTCTTATGTGCTCACATGTCGCAGCGTTCAGGATCGCCGCAAACATGCGCAAGGCGCTCATGAAGCATATCATGACACTGCCAATCGGTTTCCTGGACAGCATAGGAAGCGGAAAGGTGCGTAAATGGGTGCAGGAATCAACTCAATCAACAGAGACCTATCTGGCTCATCAGCTCCCGGACAAGGCCGGTATGTACGCCACGATGCTGGGTCTGGCAGTGCTGATGTTCCTTTTTGACTGGCGCATGGGACTGCTTTGCCTGGCAACTGTGTTGCTGGCACTCATTGTTATGTATGTGCTCATGACCGGTCCGCTGCTCAAAAAGAAGATGGCAGAGTACAATATGGCCCTGGATTCAATGTCCAATGAGGCTGTGGAATATGTACGTGGAATACCGGTCGTAAAGACTTTCAGCCAGTCTGTATTCTCCTTTAAGCGCTTTAAGACATCGATAGATGAGTATCAGAAATGGGTTATTGCCTATACTCTTGATTTAAGAACGCCGATGACCCTGTACACCACGCTGGTAAATGCGTCATTCGCAGTGCTGATAGCCTTTACGCTGGTAATGGCAAACAGGAACAGCCTTGACGGAGAGTTCCTGCTTAACCTTATCTATTATATCATTGTAACTCCTTCAATGGCCGTAACATTGAACCGAATCATGTTTGCCACTGAGAATGAGATGATTGTAGCAGAGGCACTGGACAAGACGGGACGCATCTTTGCCCTTGATGCGTTAAAGGATCCCGATGATGCCAAGTTGCCCGATGATAATGAATTGGAACTCAAGAATGTCAGGTTCCGTTATCCGGAGGCTAATGTATTTGCAGTAGATGGTATTTCATTGAATATCAAGCCCGGACAGAAGATTGCACTTGTAGGTCCGTCAGGTGGTGGAAAAACCACCACTGCCAGTCTTATGGCACGTTTCTTTGATGTGACCGAAGGCTCAATTACTCTGGGCGGCGTGGATATACGCAACATACGCAAGAAGGATCTGATGGACCGTATCTCATTTGTTTTCCAGGACAGCCGTCTGCTCAAGACCAGCATTCTGGAGAACGTTCGTCTGGGACGTCCCGATGCAACACGTGAGGAGGTCATTGAGGCTCTGCATCAGGCCCAATGCGACGATATCATTGAGAAACTGCCACAAGGAATTGATACAATCATAGGAACAAAGGGAACTTACCTGTCGGGTGGAGAGCAACAGCGTGTGGCCATTGCGCGTGTGATGCTTAAGGATACGCCTATAGTGATTCTGGATGAGGCTACAGCATTTGCCGATCCGGACAATGAGACCCGTGTACAGCAGGCGTTCTCACGTATGGCTCAGAAAGGCAAGACTCTTGTAATGGTGGCACACAGACTGTCATCGGTAACGGGAGCCGACCGGATATGTGTTCTGGAAAATGGCCGTATTACTGAGAAGGGAACTCACGATGAACTGCTTTCAAAGGGCGGCAAATACGCCTCCATGTGGAATCAGTATGTTGAATCTGTAAAATGGCACATAAAATGAAAGTAATTGAAGTTTTACGTCATAAATACGCACTCTCTGAGCAAGGTGCAAGAGATCTGATAAAATCATGCATGGCAAGTGCAGGAATGGATATAGTACTGATGCTGCCTGTGGGTGTGCTGTTCTTCCTGGTCAAGGACATAATGGAGGGCACCCCTATAGATACATGGGGATATGTATGGAAAATGGTGGCCTGCCTGCTAGCCATAGCTGTAATGGAGTATATCAAATATGACAAACAGTTTACTACGGTATATCTTGAGAGCGGTCGCCGCCGTATAGCTCTGGCCGAGAAACTGCGCCGCCTGCCGCTATCGTTCTTTGGCAAGAAGGATCTGGCTGACCTTACCAGCACCATCATGGCCGATGCCGCCACCATAGAGACCGGAACGTCTCACTGGGTGCCGGAACTTATCGGTTCAATGATTTCAACACTGGTTATGGGTACTGCACTGTTCTTCTTTGACTGGCGTATGGCGCTGGCTGCAATATGGGTTGTGCCTATTGCCATATCGATAGTCCTGTTCTCAGACAAGGTCCAGAACCGTTACAATCGCAGGAACATGGAATCAAAGGTAGATCTGGCCGATCATATCCAGGAGGGACTTGAAACATTCCAGGATATCCGTGCCAATGATGCTGAACAGAAGTATCTGGACGACCTGTATCCCCGCATAGACCTGGTTGAGAAACGTGCCATACAGGCAGAGCTGGGTGTGGCTTACTTTGTATTGAGCGGTCAGATGATACTTAAACTTGGAATTGCCACGGTTGCCCTGACCGGAGCATACCTGCTCTCTGCAGGTTCCCTGAATGTGGTCAGTTTCTTCATGTTCCTGCTGGTGGCATCACGTCTGTATGACCCCATGTCCGGAGCACTGATTAACCTTGGTGCAGTTGTATCGCTGGGAGTACAATGTGAGCGTATGGATGAGATACTTTGCCACGATGAACAGACCGGAACAGAGAGCCTTTCCAATAAGGGCTATGATGTGGAGTTTAAAGATGTAGAATTTGCGTATGATACATCTGAGACAGTATTGAACGGCGTCTCATTCACGGCAAAACAGGGGCAGGTGACCGCGCTTATCGGCCCGTCAGGATCCGGAAAGACAACAGTATCAAGGCTGGCTTCCCGATTCTGGGATATCAGTTCCGGTACCATCACCGTAGGTGGCATGGATATATCAAAGATTGATCCGGAGACCCTTATGAGCCTCTATTCAATAGTATTCCAGGATGTGACACTGTTTAACAACACCGTGCTTGAGAATATCCGCATCGGACGAAAGGATGCTACCGATGAAGAGGTGATAGCTGCAGCCCGTCTGGCGCATGTGGATGTTTTTGCCGAGAAGCTGGCCAACGGCTGGAATACTCTGATCGGTGAGAACGGAAGCGAGCTCTCAGGAGGTGAGAGACAGCGCATATCAATAGCCCGCGCATTCCTTAAGGATGCTCCCATCATACTGCTTGATGAGGCTACGGCATCACTTGATGTGGAGAACGAGACGTTCATCCAGGAGTCACTCTCACGCCTTGTCAAGGACAAGACCGTAATCATAATCGCTCACCGTATGCGTACCGTTGCCGGAGCTGACAAGATCGTCGTACTCAAAGACGGCAAGACCGATGAATGCGGAACTCCCGCCGAACTCACCAAATCAGGCGGTTTCTACAAGAAAATGATAGACCTGCAGCAAGGCGCCCTCAGCTGGAATCTTTAATAGGGGCACTGAACTTTTGGGGTATCGGTATCATAGTTTTCCCTTTGCAGTAGCAGGACTATCAGTTTGGGGAGCGTCAGTGCAGAGGCGTTAAGTGGAGGACCTTGGAGGATCCCGTTAAGAACGGCGTTTCGTTTAACGACCGTTAGGCCCCAAAGGGGACTAAAAGGGAGGCGTTCGACGTTTAGGGTCCGGAGAGGTCCGGAATAGCCTCGGAACGTCGTCTCCCCAAACTGATAGTCCTGCGCTGTTTCAGATACTGATACTTTTTGTAATTTTAATCTTCGATTGAAAATAGGCTGCGCCTCGGAATAAAAACCAAGAAATCTTGTTTTTTCTTCTCTCGGCTTGCACTATCTTTGCAGTATGAATTGGAGTGGAATCATTGTGGGCGCTGCGGTGTTTCTGAGCATCGGTCTGTGCCATCCTGCCGTCATTAAGATGGAGTATTATTGGGGTAAGAAGAGCTGGTGGGTATGGCTTGTTGTGGGCCTATTTTGCTGCGCCTTGTCACTGTTGGTAAAGAACCAGACTCTGTCTACCATAATAGGAGGTTTTGCGTTCTCATGCCTTTGGGGAATAGGAGAGATGTTCCAGCAGGAAAAGCGTGTGCTCAAAGGCTGGTTCCCGGAGAATCCGGCCCGTCACGAGTATTATGAATCTATAAGGAAACAGCTCAATAAGTGACTGTACTGCAAATAAATAAATGAGGTGGCAGCATCACGCAGTCACCTCATTCCTTTTTCAGTTATTGCAGATCAGAAAATATACAGATATGAGAGGTCTGTATTGCACTGCAGAACCTGTTCTGCAGTACCGGTTGCGGGATCATAAGAGAATACGCCCGATGCATCCACGCCATATGCCGTAAGGTAGAACTTTCCGTTATACTCACAGATGGAGCCGCTGTGGGGATCCGTGTTGGGAATACCCTGGATTCTCTTTACAGTCTTGTTGTTGAGGTCTATGACAGCAGCGATGGAGTTGTGTGCGGTATACGGATTACCTTCATTAAGCTCAATGCAAGCCACAAAAGCGATAACCTTGCCGTTACCCATATAGTATGAGTTGTAGATTGATGCGGGTTTCCAGTTGTCTGTTCCCTCTATGACGGTTCCGCTAAGGTCCCAGGTGCGGTCTGTATCAAATTCGGTGCTTCCGGCAGGTATGCATACAAAACCGTTCTTCAAGTATGACTCATCATAACCAAAGTTGCCGCAGCAAGCAATGTAGATATCATTTGACTCAGTCATGAACATCATACCGGGCAGGAAGGGACGGGTGGGGAAACTGAGTCCGGACTGGGTCTCGGATATCTTTTTCTCAACTTTGTCAGTATTTACATCAATGACCACTACGTCAATCTGACGGTAATCCTCAAACGGCATCCATGTGGGACCTACCTGATCCAGGGCTATAAACAGCTTGCCGTCACGGATGATACCGCGGGCGGGATCTGCACTCTGGTCAGAGTGTGCAAACTGACTCAGGTCAATCTCTCCTTTTTGTTCAAGCGTCATAGGGTTGACAATCAGGATGTTGCCCAGACCGTACTGAGGGATATATGCCTTACTGTCATTATACTTGATCAATGTGTAAGGGGCCGATCCCGGAGTGATCTGCATGGAAGCAACTCTGCTTAAACCGTTCTCTGAACGCACGTAACGGACAAGTTCAAGGTTGCTTCTTATCATCTCGCTTGGGAAAACGTATAAATCATTACCATATGTCGATATGGTTGATGAGAAGCCGACCTGGAGGGCATTGTCAAGTGTAATCTCCTGGCCAAAGTCCTCAACCTGAAGCAGGTATGATGCTCCGCTTGCACCGTCATCGTTCTTGATTGTGGGCTCGATAAGGATGTGTCCCTTACCTCCGGGGAGAGATTCATTCTCATCATTGTTTTCCTTGTCACATGCTGTGAACATAAGAGCCATACCGCACATGGCGGCTGCGCTGTAAAAAAGTGTCTTTCTCATTATTGAAATAGTTAATTGATTGTTATCTAAGAATATAACGTATTTTTACACCCATTGTGCGTCCCGGAAGCGGGCAGTTGTACTCCGATATTACCTTGGCATCGGCCACGTTCTTGATCTTGCCCGATATGTACAGCCGCTGGTCAAAGAAACTGTGTTCAAATCCCAGGTCAAAGGTGAAACTGCGCGGAATGCGTCTCTTCTCGTTCTTTGTGAGCTCAAAGTCATAGAAGTACTCCTCTATGAATGAGGCATCGGCAAAGAAACGGGTGTTCTGTCCGTTACCGCCAAACAGGTTCTCCTTATGGAACTCAAGTCCGGCGTTGGACATGAAGTAGGGGATGTTGGGCATACGCTTGCCCTTTGTGGGGTTGGGCAGGTCCTTGCCGGCTTCATGCTCGCGGGTGTCGCGCAGGTCCTGATATGTGACGTTGGCGTAACCATAGAGCCATGGCAGTACATCGGCCTTTATCTCTGCTTCCACGCCTATGGTGCGCATCTCGCCAAAGTTCTGGTACTGAGCACCCAGGATACCCTTTACAAACCTGATCATGTCATCCACGTGCATATAATAGCCGTTGAGTTCAATTTGCAGGTTGGTGGGGTGTATGCCTGTAAGGTCATAGAGCAGTCCGGCATTGAAACTCAGGTTCCGCTCAGGCATAAGCTGCTCGGATGGTGCAATGTTGGAGCCGTCGCCCAGCAGTTCGTTCTCGGCCGGTATGCGTACGTCATAACCTCCTGACAGCTTGGCCATCAGTCCCGGAGTAAGACGGTAACGCATAGCCTCGCTGAATCCGGCGCTTTTCTTGCGTAATGAGATGTCCTCTACAGGTACCTTTACATAAAGGTTCTCATATTTGGTGTCCATTCCGTACCAATAGTAACGGCCAGTAAGTGAACTGAGGAAACGCTGGTCAAGTGAACGGTAGTCATATGTGAGTCCCACTACCCAGCTTCGCATACGGGAATCAAAATCAACCTGTTTTCCCAGACTCTTTATCTTGAGTTCGTCGCTGGGACGGCCATCGGCAGTCTGCAGTAATGAGTTGAATATCACTGAGTGACGCTTGTTTATAAGATACTCTATATAGAGTTTGTTCAGCAGTGTGAATTTCCTGTTGTCAGAGTCTGTGGCAAAACGGTTGCCGATAATCTCTCCGCCCTGGGCCGATGGGGTAGCGTGCGCCTGTCCGTTCCAGTCATAATAATTCTTGGCGGTATCGATCATGTTGTAGCGGGTGTAAGCAATTGCTGTGGACATGTCAAAGTCAAGTCCCTCGACAAAGAAATCGTCCTTGACCAGTTTCAGATTCAACAGGTAACCCTGAGACTTGCTGTGAGCATGCCTGATATCAGTCTCGATTCCCTGGATTTCATGGTAGGTGTTCACGTAGACGGGTTCCAGTTCAACTTCATCGAACCACCATTTGTAAGCCTTTACGCTTCCGCCCATCATTATTTTCTGATATGCGTCATGATCACGGTGAATCTTGAGGCCCTTGATATACGGGGATTCCATAGTGTAATCATTGTCTGCATATGTGTAACCGCCGCCTATTCCGTATACCATGCCGAGCTTGCGGTCATTCCTCTTGAATACCGTCTGAAAACGGTTGGTATTGTATGACTCACGCATGTAACTGGCGTCCAGATAGTGTTCGGGGTACTCCTTGATTACAATATTTACGGCACCGCCCATTGCAGATCCGCCGAACTTGGCGGGAACTACCCCCTTATATATCTCTATGCGGTCTATCATATCAACAGGGATATCGTTCAGGTCTACAAAGTCTGACTGGTCGGCCATAGGGGTCTCATCAATGAAGAATCCTATGCGCTTGCCCTCCAGACCGCGTACTGATAGGCGTGATGTGCTCCCCAAACCTCCGGTTGCCCTGATGGTAACTCCTACAGTCTTGGCAAGGATGCTCTGTACGTCACTTACAGTTCCCTGCAACTGCTGCATGCTTATTACTGAAATGGGCATAGCCTGTTCACGCAGTATACGTGCCTGGCTTTTCTCGGATATGATAACCTCCGACAGGGATTGGGCCTCCGGTTTGAGTCCTATATCATTGGATCGTCTGCCCTTATCGGTAGTGACGGTTTTTTCTGATGGCCTGTAACCGATAAACTGTGCTTTGAGCGTATATGTTCCGTCCGGTACTCCGGTTATACGGAATATGCCTTCTGTATCGGTAATGACACCCTTTTCCAGTTCTTCAATGTAGATTGTAGCTCCCGGAAGCGGGGAATTGTCATTTACGTCATAAACAGTTCCTACAATATCCAATTCCAATTCGGCATTCTCGGCCGACAGACTATTGATAATACATGTAGCCATAAGGCAGGCCGTCATGATGCGGCGCAAATAATCAGTTTTTCTTGTCATAAATGTGGTTCTTCTGGAAATCGGACGCAAAGGTAGAGGTGTCAAAGATGGACTACAATACCATTAAATAGTGATATTGTTCTTTTGCAACCCGATTGCAAATGAAATGTCATACCTTTGTCCTGTCAATATAAATCAGAGGTTATGAATCCTGTTGTTACAGCATTGATGATACCGTTCCTGGGAACGGCAATCGGGTCAGCATTTGTTTTCTTCATGAAAAAGGATATGCCGGACCTTTTGCAGAAGATTCTTCTGGGTTTTGCATCGGGAGTGATGGTGGCTGCATCCGTATGGTCACTGCTCATTCCGGCTATTGATATGGGAACGGGTACGGAAGCCGTCATATCGCCCACAATAGGTCTGCTGGCAGGTTTTGCTTTCCTGCTTCTGATAGACTACGTTACACCTCATATACACCCCGTAGGTGGTCCTGAGGGCCCTGAAAGCCGCCTGTCACGAACCACCAAACTGGCACTGGCCGTAACCATTCACAACTTCCCTGAAGGTATGGCGGTGGGTGTGGCAATCGCCGGTGCACTTACGTCAGATTTCAATATGGCCGGAGCGTTGGCGCTGTCTCTGGGTATTGCCATCCAGAATGTTCCGGAGGGCGCGATTATATCAATGCCTCTGCGTGCCGAGGGAAACAGTCGCCTGAAAGCATTCGGTATAGGTGCTCTGAGCGGGATCGTGGAACCGATAGGTGGTGCGCTGGTTCTGCTGCTGGCATCGTCAATAATAGGTATAATGCCGTTCATGCTGGCTTTTGCCGCCGGTGCCATGCTCTATGTGGTGATAGAAGAACTGGTTCCGGAGACATCAAAAGGAGAGCATTCCAATGTGGGTACTATTGGCTTTGCGTTGGGATTTGCACTTATGATGGTGCTGGATGTGGTTCTGGGATAACCGCCTATTATACGACGCTGAAGTGTCTTAGGGCATTCAGTATGCCGTCTTCATCTACGGAATCAGTGATGTAGTCAGCCTCTTTTTTCAGTCCATCCGTAGCGTTGCCCATGGCAATGCCTATTCCCGCCTGTTTAATCATAGACAGGTCATTGCCGCCGTCTCCGAATGCCATGGTACGTCCGGGATCGAATCCCCGGTGAGAGGCCATTGACAATATGCCCTGGCCCTTATCTGCGCTACGTGCCGTTATATCTGTGAACTCAGGGTGCCATCGGCCGGATGTGCAACCAGGCATGCGTGCCAGAAGGTCCGGCTCATAACCGGCAGGAAAGAACGGCGTGAGCTGCAGGATATCCTGCTGCAGCACCTTCTCAAGCGGTGAAGCGTGACTCAGCTCCTTTACGTTCAGGTAGAGACGGAATATCCTGTCCACATCACCGGTGGGGTCAAGTACGGCCACTTTTGTCCTGCCTACTACAATCAGGCTGTAATTCTTATTCCGGGAATCTTCAATACAAGTCAGAACATCCTCTTTGGGGATGGGGATACAGCATACAAGTTCATTACCAACATAGCATAGTGCGCCGTTGGTGGTAATGAATCCGTCTATAAGGTGTTCTATAGCTCCAAGATTGTTGATGATAAGGGGCGGCCGACCGGTGGCGATATATACTTCTGATCCGTTTGCTTTGGCCTGTGTCAGGGCATCTACGGTGGACTGGGGGATGGAGTGGGTATTGAAACTCACAAGTGTCCCGTCAATATCAAAGAATAAGGCGTATCCTGTGTTAATCTTAGAACTGTTCATTGTATCTTTTTATCAATCCATGGGATATACGACTCCCCATTTGCTGCGCAGCGAATCCATCACCTTCATTATATCCAATGTCTCCTGATGAGGCATGTACGGTGATTCCAGCAGCCCTTTCCTGAGAGCATCCCTGCAGGCAATTACCTGATACTCGTAACCGGTAATCTGCGTGGCGGGCTTTTCTATGACAGCAGTAGGTTTATAGTCATTATAGACAGTTATGCGTTCAGGACAGTTTATGTTGTCCACAATAAGATAACCCTCGGTTCCGCATATCTGCCCCAGACGTCCGCAGAGACAGAGAGTGCTGGACTGGATATTTGCTATGCGGCCGTCACGGTATGACCAGCTGATGGAGTTGTGCATATCCATGCCTGTACTGCTCTTTATGCAATTGGTGCTCTCATTGATGATGTCGGCACCAAAATACATACGACAGAAATTGATGCTGTATACTCCAAGGTCCAGAAGGGCACCTCCACAGAGGTCCGGACGCAGTATTCGCTCCTTGAATTCCATCATATAGCACAGACTTGCGTTGAGAAGTCTGGGCTCACCAATGGCACCGCTGTCAAGCAACTCCTTGACTTTCAGGGATAAGGGCATATAGCGGGTCCAGATGGCTTCTGTGATGAATATCCCTTTCTTATGTGCAAGGTCCAGAAGGGCGTCGGCCTGGCGTGCATTGGCGGTAAAAGCTTTCTCGCACAGTACCGGTTTGCCTGCGTTGATGGCCAGACTGGCATGCTCAAAGTGGTGGGAGTGGGGTGTCGCCACATATACAAGATCCACATCAGGGTCCTCAACCATCTCCTTGTAAGATCCGTAAGCTTTCTCAAATCCCCAACGGTTTGCGAACTCCTGTGCGCGTCCCAGGTCACGTGCTGCAATGGCATACTTCATGGAACAGTCCAGACCGGTCAGGGTCTGAGCCATCTTATCGGCAATCCAGCCGGCTCCTATGATTCCTATTTTCATAATCGGGATTATAATTGTAAGGTTAGTATGAGGTAAAGATATGAATTAATAATCTATTTTTGCATATCTGTGTATACAAAAGTGCTATGGTAAGAAAGAATATTGTGGTCCTGAGCGGATCGGGCATAAGTGCGGAGAGCGGCATATCGACATTCCGCGGAGGAAACGGTTTATGGGACAACGAGCCTGTTGAGGCAGTCGCTACAATCGATGGCTGGTATCGTGATCCTGAGCGTGTACAACGCTTTTACAACGAGCGTCGCGCCCAGCTTGCTACCGTTGAACCCAATGAAGCTCACCGTATCCTTGCCGAATTGGAGAAGGATTATGACGTATGTGTGGTGACACAGAATGTCGATAACCTTCATGAACGTGCCGGAAGCACCAATATAATCCATCTGCACGGCGAACTCACCAAGGTCCGTCCGGAGGATACCTATACCGATATGGACTGGTGGAGTGAGCGATATGTACAGGATATAGGCTACAAGGCTATTCATATGGGTGACAAGGGAGGTCCTCACAATACTCAGCTGCGTCCCCACATAGTCTGGTTCGGTGAGCAGGTGCCCAACCTGAGCAAGGCTGCCGATGCGGTGAGCCGTGCCGATATACTGCTTATAGTAGGTACATCCATGCAGGTTTATCCTGCTGCAGGACTCTACCAGTATGCTCCATCCGGTTGCAGGATTTATATGATCGATCCTGATGAATCGGCGGCTGCTCATGTAAGCGGAGTGGTGCACATAAAGGAAGTTGCCACTACAGGCATGCGCCGTTTCCGTGAACTGATAAGCAGCGAGTCTGACTAAGGCTCATATAAAAACAGTTCCGCTGCCACGTTTCAACAACGTAGCAGCGGACACCTCTCTCATTAACCTAAATTACCCTTTATTCATACAAATACTCCAGGAGAGAACACTGGAATATGCCTTTTATCTGTGTAGCAGATTCATACTTGTTTTGGGTGCCAGCACATTGTTGACCTTGGTCTTCTGTGCCTTTGCTGCAGCCTGCAGTGACAGTCTTATGTCCTTTGATGAGGCTCCTATCAGGAACTCATAGTTACCCTTGGCAACAACCCATGCAGACTCCTTCTCATCAAATGAAGCCAGGTCGGCAGCCTTTACTGTCATCTCAATTACCTGAGACTCACCGGGCTTGAGTGATTTGGTCTTGGTATAAGCCTTAAGTTCCTTTACAGGTTTGTTGGCCTCCTTGTTGTCCGGAGCTGATACGTAGAGCTGAACAACCTCCTTGCCCTCATATTTGCCTGTATTGGTGACTGTCAGGGCAATCCTGTAAGATTCACCCTCCTGCTTTACTGATGCGTCACTGTACTCGAATGAAGTATATGACAGACCGTAACCGAACGGATATGATACCGGAACATCAAATGAGTCAAAGTAACGGTATCCTACATATACATCCTCTTCATAGTCTGTGTAATCAACGTTTCTGACGTTACCTGTCTGTCCCTGGTTGAACATGTCGATTCTGGGATCCTCATCGATGGGGAAGTTCTTGGTCGAAGCCACATCGGTATACTTGATAGGCCATGTCATGGTGAGCTTACCGGAAGGTGACTGCTTGCCGCTGAGTACATCAACTACGCTGTTTCCGCCCTCCTGACCGGCTTGCCATGCGCAAAGAATGGCGTCGGGAAGGTTTTTCCATGATGCGGTCTCTATGGCGCCGCCAATGTTAAGCAGAACTACGACCTGCTTTCCGGCCTTGTGATAAACCTCACATACCTGCTCAATGAGACTGCGCTCTGAATCTGAGAGTGAGAAATCAGCCGATGAGCGGTCTATGAATTCACCTGACAGGCGTCCCAGAGTGATTACGGCTACATCGGCCTTCTTGGCCTGAGCAGTAAGCTCTGATGCCTTGAACAGCATCTCCTGAGGCAGAGGCTTAGGCATGAAACTGATCAGCATGGCGTTCTTGGGGTCATTCTTGGCCTGCTCGGCAAGCTGGGCGTCAATCTGCTTCTTGCACTCTGCAATGTGCTTCTCATATGCTTTCTTTAGATCGTCCGATACATTGTATCCGCCGTTCTTGAGACCATCCAGCAGTGATACTACATAAGCGTGATTCACGTTACCGGAACCTGTGCCTCCTGCAATGAAATCATATGATGTGCAGCCGTAAAGGGCTACGTTCTTTATATCCTTGTTGAAGGGGAGGGCGCTGTTGTTCTTAAGGAGAACCATACCCTCGGCGGCAGACTGTCTTGTAACGGCTGCATGTGCCTCCAGGTCAGGCTTGTTTGAGAACTCATAACCCTGATAGCGGGGAGTCTTCTCAATGAGACTTAAGATACGCTTTACGTTGCGGTCCAGGTCAGCCTGTGAGAGCTTTCCGTCATTGACAGCGTCTACGATGGAGTGATACTGCTCGTCCTTACCGGGCTGGAGCATGTCATTACCTGCCCACATCTGCTTGTAACCGTCCTTACCACCGTACCAGTCTGTCATAACCGTTCCCTCATAACCCCACTCGTCACGAAGGATAGTGGTAACCAGGTCCTTGGACTCGGATGTGTATACGCCGTTAATGTAGTTATATGAAGTCATTACGGTCCAGGGCTTGCTGTCCTTAATGGCTATTTCAAATCCTTTCAGATATATCTCACGCAGGGCACGCTGTGAAATGTGAGCGTCCGTATTCATGCGGTTGGTCTCCTGGTTGTTTGCGGCAAAGTGCTTGATGCTTGTACCTACGCCGTTTGACTGTACGCCACGGATATAAGCGGCACCGGTCAGTCCGGCAACCACAGGATCCTCTGAGTAGTACTCAAAGTTACGTCCGCAAAGCGGGCTGCGCATGATATTGAGAGCGGGAGCCAGCAATACGTCAGCACCGTATTCCTTAACCTCCTGACCTATGGCAGCACCTACTTCCTCAATGAGCTGGGTGTTCCAGGTTGATGCCAGAAGTGTACCTATGGGGAAATGAGTGCAGTAGTAAGTGTTCCTGTCACCTGCGCGGGTTGCGTCAATACGCAGTCCTGCAGGGCCGTCGGCCAGTACTATAGCTGTGATGCCGTGATCGTCAAGAGGGTAGGTGGTTCCTGCAGCACCGGGTACCAGCATCTGTGTGGAACCTATTACGGCGTTGTCACCTGACATACCGGCCATACCGGTACCGATAACAAAACGGGCCTTCTCCTCAAGGGTCATATTCTTAACCAGCTTGTCCTTATTGATACTCCCTGATTTTTCAGCATCACTGCATCCGGCCAGAACCAGTCCCAGACTGATGCACATCATTATAGTCCTGTTCATTCTGTATTATTTGAAAAGAAGTGGTACAAATTCAGAAAGATATATGCGCCAGTTACGCCATATATGTCCGCCATCGGTCTCAAGGTAGGTATACTTGTATTTCTTGCCGTCAAGAACTGCACGCAGGGCTGTGTTGTTGGCGTAAAGGAAATCAGTTTTACCGATACCTATCCAGAACAGTTTGGGATTCTTTGAGAAGAGTTTGTCTATCTTCTGGTCGCGGTCTGCATAGATGCTCTGGAGTCCGCCGTTCTGCTGCTGGTCAACAGCTGCAGAGAAGAGACCTACGTAATCAAAAGTGTCCGGATTGTTGATGGATATGTACAAAGAGTGGAATCCACCCATAGAGAGGCCTGCGATAGCGCGGTGAGCCTTATCGGCCTTAACGCGGTAACTGCTCTCCACAAACTTTATCACATCGGGGAACGCATTCTCAAAATAACCGTCCATTGTCTTGGGAAGGCTCATTGTAGGAACGCTGAAGCCTTCTGATGTCTCACCCGGAGCAGCCTCCTGTGAGATGTTTCCGTTGGTCATGACTACGATCATGGGCTCTGCCTTGCCCTGGGCAATCAGATTGTCCAGGATCTGTGTGGCTCTGCCCAGCTCGCTCCATGCATTCTCGTCACCGCCTATACCGTGCAGCAGATAGAGGACAGGGTATTTCTTACCGCTTGTCTCATAGCCGGCAGGGGTGTAGACCGTGCAGCGACGCTTGATACCCTCAGTGGGGCAGTCATACCAAACTTTACTGACGGTGCCGTGCTCGACCTTATTAACTTTGTAAAGGTCTGCACGGTCTCCGCCAATAAGAAATATATTGAACAGGTTGTTAATGTCGCGGATGGTATAGACATTCAATGGGTCTGTGATTTTCACTCCGTCGACAATCATATTATATGTGTATAATTCAGGTTTCAGAACTTCTGATGTATATGTCCATGTACCTCTTTCATCCTTGACCATATCCACGGTACCCTGGGTCTCGAATGTGCCATACTGGGTCTCTATCACCTGAGTCAGGAAATCGCCCGTTATCTGGACCTTCTGAGCGCCCGGAGCGGACATGCGGAATGTAACTGTGTTATTGCTGTTGATTTCGGGTGAAACCAGCTGTGGTCCCTGTCCGAATGACAGATTCTGCTGTGCGAAAGCGACAGTTCCCATAGCAAGGAAAGCAATAATTGAGGTCAGTCTTTTCATTTGTTTCAGTTCGATGTTTTATTTCGGCTGCAATTTTAGGGACAATTATCAGTATGGATTGTCCGAATTGTTTATTTGATTGTCGGATTTGTTCAAAAGCGGTTAAACGCCCCATTTATAGGCTTTTTTATTGTGACAATAGAATAATGGAATTATTTTTGTAGGGTCTAACGGAGTAATAATTGCCTATGAAACTGATTAACCGGATATGTTTCCTGTCCTGCATTTTGTTCTCATTAACCTCTTGCACGGAGGAGAGTTCCGTCGTGCAGGTGGACAAGGATGAAGAGAATGAAGTCGTCATCTCAAATGAACTGTCCAACGGCAGGGTTCAGTGTATGGAAGAGGATGCAAACGGTTTCATGTGGATAGGTACTTTCCGTGGTTTGAACCGTTATGACGGTAACGAGTATCACCAGTATTTCTGTGCCGATGACTCCCTGGGTCTGCCTGACAATAATATCCAGGATATCCTGAGTGACTCGCAGGGGCGTCTGTGGGTAGCGACCGTCAATGGTGTATGCCGATATACCTCATTTGATTCGTTTGAACGCGTTCCAATACAGTCCCGTAACAGGAATGCCCAGAAACTGATGGAGGACAGTCGCGGTAATATCCTTATTTACAACAACAGTGAGCTGTTCCGGTATAATCCGTCGAGAGATGTGTTTGAACCCGTATTGGTCAGGGGGCTAAGCCGTGAATACTACTGGAGTGACTGTTTCATAAGCAGGACAGATGACATACTGATTCTGGAACGCCGCAGGATGTCCCGTTTCAGCAAGGACGGATATAATATTAACAGGACCGTAGAGTTGGATATAAATACCCGTGGTACTTATTTTTCCAAGATGTTTGAAAACGGCATTGTCATGATAGCAGGAGGCGGCATAATCCTGTTCTATGATACGGATACCGATGTCATTACGGGCATAGGCGAGGAAAGGCAAAGACGGATCATGTTTGATGACAACGCAATAGAGGATGCCTGCCTGCTGAGAAACAACATGGTGCTTATCAGTACCTCTAAAGGCGGCCTGTTCCTGTATGATCCGGCTACGGAATCACTGTTCTCACAGTCTGACAAGCAATTCCCGTTCAATATTCCCAATGCTTATATAACATGCCTGTTTGAGGATTCGCGCCATAATGTGTGGCTCGGCACTTATGACAAGGGTGTCATGGCCGATTATTACTATAAGGAACTGTTCAACAGTGACCATAACCTGAACCGTCTTACCGGTAATGCATCGGTACCGGCCATTGCAGTGGACGACCAGGGTGACCTGTGGGTTTCCACGTTGATAAAGGGTTTGTACGTATACCATACCGCTACCGGCACCTCTGAGAGCATAACGCTTAAGGGAAATGAGTCTTCCCATCACAATACTGTTACTCACATGCTTTATGATCCTGACGGTTACCTGTGGCTCTCCACCAGCACATCGGTAATGAAATGCCGTAGGGAGAAAGGTTCTCTTGTCGCAGTCAACAGGTATCCCATATTGGGAACTATGGATTTTGAGAAGACATCAGACGGAACAGTATGGATAACCACGGCCTCTACAGACCTCTATTCCATATCTCCGGGAGCGGAAGCTCCTGTCCAGAGACAGGCATTCAATACGGCATTCACGTTTGTCCCCAAGATTCATACCCTGCGTGACGGACGTGTACTCATTGCCGCATTCAATCAGAACCTGCTTACTATGAACGCAGAGACCGGCCGTCTGAGCGAACTGCATATCCCCGATATGGAAAAGTGTATCAGTCGCAGCGTATTTATTCCCACCGATGTATATCAGGATTCGGAAGGCATGATATGGATAGGCACTGTAACCAACGGTTTGCTGCGTTATAATCCCGACGCCAACACCATGGAGCGCATAAGCGGCCTCTCTTGCTCGGATGTGGGAGCTATAATAGAAGACGGTGACGGCAATATGTGGATAAGCACCATGAAGGGTCTTAACCGTTATGACCGCAATACAGGCAAGATAAGCTCGTACTACAAGGTTGACGGCCTGGGCGGAGACGAGTTCTATGACAGAGCCGCCTGTGTTATGCCCGACGGAAAACTGGTGTTTGGCGGAACAGACGGTATTACCATGTTCGATCCGGGAGAGATATCGGCCAGTCGTGACGTACATCTGCATCTGGGTGACCTTCATGTCCATAACATCCTTGTCCGTCCGGGCGATGATTCTCCCTTAAAGGCAATGCTTGACGCATCTGATGAGATTCGTCTGAGCCACAGGGACAACAGTTTCAGCATATCGTTCGTGGCTCTTGATTATGGTGAATACGAGCGCGTACATTATTATTATATGATGGACGGATTTGACGAAGACTGGATAGATGCCGGCAACGGTCATTCCGCCAATTATGCCAATCTTCCCACCGGCAAATACAAGTTCCGTGTACGTATTACAGACAGTGGTGATGTCGCTGCCGGTATGGAGCGCAGCATTAATGTGGTGGTACGTCCGGCCAAACTCAATTCGTGGTGGGCATGGCTGATATATCTTTCAGTCATAGCGCTGTTGTTCCGGTTCCTCTCCAAAAACGCAATGCGTGTGGTTGAGGCACGCCGCCTTGCGCGTAGGGCAGAACAGGAAAAAGAGCAGGAGCAGCGTACCAACCAGATGAACATGAGTTTCTTTGCCAATATAGCCCATGAGTTCCGTACACCTCTTACTATGATAGCAGGTCCGGTGGGACAGCTTGCCAAGAGTGAAAGTATGGATGGAGAGGATAAGAAACTGCTGTCCATAGCTCAACGCAGCGTGCAGCGTATGTTCAAGCTGGTCAACCAGCTCATGGATTTCAATAAGCTTGAGAATGATACGTTGAAACTGCATATAGAGGAGACTGACATGGCCAAGGTGCTCAACGGTATATGTGACACATTTGAATTCAATGCACATGAGAAAGGCCTGACTCTGAACCGTTACGGAATGGATGATTCCCTGAAAGCCTGGACGGATGCCGATAAGGTTGAGAAGATTGTATACAACCTTCTCTCAAATGCCCTTAAGTTCACACCCAACGGGGGCAGTATAGACGTGACACTGGATACGGACGGCAAGACGGTAAAGATTATGATTGCCGATACGGGTAAGGGCATACCGGAGGACCAGAAAGAGAATATATTCAAGCGCTACTATCAACTTGATAATCAGACAAAGGCGTTCGTGAACTGGGGAACAGGAATCGGCCTCTATTTCTCACGCCGTCTTGCCCAGTTGCATCATGGTGAACTAACGGCCGGAAACAGGTCTGATGTTCAAGGTGCGCTCTTTACGCTCACATATCCCATGTGCAGGGATGCATATTCAGAGCAGGAACTGAATCCGCTGAGTCAGGAATCGGCCATAATAGAGCCTATAGTTCCGGCCGCAGAGATTGAACAGACCGATGAGCATGACGGCCGTCCTACCATACTTGTGGTTGATGACGACGCAGAGATAGTGAACTACATGCGCGTGCTGTTCTCAAAGGATTACAGGCTCATAACATGTCTGGATGCCGATTCGGCTCTGCAATGGCTGCGTAAAGAGGAGCCCAACATTGTACTCAGTGATGTGGCTATGCCCGGCAAGGACGGTTATGAACTGTGCCGTGAAATAAAACAGGATATCCAGCTCAGTCATATACCGGTAATACTTGTCACCGCCAAGATAACATCTGAGAACCAGGTCGAGGGCCTTAACGTCGGTGCCGATGCATACGTGACCAAACCGTTTGACCCGTCAGTCCTGTCGGCCCTGATCCAGTCACAGCTCAAGAACAGGGAGCGTATACGTAACATCCTGACCCAATCTACTTCAACATCTGAACAGGAGGTGGGTGACGTGCTCTCAGAGTATGACCAGAAATTTATGGATGAGCTGTATAAGCTTATGGAGGAGGAACTCTCCAATACAGAACTCAACATAAACCGCATAACCGAACTCCTTTACATGTCCCGTACCAAACTCTATTACAAGATAAAGGGACTTACCGGTGAGACTCCCAGCAGTTTCTTCCGTACCTATAAGCTTAACCGTGCGGCAGAGTTGCTCAAGAGTGGCAAGTATAGCATATCAGAGATTGTAGACAAGACCGGTTTCAGTACGCAGAGCCACTTCTCATCGGTGTTTAAGAGCAAATTCGGCGTCACTCCAAGCCAGTACAAGTAATGATAGAGAAGGACAGTATCGAGACGGCGTACGCTTTCCTGCATCAGAAGTTGAGGGTGTATGAGCATTCCACCCTTGACTGGCAGAAAGATGACATAGAGATGATCATAGGGGATTATGCTGACCAAATCAATCCCCGTCTGCTTGAGCTCCTGTCAGGCGGACGCTCAGACTATCTCAAGGATCATAAAAAATTTCAGGACGACATAACCCATGCGGTTGCCGTCCTGGAATCAATGCTTTAAATCTTATTTATTACTGCTCGTTCTGCTCCTCAAGGGTGTAGAATGAACTGCCGTCAAAACAGTGGGTGCAGATGCGCTCCTTAGGCAGTCCGATGGCGCTTACCAGTGACTCTATCGTGGTGAACTTAAGAGTGGTAAGCTGCAGGCGGCGGGCAATCTCGTCAACCATCTTCTGATACTCGGGAGTTCCGGTGGTAGCATATTTCTTAAGTGTCTCCTCGCTGGGATTCTCACCTTCAAAATCCTGGATTACGCGGCGGCTGATAAGCTCCAGCTCACTCTTGCTGGCAGAGTAGTTCACGAACGGACAGCCGTAGATAAGCGGAGGACAAGATATACGCATGTGAGCAGCCTTTACGCCGGACTCATAGAACTCATGTGAGTTGTCCTTAAGCTGTGTGCCGCGAACTATGCTGTCATCGCAGAATACCAGACGCTTGCCGTTAAGTATCTCCTTGTTTGAAATGAGCTTCATCTTGGCCACAAGGTTGCGGCGTGACTGATCTGTAGGCATGAATGAACGGGGCCATGTGGGAGTGTACTTGGCAACGGCTCTTGTGTAGGGGCACTTGTGACCTTCTGCATATCCTACAGCCATACCCACGCCGCTGTCAGGAATTCCGCATGCGCCATCAACCTCGACATCATCCTCACGTCCCATGACGCGTCCCAGTTCATTACGGGTGTCCTCAACGTTACGTCCCTCGTAGCAGCTGGTGGGGAATCCGTAATAAACCCAAAGGAAAGAGCATACCTGCATCTTCTTGTTAGGCTTGCGGAGTTCCTCATAGCCGTCGGCGGTGATCTTTACGATCTGGCCGGGACCCATATAGAGTTTTGTATCGTATCCAAGGTTGGGGAATGCCGTGGTTTCTGTAGTTACGGCAACGGCGCCATCCTTTACACCTACGGTGATGGGAGTGCGGCCCCATGAGTCACGGGCTGCGATTATGCCGTCCTCAGTGAGGAGCAGCATTGAACATGAGCCCTTAATGGATCTGTATACGTTCTCAATTCCTTCAACAAAGCTCTTTCCTTTTATTATAAGGAGAGCTATAAGCTCGGTGGGGTTGATCTTGCCGCTGCTGAACTCACTCAGGTGCATGTTCTCAGAGAGCAGCTGGTCGCATATCTCCTCCTTGTTGTTGATCTTGGCGACAGTTACCAGGGCAAAACGTCCCAGGTGACTGTTCATCAGCATGGGCTGAGCGTCGGTGTCGCTTATTACGCCGATACCGCTGTTTCCACCAAAACGGTCAAGTTCTCTTTCAAACTTGCTTCTGAAATAATCGCTTTCAAGATTGTGGATGCTGCGAGTGAAACCCTCCTCAGGGCTGTAGGTTGCCATTCCGGCGCGGCTTGTTCCAAGATGTGACTGATAGTCAGTTCCGTAAAAAAGATCATTGATGCATCTCTTCTTAGAGACGACTCCAAAAAATCCGCCCATTTGCTGTGTATAGGTGTTTGTGTTAACTGGCTGCAAAATTACAATAACTATCTGAAATCCGTCTTTTTCACGCGCGCACGTTATCCACAACTTTAGTTAATAATAGTTACATGCCTGGGTGCCGATATGAATCCGTATTTTGTCATTTGAATGATAATTATGAGTAACTTTACACCAAATAAGAATAGATATGAAAGACGTTTTAAGAAGATTTTACCGCCTTTTTACCGCGGTATTGTTCTGCGCAGGGCTGTTAAGCTTGTTTTCATGCTCCAAAGATGATGATTCCGAGCCCCAAATAACCGATGAAATTGAACTTGCCATCCGTAATATGTCCCTCAGACAGAAGGTGGGACAGATGTTCTATGGACGTCCCGAGATGCTGGATACCACCATTCACTGGGTCATCAGCGAACAATTGACAGTAGATCCCATACTTGCCATTAACCGGAATATGCTGGCGTTAAACGGGAATTATCCTGTAGGCGGCATAATACTCTATGCCCATAATATTGACAATGAACTACAGCTCAAGAGTTTCGTTTCAGAACTGAAAGGTCTTAACGGAAGTCCGCTCATATGCATAGATGAGGAGGGCGGACGCGTATCCCGAATAGCTAACAATCCCAATTTTGACCTTCCCAAGTATGAATCGATGGATTCAATAGGAAAGACCGGTGACCCCCATAACGCATACGAGTGCGCAAATACCATCGGTACATATGTCAAAGGCTATGGATTTGACATTGATTTCGCCCCTGTGGCCGATGTCAATACCAATCCTGAGAATGTGGTGATAGGCAAACGTGCGTTCTCTGATGATCCACAGGTTGCCGCGCCTATGGTTACCAACTATCTGCAGGGATTCAAGGATGCCGGAATTGTAGGATGTATCAAGCATTTTCCCGGGCATGGCGATACCAAGAATGATACCCATACCGGATATGCGTCAAGTGAAAAGACATGGGACGAGATGCTTTCCTGTGAGATGGTTACCTTCAAGGCCGGTATAGAGTGGGGTACTGAACTTATCATGACTGCCCATATCGCTGCTCCTAACGTAACCGGATCTGATGTGCCAAGTACATTGTCACCTATTATACTGCAAGATAAGCTCCGCGGTGAACTGGGATACAATAATATCATTGTGGCCGATGCCATGGAGATGGGTGCCATCACCTTGCATTACAGCAATGCCGAGGCTGCAGTCTTGGCCGTAAAGGCCGGCGTTGATATCCTGCTGGGTCCCAAGAGTCTGATCGAGGCTTTTGAGGCTGTTGTTTCAGCGGTGGAATCAGGTGATATAACGGAGGAAAGAATCAATGAAAGCGTCCGCCGAATCTTAAAACTCAAGAAAAAGATAGGTAGGTTTAAGTATTAAACGGATTCTTTTTTACCTTTGCATTCGCAAAAAGGAAAGATGCCAGAGTGATCGAATGGACCGGACTCGAAATCCGGCGTACGGCCTAGCCGTACCGTGGGTTTGAATCCCACTCTTTCCGCAAAAAAATGCCGCCCGTTGGGTGGCATTTTTTTTGTGGAAAGAGTGGGATAAATATCCCACCTCTTTTTAGTTTCCTATCGGAAACGGGTGGCCCTCCGGGCCATCTCGTTCGCATACTCACTTCGCCCCAATACGTTTGTATTGCGTGAATTAAAAAATGCCGCCCGTTGGGTGGCATTTTTTTGTGGAAAGAGTGGGATGAATATCCCACCTCTTTAAAGTTCCTGGATAATCTGGTTAGCCAGTTCGGTGTTGTCCGGACGGATGATTACTCTGGAGAACTCGGCCGATGAGTCTACAAAGGCGTACATGTACTCAACAGATATGCCGGCGGCTGACAGCTTTTCCATAGCCTCGGCCATAGCACCGGGCTTGTTGGCGCACTCCAGATATACCACCTGGGTCATTGTTACGGCATATGAGTTTGACTTGATGAGGTTGAATGCACGCTCAATCTGGTCGCGCTCAACTATGATACGGGCAATTCCGAAATCCTGAGTCTCGGACACGGTGAAAGCCTTCATGTTTATTCCGTTGTTGCCAAGCAGCCTAGCAATCTCGGCAAACTTTCCCTTCTCATTCTCAAGGAATACTGAAATCTGTCTGATTAACATATAGGTAGTGCTATTAGGTTATTACTCGAATTTACGGTGGTCAATGGCGCGCTTAGCCTTACCGGTTGAGCGCTCAATGGTACCGGGCTGAACAATCTTGATGTTGGGCTGGATGCCGATGACGCTCTGGATCCTTGATGTCAGGCGCTGGCGCAGACGTACAACCTCGTTAACCTGGTCGGTGTAGAACTCGGGCTTGACCTCAACCTGGATGTCGAATGTATCGGTGTTGTTGATACGGTCAACCTCGATCAGGAAGTAAGGCTCGTACTCGGGGAATTCAAGCAGGATGGATTCAACCTGTGACGGGAATACGTTGACACCGCGGATAATCATCATATCGTCGCTGCGGCCCAGGATCTTACCCATGCGGACTGCGGTACGGCCGCACTCGCACTTGTCGTAGATCAGGTAGGTAAGGTCGCGTGTACGGTAACGTATCATAGGCATGCCCCACTTGTCGAGAGTGGTGAATACCAGCTCGCCCTTCTGGCCCGGCTCAACAGGCTGCAGGGTTACGGGGTCGATGATCTCGGGGTAGTAGAGGTCCTCCCACAGGTGGGTGCCGTTCTGGCACTCGCACTCGCCGCCTACGCCAGGACCGCTTATCTCTGTGAGACCGTAAATATCAAAAGCTTTGATGTGGAGTTTCTCCTCAAGCTCCTTGCGCATGGCTTCGGTCCAGGGCTCGGCTCCGAATATGCCAACCTTGAGTTTGAAGTTGTTGATGTCAAGTCCCTGCTTGCGTATCTCCTCGGCCATATAGAGGGCGTAGGAGGGGGTGCAGGCTACTGCGGTGGCACCAAAATCCTGCATGAGCTGGAGCTGTTTCTGGGTGTTTCCGCTGCTGGTGGGGATTACGGTGCCGCCAATCTTGGTAACGCCGTCGTGGGCGCCCAGACCGCCGGTGAAAAGGCCGTAACCGTAGGCAATCTGAACCATATCGTCATTGCCCAGACCGTAAGCGGTAAGGCAGCGTGCCACAGCCTCGGACCAGTTTGCAAGGTCCTTTTCGGTATAACCCACAACAATGGGCTTTCCTGTTGTTCCGGATGATGCGTGAAGCCTGAGGATGTTGGTCATGGGAACGCACATCATTCCGAAAGGATAGTTGTCACGAAGGTCTTGTTTGACGGTAAAAGGCAATTTAACGATGTCGTCAATACTCTTGATGTCTTCCGGACGAACGCCGTGTTCATCAAATCTTTTCTTGTAGAAGGGTGAGTTGTTGTAAGCGTGTGCTACAATCTTTCTGAGTTTCTCACTCTGTAACTCGCGCATCTCGTCACGCGACATGCACTCGATCTTTTTGTTCCAGATCATGGGTTAATTGGTATTTATTGGTGTGTCTTAATCAATTTCAGTTACCTTCTGGCCGCTTGCATCCAGACGGAGGGTTGTCTCCCTGTTGAAACGTCCGTTGCCGATGTATTCTCCGAATCTGTCACCGCCTACAGCCATGGAATAATTGTTACTGTATGCACCGAACTTGCCCTGTATGGGTTCTTCATCGGCGGTAAGCAGAGTGTAGACGTAGCTTATGTTCCTGGTTACGCTTACATGGCTGCCTTCTTCGAATGCTGTTCCGTTTTTAACGGTTGCCTCCAGCTTTACGCTGAATGTTGCGGGAAGGCCGGCTTTGATGGTAACGGTATCCTTTATCTGGGTTAACTGTGCTGATTTCTCGCCTGTACCGTCATTGTATTTGAGGGTGATGTCGCAGAATTCAAGCATATCCTGTGATGTCTCGATGACGTAATTAAACTGTGCCATTGCGGGCACCGGGTCTTTAGGCTCATTGTTTGTTGTGTCTTCATCCTTGTCGCAGGCACAGAACAGTGTCGGGGCGGCAAACATGCTGCAAAGGACAACTGCAGAGATCAATTGGTTTTTCTTCATTTCCATGAGTTTTTGGTTTGTTGTTCAATTAGGCCACAAAATAAATAAAAATCCTTGTTTTGGCCTAATATTTCGGTCTTGATACCTATATTTTTAATACTTTTGCACCCGCTAAAGTCCGATAATGCAAATGGAGAAGCCAGTATACATTTTAGGTATCGAGTCATCATGTGACGATACGTCGGCTGCAGTGATCCGTAACGGTGAGCTGTTGTCAAACGTCGTGGCCAGCCAGAAGGTTCATGAAGAGTACGGTGGAGTGGTGCCGGAACTGGCATCGCGTGCGCATCAGCAGAACATTGTCCCGGTGGTGGATACTGCGTTGAAAAGGGCCGGAATTGATGCCGGACAGCTCAGCGCCGTTGCATTTACGCGCGGTCCGGGCCTTATGGGCTCATTGCTTGTGGGCGTATCTTTTGCCAAGGGTTTTGCCCGCTCCCTGAATATCCCCATGATTGAGGTTAACCATCTGCAGGGACATATACTGGCTCATTTCATAAAGCAGCCGGGCGAGGAGCTTGAGACTCCGCAGTTTCCGTTCCTGTGCCTGCTGGTATCGGGTGGTAACTCACAGATCGTAAAGGTTGAATCATACAATAAGATGGAGATTCTGGGCCAGACCATTGATGATGCCGCAGGTGAGGCCATGGACAAGTGCTCCAAGGTGATGGGGTTCGGATATCCCGGCGGTCCTATCATAGACCGATTGGCGCGTCAGGGTAATCCCAAGGCCTATACTTTCAGCAAACCCAATATTACCGGATACAACTACAGCTTTAGCGGACTCAAGACATCTTTCCTGTATAACCTGCGTGACTGGGTTAAGGAAGATCCCGATTTCATCGAGCATCACAAGGAGGATCTGTGCGCATCGCTGGAGCGTACCATTGTGGAGATTCTTATGAAAAAGCTGCGTCAGGCAGCCAAGGACACCGGAATAACCCAGATTGCCGTGGCAGGTGGAGTATCGGCCAATACCGGATTGCGTGAAGCTTTCCAGGACCACGCCCGCCGCTACCGTTGGAAGGTATTCATCCCGCGTTTCTCATACACCACCGATAACGCCGCAATGATAGCCTGCACCGGCTACTTCAAATACCTGGACAACGACTTCTGTTCCATAGACGTGCCAATATATTCCAATACTCGCCTTTAACACAAAAAAAGGTGGTTTTGTTTGGAAGAATGAAATAAATCCCCTAAATTTGCACCCTGTTTTGAGAACACTGCAAAAAACGAATAAAAACAGATAGATATGTCAAGAATTTGTCAGATCACCGGAAAGAAGGCAATGGTTGGCAACAATGTTTCTCACTCAAAGCGTAGAACCAAGAGAACATTTGATGTTAACCTGTTCACTAAGAAGTTCTTCTATGTAGAGGAGAATTGCTGGATCAGCCTCAAACTCAGTGCTGCCGGCCTGAGAATCATTAACAAGAAAGGTCTTGATGCCGCCCTCAAGGAGGCAGTCGCTAACGGTTATTGCGATTGGAAAGACATCAGAATCATTGCGTAATAACAGAAAGGAGTTCATACTACTATGGCAAAGAAAGTAAAAGGCAACAGGGTTCAGGTTATCCTGGAATGCACTGAGCACAAAGACAGCGGTATGCCGGGCACTTCCCGTTACATTACCACCAAGAACAGGAAGAACACTCCTGAGAGACTGGAACTTAAGAAGTATAACCCCATTCTCAAGAGGATGACAATCCATCGTGAGATCAAGTAATACATTTTAAACCATGGCAAAGAAAGTAGTTGCTACCCTGCGTCAGGGTAAGGTCTCAATGGCCAAGGTCATTAAGATGGTAAAGTCACCCAAGACCGGTGCTTATATGTTCACAGAGCAGATCGTCAGCGACGAGCAGCTTAAGGACGCTATCAAGTAAGATAAACTTGACACAAAATATGTAAGAGCGACCCATTTTGGGCCGCTCTTATTATTTGCATTTATCACCATATTTATATAAATTTGCATTCTGAGTACGACACTTTTTGCCGTATTCACCGAATGATATATGGGCTTGTTTTCATTTTTCACAAAAGATAAGAAGGAGGTACTGGATAAAGGACTGGAAAAGACCAAGTCCAGCGTATTCTCCAAGATAGCACGTGCCGTTGCCGGCAAATCCACCGTTGATGATGAGGTTCTGGATAACCTGGAGGAGGTTCTGATAACATCCGATGTCGGCGTGGAGACCACCCTCAAGATAGTAAAGCGCATTCAGGAGCGTGTAGCCCGTGACAAATACATGGGCACATCGGAGCTTAACGACATACTCCGTGATGAGATATCGGCACTTCTGGTAGAGAATAATCCCGATGACGATGCTGAGCCTTTCAGCGTTCCGTCTGCCCGCAAGCCGTATGTGGTGCTTGTGGTTGGCGTGAACGGCGTAGGCAAGACCACCACAATAGGCAAGCTTGCCTATCAGTTCAAGAAACGCGGTCTCAAGGTAGTGCTTGGTGCTGCCGATACATTCCGTGCCGCCGCCATAGAGCAGCTGCAGGAGTGGGGCCGTAGGGTGGATGTGCCGGTGATAAGGCAGGAAATGGGTTCTGATCCGGCATCGGTGGCATATGATACGCTCAGCCATGCTGTCGCTGACGGAGCCGATGTGGTGCTTATAGATACTGCAGGCCGTCTGCACAACAAGGTGGGTCTTATGAATGAGCTCACCAAGATACGCAACGTGATGAACAAGGTCGTTGAGGGTGCCCCTGATGATGTCCTGCTGGTTCTTGACGGCTCCACAGGCCAGAACGCCTTTGAACAGGCCAAGCAGTTCACGCTGGCCACAAAGGTTACCCAGCTGGCCATTACCAAACTTGACGGAACAGCCAAGGGAGGCGTTGTGATTGGTATTTCAGACCAGTTCAAGGTACCTGTAAAGTATGTCGGCCTGGGTGAGGCCATAGACAATCTGCAGGTATTCAACAAGACCGAGTTTGTGGATTCACTCTTTAAACAGGATAAGGAATGAGGCACAGCAGTGTGGATATAATCACTTTAGGCTGCTCTAAGAATCTTGTTGATTCTGAGAAACTTATGAGTCAGTTTAAGGCTAATGGCCTGAGAGTGAGACATGATCCCGACAAGGTCAGTGCCGAGACCGTAATCATAAACACATGCGGCTTTATAGGTGACGCACAGGAGGAGTCAATAAACATGATCCTGGAGTGCTGTGAGCTTAAGAAAGCAGGTAAGGTGGGCCGTGTATACGTGATGGGATGTCTGTCACAGAAGTTCCATAAGGAGCTTATGACAGAGATACCTGAGGTGGACGGCTGGTACGGCAAGTTTGACTGGAATGAGCTGGTTAAGGTAACCGGCCACCGATGGCATCAGGAGCTTGAAAACAGCCGTACGTTAACCACACCGTCACATTACGCATATCTTAAGATTGCCGAGGGCTGCAACCGTGGCTGTGCCTACTGCGCCATCCCCCTTATGACCGGAAAATACCAGTCACGCAGTCAGGAGGATATCCTGGATGAGGCCCGCAAGCTTGTTGCCGGCGGTGTAAAGGAGATTCAGCTGATTGCACAGGATCTTACATATTACGGTACTGATGTAGCTCACAAGCCTACTATCGCGGAGCTTGTACAGCGTCTGTCAGACATTCCCGGCGTTGAGTGGCTGCGTCTGCACTACGGCTATCCCAACAACTTCCCCATGGATCTGCTGCCCGTGATGCGTGAGCGTGACAACGTATGCAAGTACATGGATATAGCCCTGCAGCATATAAGTGATCCTGTACTCAAGCGCATGCACCGCAACATTACCGGTCAGGAGACTCGTGAGCTGCTTGCACGCATACGTGAGGAGGTTCCGGGCATACATCTGCGCACCACACTCATGGTGGGATTCCCCGGTGAAACCGATGATGACTACAACCAGCTTGTGGAGTTCGTAAAGGAACAGCGTTTTGAGCGTATGGGTGCTTTTGCCTATTGTGAGGTGGACGGCACATACTCGGCACTCCACTACAAGGATGATATATCGGATGATATAAAGCAGGCCCGTCTGTCACGTCTTATGCGTGTGCAGCAGGATATATCGGCCGTAATAAGCGATGAGAAGGTGGGTAAGACCTTCAAGACCATGATTGACCGTCTTGAAGGTGACTATTACGTAGGCCGTACGGAGTTTGATTCACCCGAGGTTGACCCCGAGGTCCTTATCAAGGCGGACCGCGAGTTGCCAATCGGACAGTTCGTGAACGCACATGTCACGGAGGCTGACGCCTTTGACCTTTATGCAGAAGTGGAATAATCAACTAACCTATACTGATATGAACAACAAACAGTTTTTGAATGAATTATCCGACAAATGCCAGATCGGTGCCGACCAGGCAGCCGTTCAGGTGGAGAATCTGCTCGGAGTCATGGAGAAAATTTGGCAGGATGGGGACTCTGTAAGTCTTTCAGGGTTCGGTGTTCTAGAAGTGAAGAAAAAGAACGAGCGTGTATCGGTAAATCCAACTACAGGCGTACGCATGCTTGTTCCGCCCAAACTCGTGCTTACCTATAAGCCCAGTTCATTACTCAAGGAAAAACTTAAATAAGCGGCATTATGGATAACAAGATCAATCTTTCACAACTTGCTGAGCGACTGGCTCAGGAGGGCGGCATGTCCAAGGCTGCTGCAGAACAGTTTGTCAAGAATTTCTTTGATATAATATCACAGCGTGTACTCGAGGAGGGTCTGGTAAAGGTAAAAGGACTCGGTACATTCAAGCTCATCCAGATGGAAGACCGTGAGAGTGTGAACGTCAACACAGGTGAAAGATTCACCATAGACGGTCATCAGAAAATATCATTCGTTCCCGATGCAGACCTAAAGGAGCGTATCAACAAGCCATTCGCTGCATTTGATACGGTCCAGATCAGTGAGGATCAGGCCAAAGAACTGGCCAAGATGGATGCAGAGACAGAACAGGCAGATTCAGCTCCTGAGGATAAGAAACCTGTTGAGGAGCCCAAGAAATCCGCCAAGGAGAAGAGACTCGCCCAGAAACAGGCCAAAAAGGCTGAGGAGGCCAGAAAGAGGGCTCAGAAGCAGCAGGAGAAAGACTCCGAGAAGGTGGTTGACACTCCCACCGTTAAGGAAATCACCCAGAAGAAGGGAACCCGTTTCCTGCTCAAGTTCCTGATAGGATTGCTGTCTACGGTTCTTGTTATCGGTCTTATCCTGTTCGTGATGTGGCCTGTAATAGGCAACAGCGTCCTTGATATCGTTGAGAAGAATCTGAATAAGGCCAAGACGGAGATGGTAACCGACAGCCTGCAGAATGCAGCTCCTGCAGAGGTTATTCTTCCTGAGAAGCCTGCTGAGACTCCAGTTGAGGCACCTGTAGCGAAACCTGCGGAGACTCCGGCTGAGACTCAGTCTGCCAAACCTGCAGAGAGTCCGGCAGTAAAGCCTGCTCAGCCTTCACAGCAGCCTGCCGCTCAACCCGCAGCCAAGACAAAACAGACACAGCCTCAGGCTTCGGTCAAGTATCCTGCCGTCAAACTCAACAGCCAGGATGAGGCCAAGGATCTGTCAGAGTTCACGTCAGCTGATGTTGTAAACTTCAGCATTGAGGGCCTGCTGACCACCCATACTCTCCAGAAGGGTGAGACCCTGACCGTTGTGGCTCTCAAGTATTACGGAAGCAAGAAACTGTGGCCGTACATAGCCAAGTACAATAATATCAGTGATCCTGAGAAACTTCAGCCCGGTATAGTCCTTAGGGTGCCTGTGCTCAGGGCAAAATGATGATGGTGGATAAAAAGTGTAAAAACATTAAAAAACAAATACTATTTAAACTAATTTAGTTCAAAGTGCTGTACATAATGCCCTATATTTGGCCTGTGCCGTAAAGCACAGGACTATAGGGTATGTACAGAACTAACTGATAATTATAGATCTTATGAGTGAAAACGTTGACATTAAGGAGTTGAACGAACGTATAGAAAAACAGAGTGCGTTCGTAACTAACCTGATGGCCGGAATGGATCAGGTTATTGTAGGGCAGAAACATCTTGTAGAATCTTTGCTGATAGGTCTTCTCTCTGATGGCCATATCCTCCTGGAGGGTGTCCCCGGCTTGGCCAAGACACTTGCCATCAAGACCCTGGCATCTCTGATCGATGCAAGTTTCAACCGTATACAGTTTACCCCTGACCTGTTGCCTGCCGATGTGGTAGGTACCATGATATACAGCCAGAAAGATGAGTCATTCCTTCCCAAGAAGGGACCGGTTTTTGCCAACTTCATCCTGGCCGATGAGATAAACCGTGCTCCCGCCAAGGTTCAGAGCGCATTGCTTGAGGCCATGCAGGAGCGTCAGGTAACTCTGGGTGGTGAGACTTTCAAACTGCCCAAACCGTTCCTGGTAATGGCAACCCAGAACCCGATAGAGCAGGAGGGAACCTATCCGCTGCCCGAGGCCCAGGTTGACCGTTTCATGCTCAAGGCTGTGATTGACTATCCCAAGATTGAGGAGGAGAAGAAGATCATACATCAGCAGATACACCACGAGATAGGTACAGTAAAGCCCGTTATGAGCACCGATGACATCATTGAGGCACGTAAGGTGGTTGATATGGTATATCTGGATGAGAAGATTGAGCAGTACATAGCTGATATAGTATTTGCAACACGTTATCCTGAAAAATACGGACTCAAGGATATCAAGGAACTCATTTCATTCGGCGGTTCACCCCGTGCATCAATAAATCTGGCTCTGGCAGCCCGCTCATACGCATTCATCAAGCGTAGAGGTTATGTAGTGCCTGAGGATGTACGTGCCATCGCACATGATGTACTGCGTCACCGCATAGGACTCTCATATGAGGCCGAGGCAACCAACGTGACCCAGGATGAGCTTGTAAGCCGTATATTGAACAAGGTTGAAGTGCCTTGATTTAAACTTCTTATAATCAGTTTAATATGGAGACAAGTGAACTGATAAAGAAGGTCCGGAAAATTGAGATCAAGACCCGCGGTCTGTCCAGTAACATTTTTGCCGGTCAGTACCATACTGCGTTCAAGGGACGCGGTATGGCATTCAGCGAGGTGCGTGAGTACCAGTATGGTGACGAGCCCCGTGATATTGACTGGAATGTTACGGCACGTATGAACAAACCCTATTCAAAGGTGTTTGAAGAGGAGCGTGAACTCACCGTAATGCTTATGGTCGATGTGTCGGACAGCCTTAATTTCGGTACCAGCGTCATGATGAAACGTGAGATGGTCACCGAGATTGCCGCTACTCTGGCATTTGCAGCCATAGAGAATAATGATAAGGTGGGGCTGCTCTTTTTCAGCGACCGTATAGAGAAGTTCATTCCGCCCCAGAAAGGCCGCCGTCATATCCTGTATCTTATACGTGAACTGCTTGATTTCCAGCCCCAAAGCAACTCTACCGATATAACCGTACCGTTGGAGTTCCTTACCGGTGCCGTAAAGAAGCGTTGTACCGCATTCCTGTTGAGTGACTTCATAGACTCACATGATTACCGCAATGCCCTGAGCATAGCAAACCGTAAGCATGACATAGTTGCCATACGCGTATATGACCGCCGTATGGAGGAGTTGCCCGATGTAGGCCTCATGAAACTGCTGGATTCAGAGACCGGACAGGAGATGTACATTGATACTTCATCAGCCCGTGTGCGTGCCGCTCACAACAAGTGGTTTACAGACAATACGGAGCGCGTCAAGGACTACTTTACACGCAGCCGCGTGGATTCAGTCTCCGTCAGGACCGATCAGGATTATGTCAAGGCCCTAATGGGACTATTTGCTAAACGCAACTAATGATGAGAAGATTTCTTGTTTATATAGTGTTGTGCTTGATGCCTATGGGTTTGGCATCGGCCCAGAGCGTTATCGTAAGCGCCCGGGTGGACTCTATGATGATGTGGATAGGGCAGCAGACCGGACTTCATATTGAGGTTACCTGTGATGCAGGACAGGATATTGTGTTCCCTGCCTACCGTGACACCATAGTTGAAGGGTTGGAGATCATACCGCCCGTACTTACCGATACTCAGTATGTGAACAACGGCCAGCGTATGACCGTAACGCGTAGCTATACGGTGACCTGTTTTGATTCGGCACTCATTTACATAGCACCCATACCCGTAACGGTTGACGGCGCTGAGTATGAATCCAACCGTCTGGCACTTGCATTCATGACATATGATATCCCTGAAGGGCAGGAGACTCAGATATTCGGTCCTAAGGAGAATATGAGGACTCCCATTCGTTTCAGTGAGGCAAATGGTATGATATTGTCATTTATCGCAATGATACTGACATTTGCGCTTGCTGTTTATCTGCTCATACGTTATCGTGACGATAAGCCCATTATCCGCAAGATAAAGATTGAGCCAAAGGTTCCGGCACACGTCAAGGCAATATCGGAGATTGAAGACCTGCGTAAGGCAGGAGGCCCTCACAGTGAGGACTCCAAGGCCTATTACACCCAGCTTACCGATATTCTGCGTGAGTATATAAATGACAGGTTCGGGTTCAATGCCACTGAGATGACATCATATGAGATAATGGAACGTCTTGAGGAGAGTCAGGACAAAGAGTCCCTGAGCGAACTCCGTGACCTGTTGTCTACATCTGATATGGTAAAGTTCGCCAAGTTCAAGCCAATGCTCAATGAGAATGACCGTAATCTGGTGAGTGCGTTGGAATTCGTGAACGGTACCAAGGTGGATGTGCCTGAAACTGAGCTTCAGCCCAAGGAGGAGGAGACCATCGTGGAGATGAAACGCAGCAAGAGCTCACGTGCAGTCCTGCTTGCATGCGGGGCGTTCCTGGCAGCCATCGGATTGTTCTGTCTGTTCCTTGTCGTGAGAGAGTTGTATTATCTGTTCTTTTAAATGACTGAGCCATGACATTTGCAAACAGTGCATATCTTCTGTTGATCCTTCTGGTCATACCGTGTGTCGTCTGGTATGTGCTCAGAGGCCGTAAGAGACGTGCTTCACTCTCTGTTCCCACCACGTCCATGTATGCCGGTATGGGAAAGAGCTGGAAATACTACCTCATACACGTCCCGTTCATCCTGGATATGGCGGCACTTGTGCTGCTGTCCCTTATCCTGGCACGCCCGCAGTCTACTGACCGTTGGCAGGATACGGAGATTGAGGGTATAGACATAATGCTCTGCATGGACGTTTCCACCAGTATGCTGGCCGAGGACCTTAAGCCTAACCGAATCGAAGCTGCCAAGCAGGTGGCATCGGAATTCATAAACGGACGTCCCAATGACAACATCGGTCTTACCATTTTTGCCGGTGAGGCATTCACACAGTGTCCCATGACCGTTGATCATGCAGTCCTTCTCAATATGTTCCAGAACGTAAGCAGTGACATAGCCGCCCGCGGAATAATTGAGGACGGAACCGCAATAGGTATGGGACTTGCCAACGCCATAAGCCGTCTTAAGGACAGTCAGGCCAAGTCAAAGGTCATAATCCTTCTTACCGACGGTTCAAACAACCGTGGTGAGATTTCACCCATGACAGCCGCCGAGATGGCCAAGAGTTTTGGCATCAGGGTTTATACAATAGGTGTAGGAACCAACGGAACTGCGCCTTATCCGGTGCAGGGAGCATATGGTAAGCAGTACATCAACGTAGCTGTTGAGATTGATGAGGATGTACTCCGTCAGATTGCCGGGACTGCCAACGGCCAGTATTACCGTGCCACCAGCAACAGCAAACTGAAGGAGGTATATGAGGAGATTGATAAACTGGAGAGAACCAAGCTTCAGGTCAAGGAGTTCAGCAAGAACCAGGAGGAGTATCAGCCGCTTGCGCTGGCTCTCATTCTGAGCCTGCTGCTGTCCATCCTGCTCAAGCAGACCGTTCTCAGAACCATACCATAAGGCTAAAGTCTTAAAACTATGTTCAAATTCGCAAATCCTGAATATCTGTATCTGCTGGCACTGGTACCGGTGCTGGTAGTGATTCATGTGGTTACAGGAATACGTCGGCGCAGAAAACTTACCGAGTATGGTGATGTGGAACTGCTGTCAAGACTTATGCCCGATGTATCGGTAACCCGTCCCAATATCAAGTTCTGGCTTCTGTTTGCCGCCTATACGTTAGGCTGTTTCCTGCTGGCTCGTCCGCAGTTCGGATCCAAGCAGGAGACCGTGACACGACGTGGAATAGAGACGGTCATAGCGCTCGATATATCCAACTCAATGCTTGCCGACGATGTCACTCCAAGTCGTCTGGAGAAATCCAAGCGTATCATATCCAATTTGGTTGACCAGTTCCAGGATGACAAGATAGGACTTATCGTATTTGCCGGTGACGCATTCGTTCAGTTGCCCATAACCAGTGATTTCATATCGGCCAAGGTATTCCTGAATACCATCAGCCCTGCACTCATAACCCGTCAGGGAACCGATATCAAGACAGCCATTGAACTGGCCACCCGCAGTTTTACACCGAATGACGGAGTAGGTAAGGCCATTATTGTCATAACTGACGGTGAGAACCATGAGGGTGGGGCCGAGGAGGCTGCACGCGCCGCTGCCGAGAAGGGCTATATGGTATATGTGATGGGAGTTGGTCTTCCGTCCGGTTCTCCAATCCCGGGAGACCGTAACGGCGAGTACCGTAAGGACCGTGAAGGAAATGTGGTCATAACCCGTCTGGATGAGGAGATGTGCCGTAAGATAGCTGCTGCCGGTAACGGAGCCTATTTCTATGTGGACAACTCAAATGCCGCAGAGAAGGCTCTGCAGAAAGAGATAGACAAACTGGCCAAAGCCGATGTCGAGACCACCATATATACTGAATATGATGAACAGTTTCAGATAATAGCATGGATGATACTCATCATCCTGCTCATTGAGATATTCATCTGTGAGAGCCGCAATCCCAGGCTCCGCAATTTCAGTCTGTTCAAAACCGATCAGGAGAAAGAGAAATGAAAAGGATATTGTTGATATGTCTTATGATTGTGTCTGCCGAAGGGGCCTACGCTCAGCGTTCAGACCGTTCGTTCGTACGTAAGGGCAACCGTTTGTTTGAGGACAGTCTGTTCATCAAGGCCGAGGAGAATTATCTCAAGGCGGTGGATGTCAATCCTGAACTCTATGAAGGTTACTATAATCTGGGCAATGCATATACCGCTCAACAGAAACCCAATGAGGCCGTAGAACAGTACCGCAAGACCGCCAATGCCCTGGAGGCCCGTAAGAAAGAACTTATGGATAATCCCGAATCCAGTCCCAAGGAACTGGCCAAGTGCAGGAATGAGCTGGCCAGGACCTATCATAACACCGGTGTGGTATACCATATGTCAGAGCGTTTTGACAAGGCTGTGGAGGCTTACAAGGAGGCTCTGCGTAACAATCCTCAGGATGATGAGACCCGTTATAACCTGATACTGGCACAACGTATGCTTGATCAGCAGCAACAACAGCAGCAGCAACAGCAGGAACAGCAGCAGGAACAGCAACAGGATCAGCAGCAGGAACAACAGCAGGATCAGCAACAGCAGCAACAGGAACAGCAACAGCAGCAGGAACAGCAGCAGGATATGTCCCAGGAGAATGCCGAGCAGATACTTGAAGCTGCCATGCAGGATGAAAAAGATGTGCAGGAGAGGGTTCAGGAACAACTGATGAAAGTCCAGCCCAAGAAACCGTTAGAAAAAGATTGGTAATCATGAATAAATCAGATATGATAAAAAGAGCGTTGCTTACGGTCGCGCTGTTAATTCTGACCGTAGTGGCCTATGCACAGGAGGTGTCGTTTACAGCGCAGGCTCCCCAGGCCGTTGCAATAGGTGAAAGGTTCAGAATTACCTATAAAGTCAACACCCGTGATGCCAAGGAGTTCAGGGCTCCGGACATGAAGAGCATCGATGTCATAACCGGCCCCGCCACATCTACATCATCCAGCACGACAATAGTTAACGGTCAGGTGTCAAGCAGCACTACCATTACCTACACCTTCACGGTCGTTGCAACAGAGGAGGGCGACGTTCAGTTGGACGGTGCTACCATCAAGGCAAACGGCAAGCAGGTGACCTCAAACAAACTCTCCATAAAGGTTCTGCCTGCCGATAAGGGCTCACAGACACAGAACAGCCGCAGTCAAGGCGGTTCACAGGGGCAGACCCAGTCATCGGGTAGCAGTACAGGTATTGCCGCCGATGAGCTCTTTATGCTGGCTACTGTGGATAAGACTAACGTCTATGAGCAGGAGGCTCTGCTGCTCACATTCAAGATATACGTACTGCCGTCCGTAAATCTGACCAGCCTGGGCAACAGTATGCCTGACCTCAAGAACTTCCACGTTCAGGAGGTTGAGTTGCCTCAGCAGAAAGAGTTCCAGCTGGAGCATTACAACGGCCGCAACTACCGTACCATGGTTTGGAAACAGTATGTACTGTTCCCGCAGCATTCGGGCGAGTTGGAGATACCTGCAACTACATTTGAAAGCGTTGTCTCACAGCCCATTGAGAGCACCGATATGTTTGATTTCTTCTTCAATGCCGGCCGTTATACCGAGGTGAAGAAGAATCTGACTACACGTCCCATAAAGATCAACGTTAAAGCCCTGCCGCAGGGCAAGACTAGCGCATATTACGGTGGAGTAGGTGAATTCTCTCTCAGTTCAACCATAAGCAGCACCGATGTGACTGCCAATGATGCCGTAACGGTACGTGTCATACTCTCCGGTACCGGAAACCTCAAGCTCATTAAGACACCAGAACTCAAGTTCCCGCAGGATTTTGATGTCTATGACCCCAAGGTAGAGAACAAATACACCATCAAGGGTGGCCGTCAGACCGGAAACAAGGTGTATGAATATCTTATCATACCGCGTCATGCGGGTCAGTACACCATTCCGTCAATGGAGTTCCAGTATTTTGATCCCAAGAGCGGTACATACAAGACCACCAGGACCGATGAATATACTCTGAACGTAGCCAAAGGGCAGGGGGGAAGTGATAGCCAGACCTCTGTAGCATACGTGAACAAGGAGGATCTCAAGTATGTAGGTCAGGATGTCCGTTTCCACTCGACACCTGCAACCCTCAAATCCGGTAAGGGAGGATTCTATGGTTCCCTGCAGTTCTATATCTGCCTGGCAGCTCCGCTGCTGATACTGCTTGTCCTGATAGCCGTATCACGCAAACGTATCGCAGACAGTGCCAATACCGCCAAGGTACGTGCAGGAAAGGCAAACTCGGTGGCTACCCGCCGGCTCAAGGTTGCCCGCAAGCTCATGAAAGAGAACCGTAAGAACGAATTCTATGATGAGATGATGCGTGCCCTATCCGGTTATATGGGTGATAAACTCTCCATTCCCACGGCAGAGTTGTCAAAGGATAGGATAGGAGAGTCTCTGCGTGACCGTAAGGTGCCGGATGAGGCTGTAAATCAAGTGATAGGACTGCTTGATGACTGTGAGTTCGCCCGATATGCTCCTGGTGACGACAGCGGCAAGATGGACCGCCTGTATGATCAAGCTGTTGCTGTTATCGGACAGATTGAGAACTCAATTAAGTAAATTGAAAAGTGAGAATTTATGAAAAAGATATTAGCTCTTTTATTGATACTGATTGCGGTGCCGGTTATGGCACAGGAAAATGACGGAATGATGAGTCTGGTGGCCGATTCCACAAAAGCCGGTGCGGTTCCCACACTTGTACAGGCTGACAGTGCATATATACAAGGTGATTATATCACCGCAATAAGTATGTATGAATGGATAATTGAGAACCAGGGCTCAAATGCCACCTTATATATGAATCTGGGCAATTGCTGGCTCAAGCGTGACGAGGTGGCACGTGCCATACTCAATTATGAGCGTGCATACCTGATTGACCCGTCAGATCCTGATATCCGTTTTAATCTGGAACTTGCACGTACCAAGACAGTTGACAAGGTGAATGCCGTAAATGAGCTGTTCATAGTGGTGTGGTTCAGGAAACTCCTGTCGCTGCTCGATGTAAACGGTTGGGCGGTATTGACAGTGATACTGTTTGCATTGACTATGATTCTGGTGGGAGTGTTCCTCTTTTCAAAGAAAACCGGAATCAGAAAAATATCTTTTTCTTTTAGCACAATTTTCTTGCTTTTGTCTATTTTATCTTTTATCTTCGCTACTACACAGATGGGAAATATCCGCAACCGTGACACGGCAATCATAATGTCACCCAGCGTTACGGTCAAGAGTACTCCCACCAGTGCCGGTACAGACTTGTTCATCATTCATGAGGGACGCAAGGTTAAGATACTTGACTCCTCAATGAAAGAGTGGGTGGAGATAAGACTTGAGGACGGAAATACAGGTTGGATACCGGTAAGTGTAATGGAAATCATCTAAAAGATAATATGAATGATTGAAGCACAGGGTCTCATAGAGACAGACAGATTGGCCACGCTGTCAATTAATGGCAGCGGATCCGTTTTCTGGGACGGTGTGGCCAATATATATACTTCAGTCATAGTATGGATTCCTCTTGCTCTTGTAGCTATTCTGCTCATTCTCAAGAATGTAAATCCCCGCAGATTATTCCTGGTACTGGTTTTGATTGCTGTCACTATTCTTATCAGTGACCAGTTGTCATCATCGGTATTCAAACCGCTTTTTCACAGGCTCAGACCTACACATGATCCCTATATATTAAATATGGTGGATACCGTAAGTGGTTATCGTGGAGGACTTTACGGCTTTATCAGCAGCCATGCGGCCAATTCATTCGGTGTGGCAACGCTGTTCATGCTGCTTGTAAAGGATAAATGGTTCAGTCTGGCAGTAATTATATGGGCTATACTGAATTCTGTTATAAGGACATATCTGGGCGTGCATTTTGTCGGTGACATACTGGCCGGTGCAGTTGCCGGAGTGCTTGTAGGCAGTATTATATACTGGATATACAGTATGATAACACGTAGGGACAAGATGCGTAATACTCATGAATCCAGTCTGCTGTATACACGGTCCGGATTCATGTACAGTGACGTTCTTACGTTTATGAGCGTGTTGTTCGGTACATATTGTGTAATAATGTTAGGCGCATGCTTCTATATTTGATTGAGATTAATAATTGACGAGAATAACTTATTTACTAACAGATTTGATAATTATCCTAATTTTTAATGCTTATGACCAGATTAATCACATTTAACGAGCTTCGCCAGATCAAGGCGCAACTTCCTGAGGGCAGTATTCACAGAATCGCCGATGAGCTGAATCTTGACGTTGAGACAGTACGCAACTTCTTTGGCGGCACGGATTACAAGCAAGGTTCATCAGTAGGTTTCCATAAAGAACCCGGACCAGACGGAGGAGTTGTAGTTCTGGACGACACAACAGTTCTTGATCGCGCTTTAGAAATCATAGCAGAAAGTAAGAAATAACGCTGAGGTTTCCAGCAAGCAAACAATAAGACGTCCCCAAAGGACGTCTTATTGTTTTCCCGGCCTGGAAGACGCCACGAAATTCGCATAATAACTATTATGTTAAATAGCAAAAATCCAACCAAATAATAAGAGCTGCCCGGAAACCCAGACAGCCCCCTATTATATTGCTTTTTATCAAAGAAAATTACTGACCCAGCAGTTTGTCAATCTCCTTGAGCTCCTTATCCATATTGAGCTTGTAGTAAATCTGCTGCAGAAGCAGACCCCACTTGCTGATATTTGAGGGCTCCAGCTCCTTAAGCTTAAGAGCGTACGGAAGAGCTTTCTTGTAGTACTCCTTCTCCTGAGCCATAACTCTCTTGAACTCTGCTGAACGGTAGTCAACGTTTGCCTTTGAGTCAACGTAGTCAGTAGCCTGGAGCATGATTGAAAGAGACAGGTTGTTGTAAGCGTCTGACAGATTCTCATCCTTCTGGATGGCAATCTCATACTGCTCGATAGCCTTGTCATACTCCTTGTTCTGCTGTGCGATCAGACCAAGAACAAAGTAGTTGTAAGCCTTCTCGGGATCCAGCTCAATCATCTCCTTGGTGAAGTTCTCAAGAGCTGCCATATCGTTCTTCTGGTCATAGTAGCTTAAAAGCTTGGTATAGAAGTAGTTCTCTGTGGGATACTTCATCAGACCGGCCTTAAGTGACTCAATCCATTTAACGGTATCACCCATGTTGCCGTAAGCGTCGCACAGATACTCTGTGGCAGCCTCACCGTACTCATCGTCATCCTGTGCAATCTGAGCGTACTTGATTGTACCCTCCCAGTTGCCCAGGTTGTAAGCAGCCATTGTGGTGTAGTAAGCGTAAACAGACTTGAATGTGGGATAGTTCTGATCCTGCTCCATATATGACTTGAGGAAATCACCCTCGGCCATTGTGAAGTATCTGTCAAACAGCTCATAAGCCTTCTTGAAGTCTGATTTGCTGTTGAAATAGAAGATACCGCCGGAGATCAGGTTGGTCAGGTTTCTGTGAATCTCAGGAGCCAGCTTGGTATGAGCCTCATCAGAAGTCTTTCCCTTCTCGTTGGGAATTTTCTGCAGTGAGTCTGCCTTGAGAGCAAAATCATACCAGTCATTCAGGTACTTGTACATAGCGACGGTATCATAACGGCCGTTATATGACTTAAGGTTCTCCTGATCGAAATAGTAGTTATAGATACGGGCAGCCTCATACCAAGTCTGGTCCCAATCCTTAACGTACTGGTTCTTCATGGCCTGGTCAATGAGTTGCTTGGCGTGACTCTTATTTGGAATATCGTCACGGTCAAATTCATTTTTGGCATCCTTGACAAGCTTCTGAGCCTCCTTGGTAGCCTTCTTTACCTCCTTCTCGGTCATTTGCGCATATGATGTGCATGACATTCCGAGAGCGGCAATCAAAACAAACATTAGCTTCTTCATTTCGAATAAAGTTTAATAGGTTTTACATTATTAATATATTATTTCAATTATCTAGTTAAAACTACTCGGTTACAGGGGCTTCCTGAGGGGTTTCAGGGGCTGTCTGCTCCCCACCCTCGGTTTCCGGAACCTCAGGCTCGCTGTCAACCTTGCAGATTGAACCAATCTGGTCATTGCGTTTTTCCAGGTTGATAAGCCTTACGCCCTGTGTAGCACGGCCCATGACGCGGAAATCAGATACGCTTACACGCAGCGTGATACCTGACTTGTTGATGATTACCAGGTCATTGTCATCGGTAACTGCCTGTATTGATACCAGCTTTCCTGTCTTCTCGGTAATGTTGAGTGTCTTGACACCCTTACCGCCGCGGTTGGTCTTACGGTAATCCTCAATCTCGGAGCGCTTGCCGTAGCCCTGCTCTGATACAACCATGATGGTCTCCTCAGGCTGCTCGTCGACAGCTATCATGCCTACTACCTGATCCTCACCGTCCTCATCAAGAGTCATGCCGCGAACGCCGGTCGATACTCGACCCATGCCGCGAACCGTACTCTCATTGAAACGGATTGCACGACCGTTGCGGTTAGCTATGATGATCTCCTTGTTGCCGTCTGTAAGCAGAACGTTTATCACCTTGTCACCCTCATTCAGGTTGATGGCGTTGATACCGTTCTGACGCGGACGTGAGTAATCCTGGAGTATTGTCTTCTTGATTACACCGTTCTGTGTGCAGAATACCAGATAGTGGTTTGAGGTGAACTCTGCATCGGCCAGGTTCTTGATTGCTATGTAAGCGTTTACGGCATCACCAGGCTCAATGTTGAGCATATTCTGGATGGCACGGCCCTTTGATGTCTTGCCGCCCTCAGGTATATCGTAAACCTTAAGCCAGTAGCAACGTCCCTTCTGTGTAAAGAACAGTATGTAATTGTGTGTGGTTGCGGTGAATATGTGCTCTATGAAGTCCTCGTCACGCTTGTCTGATCCGCGTGATCCTACTCCACCCCTGCCCTGCAGACGGTACTCTGTAAGGGCGGTACGCTTGATGTAACCCAGATGTGACATTGTGATGATCATGGGCTCATCGGCATAGAAGTCCTCAGGATTGAACTCCTCGCTGGCGTATACTATCTCAGTCTTTCGCTCGTCACCGTACTTGTCAATGATAACCTGCATCTCATCCTTGATAACCTGCTTGCACTTCTCAGGGTCATCCAGGATGCTCTGCAACTCCTCAATACGTGCCATAACCTCATTGTACTCATCATGCAGCTGGTCCTGCATCAGTCCTGTGAGCTGACGCAGACGCATGTCGACGATGGCCTTAGCCTGGATGTCATCCAGTCCGAAACGGTCCATGAGGTTCTGTATGGCGTCGTTAGGTGTCTTGGCGGCTTTGATGATCTGTATTACCTCATCAATGTTGTCTGATGCTATGATCAGGCCCTCCAGTATATGGGCGCGTTTCTTAGCCTCCTCCAGGTCAAACTTGGTGCGGCGTATAACCACCTCGTGACGGTGATCTATGAAACACTTGATTATATCACGCAGGTTGAGGCATTTGGGACGTCCCTTTACAAGGGCTATGTTGTTTACGCCGAATGATGTCTGCAGCGCGGTCATCTTGAACAGCTTGTTCAGTACAACGCCTGCATTTGCGTCACGTTTTACGTCTATGACAATACGCATACCCTCGCGGTCAGACTCGTCATTGACGTTGCTGATACCCTCAATCTTCTTATCTGTAACAAGTTCTGCAATGAACTTGATGAGTTCTGCCTTGTTTACGCCGTAAGGAATCTCGGTGACAATGATTTTGTCATGCTGCTCGCCGGCCTCGATCTCGGTCTTGGCACGCATGATAACACGGCCGCGTCCGGTCTCATAGGCCTCACGTACGCCGCTTATGCCATAGATATATGCACCTGTGGGGAAATCAGGAGCCTTGATGAACTGCATAAGCTCATCAACGGTGATGTCAGGGTTGTCAACCATTGCCATGCAGCCGTTCAGAACCTCGGTAAGATTGTGAGGCGGCATGTTGGTGGCCATACCTACGGCAATACCCGATGAACCGTTGACCAGCAGATTAGGTATAGTTGCGGGAAGAACCGTAGGCTCCTCCTCCTTGTTGTCGTAGTTGGGAACAAAGTCAACCGTGTTCTTGCCTATGTCCTGCATCATCTCCTCGCCTATCTTGCGCAGACGGACCTCGGTATAACGCATGGCAGCGGGGCTGTCACCGTCAATTGAACCAAAGTTTCCCTGTCCGTCAACAAGCGGATAGCGCATGATCCAGTCCTGAGCCAGACGTACAAGAGCTCCGTATACTGATGAGTCACCGTGCGGATGGAAGTGTCCTAACACATCACCCACCGTACGGGCCGATTTGCGGTATCCCTTGTCCGATGTGTTGCCGTCACGCATCATGCTGTACAGTATGCGGCGGTGCACCGGTTTGAGTCCGTCTCGGGCATCCGGGAGAGCTCTGGCTACGATGACTGACATTGAATAGTCAATGTATGAGGACTTCATCTCCTCCTCAATGTTCACCCTGATAATTCTGTCCTGGTTTTCCAATTTTCCTTGAATTTTAAGACTTTTACAATAGTTGTTCAGCCTGGTGGCATAAAACACCCAAAATTACTTCAAAAATAGTTCTCGCGCAACTTTTACGCGCGTATTTTTAATAAGGTGTTAATAAGTTTTAGTACTCATATTCGGACTAAATGGCATAACTTGGTGAATGGCATGTGATTTGTTGATATCTTATTGCAAAAACAGGTATTAACCGGGCGTAAAACCGATTATCTTTGCATTGTATCGGACCTTAGGCCCAATATGATTTAATATGATGGAATACAGATTATCAGATAAACTCAATTCCATACTGTCTCTGGCCAAGGAGGAGGCGGAGCGTCTCTATCAGTCAGAGGTGCTGACGGAGCATCTGCTTCTGGGCATGATGCGTGACGGTCAGAACCGTGCGGTTGAGTTGCTCAAGAGTATGGGTGTAGACTTGCAGAGGCTCAAAAGCACTCTGGAGGGATCTATGGGTCCTGACTACACTGACCAGGATAAGAAACCGATAGAACAGATAGCACTCTCAATGGCAGTCACCAGGCTGCTCAAGATAAGCATGCTCGAGGCACGTCTGCAGAAAAAGAAAGAGGTTGAACCGGAGCATCTGCTGCTGGCCATCACACGTGACCGCAACAGTCCTGTGGCAGACTTGCTCTACTCTACATATGAAGTTGATTACCGTGGACTGATAAATCTGGTAAACGGTACGGGAGGTGCCCAGGAGGTTCAGGACGGCATGGGACTTACTGACAGCGAGGATGACGATGACGACGATATCAGGAACTCTCAGTCCGATGCAGGTAAACTGCGTGGCGGAAAAGCCGTAACCGCTGCTAAATCAGGCAGTAACACCCCGGTGCTTGACAACTTCAGTACCGATATGACCCAGGCCGCCCATGACGGCAAACTGGATCCGGTTGTAGGCCGTGAAAAGGAGATTGAGCGTCTGGCCCAGATCCTTACCCGCCGCAAGAAGAACAATCCCATCCTGATAGGTGAACCCGGCGTAGGTAAATCGGCTATTGTGGAGGGACTCTCACAGCGTATCGTGGAGCGCAAGGTGTCGCGTATGCTGTTTGGCAAACGTGTGCTTGCCCTGGATATGGCGGCTGTCGTGGCAGGTACAAAATACCGCGGACAGTTTGAGGAACGTATCCGTTCCATAATTGTGGAACTCAAGAAAAATCCTGACATCATACTCTTTATTGATGAGGTGCACACCATCGTGGGCGCAGGTTCTGCTCCGGGATCGATGGATGCTGCCAACATGCTTAAACCCGCTCTGTCGCGCGGTGAGGTGCAATGCATCGGCGCCACAACCGTGGATGAGTATCGCAAATCAATAGAGAAAGACGGTGCATTGGAGCGTCGTTTCCAGAAGATTCTTGTTGAGCCCACTACGGCCGATGAGACCCTGCAGATACTTGAGAATATCAAGGACCGCTATGAGGAGCATCACAGCGTGACATATACTCCTGAGGCACTCAAGGCCTGCGTGACATTGGCTCAACGCTACATAACGGACCGCGCGTTCCCTGACAAGGCTATAGACGTGATGGATGAGGCAGGTTCACGCACCCATCTGTCAAATCTCTCTGTGCCTAAAGAGATTGAGGATAAGGAGCGTGAGGTGGATATGGCCCGTGAGGCTAAGAATGACGCTGTAACGCGTCAGGATTTTGAGCTTGCCGCCCGTTTCCGTGACCATGAGAAAGAACTGGAGACAGAACTTGACGGCATGCGCAAGGATTGGGAGCAGACGCTTAAGAGCCACCGCGAGACTGTGGATGAGGAGAATATAGCTACTGTGGTATCCATGATGAGCGGCGTTCCCGTTCAGAAGATAGCTCGTGAAGAGGGTGAGCGTCTTAAAGGTCTCTCCCCTGCCCTCAAGTCCAAGGTTATAGCTCAGGATTCGGCCATCGACCTGCTGTCAAGAGCTATACGCCGCAGTCGTGTTGGATTGAAAAATCCCAACAAGCCCATAGGCTCGTTCCTGTTCCTTGGTCCTACAGGTGTGGGTAAGACGCTTCTGGCAAAGGAACTTGCCGAGCAGATGTTCGGAACTACAGATGCCCTGATACGTGTAGATATGAGTGAGTTCATGGAGAAATTCGCCGTATCACGACTGGTCGGAGCTCCTCCCGGATACGTAGGTTATGAAGAGGGCGGCCAGCTCACTGAGAAGGTACGTCGCAAACCCTACTCCATCATACTTCTGGATGAGATAGAGAAGGCTCATCAGGATGTATTCAATATCCTGCTGCAGGTAATGGATGAGGGTCGTCTGACAGACAGCGAGAGCCGTACTGTGGACTTCCGTAACACCATTATAATAATGACATCCAACATAGGCTCACGCCAGATTCAGGAGTACGGTCACGGAATAGGATTCGGTACTACCGATGCCGGCACCGAGACCGCCCGTCAGGATATAATACGCAAGGCCCTCAACAAGTCTTTCGCTCCGGAATTCATCAACCGAATAGATGAGATAATCACCTTCAATCAGCTGGATCGTGATGCTGTAGGCCGTATCGTTGAGTTGGAGCTGTCTGCGCTCATAAAGCGTATGGAGGGAATGGGTTACACATTGTCCGTATCGGATAAGGCAAAATCATTCCTTGCGGACAAGGGTTACAGCCGCGAGTACGGCGCCCGCCCGCTCAAGCGTGCCATCCAGACCTATGTTGAGGATAAGCTGGCCGAGATAATGATTGACGGAGACTGCCCTGCAGGTTCAGCGCTCACCATAGATGTGAATGCTGACGGCACGGACCTGACTGCCGCATTATAATTAGACATAGAGTCAGTCTTAGACTCCTGTTCAGCCAAAATGTCAGACGCACCCCCGTCTGGCATTTTTGTTGTATCCTATATGGCAAGACAATAATAAAACCATATAGATATGCAGAAAGGTAAGATTGGAGTAACGACCGAGAACATATTCCCGATCATCAAACAGTTCCTGTACAGCGACCGTGAGATATTCTTGCGTGAGATAGTGTCAAATGCCGTAGATGCAACCCAGAAGCTCAAGACCCTGTCATCAAAGGGCGAGTTCAAGGGTGAGATGGGTGACCTCACGGTGCATGTAACCGTCGGTAAGGATACCATTACCGTAAGCGACCGCGGTATAGGCATGACTGCTGCCGAGATAGACAAGTATATCAACCAGATAGCTTTCTCAGGTGCCAATGACTTCCTTGAGAAATACAAGAATGAGGCAAACGCCATCATTGGCCACTTTGGTCTGGGATTCTACTCGGCCTTCATGGTGTCAAAGAAGGTTGAGATCATTACCAAGTCCTATCAGGAGGGTGCCCAGGCTGTAAAGTGGAGCTGTGACGGTTCTCCCGAATTTGAGCTTACTGATGCCGATAAGGCCGACCGCGGTACCGATATCATCCTCTACCTGGATGATGACAGCAAGGAGTACCTGCAGGAGACCGCCATCCAGGGCCTGCTCAAGAAATATTGCCGTTTCCTGCCCGTTCAGATAGCCTGCGGCAAGAAGAAAGAGTGGAAAGACGGCAAGGAGGTTGAGACTGACCAGGACAACATAATGAATAATGTGGAGCCTCTGTGGACCAAGACCCCCAGTGAACTCAAGGATGAGGATTACAAGTCATTCTACCGCGAGCTCTACCCAATGCAGGAGGAGCCTATGTTCTGGATACACCTTAACGTTGATTTCCCCTTCCACCTTACCGGTATCCTCTATTTCCCCAAGATCAAAACCAACCTCGATCTGCAGAAGAATCGCATTCAGCTATACTGCAATCAGGTATTCGTAACAGACTCCGTAGAGGGAATCGTTCCCGACTTCCTCACCCTGCTCCACGGTGTTATAGATTCACCGGATATACCTCTTAACGTATCCCGTTCATACCTGCAGAGTGACTCCAACGTAAAGAAGATATCTGGCTACATCACCAAGAAGGTGGCAGACCGCCTTACATCAATATTCAAGAATGACCGTAAGGAGTTTGAGCAGAAATGGGATGACGTAAAGCTCTTTATCAACTACGGAATGCTTACAGAGGAGGATTTCTACTCCAAGATGGAGAAGGTCGCCCTCTTTAAGGATACTGACGGCAAGTACTTTACATTTGAGGAGTACAAGAAACTCATCGAGGCCGGCCAGACCGATAAGAACAAGAACCTCATCTATCTGTACGCTACCAGCAAGGAGGAGCAGTACGGCTACATTGAGGCCGCCAAGAACAAGGGTTACAATGTGCTGCTCATGGATAACCAGTTGGATATACCTGTAATCGGCATGCTGGAGCAGAAATTCGGCAACTCAAGCCGTTTCTGCAGGGTTGACAGTGATTCCGTGGACAACCTGATTGCCAAGGAGGATGCCGCAAAGACAGATCTTCCCGCCGGTCAGCTGCGTATGATCACCAAGGTGTTCAGCAGCCAGATGCCTAAACTTGAGAAGGCTGATTTCCATATTGACGCACAGTCCCTCGGAGAGTCTTCACTGCCCGTAATGGTAACATGCAGCGAGTATATGCGCCGTATGAAGGATATGGCAGCCATCCAGCCCGGCATGAATTTCTATGGAGACATGCCTGATATGTACACCGTAATACTTAACAAGGACCATAAACTCATCAAGCGTGTCATGGATGAAGCCGCATCCGCCTGTGATGATAAGGTCAAGCCTGAGGATGACAAGCTCAACTCACTTAAGGAACGTCAGGCAGAACTGCGTAAGGCACGTGAGGGCAAGAAGGATGAGGATGTTCCGCAGGCAGACAAGGATGAGATGACAAAGATTGATGGTCAGATAAAGGAGACTGAGGATGCCATCAACTCCATCTACAGCCAGTATGCAGCCGGCAACAAGATCGTACATGAACTCATTGACCTGGCTCTGCTGCAGAACGGTATGCTTAAGGGTGAATCACTTGCGGCATTCATACGCCGCAGCGTCGACCTTATCTAATTGTAAGTATTTTATATTAAAAAGGGCACTGAGAGTACATCAGTGCCTTTTTTTTGTTTATATTTGTGAAAATCACATCCTGTTTATGATTAAAAGGGCTTTTATTTTACTGATAGTCATGCTATTATCGCTTTCCGAGCCGATAAGTGCCCAGAAAGTGGGTCTGGTGCTTAGCGGCGGCGGAGCCAAAGGTATGGCCCATATCGGTGTAATACGCGCCCTTGAGGAGAACGGCATTCCCATTGACTATGTGGCCGGTACCTCCATGGGTGCCGTTATAGGCTCTCTCTACTGCATGGGATACTCTCCCAACGAGATGGAGGATCTTATCCGTTCCGATGAATTCAAGAACTGGTACATGGGTTCTAAGGATATGAACTATGACTTCTTCTTCAAGCAGAACCCTCCCACTCCATTCCTTATCTCGGCCCGAATAGCCATCAGGGATTCTATGACCGTGATTCGTCCTATGATCAACAGTGTGGTTGACCCGCTTCAGATGAACCTGGCTTTTGTGGATGTCTTTGCAGGTGCATCGGCCGTTTGTGACAAGAACTTTGATGACCTTTTCGTGCCGTTCAGGGCGGTTGCATCGGATGTGTTCAACAAGAACTCCATTGTGCTGTCCAAGGGCGATCTGGGTGATGCCGTGCGTGCATCCATGTCATTGCCGTTCGTGTTCCGTCCCATTAGGATTGACTCTATAATTGCCTATGACGGAGGTATTTATGATAATTTCCCTGTAGACGTGATGGTCCAGGATTTTCACCCTGACTTCATAATAGGAAGTGTGGTTGCCGTTGCTCCCGGAGAACCCGAGATAGAGATACCCGATGAGTTTGATCTTATGGGTCAGGTACGCAGCATGATAGTACAGAAAAGTGACTACAGCCTGGATCCCAACCTGGGCGTAAAGGTTGATTTTGACCTGCGCAGCGTGGGATTGCTGGATTTCCATAAGATTGATGAGGTATCGGCACTTGGTTATGAAAAAACCATGGTGCTTATGGATTCCATAAAATCCAGACTCTCCGTAAGACGTGACACTCTTGTCGTTCAGGACCGTCGTGCCGCATTCAAGAAGCGCATTCCAGGCCTCATATTTAAGGATGTTGATGTGATAGGCGTAAACCAGGCCCAGAAACGTTACATCCAGAAAGAGCTCCATGCCGCTGACGGATCGTTCGGCTATGAGGATTTCAAGACCGGTTATTTTAAACTGCTCAGTGATGATGCCATAACTGAGATCATTCCCGGTACCACTTTCAATGAGGCCGATTCCACTTTTGGTCTTGACCTCAAGGTAACATTGGATAATTACCCCACTTTCAGTATCGGCGGTGGACTCTCCACATCAGTTTCCAGCCAGCTGTATGCATCTGTAGCCTATAACCATATAGGTGAGGCATCGGAATCATATCTGCTTGAGGGACAGCTTGGCAGGTCATACAACAACGCGCAGCTGTTTACGCGTATAGACGTACCTATGGATATACCCGTATCGCTCTCCGTACAGGTGGCATTCAACCAGATGAACTATTTCCGCAACAGTTCATTTCAGTTCTCGTCCGATAAGTACATGCCGGCTCTGAACAAGTCCATAGAATTCTTTGGCAAGATCAAACTTTCACGTCCGTTCCTTAACAACTACAAGGCTGTGTTCTCATTCGGTCTGGCACATCACAAGGACTACTACTCGCAATCCAGCAGCGTAGACCTGCGTGCGTTCCGTTATGACTGCAACAGGCATAATATCCTGGGTGCCTCCGTAACTTTTACAGGCAACACGCTGAACTCATTCCAGTACCCTACCAGCGGACGCTCCGAGACCATACGTGCCTTTATAGGTACAGAGAATGACCTGTTCCGTCCCCAGAATAAGTATTCCACAGATTATCATTCTGTTGACCGTTCATGGCTGCAGATTATGGCCAACTCTGAGCACTACCTGCACTTGTCGCCTCACTTTACCCTGGGAACCATGCTGGAGGCCTTCTACTCGTCCAGAAACTTCTCTACGAACTATATGGCAACCGTTATGCAGGCCGGTCATTTCCAGCCTACGGTGAACAGTAAGTTCCAGTTTGACCCGGATTTCTGCGCCAATGCTTATTTTGCTCTCGGTATCAAGCCTATCTGGATAATAAACAGCATATTCCATGTCCGTTCTGAGGTATATGCATTCCAGCCTACCCGTCCTATAAGGAATGATGATGGTAAAGCCGCATACGGTAATGCCGTCACAGGATTCCAGATGATGGGTGAGCTTGCGTTTGTGGCACAATACCAGCGTGTATCCTTCAACGCTTTCGTGGATCTCTCCACATCCAGTTACAACCCGTCCATGTTTGGTGTCACGTTCGGATTCCTGATGCCTAACGAGTGGTTCCTGGAGTAATTATCGGGATTCTTTCTCTTTACGCAACCATACAGTTGGTGATGAGCCTGCAACCCTTTGGAACTGACGGTAAAACGTTGAGCTGCTTATATATCCGCATGAGTACTCAACGTTCTTGAGTGCCTCGCCCTTCAGTAGCAGTTCCTGTGCATATTTAATGCGTGCGTAGTTGACGTAGTCAGAGAATGACTTGCCGCTGAACTGTCTTACGGCCAGTGAAAGGTATGTACGGTTGGTACCCAGACGCTGAGCCAGGTCAATCAGGTTCAGGTCCGGTTCCAGAAATACCTTCTGCTCATTCATAAGGCGCTCCAGATTGTTCCAGCAGTTTGAAATGGTCAGTTCCTGACGGTTCTCGCTATATGCCATCCTGGCCTGCTTGGCAACCTCTTTCTCAAGCATGTGCCTAATGTCATCGGCACTATAGTTTATGCCGAATGCAACGATGGTCAGGGAGAGCTGGAAGAAGAATGTGATCAGTATCAGAATTATTTTCTGCATGGAAATCTCTTGCTGGTAATCGGGCGACGCCTCACGCAGTAGCACCACAAGCACGCCTATGGCAGTAAGGGTTGCCATGATTCTGGATTGGCTTACTGATTTGCCGTAATTGGATGAGAAATAGTCATTTATGGTATCCTCATACTTGTACATGAACCAGCAGCACCACAATAGTACACCGGCCTCAAACCAGAACGTTACGGTGCGGGCCATATGGTAGCACAGGTACCCCATTATGCTGAGCATGCTGTTGTTCAGTTGAAGGCTGTCATCCAGGATCACGCTCTCATGAATGGTGCGGAGTGTGCTTTGGCTGGCACCCAGATAGATGATCAGAAACATGGTGGTGATGGCTGCCATCGGTATGAAAACCATATAGTCCTTACGCTGGATACCCTTGATGTTGGTCAGTTCAATGGTAAATAGGTAAAACAGTGGCGCATACCCCAGACTGGCTACTATGTAGACCGGCCACGTCCATATCATATGGCACTTGTCAGGATTGAACAGCTGGGCGTAAATGAGCATCCTAAGGCTCCATATTATCTGTATGGCCGCCAGATACCAATGGCTCCGGTTCTTATCCTGCTTGAACAGTATTATCGCCAGGGCGCAGATGAATGAGAAAACGCCCAGCAACGTATATAACAGATGTATAGGAATATCACTCATGTCACGAAAGTAGGTATTTTCTCTCATTAAATGGTGCGTTATCGGCTTAAAATGATATTTTTGCATTTATAACCTGGTTTAATATATGAAAGAATATCCTCATTATCTTGAAAGGCTTCAGGACGCAACACGCAAGTTCTGGGACAAGCCTGCGCTCAACAATATAGGTGGCGAGTCATTTACCTATGCCCAGATGGCACAATCCATAGCACGGTTCCATATCGTTTTTGAGTATGCCGGTATAAAGAAAGGAGAACGCATTGCGCTTTGTGCGCAGAACGGAGCCCGCTGGGGATTCTCCTATCTGGCTGTAAATACCTATGAGGCCGTTATAGTGCCTATTCTGGCCGATTTCAAGCCCGATAGCGTGGTGGGACTGGTTAACCACTCAGGCAGCATTGCCCTGTTTACGGATACTGACAAATGGTCCAAGATGGACATAGCCAATATGCCTCAGGTTCGTGCAGTGTTTGATGTAAACACTCTGGAACTGCTTTACTGCAATGATGAGAAGATACAGTACGCCTTTGACCATCTGATTGAGCTTTTTGACAAGAAATACCCCAACGGATTCGGCCCTGATGATGTCGTCTATCCCACAGACAACTGGGATGACCTTTCCACCATCAACTATACATCGGGCTCAACCGGTGATCCCAAGGGTGTTATGCTCACATATCGCAATTTCAGCGCCAACGTAGACTTCAGTCAGCGTAACGTTCCCGCAGGTGACAAGATGGTATCCATGCTCCCTATGGCCCATATGTACGGTCTTGTCATAGAGTTCCTCTACCCGCTTTGTAACGGTACGTCCATCTACTGGCTGGGTAAGGCCCCCACTCCGGCAGCTCTTATGAAAGCCTTTGCCGATGTCAAGCCCTACCTGCTCATAACCGTGCCGCTGGTAATGGAAAAGATCTACAAGTCCAAGATCAAGCCCATGATAGACAAGCCGGCTATAAAGATAGCACTTAAGGTACCTATACTTAACTCTATTATTTACAAGAAGATAAAGGATGGACTAATAGCAGCTTTCGGCGGTAACTGTGAGGAGTTTATCATGGGTGGTGCAGCCCTTAACCCTGAGGTTGAACGCATTTTCAAGAAGATAAAGTTCCCTTACCTGGTAGGTTACGGAATGACGGAGGCTTGCCCTCTGCTTGCATATGAGCACTGGACCAAGTACGTTCCCGGATCATGCGGCAAGCCTGTGGATGTGGCTCAGGTCCGTATTGATTCTGATGACCCCCAGCACACTGTCGGTGAGATTCAGGCCCGCGGTGAGAACATCACGATTGGTTATTACAATAATCCGGAGGCTACGGCCAATGCATTCACTGAAGACGGCTGGCTTAAGACCGGTGACCTGGGTATAATGGATGCTGACGGCAATATATTCATACGCGGCCGTTCCAAGAACATGATTCTAGGCCCATCAGGACAGAATATCTATCCTGAGGAGATAGAGGCTGTTGTCAACAATCAGGATTACGTGGTTGAATCCGTTGTCGTGGATCGCGGCGGCAAGCTGGTTGCTTTGGTATATCTTGATGAGCAGGCTATTGCCAAGTCTCTTCTTGATGATGAGGCAAAGGATGCTATTCCTGAGAATATCCGTCTGTCGTCGAACCGACAGCTGCCTGTATACAGTCAGCTGGCTAAGGTGGAGCTGCAGGATGCTCCTTTTGAGAAGACTCCTAAGATGTCTATCAGGCGGTTCTTGTATAAGTAAGGCATTTCCGGCCCTTACGACCGGGAAGTGATTCACATATGAAAAAACGTAAGTGGACATTCCGGCTGTTTGTAAGGTATCCCTGAGTTCTGGCCAGTCTGATGTGTCTTTAGTGAATGCTGCCATTTTTTTTGCTTTTTTCATGAAAAAAGTGGCCTAAACATAGTCTATATCCAAAAATAAGACGTATCTTTGCACCGCTTTAAGGGAATAACCCCTATCAAGTTGGTTCCGTAGCTTAACTGAATAGAGCATCTGACTACGGATCAGAAGGTTCCGAGTTTGAATCTCGGCGGAATCACAAAACGAATTGGGATATCGGTCACGATATCCCAATTCATTTTGTGCTCCCGCCGAGAAGGGAGCTAGCTCACTTTCTCGGCGGGAGCCAAAATGAATCAGCCTGCCAGCGTCAGCTGACAGGCTGTATTCGTTTTGTGGCAATTAGCTCCCCGCAGGGGCAGAGATGCGTCAAGCCTCAGGCTTGGCGAATTTCGGCGGAATCACAAAAGCAGAAATGCCCTGGATATAGTCGTCATTGTTTGGTAAAGAAGTAACCTTGATCAAAAAATAAGGTGTATGCAGTCTTGTCGTTGGCTATGAACGCGAATGATATTCCTTTCTCTTTATAGTTATAAACATTTAGAGATTGGGCAGTCTGCCACTGGCTGTCAAAGGGATCTGCGGCATTAATGTTATTTATTCCACCATCGATCGCAAACATTTCATTTTGGCCGACAGATACTATGCCGTCTTTATAAGTGTATGCGCCTTTGTGCAGTCTTACAAGAGCACCGTCATAAATTTCAACGTTGTCGCCGCTAAAGCGTAAAGCCATTGTTATAACGCCATCTTTATCCTTGGAGTACCATGTACCCTGGAGTAAAGACTTATCGGACGGCAGATTGGTGGCTCCTTTCTTAAAATAGAGATACACTCTCTCTACATCCTGAGATGTAGGCGTTGGCGTATCATAGAAGTATTCAAAACACAATACTGACCCTTGGCAAGGAAGGCTTATACGTGTGGTATCTGTAAAGATGTTTTCAGGTATGGTATCCCATCTGGCCTGCTCAATATCATCAACAACTAAAGCATAACGTTCTCTGGCCATTGTGATGTCTTCTACTATAAGATTGCCAATAACAAAAGGACCGTATTTGCCCTCGTCACGGTACTCGTAGAATGGCTTATACTCATCTTCCTTTTTCTCATAAGGAGAATAAATGTATGAGTATTGGTATGAACCATCGGGGTTTATAAAATATGTTTCAGAAGTTATTTCATAGGGGGTGACAAGTGTAATGTTCCAGTCTCCTGCCAAATCCTGTAATGTAATGGCAGCCGCCGGCTGATTATCATCGCCAATCTTATCATCATTGTTACATGCTAACAGTAACGGCATGGCTAAAACAGCACATGCAAAAGTCCTTTTTATATCCATTGTTTTTTCAGTTTATGTAAGTTGTTCGGCAAAGATAGTAAAACTGACACTGGTTGTGAAATCGGGGCCCCTTATATTTCAATTATTTGAAAAGGATTGAGAAGGCTGGTAGTGATATTGTATGAGTGGGGTCGAAACAAATAGAGGAGCCATCAAGGCTCCTCTTTCCGTTCACTGATGCAATATCAGCGATTGTCCTGTACCCTTAAATGTTCCGCTCGCTTAGGAGCTGATTCAGGATGGGAATAAGGTCGTTGGCACTGCCGGGATAGATTATTCCTTCCATACCTAAGGCCTTTGCAGCATCGACATTGTCCTTTCGGTCATCGATGAAGACGCATTCCTGGGGCTTGAGATTGTATTTTGAGAGCAGCACCTGATATATGGCAGGGTCAGGTTTTGCCAGCTTTACGTAACTTGAAACTACGTAGTTGTCAATGTTACCAATGGTCTTGAAGCGGTGGCGGGCCTCGGTGAATGTCTCGGCAGGCCAGTTGGTAAGGCCATAAACCCCTACTCCTTTTGCTTTGAGGTCCAGTATGATATCCAGCATGCCAGGCAGATCACCGCGGCACATATCAAACCAGCAGTCGCGGAACATTGCTATAGGCTCAGCGTACTGAGGATACTTTTTCTGCAGGTCTGCAACACATACATCCATTGATTCACCACTGTCCATACGTGTGAACCATTCACGGTTGCATATGTTGTCTGTGAAATACCGGCATTTCTGCTCATCGCCCCCAAAATAAGGCAGGAACAGATAGGCCGGATTCCAGTCTACAAGAACGTTTCCAAAGTCAAATATGACGTGCTTAATCATTTGATTGTGTGCTTGCTATGGTATCGGTCTGTAAGCTGTCGGCTACTGATAATCCTACCATTTTCATATAAGCGCCTACAGCCTTGAGATAATCGGGCATATCCTCCTCTTTTATAGGATCCACAGCCGGCAGGTCCATGCGCAAGGGGTCAATGGCAGTTCCGTTCTTGAATACACGGTAGTCAAGATGCGGTCCTGTAGCAGTGCCGGTCATGCCGACGTAACCTATAAGCTGACCCTGTGATACATGAGTACCCACGCTTATGCCCTTGGCAAAACCCTTAAGGTGCATGTACTCAGTGGTATAGGTGGAGTTATGCTTGATCTTGATGTAGTTGCCGCCGCCCTTGCTGTCCCATGCCCTTGCGGTTACCACACCGTCACCTACAGAGTAGACGGGAGTGCCCGACGGTGCTGCATAGTCAACACCGTGATGCGCACGAACAATCTTCTTGATGGGATGCAGACGGGCCTCGGAGAACCTTGAACTGATACGTGAGTAGCTCAGAGGCGCCTTAAGGAAGGCTCGGCGCAGACTGGTGCCGTTCTCGTCAAAATACTCGCCGCGTTCATTGTGGTACGTGTATCGGAATGCATAATGGTCCTTGCCCGATGTTATGAAATTGGCAGCCAGGATATGTCCTGTGGCAACTCTTACGCTGTCCGCAAAAAGTTCCTGGTAATAGACTGAAAATGAGTCCTTACGCTGGATTCCAAAGAAGTCTATTGTCCAGGAGTATATGTCTGACAGCATTCCGGCCAGGTCAGGGGCGGCCCCCTGCTCTATCATGGCGTTCCAGAGTGATGACTCTATGCTTCCGGTTATGTAGTTGAGCACCGTATCTACGGGCAGTGTGCCTACATAGCTGTAAATGCTGTCTGCCAATGAGTATACGGCGTAATCCGTCTTGTTGATGTCGTATACAAAGTAACGTACGCGTGCCAAGGAGTCTCTGTCTCTCAGCAGATGATACGGTTTGCCGGCCTGGATTTTACGGACGCTCCATGTATCTTTCGATGACTGCTCCATATAGTGTATGGTCTGCATGGAAACGCCGTTACGGTTCAGTATGGTAGATACCAACTCGTTACGTCCTACTACACCGTCTGTTACGTCAAGGCTGTCAATACAGAGTCCCCATCGTATGGTAGGCTCGGGCTCAAAATAAGACTCTTCATCCTGCTCGCCGTTTTCTGTACGGTTACCTCTTAAATTGCAGGATATGAGCGATATAAGTGTCGCGGTCAGTAATATTAGTGGCCGATACTTCATTCCTTTATTCCAGCAAATCCTTTTGTTATTTCATCATGAAGCGCATCGCTTACGGGTACCAGAGGCAGACGCATGACGTTCTGCAGTTTGTTCTGATCGGCCATAAGTGCTTTTACACCGCAGGGGTTACCCTCCTTGAACAGGAGTCCGTACAGTGGATCGAGCTGCTGCTGTATAGCGGCTGCCTCACTGAACTTTCCGTCCATTGACAGGTGTACCAGCTTGCCGAAAGTCTTGGGGATGGCGTTTCCTATTACTGATATTACACCTACAGAGCCGTTCTGTATGGCTTCCATAGCCAGGCTGTCATCACCTACAATGACCTTGAAATGATCAGGAGCATTGTCAATGATCTCCTTGATCTGGTCCATCTTGCCCGATGCCTCCTTGACGCCTATCACGTTCTTGAACTCCCGCGCAATGCGAAGTGTGGTCTGGGCTGTCATGTTGATACCGGTTCGGCCGGGTACGTTATAGAGTATGATGGGCTTGGATGATGCTTTAGCTATCTCAGCGAAATGGCGGTAAACACCCTCCTGTGACGGCTTATTGTAGAAAGGTACGGCACTCAGTATTCCGTCAACGCCATCCAGTTGATACTGCTTTATCTGCTCAACGGCAACGGCGGTGCTGTTGCTGCTGCATCCAACCATGATGGGAATGCGTCCGTTTACCTGTTTTATCACGAACTTGGTTACTTTAAGGCGTTCATCGGATGTGAGCGTAGGTGTCTCGGCAGTGGTGCCAAGTACGCACAAGAAATCCACTGATCCTGCAATCAGGTCCTCTACGATACGTGCCAGAGTGTCAAAATCTATCTGACCGTCCTGCTTAAACGGCGTTACCATCGCAACGCCCAATCCCTTAAAAGGGTAAGAACAATTCATTGGTTACTATTGTTGGTTTTTCATTAATCAATTCCAGAAACTCACTCTCACTCATAAGCTTGACGCCAAGCTCCTGAGCCTTCTCGCGTTTGGCGGGTCCCATGTTGTCACCTGCCAGCACGAATGATGTCTTGGCCGATATGCTGCCTGCGTTCTTGCCGCCGTGGCGTTCTATCAGCTCCTTGTACTCGTCACGTGAATGGTGGTTGAACACACCGCTTATGACGATGGTCTTGCCTGCCAGGATATCGCTTCCGCCCTGCTGCTCCGTCTCTGCCAGCTCCATCTGCAGCCCGAACTCCTTAAGACGGCTAACCAGCTGACGGCTGCGCTCATCATTAAAGAAGCTCACAATACTCTGGGCAATCTTGCCGCCAATCTCATTGACAGCCGTAAGTTGCTCTACAGTAGCTGTTTCAAGTGCCTCCATTGATTTGAAGGCACGTGCCAGAATCTTGGCAACGGTCTCGCCTACAAAACGTATTCCAATTGCAAAGAGCACCCGCTCAAACGGAACCTTCTTGGAGTCCTCTATGCCGTGTACAATACTAACGGCCGATTTCTCTCCCAGTCCCTCCAGGCGGCATATATCCTTTGCCTTAAGTGTATACAGATCAGCGATATCCTTTATCAGTCCGGCCTGATAGAACTGGTCAATCGTCTCAGTCCCAAGACCGTCTATATTCATGGCCTTACGGCTTACAAAATGCTCTATGCGGCCCTTTATCTGCGGCGGGCAGCTTATGCTGTTGGGGCAATACCATGCAGCCTCACCTTCATATCGAACCAGTTTGGTACCGCATTCCGGGCATACATCGGCAAATTTCACGGGATCACCCATCAGGAGCGAACGCGAATCAAGGTCAACGGCTGTGATCTTGGGTATGATTTCACCGCCCTTCTCCACATATACCATATCGCCTATGTGCAGGTCCAATCCCTTGATTATGTCTGCGTTATGCAGTGTGGCACGCTTTACTACGGTTCCGGACAGCTGTACCGGATCCAGATTTGCCACCGGGGTTACTGCTCCTGTACGTCCCACCTGGTATGATACGCTGTTAAGGCGTGTAAGCTGACGCTCTGCCTGGAACTTGTAGGCTATCGCCCATCGCGGTGATTTGGCCTTGAATCCCAGATTGCGCTGCTGGCGCAATGAGTTTACCTTAAGCACAATGCCATCGGTTGCAACAGGAAGGTTCTTACGCTCTGTGTCCCAATAGTTTATGTAATCAAGCACCTCGTCAATCGTGGTGCATTTCTTCATGTGGTCCGATACTTTGAAACCCCATTTCTGGGCCTCCATCATATTCTCATAATGACCGTCACAGGGTAGCTGCTCGCCCAGCAGATAGTATAGATACGAATCCAGCTGACGGCGTGAAACCTCCTGAGGATTCTGTAGTTTGAGTGTGCCCGATGCCGCATTGCGGGGGTTGGCAAAAAGCGGCTCCTCCTGGCGCTCACGCTCGGCGTTAAGACGCTCAAATGATGTCCAGGGCATCAGCACCTCGCCGCGAATCTCAAAGTTGCGGGGCCAGTCACCTTTCTGAAGAACCAGCGGAACGGATTTTATGGTGCGGACGTTATCGGTCACGATATCACCCTTAACGCCGTCGCCGCGGGTCACGGCCTGTACCAGCTTGCCGTCCTCATAGATCAGCGATATGGAGAGACCGTCATATTTGAGCTCACAGCATATCTCAAACGGCTCGTTGAGCAACCCGCTTACGCGCTGAAAGAAATCCCTTACCTCCTGCTCGTTGTAGGTGTTGTCCAGCGAAAGCATGGGGTAACGGTGCTCTGCCTGCTCAAAACCCTTGCTCAGGTCACTGCCTACACGCTGTGTGGGAGAGTTGGAATCATATAGTTCCGGATGCTTATCTTCCAGAGCTGCAAGCTCATGCATAAGCTGGTCAAACTCGATATCGGATATGACGGGAGCGTTCTGCACATAGTACAGATTGTTGTACCTGTGCAGCAGTTCACGCAGTTCAATGATGCGCTCCTTCTCGTTCATATCGTGATTGTGCTGAAAGACTCTTTTTCAAACCGCGAATTTACGCATATTTTTGTAATTTTGCGGTCGCTAAAGCCACATAATTATGCGTATAGACATATTGACTGTATTCCCTGAGATGCTTGAAGGATTTTTCAACTGCTCAATGATGGCCCGTGCCCAGAAAGCGGGTCTGGCTGAGATATGTCTACATGATATTCGTGACTATACCACCGATAAGCACCACAAGACTGATGACTATCCTTTTGGAGGTTGCGCCGGTCTTGTAATGAAGATCGAGCCCATTGACCGCCTCATTACGGACCTCAAGTCTCAGCGTGATTACGATGAGGTTATCTACACATCGCCCGATGGCGAGACGTTCAATCAGAAAACCGCCAACAGCCTATCGCTGCTTAACAACGTCATTATCCTGTGCGGACACTATAAAGGCATTGACTACCGCATACGTGAGCACTTGATTACACGTGAGATAAGCATAGGTGATTACGTGCTTACCGGCGGCGAGCTTGCCGCTGCCGTTATGACTGACAGCATTGTACGCCTCATTCCCGGAGTCCTGTCCGATGAGCAGTCCGCCCTATCCGACTGCTTCCAGGACAACCTGCTGGCTCCTCCCGTCTACACACGCCCTGCAGAATACAAAGGCTGGCGCGTTCCCGATGTCCTGCTCTCCGGCAACCAGGCCCTTATTGATGATTGGGAATTCCAGCAATCTATGGAGCGGACCAAGCGGTTGCGGCCGGATTTGCTTAAGTAATTATGTTTGGAAAAATCCAGCAGTTGAAACTGCTGGCTACCCCTATAATGTGCCTAACGGCACAGATTAATGCCGTAGGCATTGGATTATGGTAGCCAGCCATTTTAATGGCTGGGTTATATGACCTCAAGAGCACCGATTATATCCTGAACGGAATTGAAACCGTGGCGGGTAAGGTAATCCTCAATCCCATCCACCACCTTCTCCGAAATGCTGGGATCAATAAAGTTAGCCGTACCGATCTGGATGGCACTTGCGCCAGCCAGCAGGAACTCAATAGCATCGGTAGCGCTGCAGATTCCGCCCAAACCTATTACCGGAATCTTGACGGCTTTTGCAACCTGCCATACCATACGCAGGGCAACCGGTTTTACAGCCGGACCGCTCATACCGCCGGTAACGGTTGACAGGATGGGTCTGCGCCTTTCGGCATCGATCGCCATACCAAGCATGGTGTTTATGAGCGATACGCTATCGGCTCCTGCACCCTCAACTGCACGGGCAATCTCGGTGATATCGGTAACGTTAGGTGAAAGCTTGACTATCAATGTCTTGTCATATGCCTTACGGACTGCGCTCACAACCTGAGCTGCACTCTCTGGCTTTACACCGAACGCCATACCTCCCTGTTTTACATTTGGACATGAAATGTTCAGTTCTATGGCGGGAATGTCATCCAAGGTGTTTATTATGCTTGCGCACTGCGCGTAATCCTCTATCGATGAACCCGATACGTTGACAATGACATTGGTCTGGAACTTGCGTACCTCAGGGTAGATATGGTCTACAAAGTAGTCCACGCCCTTGTTCTGCAAACCCACGGCGTTGAGCATGCCCGACGGGGTCTCGGCCATACGCGGATAGGGATTGCCCTGACGGGGATTCAATGTGGTGCCCTTTACTATTATGGCGCCCAGACGGTTGATATCCATGAAATCGGCATACTCTGTGCCGTATCCGAATGTACCCGATGCCGTCATGACTGGGTTCTTGAGCTCCAGTGAGCCTATCTTTGTATTCAGTTGAACCATTTGAGCTTATCTATAGTAAATACGGGACCTTCTTTACATACACACACATTGCCTTTATCGGCAGTGTCCTCAACGCAGCACAGGCAGGCGCCTATTCCGCAAGCCATACGGTGCTCCAGCGAGACCTCGCATGCAGTCTCATGATCCATCGCCCATCGGGCTATAGCCTTAAGCATGGGCGTAGGTCCGCAGGCATAGATGCGGTCAAACTGCTCGCTGTCCATCAGCAGGCTGTGGTTGGTTACAAAACCTTTCTCACCGGCGGTTCCATCCTCGGTCGTCATGAACAGGTCGCCGTATTTGCGGAACTCCTCATTTCGCAGAATCAGGTTCTCGGTACGGCCTCCAAACAGGAATGTGGGGCGTATTCCGTGTGCTTCAAGTTCCTGACCCAGGAACAGCAGAGGTGCCACTCCCACTCCGCCTCCAACCAGAAGCGGACGAGCCACATGAGTGGTGCGGTAGCTGAAACCGTTACCCAGGGGCAGCAGGACATTCACCTTGTCGCCGGCTTTGAGCCGGGCAAGTGACTGTGTTCCTTCACCTACTATTTGGATAAGGAACATGACCAGGCTCTTGGAGCGGTCAATGGCATGTATTGAAATGGGTCTGCGGAGCAAAACCTTGGCCGATGGCACCTGAAGCTCTGCAAATTGGCCGGCCACCATATCCGGAAGTTCTCCCGGGTATTGCAGCGTAAGAAGTGTTGCGCTGGGAGCAACCATGCGGTTGTCAGCAACCAACATATCTGATTGGTATTTCTTCATATAAGTCTAATTGTTGCGCGAAGGTAATAAAAAAGGTGCAACCCCGAAAGGCTGCACCTCTGTTAGTTACATGTTAACTGAAATCAGTATTCCTGTACGTTCTTGAAGTCACGCCACTCAAGACGTCTCTTGTAGTTGAATACCTGGCCGCGCGGAACATAGAGCTTGGCGTTCTGCTTGGTCTCGTCATCAAATACTGTGGGGCTGTTGTGTGCGGGCCACATACCGTGAGCGTTGACGAGAGCCAACTTGGGGCAGTTCTTGAATGCGTCAACACCAATGATCCTTACGTTTCCTCCCAGCTCAACCTCCTCAAGAGATGTGCAGTTCTTGAATGCAAAGTCACTGATAGCTGTTACAAAGTTGCCGATGTTAACCTTCTTGAGGTACTCGTTGTCCATGAATGCGCCAGTACAGATAAGTGCGACCTCCTCTGATATTACATAATCTGAAGTCTCCTTCTTGGCCGGATACTTGATGAGCATCTTGCTGTCCTTACTGTACAGGATATCATCAGATGCCTTATATGACTGATTGTTCTCATTTACGGTGAATTTCTTTATACCGGAGCAACCGTCAAATGAATCCGATATGCGCAGCACACTGAATGGAATGTCTATGGATGTTACCTGGGAGCAACCGTAGAATGCGTTCTGCTCAATCTCCATCACACGGAATGTGAAGTCGTTGTTCTCACCGGTGGTGATGAATGAAGGAATGCTGACGTCACCTTTATAATTACTGGGGCCGTCATCAAAGTTCTTGCGGCCGTTTGTTCTGTCCCATGTCAGAGCAACGTTGCCGAAATTGTCCAGAATCTTATAACAGAGAGTAGTACCGTTGTTGTATTTAACGGTTATGATCTGATTGTCCACTTTGGCGTCAAGCTGTTTAACCAGCAGTGTCTGCCAAACTTCATTCTGATTTGATTTGGAAGCCTCTTTACTGCTTCTGCAACCAACGAGTGAGAATGCTACGATAGCTAAAACAAATAGATATTTTTTCATAGCTGTAATTAGTTTAGTTCTTGTAGAAGCAAATATAACCATCAAAAATAAAAAAATCAAAAAATCCGTATTAATTTTTTAATTCAGGCGAAAATTTTTGATATGTGCCGTCTTCAAAGAATATTATCACCTCTTTTATTCTTCTGGATGAACATGGCTCAGATGGTTCTGTCGGGCTTGTAACCACCTTATTATCACGTTTCTTAAACGGTTTTTCTGCCGGAGTATGCTCCTTGACATTTGAAAATTCGGGAGATTTCCGTACATCGGTCGGAAAAAACGCACTCTCCATGCCGGGCAGAAGGGGATAATCCTGATCCGGTGCCGGAGCCGGAGTCGGAGTGTTGTCGGGCAGTCCTTCAATGGCTGCTCCTTTTCCGTTAAGCAACCATTCAAGTTCTACGTTGGGGAATGAACTGTGAACGGCCATTATGATTTTAAGGCTCGGTTCATTTCTTCCGCTTAATATATGTTGGAGGGTTGTCCTCTGAACACCTATTGCATTGGCAAACTGAGTCGGGCTCAGATTGAGCAGTTCCATCAATTCTATCAGTCTCTCTTTCATAGCTAAAATGGACGTTTTTTATGTGTGTTACAAATGTAACAACAAATTTTCTGTTTTGCAATACACATTTGTGTGTTACTTTTGGAACGTACATTTGGAAATATACACATTTGTATTTGGTATGTTTGTTGCGCTTCAGGATTTAATAGGGATATATGTGTATATAGATTGGAATTTTGTTTATGATATTATTGTAAGTTGTTGATTATTCTATCATTATTATATTATTTGCGTGCTACATCCTCTTGTTTTATGAATTTTGCATACGGATATATCAACTATTAAAGATGAGATTTAAGTTAAATGCTATAAATGTCTTGATTTTTAGTATATTACTATGCATAAATAATTGTGTATACTGTTTTGCATATCAACAGTCTTGTTGTCTCAGTACTGTATAGTTACAAATGTTGATGTGTACAATTGTAATACATTCTAGTGCTGATATAGAGATGCATATTTGTAACTACGCTGCTAATTGTTACAAATCTGCAGGTTAAAAAAGATTAAAGGCCACCTGTCGGGCAGCCTCTAAATCACCTCATTTTGCGAGATTTCAAAATTTGAAAATATTCCGTGCAGTTACCCGGAATTTTAAAAGCACACAAAGGGGACAGTGACTTCGTCGAGCTAAACCTTCCCCTTTGTGTGCACCTTTGTTTGCTATTAGTGAAGAATCAGGAAAAGCAGTTCTTTCAGTAAGCCCTCTCCTGTATTGGCGGTTGCATCCAGTCCCTTTGACTTGGCGTCATATTTACGGATGGTGCTTATGATCTGCATTGTCTGTGATGCTGTATAGTTGCGCATTCCTGTAGTGTAGTCTCTCACACCCCAGGTGCTTTTAAGGTCAAGCTGGTCTGCTATTCCCCTATCGGTCTTATCGGGAGAATAGAATGCAAGCATAAGATTGGCAAAATACGGGAATATTGCTGCGGTTACCAGCTGTATCGGGTATGTCTTGGGATTACTCTCGTAATATGCTGCAATCTTGTTTGCTTTAAGTACGTTCTTGTTGATGATTGCGTCACGGAACTCAAATATGTTGTAATCCTTGCTGATTCCTACGTGCTCCTCTATGAATTCCGGGGTTATTTCAATGGTACCTTCGGGGAGCGCTGTGAGCAGTTTTTCAAGTTCTCCGTTCATGCGGCTCAGGTCATTCCCTACAAATTCGCTCATCATGGACATGCTTTTGGGCGACATCTTGAGTCCATGTTCATTCAGGAATTCTCCTATAAATTCCGGGAGATCCTCAACCTTGACCTTTTTGGATTCAAACAGAATTCCGCATTTCTCTATTACTGCTACGATTTTTTTGCGACGGTCCAGAGACCCGTTCTTGTGACAGAATACGAGTACGGTACTGAGTTGTGGCTTTAAGAGGTATGCGTTAAGTATATCCGATGGGCTACCACCTGATTCGGAGTCTTTTTTGAGCAGATGTTGTGCCTCTTTTACTATTATTACCTGGCGCTCAGATCCCATGGGATAGGCTCTGGCGCGTTGAATCACCTCATTCATGGAGGTCTCATTGCCGTAAAGCACTATCTGGTTAAAGTCTCTGGCCTCCTCGGGGAGCGCATGTTCCCTTATATAATCTGAAATAGAGTCGATAAAGAACGGTTCATCACCCATAAGGTAATAAATCGGGCAGTATTTACCTTTCTCCAGATTTGCTATTATCTTGCGGTATTCTGTTCCTGACGTTGCCATATCAATTTCCTTTTGTAATTTCGCAATTACAAAGTGCTGTTGTTCATTTGATTTTACAAAGATATGATTGATAATTTGAATTTGCCACTATTTGACCCTAAAATATCCGAACAGGGAGATAAAAAGGTTGTATGGGACCCTATTCGCAAGGCCTGGACTCCCCTCACCCCTGAAGAACAGGTCCGTCAGGCATTCGTATCATATATTATTAATTATAAAGGGTATCCCCTTTCACATATTGCCAATGAGCAGGCCATAGAACTTAACGGCATGAGCCGGCGCTGTGACAGTGTTGTATATGACAAGACCGGCACGCCCAAAGTCATCATAGAGTACAAACGTCCTACCGTATCAATCTCCCAGAAGGTCTTCAACCAGATAGCCCGCTACAACCTGGTTCTCCACGTGGACTACCTCATTGTCAGCAACGGACTCAAACACTACTGCGTAAAAATGGAATATCCCACAGGAAAATACGTTTTCCTGCAGGATATTCCAAGTTATGCTGATTTATAAATCAATCCTCATCTGCCTGGGCAGCCTTGCGTGTGCGGCGCTTGGGTGCCTCTACGTGCTTGGGCTCCTCCTTTACGCCTGCCAGCTCGGGATCAATCATGATACGGCCGCAGTACTCGCAAACGATGATTTTCTTACGCATGCGGATATCAAGCTGACGCTGAGGCGGAATCTTGTTGAAGCAACCGCCGCATGACTCACGCTGTACATAAACGATACCAAGACCGTTGCGGGTGTTGTTACGGATACGCTTGAATGACTGCAGCAGACGGGGCTCGATGGTGAGCTCAAGCTGCTTTGACTGCTCACGCAGTCTCTCCTCCTCCTGGCGGTTCTCCTCAATGATCTCCTGGAGCTCAGACTTCTTGATCTCCAGATCCTGCTTCTTCTCCTCAACCAGAGCCTTGTTGTTCTCAATCTCGTCCTTCTTGGTGTTGATGGCCGATGTAAACTCGCGGATACGCTTCTCGGCAAGCTCAATCTCAAGGTTCTTGAACTCGATCTCCTTGTTCAGGGAGTCAAACTCACGGTTGTTGCTTACGTGATCCTGCTGCTCCTGATACTTGGCTACAGCTGCTTTTGATACCTCGATCACGTTCTTGTTCTCTGCAACGCCCTTGCTCATCTCAACTACATCGGCACTGGCCTTCTCGATACGAGTGGTCAGACCGGCAATCTCATCCTCAAGGTCCTGAACCTCGAGCGGAAGCTCACCGCGCAGGGTTTTGATTTTGTCTATCTCTGACAGCATGGTCTGAAGCTGGTACAGAGACTGGAGTTTTTCCTCTACAGAGTACTCTGCGGGATCTTTCTTAGTGTCTTTTGTTGCCATAATTATATGTAATAATTTATCGGATTCGTCTTGTTTGTTGTCTTAAGCACTCTCAGTTCAGGGAATGACTCCTTAAGTATATCGGCAATCAGATCAACCGTGAACTGCTCGCTCTCAAAATGTCCGGCCTCAATCAGTTTGATCACGCCGTCATATCCAAAGAAACGGTGATAGCCTATCTCGCCTGTCATGAAGGCATCGGCCCCCTGCTCTACGGCCTTATCGGTCAGGAATGCGCCCGATCCTCCACACACGGCCATGCGGCTTATATTACGTCCCAGATCTCCGTTATGTCTGATGCACTTGGCGCCGAACTTCTGCTTTATGAGTGAGAGAAGCTCCTGCTCGCTCACGGGCTCCTTAAAGAGGCCGATGATACCGGCGCCGTTACCGTCAGGCTGCTCGTCAAGCGGCTTGACCTGCGTCAGGTCCAGGATCTGCGCTATACGCATATTGACGCCCTTGGAGACATTGTCAAGGTTTGTATGGCTTGCGTAGATGGTTATTCCGGCGCGTACGGCATCGATCACGATACTGCCAATGTTGTCATCGGTCAGACGTTTGAGCGGACGGAACAGCAGCGGATGGTGTGAAACGATCATGTTGCATCCGTTCCTAATGGCCTCGTCAACTACCTGACGGGTCACGTCCAGACACAATAAAACCCCTGAAACTTCGGTCTCTGTAGTTCCAACCTGCAAGCCTGAATTGTCATAATCATCCTGCAGTGGCAGAGGCGCGAATCTCTCAAGGGCATCAATTATTTCCCTAATACTATTCACCTTCTGTTGAATATCTCCGCAAAGGTACAACATTTTTTGAAATATTGGTACTTCAAGCCATAATAAGGTTTCCAACCAGGCACTTCAAGGTATAAAAAGGTTTCCAGTTGCAGCAAGTAAAACAATACCCTTACGAGCAAAGCGCGTAAGGGTATTGTTTTACCCGGCCTGGAAGGCCGGCAGAGTGGAGCGGGATATATCCCGCGGAACGGGTTTGGGGCGTCGCCGCCCCAAACTAAAAAAAGGTAAAATGCTTCAAATACAATAATACGTTTCCAGCCTGACGCTTAAGGCCGAAGGCCGTTAAGCGCAAAAACCGAGCACGCGAAGCAGCGAGAAACCCGCTGCATAGCCCTAAATAAGCCCCAAAATCACCTTATAGCTATGAACCTCATCCGGATCCCCCAACTCCTTGCCCGGAGTGTCGGACAGCTTTACGCAGCGGTACACGTGCTGGCGGGGATTGACCTGGAAGGTCTTGAGTTTCATTACGATATTGAGCGGCTCAACCGTACCGACATCATTGGTAAGGTTGGTGCCGATACCGAACGATACCCTTATCCTACCCTCAAAGTACTTCTGGATGGCCAGGGCACGGTCAAAATCAAGCGCGTCACTGAACACGATTGACTTGGTGCGGGGATCGATGTGGTAAGACTCGTATTTGGCAATGATCTTGTCACCGAACTCAAAGGGATCGCCGCTGTCATGACGTACACCGTCATAGAGCTTGGCCATATCGAGCGAGAAGTTACGCAGGAATACCTGGGTGGTGAAGCAGTCGGGCAGCATCGTGCCCATGTTGCCGCCGTAGATCTCGGCCCAACGGCGCATAACGTAGTAGTTTGCCTCCTTGGGGCCCATGAATGCGGCCGTAGCCATCATAAGCTCATGAGCCATGGTGCCGATAGGCTTCAAATCCGGACGGATAGACTGGTACTTCATGGCAAAGTAAACGGTTGATGAGCCGATGAAATACTTTGCGTTACGTGTCAGATACTCTGTCACATGGTCCTCTACGGCATGTGAGTAGCGGCGGCGCATACCAAAGTTGGCGAACTTGAGCTGGTTATCATTTGATATGGCAACCTTCTTCTCAAGCTGGCTGTCAATGTATTCCCAATCAGGTTCAGTCTTCTCGTAAAGGCCGTAATAGACCTCCGATACGGTACTCAGGATGGGAATCTCATACAGAGTGACCTTGTAGATGAGGTCTTTTGCCTCAATGTGCAGGTGGCCCTCTTCATCCAGGGAGATATCTATTATATCCGCATTGAACCTGAATCCTTTGAGCCACTCAAAATAGCACTGAGGTATGAAATAGATATTTGAGAGGCACCATTTGAACTCCTCATCGGTCAGGGCAAGAGACTCCAGTTTCTTGAACTCCTTACGCAAAAGATTCACGAACTCAGGTGTGAACTTCTGGCCGTTACGGTCAGTGAAACTGAATGTGCCTATACCCTCGGGAGTTGTCCGTTGGTAATAGTATGACATGGAGAATTTGTAGAGGTCATTCTCCAGCATACTGATTACAGTGGTGCTCTTCATAAAACTCTTATTTATAAATCTTTATGTTATTCTCGTTCATGTAGGTTACCAGAGGATCCACAGTCTCGATGCTGGCTACACCCTCCAGATAAACTGAGAGCTCAAAACCTACCTCCTGGCTCAGACGAACCAGATTCTTGAGGGTCTCAAGAACGCAGTACTCGGCAGCGATACCGCAAACTACAACCTTGTCACCCTTGACAAAGAGATCCTGGTCATCGGCCTTGGTATTCTCAAACTGACCGTACTCCTCCTTGTCCTGAGCCTGGCCCTTGGGCAGGAAACGTACATTATCTATATCAAGGTTATCCAGAATGCCGTCAGGAAGTGCTGCGCCTACAGTATAACGTACGCAGTGCTGGGGCCATATACCACCGTTTGCCTTGAATGAGCAGTGGTTCCATGGGTGCCAATCAAGAGTGAAATAGACCTTGTCGAACTTGGTGAGCACGTTCTTGACGGGCTCAACTACGCGTGTACCATCGGTTGCAGGCAGATTTCCGTCAATGAAATCCTTCTGGAGGTCCACTACGACCATAATGTTTGCGGGTTCACGGTTTGTCATAACTGTCTCCTTTTTGTTACCTGTGCAGGCAACCATTGCAATTACTGCAACTGCTGCAGCAAAAAACTTAATTACTTTCATTTCAATAACTAAATAACAATCATTTCAGGCTGCAAATTTAGTGATAATAATGAATTGTTTTGGTATCTTTACCCAACAAAAAAGTAATTATATGAAGGACTTGACCGGACGTATTCCCCTCTATTTCATAATTGGCTGCCTGTGTATTCTTTCATCATGCGGCAATGAAAAATCAGGGGCCGATGACAATGACATCATTGATGTTGAGCCTACCGGAGCGGAGGAACTTTTCTCTGTGGTGACACTGAACGTTGACGGATTGCCTAAAAGTATCAATATCATGGACTTATACGATTTTTCCGTCAATGAAGACGGTCCCGGTGCCGAGTATACCCCCAGGATAAGCCGATATCTGGCAGACATGAATTATGATTTCATATCGGTTCAGGAGAACTTCAACTATGATCCTCAGTTATATTCCTCACTTTCTGCAAATTATGACAGAGACATCTGGCCGGGTGAATTGGATCTGGGTAAGATGACAACTGATTTCCGTTTCATTACGGACGGTCTGAATGCATTCTGGAAGAAAGACATAACCGCCAACCGGGCCGACAGTGTCAGTTGGACAGCCAGTTACGGTAAGTTCAACCATGCCTGGGACGCTATTATCACCAAGGGTTTCCGCCGCTATGACCTGATACTCAGTGAAGGCAGTAAGGTGGTAATCTATAATATGCACATGGACGCGGGCGATGATGAAGATGAGGCCAAGGGCCTTGACGGACCTGACCGCCGAGCCAGAATGTCCCAATGGCGCCAACTCAGGGATTATATTCTCAGACATCTGGATAAACGTCCCGTGATAATCATGGGTGACCTGAACAGCTGGTATGAGCGTGACAGCATCAAGATACAGTTCATTGATGAGATAGAAAAGACCGGCCGCGCCACGGTAAGTGACGTCTGGATAGAACTTGTCAAAAACGGCAGTTATCCTGAAATATTTGACGGAATAGTGACCCATGATCCCGGCTCCGTAGACTGGAGCCGCAACGGGGAATTGCTTGATAAGATACTGTATATCAACCCCAAAGGCGGTGCCTGGCTTTATCCTATGAACATATTCATAGACCATGAGGGTTATCAGAAAGATGATGGTACTCCCCTGGGTGACCATAGTCCGTTGTCTGTCACATTCAAGATCAGGAATCAAGCCCTATAATCCAATCCTTTTGGTTTAATGGCGGAAAATGATATTTTTGCAGAACAAACAATTTGATATGAATAAAACAATCATCGCAGCTGCCGTAGCAGCGGTTACATTTATGTCTTGCAGTGAAAGAACCAATCCGCTCTTAGTGGAGAGCAATTTGCCGTATGGTGCAGTGGAGTTTGACAAGATCCGTTCAACCGATTATATGCCCGCCTTTGAGGAGGGATTACGCCAGTTAAAGGCCAATATCGATGCTATCGCAGCATGTGCCGATGCTCCCACGTTCCAGAATACAATAGAGCCGCTGGAATCATGTGACCGTCTTTTTGGAAACGTAGGCAGGATATTCTACAACCTTATGGAGACCGATGCCGACGACATCATGCATGAGACTGAGGAGAAGGAAATCCCCATGGAGAACGAGGCTAATTCATACGTTTTCATGAATGAGACCATATTTAACAGAATCAAGCAGTTATATGATAACAAAGACAACCTGGGCCTTACCGTCGAACAGATGGAGGTCTTGAAAAAATACTATCGTCGTTTCGTGACAGGTGGCGCCAATCTAAATGAGAAAGACAAGGCCCGTTTCGTGGAGATCCAGAACCGTCTGGGAGAGCTCCGTATAAAATATGGTAACAACAATCTTGACGAGAGCAACGCCTACGTACTCAATGTAACCGATATCAACCGCCTGAAAGGTCTGCCTCAGGATCAGCTGGAGGCTGCCGCTGCCCGCGCCAAGGAGAAAGGCCTTGAAGGATGGGCGTTCAACGTACAGAAACCCTGCTGGATACCGTTCCTGCAGTTCTGTCAGGACCGTGACCTGCGTGAACAGATGTATAAGGCATACTACTCTCGCGGCAACAACAATGACCAGTATGACAACAAGGAGATTGTAAAGGAGACCCTGCAGTTGCGTCTTGAACTTGCCAATCTGCTTGGTTATGAGACATTTGCGGACTTTGTGCTTGAGGACCGTATGGCCAAGACGCCCAAGGCTGCCTATGACCTGCTCATGGAGATCTGGAAATACGCCCTTCCACAGGCCAAGCGTGAGCGTGACGAGATGCAGAAGATCATTGACGCCGAGGGTGGCAATTTCAAACTGGCAGCCTGGGACTGGTGGTATTACGCAGAGAAACTGCGAAAACAGAAATATGACCTGGATGAGTCACAGCTTACCCCCTACTTCAGTCTTGACAACGTACGTAAGGGATCGTTCATGGTAGCTGAGACCTTGTTCGGAATCAAGTTCCAAAAGGTTGATAATCTGCCGGTTTATAACCCATCGGTAGAGACCTGGGAGTGTCTGGATGCCGACGGCAGCCATCTGGCCTACTTCTACACCGACTGCTTTGTACGCTCCACCAAGCGTCAGGGCGCCTGGATGACCAACTTTACCGATGAGTACAACTACGCAGGCCAGAGCCAGCGTCCCACCATCGTGAATGTATGCAACTTCTCAGTGCCTACCGACACCCTTCCCAGCCTGCTTTCAATCGATGATGCACGCACCGTTTTCCATGAGTTCGGCCACGCACTGCACGGAATGCTTACCCAGTGCCACTATCCTACCGTCAGCGGTACCGCAACCCCGAATGACTTTGTTGAGATGTGCTCACAGATCATGGAGCATTGGGCCATAGATCCCTCAATATTAAAGCAGTATGCATTCCACTACAAGACAGGTGAAGTCATTCCGGACGAGCTTATCGCCAAGCTGCAGAATGCCGGACATTTCAATACCGGATTCGAGACAGTAGAGCTAGTAGGAGCCGCCCTGCTGGATATGGAGTATCACATGCTCAAGGACTACAGCAATTTTGATGACCAGAAGTTTGAGGATGAGATATCGGCCAAACTGGGTATGATACCTGAGATAGAGTACCGATATCGCGGAACATTCTTTAGCCACATATTCACAAATGACTATTGTGCAGGCTATTATAGCTATCTTTGGGCCGAGGTTCTGGACTGCGATGCGTTCCAGTGCTTCAAGGAGGAAGGACTCCTCAACCCGGAGACAGGCAAGCGTTACCGCCAGAACATTCTTGAGAAAGGCAGCAGTGATGACCTTATGAAGCTGTACCGCCAGTTCCGCGGCAGCGATCCCAAGGTTGAATCCATGCTGCGTAACCGTGGACTGATTAACTAACTAAAAAAGAAATACTTATGACAGGAATCATCTTTCTTATAATTGCGACCGTATGCGCCGCAATGTTCTCCATCTCATTCAAGATATTCCAGCGTTTCAATATTGACTCCCATCAGGCCATATTCTTCAACTATATGACCGCGTTCATACTGGGAGTCCTGTTCTCGCTCAACGGAGAGATGGTAGTCAACCCCATAAAGGCCGATTGGTTCATCCCGGTAATCTTCCTGGGGCTTATTTTCATGGCAGGAATGGTTGTACTCTCCGACTCCACCCGCCGCGTAGGTGTAGCAATATCAACCGTTTGCAGCCGTGCATCGATGGTAATACCCATAATCATCTCATTCCTGATGATTGAGGGCAGTGCCAAGCCCAAATGGCTAATTATAGCCCTTGTACTTGTAGCCATGAGTATGACCATCTGGAAAGGCAAGTCCGACGGCGCCGGCCACAAACTGTCCCTGCGTGATGTACTGGCTCCCGTAACCGTTTTCATCTCATTCGGCTTGAGCAATTCGGCCATGAAGGTGCTCCAGTATCATATCACCACATCCAACCCGGGACGCCCTGAGCATGACATAAACAGCGAGATATCACTTGCCACGGCAGGCGTATTCTTCTTTGCGATGCTCATTTGCAGCTATTCATTCTTTAAGAAGGATCCCGATGGCAAGAGAGTCCCGGTTACATTCAAGAATATCCTGGGAGGTGCTTCACTGGGTTTGATAAACTATGGTTGCACCTACACCCTTATGCTCTCCATGAAGACCATCGACTCCTCCCTGCTCTTCCCCATCCACAA
>JBGUIZ010000078.1:0-18966 GCA_045113495.1 Bacteroidaceae bacterium
CAGAATCTCTTTGTCTCAAAATTAGTGGTTTTTCAGATTATTTCTGCTTTAGTTGGCGGTATATTTGCTATTTTCGCTGAACAAAACAAAAATCACGCTTATGACAGTCAAGATCATAAACCGTTCACACCATCCGCTGCCCGAGTACGCTACAGTACAGTCTGCCGGAGTGGATCTGAGAGCCAATCTGGATGAGCCAGTAGTGATGAAACCTATGGAGCGCCGCCTTATCCCCACAGGGCTGTTCATATCACTCCCCGCAGGATTCGAGGCACAGGTACGCCCGCGCAGCGGACTTGCCATAAAGAAGGGAATAACGGTGCTGAACACTCCCGGTACCATCGATGCCGATTACCGTGGTGAGATAGGCGTGATACTCATCAACCTGTCACAGGATGATTTCACCGTGAATGACGGTGAGCGTATAGCCCAGATGGTGATTGCACGCCACGAGCAGGCAGAATGGATTCCGGTTGAGACTCTTGACGAGACTGAACGCGGTGCCGGTGGATTCGGACATAGCGGAATCTGACATTTTTTACCGATGAACAGGAGAATTGCACGCATAATAACCTTCCTGATGATGGGAGTCGTATTCGTGTCATGCGGATCGGTCCTGAAACGCTCATCTGATCCGGTATCACGCGATGAACTGGACAGTTACGCCCATAGCCATTTCTTCATGGAGGGTGTCAGGATGTACAATGAAGGACATTATGACGCTGCAATGGATCTTCTGGCTCACTCTCTGGAGTATGATACGGCATCGGCCGCCACATGTTACACATTGGCCCAGTACTACATGTCCATACGGGACAGGGCTCTCCAGGATAAGTTCAGCGGCAAGGCCGAATCCCTGTTGCTTAGAGCTGTCCGTCTGGAACCTGACAACTACTGGTACCGCCGCCTGCTGGCCATGAACTATCTGCGTCAGAACCGTGCCCAGGATGCCATATCACAATACGAGGATATGGCAAGGAGGTTCCCCGGCCGTACAGACCTGCTCATAACACTCGCTCAGTTGTATGATGATACGGGTGAGTATGAGAAGGAACTGCGTGTACTTACCCGTTACGGCAAGCTGGAGGATGTGGCCGATGAACTCAAGTTCCAGCGTTTTGTCTGCTATCTGCAGATGAATGAACTGGACTCGGCATATTACGAGGCCGATAAACCCGGTGAACTGATTGAACTGCTCATGAATACCACCCGTGATATGGTTGAGCATGCAGAAAGTCAGTTGGACAAGATCCGTTGCCGTTCCCTTCTGGATCTGGTTATGAATTTCTGCGATGTGGTTTCAAGACATGAGCCTGAATTGGCTGAGCCCTACAAGCAGAAATCCATAGCATTCTTCTGGCTGGGTCAGAATGATGAGGCGCTGGCCGTCCTTTCACGCGGACTCAGGAATGTGCGCACGGATGCGGACCGGGCATCGATCTATAACCTCAGAGGAGATTTCTACCATACGCTTGAGCAGAGACAGGAGATGTATGCCGATTATGATTCAACCCTCATTTATGATCCGGACAACATAAATGTGCTCAACAACTACGCATACTACATGTCGGTAGAGGGTCGTGATCTGGAAAAGGCGCTTACCATGAGCGCCAGGACATTGGAGGCTGAGCCTCTAAACGCAACCTATCTGGATACCTATGCATGGATCCTGTTCAAGATGAAACGTTACAAGGAGTGTCTCCAGTACATGGAGAAAGCCCTGCGTTATCTTGAGGCGGACAATCCTGAGATATATGAACACTACGGTGACGTGCTTTACATGTGCGGAGAGAAAGAGAAAGCGCTTGAGAACTGGCACAAAGCGGTCAGGATGAACAGCCAATCCCCTACACTTGACCGTAAGATCCGTGAACAGAAATACCTGGAATGAGAGCAATCAGATACATATTGACTGTCCTTACAGCGGCTTTGCTCCTGAGCGGATGCCGCAGTTCATCAACCGCCCGCAGACAAAAGATTGAGCAGGAGGATAATGAACTGCTGGTGCAGACGCTCCTTGAAGCTCCTAAGGTGAGTGAAATGACGGCATCCCTGTCACTCAACCTCCAGGGTACAAAGGTGAGTGGACAGTTGCGTATGCGCCGCGGCCGCAGCATCCAGATAAGCGCCAGCATGCTTGGTTTGGTTGAGGTTGCACGCATAGAATTCCTGCCTGATATGGTAGTGATAATGGACCGTATGCATAATCTCTATTCCGTATGCCATTATGCAGAGATTCCGTACCGCAATGAACTGGGACTGGATTTTGAAACGGTCCAGGCGTTGTTATGGAACAGGATATTCTGTCCGGGATCCAGGAATGAGGCCGATGCATCCGCCCGCCTGCAGGTAAGAAAATCCGATGAAAAGGGCGTAATGCTGATAGAAGAGCCTGGATACGGATATCTGTTCAGGACAAACGGTAAAGACAGGCTTGACGGTCTGAGCAAATCCGGCAACGGGTTCCGCTTTAACCTGGAATATACTGATTTTACCGCCATTGCGGGTGACTGGAGATATCCTTTAGGCCTTAATATAGACATAAAGACCTCATCCGCAAATGTGGGGGCATCGATTAAGATGTCATCGGTACAGACAGACAAGAAGACCTGGCCTGACCGCACTCAGGTATCACGCAGGATGAAACAGATTTCACTGGAGGATTTATTGGATAATCTGAATCTATGAGAATACGTTTTGCCATATTGCTGCTTTGTCTTGTGCCTCTGCTTGCTCAGGCACAGACCAACTCCATAATTGAAAAGATGCGCAAGGAACGTGCAGAGATGGAGGAGCAGATTGCGCGTCAGGAAAAGATACTCACCTCAACAGAATCTGACATAAAGAGTCAGGTGAGCAACCTGAACATAATTACCGCCAAACTCAAGGAACGCACCAAACTCCTGGATAAGACCCGCTCTGAGATACGCTCACTTGACCGTGAATCCAGCCGTCTGCAAAAAGAGATAACCCAGTTGGAGAAAGAGCATGAACAGTGCAGGGACCGTTATGCCGATGCCTGCAGGTTCTTTCAGCGTCAGAACTCAAACTTCAATGCCCTTACGTTCATATTGGCCTCCGAGTCGTTCCGTGAGATGAGCCGCAGAGCCCGTTATGTAAGCGAGTATTCCTCTTCACTGCGTGAAATGGCCGATGAAATCACCCAAAAGAAAGATACTCTTGAGGACCGTAAGGCTCAGATTGAACTTGTAAGACAGGAGAAAGCCGAACTGCAGAAAGTACAGCAGAAAAATGAGGAGGAGGCCCGCAAGGAGGAGAAACAGCAGACCAGTCTTGTAAACAAACTCAAGAATAAACGCACCAACCTCAAGAAGGAGATAACCGCCCAGCAGAAAAAGATGGATGCCCTGTCCAAGGAGATTGACCGTCAGATTCAACTGGCCATCAAGGAGGAGCAGAACAAGAACAAGGGCAAGGATATGCCTCAGGAGGATATCAAACTGTCCGGCAGTTTTGAAAGCAATAAAGGCAAGCTCCCCATGCCTATCACCGGACCATATCTGGTTGTGGGCGAGTATGGAGTACAGAATGTGGCTGGAATGAAGGATGTAAAGCAGAATAACCTTGGTATCGACATCCAGGGCCAGGACGGCGCGCAGGCCCGTGCAGTGTTTGACGGAACGGTTTCATCCATATTCCAGCAAGGCAAGGGTCAGATAGGCGTACTTATCCGTCACGGTTCATACATATCGGTCTACTGTAACCTCAGTGAGACCCGTCTCAAGAAAGGCGACAAGGTAAAGACATCAGATATTGTGGGAAACATTCAGACCTCTGAGGACGGAACCCCGATACTCCATTTCCAGTTGCATAAGGAAAGCACCCGCCTGAATCCTTCGGCTTGGCTCAGGCGTTGATAATTGCAAAATTTTCAGTACCTTCGCAGTCCAAAACCAATCCGTATGATCACAGCAGAACAACTTAAAGACGTAATTGACCGCACAGAGGCCCTTAAACGCTATCTGAACATTGATTCCAAGCTTATTCAGGTTGAGGAGGAGCAGTTGCGCACTCAGGCTCCCGGATTCTGGGATGACCCCAAGAAAGCTGAGGCCCAGATGAAAAAGGTCAAGGACCTGCAGAGTTGGATTGACGGTTACAAGCAGGTCAAGGCATTGGCCGATGAGCTGCAGCTGGCCATGGATTTCTACAAGGAGGAACTTGTAACAGAGCAGGAGGTCGATGAGAACTACGCCAAGGCCCTTGAGGCTGTTGAGGGCCTGGAACTCAAGAACATGCTGCGTGAGGAGGCCGATCAGATGGATTGCGTACTCAAGATCAACTCCGGAGCCGGAGGTACCGAGAGTCAGGACTGGGCATCCATGCTCATGCGTATGTATATGCGCTGGGGTGAGGACAACAAATACAAGGTTACGGTTGCCAACCTGCAGGAGGGCGATGAAGCCGGAATAAAGCAGGTAACCATGGAGATTGAGGGACCATTTGCATACGGTTATCTCAAAGGCGAGAACGGCGTTCACCGTCTGGTACGTGTATCTCCCTACAATGCACAGGGCAAGCGTATGACATCATTTGCCAGCGTCTTTGTGACTCCGCTTATTGATGACTCCATTGAGGTTGACATAAACCCTGCACTCATGAGCTGGGATACATTCCGAAGCGGCGGTGCCGGCGGTCAGAACGTGAACAAGGTTGAGTCAGGTGTCCGTCTGCGATACCAGTTCAAGGATCCCTATACAGGTGCCGAGGAGGAGATCCTCATTGAGAACACCGAGACCCGTGACCAGCCCAAGAACAAGGAGCGTGCCCTGCAGCACCTGCGTTCCATCCTGTATGACAAGGAACTGCAGCACCGTATGGCGGAGCAGGAGAAGATAGAGGCCGGCAAGAAGAAGATTGAATGGGGTTCACAGATACGTTCATATGTGTTTGATGACCGTCGTGTAAAGGATCATCGCACCGGTTTCCAGACATCGGATGTGAACGGCGTCATGGACGGACATATAGACGGATTCATCAAGTCCTATCTCATGTCATTTGCCGAGACCCAGGAGCAGAAAATGTAATAAACTCTATAACCAAACACTAATACTATGTCCATTGAGATTGAACGTAAGTTTCTGGTCAGGAACGAATCCTACCGTACACAGGCTTTCAGCTATTATGACATTCTCCAGGGTTACATTGCCCATGAGAACGGTCGTTCAGTACGTGTACGCATCACAGACAAGGAGGCCATACTGACCATTAAAGGTCCTTCTGATTCCAAAGGCATGAGCCGTTATGAGTGGAATCATGTAATTCCGGTAGATGAGGCACGTGAACTCTTTGAGTTGCACCAGAGCGGAGCGATTGAGAAACGCCGTTACCTTGTACACAGCGGTCCTCACGTATTTGAAGTGGATGAATTCCACGGTGAAAACGAGGGTCTGGTCATGGCCGAGGTGGAGCTGAACTCAGAGAGCGAATCATTCGTAAAGCCCGATTTCATCGGTAAGGAGGTAACAGGTGACCGCCGTTACTATAACGCCTATCTGGCTACCAATCCTTACAAGACCTGGGAAAATAAGTAATCCCTACTTTTTGAGAAGCAGAGGTCTGAGCACCAGATAACCTGTTGCAGCGCCGGCAATGACGCCTGCTGCATCGGCTATCAGGTCCACCCATTCACCGCTTCTGTTTGTGGTAAGGGTCATCTGGGCCAGTTCCATCAAGCCGCCCAATGCGATGGGGGCAATTATACCCAGCACAATTATCCTTGTTTTGTCAAGTTGAGTGTGCCTGCGCAGATACTCAAACCATATAACAAGTTCCAGACCTCCATACATACAGACGTGGGCAATCTTGTCAATGAATGTCACACTGTCCAGTTTTGTCTTGGGAGGATTAAATAATGACAGGAACAGAATGGCTGCAATAACAAGCAGTGAAAGCGGATATTTCCTGATAAAACGTATCATGACACAAAAATAACCATAATACCTAAACATGTCAAAGGATTATTTCTATTTCAACCGTACCGACAGGATCGTAGCACTTATACTGTTGGCTGTAATCATAGTGACCAATATAATACGTACACCGGCTCCGGCCACTCCTCCACAGCAGGAGAGTGGGATGGATTCATCAACGGTTGTAACTGAAAAACCTGCAGTGAGGCAGGAATACAACCGTCGTCAATATTCAAGAGATACAACCCGTAGGGAGTACAAGACAAGAGAATACTCCCGTTCCACCGCAAAATACAGCAACGGGAGCAGGTCAAAAGATAATGACTCCGTAAAAAGAGACTCCGTCACTGTCAGGAGATATACCGCAAAACAGCGTCCGGAATCCCCGGTTAACCTTAATGCAGCCGATAGCCTGGAGCTGGTCAAGCTGCCGGGCATAGGCCCTGTAACCGCATCCAGGATAATCAGGTACAGGAACCAGTTGGGAGGATTTGTAAGCACATCCCAGCTATCTGAAATAAACGGACTGCCGGATTCACTGATGGAATGGTTCTTTTTGCCTGATACGGTCTCTGTAAGAAGGATAAAGGTCAATACGGAATCCGTATCGGAGATGAGACGACACCCATATATGGATTTCTATCAGGCACGCGCCATAGTTGAATTCCGTAAGGAGAGAGGCAGATTGAAAGGTCCCGAGCAGCTCTCTCTCTTGGAAGAGTTCACCGCCCGGGACCTTGAACGTCTGTTACCTTATCTTGATTTCAGGTAGGAATCAATAATTGGCCAGTTTCTTGATCTTCATGGGGATCTCGGTATTGTCCATCTGACCGGTAAACTGCTCAGCGCCTACACCGATTGCAAATACGGGAACATAACCGCCTGAGTGTGTTCCTGTGCCCCAACTAATCTGTGCAACCTCCGATATGACCCTGGTAGCCTCATCGCTCATCTTGTCAACCTTGTAGTACTCCTCCTCCTTGAGTTCTCCGGGACCCATACCGAATGTCTCGACATATGTGGTACGCAGTCTGTCAGTCTGCTTGCTTGAAAGCTTTATCTTATCCCAGAAACCGTAATGCTTCTTGAGTTCCTCCTCAACCTCTTCCCATGTCAGGATATCGCCTATCTCGCGACCCATTTTCTCAAGGTGGGCTGAGAACTCACCCTCACTCATATCTTGATACTGCAGGATCTTGCTGTTAAGACGGTATGCGCCGTTGCTGAGTCCCATAGCACCGGTCTCATGATCGGCCGTAACTACAATGAGAGTCTCTTTCTTGTGCTTAAGATAGAACTCATAGGCAATCTTTATGGCATTGTCAAAATCAATGGTCTCCTGGATTGTGGTGGCAGCATCATTGCCATGGCATGCCTGGTCAATACGGCCGCCCTCCATCATCATGAAGAAACCCTTCTTAGGATCTTTCATCATGAAATCTATGGCAGCCTCTGTTATCTGAGGCAGTGTCATCTCATTCTCATTACGGTCTATGGCAAATGAGAGATAATGGTCACTTTTGGGATTCTGCTCAAGCATGAGGATCTTATCGGAATCCTTAGCCTTGGCCTTGTAGTCAGCGTAACCGCGTACTATGGTGTATCCGGCCTTCTCAGCCTGAACATAGTTGCCCTCATCACTGTTGTCCTTTGTGAACGGAGTGTGGAAATCCGCACCGGCAAAGAACTCGAATCCGGACTGGCTGAGTTCAATTCCAATTTCATGATAGTTGTCACGGCTGGCCTGATGTGCATAGAAGACACCGGGAGTGGCATGGTCTACGCATACGGTGGTGCCTATGGCAACCCTGAAACCTTTCTCATGCGCCATTTCAGCGATTGATTTGCACGGAGTCTCCTTATCGGGAAGCACGCCAAGCACATTGTTGTCAGTCTTCTTGCCCGATGCCAGAGCAGTTCCTGCAGCTGCGCTGTCAGTCACATAAGAGTTGGCGGAATTGGTTATTACCAGACCGGAATAGGGGAAAGCGGTAAAGCACAAGGGCTGATAACCCAGTTTGCCGTCAATATCGGACAGATAATACTGGGTACCCAAAACCTGGTTCACACCCATACCGTCGCCAATAAAATAAAACACATATTTGGGCCCTTTCTTGGCCGATGCAGCCATAATGACCAACATCATGGCAAGCATCATAGTAATCCTTTTCTTCATAACAGTTGAATAAGCAGTCGGTCAGTTACTTTACTATCTCCATAGACAGGATCCTGATATCCTTGCGCGGACGGTCATTGGTATCAGTTCCTGCTGATTCAATCTTGTCAACCACCTTCATTCCGTCAACCACCTCACCGAATACGGTATACTGATTGTCCAGGAACGGAGTTCCACCCTGTGATGTGTAGGCGTCAACCTGCTCCTTAGAGAACTTGAACGGTCCCTGCTCCTTGAGCATCTGCTCGGTCTGGGCAACCAGCTTGTCCTGCAGGCGCATCAGGCTGTCCTGATCCTGTGTCATCTGGAGCCTCATTATCTCATCACGGTTCTGGCCGCACAGCAGGTTGAAAATGTTCTGTCCCTGCTGCTTGTCAAGCTGATCCTCCAGATCCTGCAGCTGATACTTGTTGTAGGTCTTTCCTGTAACGATGTAGAACTGTGAACCTGATGATTTACGCTCAGGATTCACCTGGTCTGCCTGACGTGCAGCGCTCAATGCACCGCGCTTGTGGAAATACTGGGGGTAGACAAACTCTGCCGGGATGGTGTAACCGGGGCCGCCTGCGCCCAACTGGGCATATTTCTCGGCGTTCTTGGACTCAGGGTCACCGGCCTGGACCATGAAGTCACGGATAACACGGTGGAACAGGGTGCTGTCATAGAAGTGCTCCTGCACCAGTTTTATGAAATTATCCCTATGGAGTGGAGTCTCGTTGTAGAGTTTGATTGTTATGTCACCAAGAGTTGTCTTGATAAGAACCTTTGTCTCATCCTTTGAAGACTGAGCTTTTGCGTTCTGCGATGAACCTGCACCGCAGGAGTTGATTGTTGCTGCCATCAGAAGTAATGCTATTAGTTTGTATTTCATTTGAACTTGTTTCTTTTGGACAAAGATAATCTCTTTTTGTCATAAATCATTACCTTTGCGTTAAAGCCGGGCCTGTGAATTGATCGCGGACCCCTAAATAACTGACTGTATGCCTCTATTTCCTGTAGGTGCTGATATCCCGGATTTCTTTACCAAGCCTCAATGGTTCATAGGCAGGGTTAAATACTGCCATGAATGGAAAGTGGCGGATCTGCTAAAGGAGATGGGAGTTGAGTATTTCCTGCCCCAGCAGACAGTCAAACGCAAATGGAGTGACAGGACCAAGACGGTACAGGTGCTGCTTCTGCCCAGGTACATTTTCATCCACTGCAAGAACTCAGAGAGAGTTCCCATCCTGGAGCGTGTACGCAGCATTACCGGTTTCATGATGGATCGTGACCTGAAACAGCCTGCGGTCATACGTGACAATGATCTGGAGACTTTCAGACTGATGATAGAGTATGAGGACATCCCCGTCACGATTGATCCCGGCAAATTCTCGCCCGGTGACCGCGTGCGAGTAAAGTGCGGACCTCTCATAGACAGGGAATGTGAACTGGTAGAGGTATCGAGCAAGAAGTGTGTAGCAGTAGGGCTGGGCGTTCTGGGATCGGCCAGGATTGAACTCCCGCTCTCATTCATAGAGTTGGTAAAGAACTGAACAATTATATAGCTTATGAAAATTGCAGTAGCAGGAACAGGTTACGTAGGACTATCTCTGGCCACACTGCTGGCACAGAAGAATCACGTTACGGCTGTAGATGTGGTAAAAGAGAAAGTAGACCTGATAAACAACCGCAAATCACCTATCCAGGATGATTATATAGAGCAGTATCTGGCAGAGAAACAGTTGGACCTTACTGCCACATTAGACGGTGAAAAGGCATATTCCGATGCAGACTTCGTGGTAATAGCCGCTCCCACCAACTATGACAGCAAGAAGAACTTCTTTGATACCAGTCATGTCGAGGAGGTGATAGACCTGGTACTTAAGGTCAACCCCGATGCCATCATGGTCATCAAGTCCACCATCCCGGTAGGATACACGGAGAGTGTACGTGAAAAGTTCTCATACCGTGAGCGCCTTCAGGACGGTACAATGAAGGTGGTTGTACCCAACATAATCTTTGCACCGGAGTTCCTGCGTGAGAGCAAGGCACTGTATGATAACCTCTATCCATCCAGAATCATCGTTGGATTCGATAAAAAAGTTCCCCGTCTGGAGAAAGCGGCCCATGAGTTTGCCACCCTGCTGCAGGAGGGAGCCATCAAGGAGAATATTGACACTCTCTTTATGGGCACCACTGAGGCTGAGGCTGTAAAGCTGTTTGCCAACACCTATCTGGCACTGCGCGTAAGTTTCTTCAATGAACTGGACACATATGCTGAGATGAAGGGACTTGACACACGCGCCATCATAGACGGCGTAGGTCTGGATCCCCGCATAGGCAACCATTACAACAACCCGTCATTCGGTTATGGCGGCTACTGCCTTCCTAAGGATACCAAGCAGCTTCTGGCCAACTATAATGATGTTCCTGAGAACCTTATCCAGGCCATAGTGGACAGCAACCGCACCCGTAAGGATTTCATTGCTGACCGTGTGCTTGAAAAGGCCGGCTATTATACCGCCAACAGCGCATGGAACGAGGCATCGGAAAAGGTTATTACCGTAGGAGTGTATCGCCTTACAATGAAATCCAACTCCGACAATTTCCGTCAGAGCTCAATTCAGGGAGTGATGAAACGTGTAAAGGCAAAAGGAGCCAAGGTTATCATCTTTGAGCCCACACTCAAGGACGGAGATACATTCTTTGGCAGTGAGATAGTAAACAATCTATCTGAGTTCAAGAGCCGCTGCAACGCCATCATAGCCAACCGCTACGACTCCTGCCTGGATGATGTCCAGGACAAGGTCTACACACGTGACCTTTTCCGCAGGGATTAGTTCAATCTGAAATTGACAGGTAACATATATTTTACCCGGCAGACTTCACCTTTGAGTTTGCCGGGTTTCCATTTTGGCATATTTGATATCAGACGCAATGCCTCTGCGTCAAAGAGACGGTTGACGCTTTTTACAATCTCAGGATTTGATATGGAACTGTCCTTTTCAACGATGAATGCAACAATGACGCGTCCCTGAATGCTATTATCTCGGCAGGAGTCGGGATATACCAGGTTGTTTTTGAGGTAATCCTGATATGCCATGGTTCCACCGGGAAATTCGGGCTGTTCCTCAACAACATAATATACATCCTCCTCATCCGGGACCGGAATTAATTCAACATCTTCATCAATCCATTCATCAATAAATTCAACTTTAATGTCCTCCTGAACAGGTTCGGAGTCTTGAACAATCTCTTCAGGTAGGCCATTGTATTGAGCAGGGGCGGGCTGTTTGTCCTGTTGGTTAAGCAGTTTTATGCTCATTATTACAGCCATAAGGACAGCTGCAATGGCCGGAATTCCCACAGCGGCCTGCAGGATTGAACGGCGGCGTCTGGCTGCACGCTCACGGACGGCCTTTCTGTCCCAGAAAGCCTGGCTGTCCCTGGAGGGGAGTTTCATCTCATAACCATCCAGACGTTCTTTAATTCTGTCTTCCCATTGTTTCATTGTCCGGTCCTCTTAAGATAATCGTTTATGGCATTCCTCAGTTGGGCGCGAGCCTTGGCCAGGATGGATGCCGAACCTTTCTCTGTTATGCCGATGGCTGCGGCTATATCCTTGTGGCTGAATCCGTCTATGCAGTACATGTTGAACACCGTACGTCTCACATCGGGGAGTGCTGCAATCATGTCAAGCATAACCTGTGCCGGAATACTGTCTACTGCATCCTCATCGGGCTCAGGACAACCCGTTTCCATCGTTGAATCCAGTGATACCATGCGCAGTTTGCTCATCTCACGTAATCTGTCTATGGTTACGTTCACGGTAAGCCGCTGGAGCCATGCGTACAGTGAACCCTCTCCATTGTAACGGAAAGCGCCCATGCTGTCCATTGCCTTGATCATGGAATCATGCATAAGGTCCTGAGCCTCCTCCCGGTCTCCTACATATCGGAAACAGAGCGTAAACAGTCTGCCTGCATATCTGTCATACAGCTCTCCCTGCGCCTTCTTATCCTTTGCGGCACAAAGAGAAGCCAGTTCACGTTCAGAAAAGGATTCAGTTCTCATAACCCTCCCTAAGGATTTTCAATTTCTAAACGGCAAGATACTCCAAATACGTCCGTCAAGCAAAAAATAATTATGAAATCGATATAAAGTTATGAGAATTAATCAGATCATTGGCGATTATCAATTCGATGGTGTAAAGAAATAATACTGAAACGCTATTACTATACGCTTGATGATTTAGACAGTGCAAACTGGAATATTGTCTATCCTTGACATGTGAAATTGGGGACTGTCCCCTTTTTCACGTGTTAAGTTTAGCGATTGTCACTATCTTTTTCACGTGAAAAAGGGGACAGTCCCCAATTTCACATTGTGGGACACTTTGGCGGGGTTACTTGTGTGCTTCGTTAAAGAGGCGCAGACGCTCCTCAAGGATGGGGAACTGGTCGTCGCGGATGTTTGATGCGCAGCCGCGGATACCCTGGCGGGTACTGCCGGTTGATGAGAGCACGATTCCGCTTATGCCGAAATAGAGCAGCTCATGCAGCAGCTGGCCTCCCTCCATGGGTGTACCGTCGGGCAGGTTATAGCCGAATGTAAAGAAGAATCCGTTGCTTACAGGCTCCTCCAGGTCCTTGTCATAGGTGATGTTGAATCCGTTGCGCAACAGGGCGGCCTTGATCTTTTCTGTGCGGCGTGCATACTCGCGGATATCCTCACGGAACTGATACTCACCGTCACATGCGGCCTTGAGCATTGCGGCCATGGCGCACTGAACGGAGTGGGTTACGCCCGATGACATTGCGTAAAGCATATCATATGCGTAAACGGCACCAAAGCGTGATATGTTGTAACGCTTTTGCAGAGTCTCAAAGTGACGCTCGTAGAGTTTGTCCGATATGCATGCAACGGCGATACGCTCACCTGCATAGCTGAATATCTTACTGCCGCTGAGCATCATGATGTAGTTGTCTGTGTAATGCGATACGCTTACCTGATAAGGCTCCTTGAACGGGATGCCCAGACCCTCACGGCGGAAATCCATGGTCATGTAGGCCAGGTCCTCAAGTATGATGGTGTCATACTTTGTGGCCAATTCACCGATGGTTTTGATCTCACTCTCGGTAAGACACATCCAGCTGGGGTTGTTGGGGTTGCTGTAGACTATGCAGCAGATGTTACCCTGACTGAGGTAGCTTTCCAGTTTGGGTCCCAGTTTCTCGGCGCGGAAATCGGCCACGTCAAACTGGGCGGTCTTTACACCCATTACCTGAGCCTGCATCTTCTGTACGGGGAATCCGGGATCTATATAAAGGATGGTATCCTTCTTAGGATCAACCTGTGAGCACAAAAGGAAAGCTGCAAACGTGCCCTGCATGGCTCCGCAGGTGGGAGTGCAGTGACCGGGCAGTATGTCAGTGTTGATGAATGCCTTGACAAATCGTGCAGCCTGCTCCTTGAGTTCAGGGATACCCTCAATGTTGGGATACTTGGAAGCCACACCGCGGTCAAGTGCCTCTTTCTGGGCTTTTACACCCACGGCCGATGGCGGTATGCCGGGAACACCCATCTCAAAATGGATGAACTCCTTACCGGTTACTTTCTCGGCATTCAGCTCACATGCCAGCACCTGACGGATGGAAGCCTTGTTAAGGTCACGTACCTCTATTTTCTCAAGATAATCGTCAATGACGTTTGCAGGAATCAGCGTATTCATCAGTGTTTTTTATTCACAGTTACGGCCAATCTCAAGGGCCTTTATATTCATTTCTACTATTGCATCACCTTTGGCACCGAATATGGTACGCACGCTCTGGCACAGCTTGTCAAAGCTTATGCTCTTGAGAGCCTTTGATGCGGCACCCAGCAGTATCATGTTGACAGCCTTGGGCATCTTATGCTCCTTGCCCAGCTCATCGGTATCAATAAGGATAACGTTACCCAGTTCCTTGAGCTCATCAATAATGGCCTTTTGATCGGGGTAGTTACCTATGTTGATAAAGGGGTTGGATGATGTGATTACCCATCCGTCCTTGCTCAGGTACTGCTTGTAACGCAGTGCCTCCATGGGCTCCATTGCGATGATGATATCGGCCTGACCAAGTGATATGAGGTCACTTGCAATGGGCTGGTCCGATATGCGCAGGTTGGACTGTACGTCACCGCCGCGCTGGCTCATTCCGTGAACCTCGGCCTGCTTGATGTAGAGATCCTCCTCAAGGGCGGCCTGACCTATGACTGTGGCGATTGAGAGGATACCTTGTCCTCCTACGCCTGCAAGAATTATATCTGTCTTCATTTCTGTGCGGCTTTAGCTTTTGCCTTACGGGCAAGTGTCTGAATACATTCACGGCGCGGTATGATTACCGACAGGCCCTGATACTCAATCTCCTCACGCAGGGTGCGTGTAATCTCCTCCATGTTCTGGGGCAGGGGTACAACCACCTTCAGATGGTCAGGGTCAACGCCGATACCGCGGCAGATAGCCTCGAACTTGTTGGTGCCGGCACTGTCCTGTCCGCCGGTCATACCGGTGGTGAGGTTGTCGGATATGATAATTGTGATGGGAGAGTTTTCATTAACTGCGTCCAGCAGACCTGTCATACCGGAGTGGGTGAATGTGCTGTCACCGATGATGGCAACTGCGGGGAACACGCCTGCATCGGCGGCACCCTTGGCCATGGTGATGCTGGCACCCATATCGACGGTGCTGTCAAGAGCCTGGAAGGGAGGCAGGGCGCCCAAAGTGTAGCAACCTATGTCACCGAACACCTTTGAGTCCTTATAATCCTTGAGTACGATGTTGATGGCCTCATATACTGAGCGGTGACCGCAACCCTGGCAGAGGGCGGGCGGACGTGCCACAACGTTCTTGGCAACCTCAGGATGCGGCAGCGGAGCCAGACCCAGAGCGGCCTTTACTATATCGGGGTTGAGCTCACCCTGACGGGGCAGTTCACCGGTCAGACGGCCTATGATCTTGCAGTCAGAGGGAAGTATTCCTGCTACCTGCTCCTCAACAAAAGGCTGTCCGTCCTCAATTACCATGATTGAGTCACACTGCTCGGCCATGGTACGGATGGTCTCGGAAGGTATTGGGTACTGTGAGATCTTGAGTACGGGGAAAGGTATGCCCTCAGGGTAGCACTCTGAGAGGTAGTTGTATGCGTTACCGCATGCAATGGCACCCATCTTGAAACGCTTGGCCTCGGCCTTGAAGCTGTTAAACGGTGACTCAACAGAGAGACGCATTATCTCGGGCTGACGCTCCAGCAGTGAAGCGTAGCGGCGCTTGGCGATAGCGGGCAGCAGAACCCAGTCACGAACTCCGCTTACGGGGTTGAGAGCGTTCTGGGCACGCTTTTCCTTGAGAGCAACCACGGCACGTGAGTGGGCCATACGGGTAACGGTACGCATCAGGACCGGGAGTTTGAGAGACTCTGACAGGTCATATGCGTATGACATCATATCATAAGCCTCCTGCTGTGATGACGGCTCCAGCACCGGAATGAGAGCGAACTTACCGTAGAAACGGGTGTCCTGTTCATCCTGTGAAGAGTGCATTGAGGGGTCATCGGCCACAAGAACCACGATACCGCCGTTCACACCGGTAATGGATGAGTTCACGAACGGATCGGCAGCTACGTTCATACCTACGTGTTTCATGCAGACCAGAGCGCGCTTTCCGGCAAATGACATACCAAGAGCAGCCTCCATGGCTGTCTTTTCATTGGTGCACCAGCGTGAGTGGAGCTTCTCTGACGGGTTCTTCTTGCAGTAACCCTGGATATATTCTGTTATCTCGGTGGAAGGAGTGCCGGGATAGGCGTAAACGCCGCTCAGTCCGGCATCGATGGCACCTTGTGCTATGGCTTCATCGCCAAGTAAAAGTTTCTTCATAATAGTTCTTTAAAGACTGGAGTGCAAAAGTACTCATTTTTTCACTTCATCGGCATCCATAAGAGAGGTCGATGCATGAACGGTAACCTGACGCTCGTAGCAACCGAACATCTTGTCTATGCTATCCTTCTCCTTAACCTTTGAGAAGAGGCTTACGATAGGTACTATAACCAGACCGGCAACCATTGACAGCACACCGGCGTTGATGGGTGAGCTGAAGAACGGGCTGATGAATGTGGTCTTGGTGAATGTTCCGTACATGCAGCCGCACATGATGGCTACACCTACAATGAAGCTGGCCCATACAGAAGCCTTGGTGGTCTTCTTCCAGTAGAGTCCATAGAGGAACGGAGCCAGGAAAGCACCTGCCAGAGCACCCCAGCTGATACCCATGAGCTGAGCAATGAATGTAACGGAGCTCTTGGCCTGGATGATAGCCAGAACAGATGATACTGCAATGAAGAATACAACCAGCAGACGGATTGAGAGCAGCTGTGATTTCTCACTCATGTTCTTGCCGCCCTTGGCCATAGCCGGCTTGATGATATCCAGTGTAAGTGTTGAGCCCGATGTAAGAACCAGAGATGACAGTGTTGACATGGATGCTGAGAGCACCAGGATGATAACCACACCGATCATGAGGTCAGGCAGGGTCTGGAGCATTGAGGGAACGATGCTGTCATAAACGGGGTTGCCGTTGGCACCGAACTCAATCACATCTCCGTACAGACGGCCAAAACCGCCCAGGAAGTAGCAACCGCCTGCCACGATGATGGCAAAGAAGGTTGAGATGAATGTACCCTTACGGATGGCGGCCTCGTCACGGATGGCGTAGAACTTACCTACCATCTGGGGCAGACCCCATGTGCCGAGTGATGTGAGCAGTACTACACCAAGCAGATATATGGGCTGCGGGCCAAAGAATGATACAAATGCACCGTTGAGTGCGGGAGCGGCCTCGCTGGGAATCTGTGACATCTTCTCGATTGCTGCGGTGAATCCGCCGTTTCCGTTAAGAACTGATATGATAACGGCCACGATACCTACCAGCATGATCATACCCTGGATAAAGTCATTCACGGCAGTAGCCATGTAACCGCCAACCAGCACGTAGATACCGGTCAGGATAGCCATTCCAAGTACGCACCAGCTGTAATCGATACCGAATGAGAGTCCGAACAGACGTGACAGACCGTTATACAGAGATGCGGTATAAGGGATAAGGAATACAAATACTATTACAGATGCGGCAACCTTGAGAGCCTCGGAATTGAAACGCTGTCCAAAGAAATCAGGCATGGTAGCGCTCTTGAGGTACTGGGTCATAAGGCGTGTGCGGCGGCCCAGGATTCTCCATGCCAGGAGTGAACCAATCAGGGCGTTACCCAAACCTATCCAGGTAGCTGAAAGTCCGTACTTCCAACCGAACTGACCGGCGTAACCTACAAAGATTACGGCCGAGAAGTATGATGTGCCGAACGCAAAGGCGGTGAGCCATGAGCCGACCTTGCGGTCACCAAGAACGAATCCCTGCACGTTGGCAGCACTCTTGCGGCAATAAATACCTACGCCAATCATTACGGCGAAGAAGATTATCAGAATGAGGATTTTTAGAAACATGGTTAATGTTGTATTAGGTGTTAATAATTATTCCAAAAAAAGGTCGGGAACCGTTATTCCCAACCTTGTATAAGAGTAAGACCTTTCTCTTTGGCCACACGTTCTGCTATCTCCAGATTGGCAGGGCGTATTATGAGCACCAGTTTGCCATCCTTATGGAAAGTGTAGAGATAGCTGATGGAGCAACCGCCTGATGTGAGTGCGTCCACTGCATCGGCAAAGGATGCGGTATCGGGCTCAACCTGGATTGCAAGAACCTCATTGAGGTTTACCAGATGTCCCTTCTCGGCCAGCAGGGCTGAAGCTTTTTTCTGGTCCGATGTGATGAGGCGCAGGATTCCGTACTCAGTGGTATCGGCTACTGATGCGGCCTGGATCTCTATGTTCTGGTCCTTGAGGGCGGTAAGGATGTCACTCAGCTTGCCACGCTGGTTCTCAAGGAATATTGAAATCTGTTTGATAGTCTTCATAATGTCCCTTAATTAATGGTTGTGACGCAAATCATTTACTCTCTTGGCCTTGCCGTCTGACTGCGGGATAACGCCCTTGCCAACCAGCTTAACCTTAGGTGTGAGCAGAATCTCATCCTTGAGTCGGCGGGTAATCTCCTTGGTCAGGTTCTGCAGCATGCCAAAGTCATCGGTAGCCTGTGCAAGCTCGGCCTCAATGGTCATCTCATCATTGTCACCTACGGTCTCGATGGTGATGAGGTAGTCACTTGCCAGCTCGGGGAACTGCATGAGTATCTTCTCTATCTGGATAGGATAGATGTTTACGCCCTTAACGATCATCATGTCATCCGAACGGCCCTGGAAACGTGCCAGACGTACGTGTGTACGACCGCAGGGGCATTCACCCGGCAGGATGCGGGTAAGGTCACGTGTGCGGTAACGGAACAGCGGCATGGCCTCACGGTTCAGTGTGGTCAGCACAAGCTCTCCCAGCTCACCCTCCGGAACGGGCTCCAGAGTCTCGGGATCAAGAATCTCTACAATGTAATTATCCTCCCATATGTGCATGCCGTTCTGCTCCTGGCACTCAATGGCTACGCCGGGGCCGCACATCTCACTCATGCCGAAGTTGTTGTATGCCTTGGCACCCCAGATCTCCTCAATACGCTTGCGCTGTGCCTCTGAGTGGGGCTCTGCACCTATGATGAGGGTCTTTACGGTGGTGTCACGTGGGTCGATGCCCTCCTCCTGGAATGCAGCGGCCAGACGGGTAGCATATGAAGGTATGCAGTGCAGTGCTGTGGTGCCGAAGTCAGTGATGAACTTTACGTGACGCTTGCTGTTACCTGCACCTGCAGGAACGGTCAAGGCTCCCAGACGCTCGGCAGCATAC
>JBGUIZ010000079.1:0-2183 GCA_045113495.1 Bacteroidaceae bacterium
GCAACAGAGATGTATTATGCAGAGCAGTTGGCGAAAATCCGTAAGAGCTACCAGGCTGCAGAAGTCGCTGCTGCTGGCATCTTTGCCAGTAAATACCTTGACCGTAAGGCTCTCACTGATTTGGGTCTTTGGACGAGTAGTACCGAAAACTACTACTACCGCCGTATCTACAGCATGGTTTCCATGAAGATCATGCCGAAGATATGGACGGTAGCCGGTATGATGATTAAGAATCCCCAGAATGCACTCTACTGGGGTTCGTACCTGTATAAGGTATGCGAAGAGACAAAGAGTCTGTGCTATCAGTTTGAAAGCATCGTGACAAACAGCAGCCTGTCCTTCAAAGACATTGCATTCCTTGAAATCAATCAGGAGCTGGCAGACATCTTGAAACTGTCAGAGCTTGGCGATGTTGACTGGAAAGCCATGCTGGACAACTTCTCCAATATTGGTGATAATTTCACTAAGGAGAGTCTTCAGGAGGACTTGGATAACCTCTATGCTATGGGCGTAAACCTTGCTTCAGCTGGAGCAGGAAATCTGATTAACTCCATCCTTGGAGAAAGCAATTTCAATGGCTCTATCTTAGACAAGGCTATCAGCGTTATGGAGATTGCTGAAAATGCCCAAAATTTGTATGACGGCATCAGTACCAACGCTGGAGCCACAATCCTCAGTTTTATAGGAGGAGAAGAAGGTCTTGCCAACCTTTTCAACCTCTCAAATTACAATGTCACCTCATGGATAACAGACTATGCCCGTGAAGGTATGGGTCAGTACTATACTCAGCGATGGTATATCTATCGTGTGGACAGGGGCAGCGTCAAACTGTGTGACTATTATCCTCCCACCGATGACAACAGCATCCTATATGGTGACCATTGGTATCGTATCAGTACCAGAGACCCCAACTACTGGCCAACCAGTAGCGAACGAGAGGCTGCACTACAGAACTCCGAGAATCATGCTGGATGGAGCCGTAGCCGTGTTCAGCAGCTGAACAACAGCAACGATGGCTTCTATTACAGCATCAACTACTATAGTAGTGCCTATATCCTGAGTAAGAGCCGTAGCGGTCAGTATGCCAAAGCCTACGCCTATGAGATTCATGTGACCAAATCATGGAATAATACGGAAATCAAGTATGAGGATGTCTTTGACTCCTATTCCATGAACCTCCAGGCATTCAAGGCTGGCATGAACGCACGTCTTGCTGACTATAATGACAACGAGGAAGGCTACACCTATTATTGGGGTTGTGACAGCAAGAAATACTATCAGGCAACAGATGCCAGAAAGCTTCAGAACTGTGAGGTAGCCACTATTAGTGTTACCTGCCATGATGGAGCAAAGTTAAGTGAGGGCAGTACGCAGTACAAGTGTAGCAGTTGTGGCGGTAGTGTCAATGCTCACACCAAGCAATGCGCTATGGCTACAAGCGTAAGTGAATCGAGTGTGAATACATCTGAGCTGGATGCTAAGATTCAGGAATGTCAGAGTCAGATTGCCATGCTCCAGGCCCAGATTGACGCACTTGAAGCTGAGAATGCAGACCTTATCAAGAAGATTGCGAGTGCAAGCGTGGAAGATGCTGCTACCTACCGTCAGCAGTACAACGCCAATAAGAACCGCATCAGTTCGCTTAACTCAGAGAAAAGCAGCTGGCAGAATCAGCTCACGCAATACCAACAGGCAAAGCAGGAGGCACAGGAAGGAGAATCGGTTTCAACCGATGACTACTACCGCATCCCTGCCATCATGCAGGACTGCAAGACTGCTTTCAATCTCTCTTGGAATGGTAGTGGCTCTTGGGACGGAAATACTTACGTCCGTACAGCCACCATGCCGAACATTAACGGCACCATCACATTCAAGGCAACAGTCAGCATAGCCAGACGACCCAAGTACTTCCTCGGTATCAAGATTCACCGTGCCATCGTTCAGATAGCATGGGAACTCACCACCAACTACAGCGACACGCAGGTAATAGCAGTCCTCAATCTGGATCCAGAGATGAGTGACGAGGAAAAAGCAAATATGGTCAATCAGAAGCTTTCCGAAGTGGCAAGGGAGTTTCCCAACTGTCAGCCAAATGTAGAATATGCCAAGAGTGAGCCAATAGCAGAAGATGACTCGGAAGATACCTACCATCTGTTATGGTCAAGTGACCGACTGGAGATAGC
>JBGUIZ010000080.1:0-45258 GCA_045113495.1 Bacteroidaceae bacterium
GCGTCTTATAGCACATACCAACTTCAAGAGCACCCGCCGTTTCAACGGCTGCACTGTCCGTGCGGTCTGCAATCGTCCATAACTCTCTATACCATTCATTTAAGCATTATTATAAAATAGTGTATTTAACGCAAGACGCTAATCGCATATAAATCAATATGAACAACAACCAAATACATTGCATTATGAGAAAGAAAGTCCTCCTATTTGCATTGACATCAATTCTGATGTCACTCTGCATTCCCGCAAGTGCTCAAGAAACCGTTATTGTCCATATTGATGACAGGGAATTGTTATCGGATTCTGTGGTTATTTTTAATTCCGCCAAGTTTGACGGAAATGAGTTTACGTCTGTTGAAGATCTTGTTCGTAAACTTCCTGGAGCTGAAATGCAAGATGACGGTAGCGTAACGATTAATGGTAAGGACATTACCAGGATTCTTGTAAACGGTAAACCGTATAAGGTGAAACTAGAACATGAATATGTTGATTTGGGCTTATCGGTCAAATGGGCTTCATGTAATTTAGGTGCTGTTGCTCCTGAGGAATATGGTTTTTTCTATGCGTGGGGTGAGACTGAACCCATAAAGGAGATGAATATTGAGAAATACAAGTTCAGTAAAGGTGATCATTATTCATTCACCAAATATTGCACGGATAAAAAATACGGTCACAGACGTTTTACAGATAATATGACCACCCTTGAGCCGGAAGATGATGTTGCCAATGTGATGTGGGGTGGGGACTGGCGTATACCCACTGCCGATGAGTGTCAGGAACTCATAGATAATTGTACCTGTACCTGGGACTCTATAAACGGTGTTAGAGGTGTGAGATTCACCAGTAATGTGCCAGGGTATACTGACCGTTCCATATTCCTGCCTGCCGCCGGTGGCGACGGAATATTGATTATGGGTGGTGACGGAAAATCCGGTATTGTTCACTATATTGGTAACTACTGGTCAAGTACCTTGAATAATGAAAAACCGGATATGGCTAGGGGTCTTTCAATATACAGATCAGAAGGTGGATATATGCCCTCGGATAAGCCGATTGTTATTGTGAGTGGCTTTTATCGGGAAAGCCGGCGATCGGTTCGTGCTGTCTGCCAGTGACGGAGGGGGCCAAATAGAACCGTCCCCTTTGGCCCCCTCTGGCCCCTTCTTACCTCACGCGACCCATGCTGAAGGTTGCGGTGTACTCTCTAGGCATTAAGATGGGATTTGAGCCGGGGATTCCTGAGTACATCAGAACGTATTCAATTCGCTTGGCGGTCCATTTCATTGAGTCGGCATCGATGGACTCTATTTCCCACCACTCACGGTTCTCAAACTCGTTCTCACCTACATTCTTCCAGCGGGTGCAGAGCAGGTTGCCGTCAACGAAATACATGTTGAACACATCCTCAACCTCATACCAGACGCTATCCTCATTGAGGCTATAGTAATTTGATGTGCCGTCGGCCAGATACTCCCAGCGGTGGGGCTCGCCGTCATCATATTTTGACTTGTCGCTGGTAACGCGGCCTTCCCACAGACCTATTACATCTTTTGAATAGTCAACTTCAATCTTCTCCCAGACCTCGGAATGCTCCAGTACTCCGTCTATAATCTCACGGCCGTCAACTGTCATCTTGTTTGATGCATACAGTTTCATTTTTGAGCCGTCGTTCTCCAGGATGTAGTATTTTGAAATGAGGTTTATGCTGTCATTGATGGCTCTTGAAAGGATAATCTTGCCGTCCTCAATCTTGACATCGGCCTCCTGACGGTTCTTCCACTCATCGGGCTTTTCGGCTGCGGACATGGTGTCACCGGGCATTGTGGGCATAGTGAATGTGGATACACTGGTATAGGCCTTTATTCCCGATGCGGTCTGCTCAAAAGTGGTGACGGTTTTCTGGTCTGTATACACAACGGCATTGTTGCTTTGAACGGGAATCCATTTGCCCAGGATCTTCTGTGTCAGCTGCTCATTGGCTGAGAGTTCCTTTTCTTCATCACATGCTGTAAATACACTTGCGCTGCAGATAAGGGTAGCAGCAAATACCCAAAAGGCTGTTTTTTTCATATGAAAATAAGACGTATTGATAAGTGCTATTTTTGCGCACCTAGGTTAATGAACGTGCAAAGGTACTAAAAAGTCTGAAACGTCATAATCGTCTGCTGTTTTTTGGATTCAAAGCCCGGATATGCACTTTTGTAAAAAAAAATTGAGCAAATTGTGATACAATACTAAACCTAAAACACTTATATTTGTCTAAAGTTAGAGGATGAACCGATCCTTGTTTAATCGTCAAGCAATGTTTCGTAGGATTGTTAAAACATTAATTGACAGGCCTATACTCAGTATTATTCTGTGTGTGGCTTTGTCTGAGGTGCTCCAGTTTGTACTGACACTGTTCTTTAATGTTGCCCCTACGCTTTATTACGGCATTACCGTTGCGGCGCTTCTGGTACTGTTTGGAATACCCGTCATCTTATACATACAGAAGAAAGGCAGAGGTGAAAACTCTGATTCTGATGAGGACAAATCCTGATTGTCCGTGAAAAACAGAAAGTTTTTTTGTATGTGTATGTAATTAATAATCACTTTTTGTACATTTGCATCTGGAATTGAGGTATCTGTCAAGTCAGATTTAATAGGGAACACGGGTGAGATTCCCGGACAGTCCCGCTGCTGTATTTCTCAGAACACGATTCCGGATGAGCGGCCGCTCCCATGGCTGCAATATAACGCCACTGACCATCTGGTCGGGAAGGTTCCGGAATCAAGGAGATAAGTCAGAAGACCTGCCCCAAGTTCAAAGTTTTGCTTTTGCCCCGAGGATAGGGCGGGTACGACGAATGTCTGAAATTGTATTTTAAAAGGTGAACGGATCTGTGATTCCGTTTGACCGGTGTGGAGTACCCTGTGCAGTCATACTACGTGCTATGCCATCCTCAAGGTAATAAGTAAATGGTTGAAGCATAAGGAACTATATAAAGACTTATTACTTGTTTGATGATTACTCCGCCCAAACGGAGGTAAAGCAGATGGCATAGGACTTCATCTGCAAGAATCGGGGAGTCCGTGAGGGCTCCCCGATTTTGCTTTTAAAAAACCTGATCAGATTATCATAAAGGTTATTTTAGGTTTTGGACAAAGAATAATAATGTGAAATCATTACGTCAATTTATTTGTGTAACTTCGCGGGCAGAAAACTTATTGAGATGAATAAGACAGTTACTTTCGGCGAGGTTATGCTTCGTCTGGCCACTCCGGGCTATGAGCGCTTTGGACAGGGCAATATGTTGAGTGCAACTTACGGTGGCGGTGAGGCCAATGTGGCAGTATCGCTTGCCAATTACGGATTACCCGTATCTTTTGTAACCAGAGTTCCCGATAATGATATAGCTGCAGCCTGTCTGAGGGAGCTGCGCGGATTCGGTGTCGATGTGAGCGACGTTGTTCTGGGCGGTGACCGTCTGGGCATCTATTTCCTGGAGACCGGTGCCGTAAGCCGCGGCAGTAAGGTCATTTACGACCGTGCGGGCTCATCGATAGCAAAGATTGAGCCGGGCATGATTGACTGGGACAAGGTGCTTGAGGGCGCAGGCTGGTTCCACTGGACCGGTATCACTCCCGCAATATCCGAGGGTGCTGCCAAGGTATGCCTTGAGGCCGTAAAGAAGTGCAATGAGAAGGGTATCACCGTTTCATGTGACCTCAACTACCGCAAGAACCTGTGGAAGTGGGGCAAGAAAGCCAGTGAGGTTATGCCAGACCTGGTTGCCTGCACTGATATCGTACTCGGAAACGAGGAGGATGCACAGATGGCCCTGGGTATCAAGCCCGAGGGTGTGGACGTATCCAAGGGTGAGGTAAGTGCCGATGCATACCTCTCTGTATCACAGCAGATTATGGCCCGATTCCCCCGCTGCAAGAAGGTGATAACCACACTGCGTACATCAATCAACGCCAATCATAACAAGTGGGCCGGCGTGCTGTATGACGGCAAGACACTGTTCAAGTCAAGACAGTATGACATTACCCATATCGTTGACCGCGTGGGCGGCGGCGACTCATTCATGGGTGGCCTCATCTATGGCCTGCGCGTGTATGAGGATGACCAGAAGGCACTGGATTTTGCAGTTGCCGCATCGTGCCTCAAGCACACCATATACGGTGATTATAACCGCGTGACTGTATCGGAAGTAGAGAAACTTATGGGTGGCGATGCCTCTGGCCGCGTAGCCCGATAAACATACCAATATGAGCAGATTCAAGAGATTACAGGTGCTGAACACATTTGTAGGCACCGGAATTGTTCCGCTGTTCTACAACAAGGACGCAGAGCTTGTAAAGAATGTGGTAAAGGCCTGCTATAACGGCGGTGCCCGCGTATTTGAATTCACCAACCGCGGTGACTACGCTCATGAGGTGTTTGCCGAGGTCAACAAATGGTGTGCAAAAGAGTGCCCTGAGATGATCATGGGTGTGGGCTCAGTTTCTGATCCCGCTACCGCTGCACTCTATATCCAGCTTGGTGCCGGATTCATAGTATCACCCAGTCTTAACCCTGATATGGCTAAGATCTGCAACCGTCGCAAGATTGCTTGGATTCCCGGTTGTGGAACCCTGACAGAGATCAATCTGGCTGAGGAGCTTGGCTGTGAGATCGTAAAGATATTCCCGGGTACAGAGGTTGGTGGTCCGTCATTCGTAAAGGCCATTAAGGGACCTTGTCCCTGGACAGAGATCATGCCCTCAGGCGGCGTATCACCTGATCCCGCAAGCCTTGAGGCCTGGTTCAAAGCCGGCGTAGCTTGCGTAGGTCTGGGCTCTCAGCTCACTCCTAAGGACGTTATCGCCAACGGAGATTTTGGCTTCATTGAAACCAAGGTCCGCGAATGCATCAACTTCGTTAAGACCATCAAATAAGGTTTCCAGTCGCCGCCCCACCAGCCGTCGAAACGGCTGGCTACCCGTATCCAATACCTACGGCATTGGAAAAATAAAAAGGTTATACGCTAATAACCCAGCCGTTGAAACGGCTGGCTACCGAGATCTAATGCCTATGGCATTGATGTGTGCCGTTAGGCACATGATAGGGGTAGCCAGCCAATTTATTGGCTGGATGTGTCCCAACGGCTCACCTTATCTCCAACCCAAACACCGCCTCCAGCTCCTTAAGAGCCGGATTCTCCTTCTTCATCTTCTCGTACTGCTCCTCACGGGTAAGCAGATGCTCCACGTTACGTGACTGATCCACCTTGATCTCCATGCTGATGGCGGGGTTGCTGAATCGGTCACGGATAAAACGCAGGATGCGGTCCTCGGCGCCGCGAATCTCATCGGCCATCATGGGGTTGCCGGCCTCTACACAGAATACCGTGTCCGATATCAGGGTGGGGCGGCAGTTTATCATGCGGTTCTTGAGCGGCGTGTCCTGACGGGGCAGCGTGGCTGCAAAATCATTCCAGCTGTTTTGCAGCGCATCGGCAGTGAGCGGTTTGGCGGGATGCTGCTCCTGGTCTATCACCTGTACGGTCTGACGTCCGTGGGGCTGGTCGGGGCGGCCGGCCGGTTTGTTGCCGTGGATGGATGTGAAAATACTTGCACCCTTGATTGTGGGTATGGCATTCTTGCGCACAGGCTGCGGAGCGGGTTGCTGAACGGTCTGTGCTGTGACCGGCTTCACGGTGGCCTTGGGCGCTGCCGCTGCCGGAGCTGCCTTAGCTGTGGCAGCTATCGTTTTGAATATGGGGTGTAATCTCTTGGGCTTGCGCCCACTACTGTCATCGTCTTCATCGGCCTGGGCTGCCTGTATGAGCGTGAGCTCCACCAGCAGACGCTTGTTCTTGCTGATGCGGTAGTTCAGGTCGCAGTCATTACATATCTTGAGCGCCCGATACAGGAACTTGGGCGAGCATTTGGCCGCCTGGTTCTTGTATCGCTCACGCATCTCATCACTTACCTCAAGCAGGGGCAGGGTGCATGCGTCACGGCTTACAAGCAGGTTTCTCAAGTGAAGCATCAGACCGCTTATAAGATGACTGGCATCAAATCCCTTGGCCAGGATATCGTTCAGGAGCACCATCGTGTCCGGGATACGTTTTTCCAGGAACATGTCGGTAAGACGGAAATAGTATTCATAATCAATCACATTCAGGTTCTCAATGGTCTTCTGATATGTGACCTGACCTCCGGTAAAACTTACCACCTGATCAAATATGGAGAGCGCGTCACGCATACCGCCGTCGGACTTCTCGGCTATGATGGCCAGGGCTTCGGGCTCCGTGGTGACACCCTCTTTCTTGGCTACGCTCTGCAGGTGTTCTATGATGTCCTTGTTGCTTATTCGGCTGAAATCATAGATCTGGCAGCGAGACAGGATGGTGGGTATGATCTTATGTTTCTCTGTCGTAGCCAGAATGAAGATTGCATACTTTGGCGGCTCCTCAAGAGTCTTGAGGAAAGCGTTGAAAGCGGCCTGTGACAGCATGTGCACCTCATCTATTATATAGACCTTGTACTTGCCGTTCATAGGCGGGATGCGCACCTGCTCCGTGAGGTTGCGGATGTCATCGACCGAGTTGTTGCTGGCGGCGTCAAGTTCAAATACGTTATATGAACGCAGCTCCTCATTGAAACTCTTGCATGACTCGCACTCTGAGCATGCCTCGCCGTCAGCACCGCGGTTGGTGCAGTTTATGGTCTTGGCAAAGATACGGGCGCATGTGGTCTTACCCACGCCGCGCGGACCGCAGAACAGATAGGTGTTGGCCAGCTTACCGCTGCTGATGGCATTCTTGAGCGTCGTGGTCAGTGCTTTCTGGCCTACCACGCTGTCAAATGTCACAGGACGGTACTTTCTGGCTGATACTATGTAATCTTCCATAATTGAACTCAATTGAATTCAAAGATACTGAATTTTTTCGGGCTTTACCTAAACGGAAAAGCCGAATTTTTGAACTACTTTTGCGGTGAATAAAACTGTAACGATGGATAACGGATTCCTGCCGCAACTGAAGGTCTTTATAGGTAGGCACAAGTACTGGATTGTACTGGTGCTGTTCCTGTTAGTCATATTTGTGGCAAGTGATAACAGCATGATAAAGCGTATGGTCCAGAAACGTGAGATCCATGAGTTGCAGGAGCGTCTGCGCGAGAGTGCCGAGCAGAAACGCCAGAACGAGCTTATCCTGAATGACCTGAGCAATGACAGCCTTGTGATTGACCGTATAGCCCGTGAAAGGTATAACATGCACCGTGAAGATGAGGACCTCTTTCTGGAGAGTCCCAGATGATGTAGATATATGAATAAGGAAAACCGATTGATAGAATCATTTACCACAGTTGGAGGTTTGCTGCTTCTGTTTGGAGCCGCCGTTTTCATTACAGGATGGGAGTATGCACCGTACCTCTATCTGGCCGGATCGGTCTTGTTCGCGAGCGGTCAGTTTGCGGACCGATATACGGGCGATGACCGTATCATGAAACGGTTGCGTGCCCAGCAGGTGGTGGGTGCCGTTTTCCTGCTCTTTACTGCAGCTCTGATGTTCTCTGAAGGTATTCATGATCGTGTCCTGACCGATGCCGGCATGAATGAGAACCTGCGCTCGTTCATCCTGGCCCTGACCCGCCGTAACAACTGGATCATCACACTCTCCATAGGTGCCGTCTTTGAGCTCTATTCATCATTCAGGATGGACCATATATCCAAGCAGACAGAGCGCTGACAGATAGTCCTGTCCTAACGGAATCTAAACAATTTCTAATGTATTTAACAACTTTTAGCCGCATACGGGGCGAGTTGCATTAAAGAATAATAAATCGGGATTTCTTTGTATCCGGTATTGTAATTTTGCGTCACAGAAAAAGGATAAAGGACATGCTTATGCGACGCGCCAAAACAGTACTTTTCAGTGTAGGTTTGATACTTACATTGGCGTCATGTACAGGTTTTTACAAGATTACGGGCGTTGTCGAGACCTCCGGATTCGAGGGTAGGACACTCTCTCTCACCGAATTCCTTCCTTCACGCACCACAATGTTTGACTCATGTATGGTCAATCACGGCCAGTTCCAGATGCATGGTTCCACAGATTCCATACGTCTTGTGTTCCTTTGCCGTGACGGAATGCCCGTTACTCCGGTCTACATGGAGAAGGGAAACATTGAGATCAAACTCATGCCCACCAAGATAACCGTATCGGGTACACGTCAGAACGACCTTTTCTATAGTTTCCTGCATAATAAGGTTGCCTTTGACAACCGTTATGAGGATGTGGTTCAGAGACGTCTTGCCTTGTCACGTTCAGGAATGGATGCCGAACGTATGGAGGTTATCCAGGATTCGCTCCGCATGATTGTTGCAGAGTGTGAGGACATGATCTGTTCCTTTATGTCCGATAACTACTACGAGCCAGCCGCTGTGGGAGTATTCATGATGCTCAGCGCCGCACCGGCAACTGAGGTCTCTCCGCTGCTGCGCAGAATCCTTGATGCCGCTCCGGAGTATTTCCTGAGCCAGTCATATGTAAACGGCTACATCAACCGCATGGGTTACGCCCGTGTAGAGAAAGCTGATTAATACCCTTTATCCAGGGTTCCCTGAATTATTTCACTTACCTGCTGTGCAGTCTCATTCATCAGTTGAGTCTGCTCCTGTTCTGTGAGTCCTTTGCCGCTCTTGGGCATTATGGGCGCATGGATTGTCATATGTACAGGATGCCAGGTTACGCTCTTGGCGTGACGTGACATGACGTCGTAGTTTCCGTCTATGGTTACGGGCAGGATGGGGAGGCTCAGCTCCTGTGATATCATGAATGCACCGCGTTTGAATCGGCCCATCTTACCGTCGGGGGTACGTGTGCCCTCAGGGAATATCACGACTGACATGCCGTCCTTGAGCTTGGATTCGGCCTTACGGATGCTCTCCATGGATTTTACCCTTGAACTGCGCTCTATCAGGATGTGGCCGGCCATATAGCATGCCCAACCTACAAACGGAATCTTGCCCAGTTCCTTCTTCATGATCCATTTGAATTTTACGCCCAGGAATCCGTACATGAGGAATGCGTCCCAGTAACTCTGGTGGTTGGCTGCAATCACGTATGACTGGCCTTTCTTTATGTTCTCAAGTCCGTGAACGTGAATGGGAATGAAGAACAGACGATAGAACAGACGTCCCCAAACCATGCCGGGCCAGTAGCCCCAGAAACGGTCATTGAATATGGAACCTATCATGGTAAACAGCGCAACTATAATAGTTACGGCTATCATTATGGGGAGTGCAATGAATATCTGATAAATCAGGTAGAGTGCTCTAATCATCTGTCAAATAATACTTGTTGTCCGTATTGTGAATTGTCAAATTCTCCGTTGTCGTATACGGCGTGGCCGTTTACCCAGGTGGTGTCAACCTTCCAGTGGAACTGCATGCCTTCAAACGGGCTCCAACGGCATTTGGTGGGGTTGTTCTCGGGGCCTGCGGTCCATCCCTGGGCGCTGTGTGAAAGGAGTGCCAGGTCTGCCTTGTATCCCTTGCGTATGAATCCGCGCTGCTTTACGCTGAACAATTGAGCCGGGTTGTGGCACATGAGACGGACTACATCGGTCATGTCCAATACGCCCTGGTCTGCCAACTCCATCATGATTGGTATGGAGTAGGGCAGAACCGGTATGCCAGATGCCGCTGTCTTGCACCCTCCCTGTTTCTCAAGATACAGATGCGGCGCATGGTCTGTTCCTACAACGTCAATCAGTCCGTTGGTGAGAGCTTTACGCAGTGCATCCCGGTCTGCGGCTGTCTTGATGGCCGGGTTGCATTTTATGAATGTGCCTTTTGTGGCGTAATCGGCATCGGTGAACCACAGATGTGCGGGACAGGCCTCGGCTGTGAACTGTTTCTCATTGAGCGGGCCGTTGCCGAACAGGACCAGTTCACGGGCTGTGGTTATATGCAGTATGTGCAGCTTTACGTTTGTGCCCGATGCAACCTCCAGCGCCTTTGCCGTGGATACGTAACAGGCCTCCTCGCTGCGAATGAGCGGGTGGTACTGGATGGGAGGCTCGCCTCCGCACTCCTGCATGTAACGCTCCATGTTGGCGTTTATGATTGATGTCTCCTCACAGTGTGCTGCCACGGGAACCGGTGCGGCACGGAAGAGAGCCTTAAGCGAATCCTTGTCATCCAGAAGCATTCCGCCGGTGCTGGAGCCCATAAAGAGCTTTATGCCGCATATGCGGGCGGGGTCAATCTTCTGGATCTCCTCCAGGTTGTCATGTGTGGCACCCAGATAGAATGAATGGTTTACCAGACAGCACTCGGCGGCTCTCTCAAACTTGTCGTTCAGGTCCTGGATGGTAGTGGTCTGGGGAATGCAGTTTGGCATATCAAAGACCGATGTCACACCTCCTGCGGCTGCGGCACGGCTCTCGGTCGTAAGATCGGCCTTATGGGTGAGGCCGGGATCGCGGAAATGCACGTGGTCATCTATGGCACCGGGTATGAGCCATCGGCCCTGGGCATCGATCACGTTGCCGGCATCGGGGGTATCGGCGGTAGTGAATATGTCTGATATGATGTCACCGTCTATAAGGACCGATGCCTGCTGCATCCTGCCCTCATTGACTACGGTGGCGTTTTTTATGAGTGTAGTGCTCATGACTGTTTCTGCGGGAATTTACGGAACCAGCTGGATATCTTGAGGCGGATCACGCCAAAGAATGCCTCGCTGAATATGCCGCCGCTCATCTTGGATGTGCCGAGCTCGCGGTTTACGAATATCACGGGAACCTCTTTTATCTTGAATCCGCACTTGAAGGCGGTGAATTTCATCTCTATCTGGAAGGCATAGCCCTTGAAATGGATCTTGTCCAGCTCAATTGTCTCAAGCACCTGACGACGGTAGCATTTGAATCCGGCGGTGGTGTCGTGGATGGGCAGGCCGGTCACGATGTGCACGTATCGGGATGCAAAGTATGACATGAGAACGCGTCCCATGGGCCAGTTGACAACGTTTACACCACTGACATAACGTGAGCCGATGGCAACGTCATAACCCTCATCTCGGCAGGCGCTGAGCAGGCGGGGCAGGTCTGACGGGGCGTGTGAGAAATCGGCATCCATCTCAAAGATGAAGTCATATCCGCGCTCTATGCACCACTTGAATCCGGTAATGTATGCGGTACCCAGACCCAGCTTGCCGGAGCGCTCCACAATGAACAGACGGTCCTTGAACTCGGTCTCCATCAGTCCTTTTACGATATCTGCAGTGCCGTCAGGTGATCCGTCATCAATTACCAGTATGCTGAAATTGTCCTCCAGCGCAAGCACGGCGCGGATTATGTTCTCAATATTCTCCTTCTCGTTGTAAGTAGGTATTATTACTATGCTGTCACTCTTTTTCATCAGGCTAGCTTTTTGTTATGCAAATATAGTGTTTTTTCGTTGTATCTTTGCAATCGCTATGACATTGGCAGATCTTAGTGGACTTTACGGGGGCTTGGTGCAGACCAAGGCGCTGATAAAGGAACTTGCGGGAAAACGCGGTGGAAACGTTTTTCTGCAGGGACTCCGTGCGTCATCGGCTCCGCTGCTCTTCTCTGCAGTGGCCCAAACGGGCGGTAAGCCCTGCCTGCTGGTGATACTCAATGACCAGGAGGAGGCTGCCTATTTCTATCACGACATGGTGCAGACCATGGGTGATCAGGATGTGCTCTATTTCCCGTCGGCCTACCGCCGCGCCGCCAAGTACGGCCAGAAGGATGATGCCAGCGAGATACTGCGCACCGAGGTGCTGAGCCGCCTTACCACGATTGAGCCCGGCAATGCCACTCTTGTGGTGGTGACATCGGCCGATGCTCTGGCCGAGAAGGTGGTATCCAAATCCAGCCTTGAGGACAAGTCCATACAGGTGCAGACAGGCGAGACCCTGGACCGCGAGGAACTGCAGAACCTGCTGCTGGAGCTTGGATTCAACCGTGTGGATTACGTCTACGAGCCCGGACAGTTTGCCCTGCGCGGCAGCATCCTGGACGTGTTCTCGTTCTCATCGGAATACCCCTACAGACTTGATTTCTTTGGCGATGACATAGACAGCATACGTCAGTTCTCGGTCGATACGCAACTCTCCACGGAGCAGAAGGAGAGTGTGGTGATCGTGCCCGATATGGACAAGATTGAGGGCGCTCAGGTGTCGCTGATGGATTTCCTGCCTCATGATACCGTGATGGCGGTAAAGGACCTGCTGCTCACTGCAGACCGCATGACCACCATTGCAGGTGAGGTATCGGATCACGAGAGCCTGGCTGCCCGTATGCGTCAGCTGGATGCTACAAAGGATACCGGCGGTGAACAGGTTCAGGAGGATCTGCCCAGCCTGCTTTCGGCCCAGGATTTCCTGCGTAAGACGACTGATTTCCGTGTGGTGGAGTTCGGCAACAAACCCACCGGTGTGGCATCGGCCACGATTACATTTGATACCACTCCGCAGCCGCTGTTCCATAAGAACTTTGAGCTGGTGTCCCAGACCCTGACCGATTACATAGTCAAGGGCTACAAACTCTATATCCTGACCGATAACACCAAGCAGGGAGACCGCCTGCATGATATTTTTGCCGAGAGGGGTGAGAACATACAGTTCACGACTATTGGCAAAACCCTTCATGAGGGATTCGCAGACGGCCTGCTCAAGTGCTGCTTCTTTACTGACCATCAGATATTTGACCGCTACCACAAGTACAACCTGCGCAGCGAGCGTGCCCGTAACGGAAAGGTGGCGCTCACGCTTAAGGAGCTGCAGGAGTTCCAGATTGGTGATTACGTGGTGCATATGGATCATGGCGTGGGCAAGTTCGGCGGTCTGGTCCGTGTTCCGGAGGCTGGTGGATATCAGGAGAAGATAAAGATCATATATAAGAATGATGATGTGGTGTTCGTGTCTATCCATGCCCTGCACAAGGTTTCCAAGTACAAGGGCAAGGAGGGTGAGGAGCCGCACATAAACAAACTGGGTACCGGCGCCTGGGAGAACCTCAAGGAGCGTACCAAGGGTAAGATCAAGGATATTGCGCGTGACCTTATAAAACTGTACGCCAAGCGTCTGGAGGAGAAGGGATTTGCTTACAGCCCAGACAGTTACCTGCAGAACGAGCTGGAGGCAAGCTTCATGTATGAGGATACCCCCGACCAACTCAAGGCCACCCAGGATGTAAAGATGGATATGGAGAGCAGCCGCCCCATGGACCGCCTCATCTGCGGCGACGTTGGATTCGGCAAGACCGAGGTTGCCATCCGTGCCGCCTTCAAGGCCGTGGCCGATAACAAGCAGGTGGCAGTCCTGGTTCCGACTACAATACTGGCTTTCCAGCACTATCAGACCTTCCGGGACAGATTGAAAGAGTTCCCGTGCAGGGTGGAGTATCTGTCACGCGCCCGCAGCGCCGCCCAGACCACCGCCATCCTGGAGGACCTCAAGGAGGGCAAGATAGATATAGTAATAGGTACGCACAAACTCATCGGCAAACAGGTCAAGTTCAAGGACCTGGGCCTGCTTATAATCGATGAGGAGCAGAAATTCGGCGTATCGGTCAAGGAAAAGCTCAAACAGCTGCGTGCCAACGTGGATGTGCTCACCATGACCGCCACACCCATACCGCGTACCCTGCAGTTCTCACTCATGGGCGCCCGTGACCTGTCGGTCATCCAGACTCCGCCGCCCAACCGCTATCCCATTCAGACTGAGCTACATGTGTTCAGCCCCGATATCATACGTGAGGCCGTGAACTTTGAGATGAGCCGCAACGGACAGCTCTTCATTGTGAGCAACCGCATATCGTCACTGCCGGATCTGGCCGCAATCGTACAGCGTGAGGTGCCCGATGCCCGTGTAGCCATAGGCCATGGACAGATGGATCCCGATGAGCTGGAGAAGATCCTGACCGGATTCATTAACTATGACTATGATGTGCTTGTGGCTACGTCAATCATTGAGAACGGAATAGACATACCCAACGCCAACACCATCATTGTGAACTCGGCCCAGAATTTTGGCCTGAGTGACCTGCACCAGATGCGCGGACGTGTGGGCCGAAGCAACCGTAAGGCGTTCTGCTACCTGCTGGCACCCCCGCTGGCATCGCTGTCGGATGAGTCGCGCCGCCGTCTGCAGGCCATAGAGAGTTTCAGCGACCTGGGCAGCGGCATACAGCTGGCCTTGCAGGACCTTGACATACGTGGCGCCGGCAACCTGCTGGGAGCCGAGCAGAGCGGATTCATAGCCGACCTGGGTTACGAGACCTATCAGAAGATACTAAAGGAGGCTGTCCATGAACTCAAGAATGATGAGTTCCAGAACCTGTTCAAGGAGCAGACGGCAGAGCAGAGTGGGGCAACACCCATGGACGCTTCACGTTATGTTGAGGAGTGTACCGTTGAGACTGACCTTGACCTCTGTTTTCCCGATTCATTCGTGCCCGACGGCAGCGAGCGAATCCTTCTGTACCGTGAGCTTGACGGCATGGAGCGTGAGGCCGATATACAACGCTTCCGTGACCGCCTGCAGGACCGTTTCGGTAAAATTCCGCAGCAGGCCGATGAGCTTATCCGTCTGGTCACCCTGCGCCGTATGGGCCGTGAACTGGGCGTTGAGAAGATATACCTCAAGGCTGACCGCATGAGCCTGTTCTTTGTCAGCAACCCCGACAGCCCCTATTATGAGAGCGAGGCATTCGGCGCCATCCTGGCATTCATCGGTCAGAACCCGCTTACCTGCCGCCTGCGCGAGGACGGCACCAAGCGCAGCCTCCTCATCACCCAGGTTCCCGACGTGGAGCACGCCATCAGCATCCTTAAAGCAATTGGGGACTGTCCCCTTTTGTCACGTTTTTAAATCAGCTATTATCGCTTACTTTAGCATGTGCAAAAGGGGACTGTCCCCAATTGCATGTTCTGTTCGTATTGTGTTCAGATGATGATAGGTATGTAAAGGAACATCGGAGCGTTATAGGTCTTGGCGTTGAAATGGATTGCAACTCCAAAATTTACGGACCACATGCTCTTGTCACCCAGCTTGTCATATGCGCCGAACAGCTTGAATCTCAAGCTGGAATCAAGCCGTTCATCCGGGAAAATAGAATGCCTGAAAATCCAGTCGGCATTCACTCCGGCCATAATGGAGACGCCATTCAGTTCGCTGCTATAGAATGATTCGTTTTTTTTGTTGGGATTCTGGGTGTCGGTCGACTGTATAAGACTGGCATAGGCAATGCCTGCAAAGGGTATAATCCTGTAATACTGGTCCAGTTTTGCTGCATGACCGATATTCAGGTACATACGCATATGGTTCGTGGACTTGCCGGCTGTCCAGTCATAATTATACTGATTGTCATGATAAAAGCCTCCAGCCTTAAGACTTGAAAATGCATAAGACATTCCTAAATCAAAATACCAGTCTTTCTTGTTAATGTAATCAAAGCCTAATGAAATGCCGTTCATGGGTTTAAGGTAGTCCGATGTGTTTCCGATGAACGATTCATGGACGTACGAAAAATACATGCCAAGCATATCCGGTACTCTTCCCGCCAGCGACAGGTCGGGTTCCCTTCTTTTGGTGTACTTTAGATCGCTCTTCAAGGCTTCTTCGTATTTTCTTAAAACGACGCTGTCTATGCCATTCTCAGTAACGCTCTCTTTCTCGAACTCGTCGATTCTGTTCAGGGCCAGTTCTGCATGTCTGTCCATGGTTTTATTGAAAGTCAGAGTCGTTTCGCCGAAACATTTGGTCTGAACCTGTCGGGAGCAGAGTTCCCATATATCGAATACAACCTGATTACTCCTGAGCGACAATTCATCGGCCATGTCGGGAATATACCACGAATTGTCACGGTCCAGGACGCAGTCAACCTGGTTATACACAATCTTGTAGTTTTCAATTTTGACTTTTTTCCTTGTAGTGCTGTACTTGAAAACGGAAACGGAAGGGATTCCCGGATTAGTTGGCGATTCTACTGCGCGGTAATCGGCCCATGTAAGAGGACCTTCGTTCCAGTTCTTGTAATTCTCATCACGTTTTTTTGCAGACAACGGCAACTGGCTTGCTGCAAACAGGAGCATACACATTCTGAATAATGTGCCACGGGTAAAAATTCTACTCATAGATAATTGAAAAGGTTTTGGCAAAGTTATTGTTTTTTTGACGCGCCAATCAATCATAGTAGGTTTTTTGTCTTATATTCGCGGATGGAACCTATAAAAAGGATTTATTAATCATTTCAACTATATCAATTATGAGTAAGTATTCAGGAACACAGACCGAGAAGAATCTGGAAGCCGCATTTGCCGGCGAGTCAATGGCACGTAACAAGTACACCTATTTTGCTTCCAAGGCAAAGAAGGAGGGTTTCGAACAGATAGCTGCCATCTTTGAGGAGACAGCAAACAACGAGAAGGAGCACGCCAAGCTCTGGTTCAAGGAACTGGAGGGCATAGGCGATACCGCTCAGAACCTGGGCGCTGCAGCCGATGGTGAGAACTACGAGTGGACCGATATGTACGAGGGTTTTGCCAAGACTGCCGAGCAGGAGGGATTCCCCGCACTGGCCGCCCGTTTCCGTATGGTGGCTGCAATTGAAAAGCGTCATGAGGAGCGTTACCGCGCTTTGCTCAAGAACGTTGAGACAGCTAAGGTCTTTGAGAAGTCAGAGGTTAAGGTTTGGGAATGCCGTAACTGCGGTCACATTGTTGTGGGCACTAAGGCTCCTCAGATCTGCCCCGTTTGCCAGCATCCGCAGGCATACTTTGAGGTTCACAAGGAAAACTATTGATCCTCACGCGCAATTAGGGACGGTTCTTTTTTGCACGTTTTCTCGAAAAAAACAGAGCGTCCGGAATCAATCCGGACGCTCTTGTTTTTGAAAACGTGCAAAAAAGAACCGTCCCTAATTGCGCGTGGCGAAGTGATCAGAAGTGCGGGATTGCTACGCGGGCCGGTTGGGTCGATGAGGGCAGTCCGAAAGCGGTGAATTCTATCACGCTCAGGGGCTGCGGCTTGGGCCAATCGGTTACGGTGAGACGTATGAACCGGCACTCTACGGGTGCGAACTCCTCAAAGATGGTGTTCTTCTGAACGGTGTTGTCAGTGCGGTCAAGCGCTGTCTTCCAGTTCTCGCCATCCATTGAGACCTCAATCTTGTACTTGTATATCTCCTGGGTGCCTGCACCACGACCAAAACCACGGCGTCCACCACCGCCGAACATTATCCTGACGCCGTCCACATCAAACAGCTGAACCTCATCAAAACGGGTTGCAGGTGACAGTTCAATGGTAATGGAGGGTGTCTCATCGGAAGGCTCCGGCTCCCAAACCGTGCCGCTGGAGTTGTCTACGGCGTATGATGCATATCGGCCCGGTTGCTGTGACGAGAAGGTCGAGAGCGCGTTCATTGCGTTCATCTTGTTGATGGTAACCGGGAGAGACTGTCTTGTTCCTGTGGCTCCGGGCGCGGGCTGAGGAGTATCGGTAATGGTTACTGACCACTGGCCCTTCTTGTCAACATTTATGCGGTCCATGCCGATGCGACGGCCGCCGGGAGGATTGGAGAGCACGATTGTATAGAACTGCCACAAACCGCCGTCAGGACCCTCTACAACGCTGCCGTGAGCGGTTCCTGTAACAAGTCCGTCAGTCTTGCGCAACAGCGGATTATTGCCCGCATACTTGTATGGTCCCATTATGTTCTTGGCTGTGTAGTAACCCTCTGCGTAGGTTTTCCACTGGGTTCCCGACGCGGAATACTGCAGATAATAGGTGCCCTTATACTTGAACAGCCAAGGTCCCTCAATCCAGGCTACGCCGGTGTACTCATTCATCTCACCGTAACGTTCCCAGGTATGGCTGCTGTCAAATCCGAACAGATGAGTGGGTTTGTCGGCAAAACGGTTAGGCTGATCGGGATCCAGCGGCACAATGAAAATACCGCTTATTCCGCGTCCTGAATAGAGCAGATAGGGTTTGTCATCATCAATGAAAATGTGCATGTCAAACGCGCCGTTCCAGCCGCCTTCGACATCGGGAGTGTTCTCCCAATCGCCCAGCACCTCATACGGACCGAGCGGATTATCAGCAACATAGAGCGGGCAGTCATTGCCTGACATATAGAACTTGCCGCGGTATTTGACCACATCGGGCGCAACCGGAACGTTACGCACGGGAGTGAATGACCAGTCAAGCATATTGTCCGATGTCCATGCACCGCCGCCGGTACAGAACATATAATAAGTGTCACCCTCACGGAAAACAGAGACATCGCCCGATGCGTTTCCGCCTTGGCCGATTACCATGGGGAGCGGGTTGCAATACCTTCGGCCCTCGTTTTGTGCCACCTGCTGTGCATCGGCCCTCTTGCAGCCGCATACTATCGATAATGCGATGATAGTCCAGTTCAGTATTCTTTTCATACTCATGAGCATTTGGTTAGTTGTGCGAATATAGCATAATTCTGCTTATTCGCCAAAGTGTCCCACGCTTATCGGCCCTGGGATGCTCCTGGGGGCACTAAGTGTGGGACAGGGGCTCGAAATGAACTAGTGTCCCACACTCACCGGGCTCAGAATGCGCTCTGAGGCGGGTGGGTGTGGGACACTTTGGCGGGGTGGGGCCGATTCGCGGTTATTTGTACATGAAGCGGCGGATGCTGCCCTTGGGGGTCTTGGCGAAGGGCTCAAAGCGCAGCTCATAGCCGTTAACGGTTGAGTAGGCGGGGAGCTTTGAGTTAAGCAGGCTGATGTTCTGCTTCATGATTGCGTCCAGAGCATCGGCATTGATGCCGGCCTTGTCAAGAGCGTCCATGTTGGGAACGATCAGGGCGATGATCTTGGTGTCACGCTGCAGTACGATAGACTCTGCTACGTAGGGGAGCTCGTTCAGGATAACCTCGATCTCGTCGGGGTATACGTTCTGTCCGTTGCCGGCCAGAATCATGTTCTTGGAGCGGCCCAGCAGGAATACGTTACGGTTCTTGTCGATGGTACCCATATCGCCTGTACGGAACCAGCCGTCCTGGAGTACCTGGTCGGTAGCCTCCTGGTTCTTATAGTAACCCTTGAATACTACGTCACCCTTTACAGAGAGCTCACCGGCGATGTTCTCGGGATCGGGAGAGTCAATCTTAACCTCCATGATCTCGGGCAGATACTCACCGCAAGACTTGGGGATGTACTTGCCCAGCTTACCGTATGATACGATAGGTGCAAGTTCTGTCAGGCCGTAACCGGTGATGAAGGGGAGCTGCAGCTTGTAAACCAGCAGAGATTCAACCTCGGAGGGGATGGCGGCACCGCCTGTAGCGAATACCTCGATGTTGCCGCCCATGGCGTTGATGAGCTTGTCATGCAGCATCTTGCAGAAATCCTGGTTGTGCTTGTAGTCGGCAAGTTTGGCTTTGCCCTCGGGGCTCTTGATATCCTCGCCCAGAACATACTCGGCAAACTTTACAAAGATCAGGGGCACACCGTAGAAGATACGCGGCTTAACCTCCTGCAGGGCAGCCTGAACGTTTGACGGGATGGGGGGCAGACCAAGAACGGTCACGTGCATACCCATTGTCATAGGAATTACCACGTCGCAGGTCAAACCAAAGCTGTGTGCATGAGGCAGCAGGCTCAGGTAGTTCTCGCGCGGATGGAAGGGAAATCCCGGACGGATGCCCTGTACGTTGGCGGTATAGTTGCGGTAGGTGAGCATAACACCCTTGGGGTTGCCTGTTGAGCCCGATGTATAGAGGATGGCGCAAACATCGTCAATATCAGGATTGCAAACCTTGAAATCAGCGGGCTGCATACCTGCGGGGAAAGCGGCTGCCAGCAGAGAGGCGGACTGCTCATAGAGCTCACCAACACCGTTGCGGCTGGCCAGTACCTTTCCGGTAGCGGCATCGATGGCGCAGAGAACCTGCGGCATCTCGTCAAAGTTCATCTCATCAAAGGCACGCTTCTCTGTATAGAGAATCTTGCTGTCTGAGTGGATGACCAGACGCTGTGTATCGGCCGGGGTGAAAGCATTATAAAGGTGAACGGCAACATAACCCTTGCTCACGGCAGCCATAAAGACCGATGCGCCCAATGCGCAGCTCTTGGTGTTGATGGCTATCTTGTCGCCGGGCTGGATGCCGGCTTTCTTCCAGATAAGATCCAGGGTATATATACGTTCAGCAAGTTCGCGGTATGTGATGGTTGATTTACGGAAATCACTGAGAGCGGGACGATCCCAGCAATCTCTTGTAGCGCCCTCAAAGAGGCGGATGAAATTGTCAAGTTTCAACATGGAAAATTCGGATTAATTATTGTTGTCGCGAAGGTAAGACAAATATGCAACTACACGGGCTTTTAAGACCTGTTTGTGGCCAAATGACCGCTCTCGTTGGCGAACTGGTAGCCTTACTGTGGCGAAACAGGGTATACTGTTACTGTTCCAACCCCGGTGTACTTGCTGTTGCAAGTGTTCCGTCGGGTGTCTCATAGATGAAATAGGCACTTATCTCAGGATGACGTGCGCAGAGAGCCTGGGCGCTGTCCAGTCCCATCACCATCATTGATGTGGCCAGCGCATCGGCCGTAGCGCAATCCGCAGCCAGAACCGTGGCGGAGAGTAGGGTGTGACTCACCGGCATGCAGGTGTGCGGGTCAATGGTGTGGGCGTATTTGCGTCCGTCCTTTACGTAGAAGTTGCGGTAATTGCCCGATGTAGCCATGGCAATGTCCGATACCTTGATCACCGTCTGCAGCTCATTGTTAATGGAGAGCGAGTCATCAACGGGCTTGCTTATGCCTATACCCCAGAGGTTCCCCTTGGGATTATGCCCGGCCACCACAATCTCGCCGCCAATCTCCACCATAAAGTCATTGATGCCCTTGGACCGGAACATCGCGGCCACCATATCGCTGCCGAATCCCTTGGCAATGGCACTGCAATCCAGCATGATGCGCGCATCATCCTTGGTAATCAGGCCGTCCTGCTCATGAATCTTGTGGTATCCGGTAATCTCCATCAGACTGTCAATCGTAGCCTGACGTATATTCTCGGCATGCTTGAACCCGAATCCCCACGCATTCACGGCCGGAGCGACGGTGATATCGAAAGCACCGCCCGTCATGGCCGATATCTCCATGGCCCTGCGGTAAACGTTAAGGAACATAGTATCAGTAACCTGAATGCTCTCTGAACGGTTTACGGCCGATATGGTAGACTGCTCGTTGAACATGGACAGCGCACTGTCAACCAGAGCCAGAGTCTGCTCAATCTCAGGCTTGAGGTCTGCGTTGTAGAGGTATGTGACGTTGTATCGGGTGCCGAATACCAGACCCTGAGCCGTGCGGTACTGCGGCTGCTCCTGTTTGCTCTCAGAGAGAATCAGGATGGTGCCTATGATGAGGAACGTAAGAAATATCCAATGCCACTTTTTCATCAGTTCAAGCCGTGAGATGTTCAATAAGAATCTTAATGCCTATGCCTATCAGAATGATACCGCCTATAATCTCAACCGGGAAGTTGATACGCTTGCCGGCAAATGCGCCAATCATGAATCCGACAACAGAGAACAGGAATGAACCTATGCCGATGATGATCACGGGCAGCAGTATGCTTGCAAAAGTATCATATCCGGAGCATCCGAAAGAGAGTCCCACTGCCAGTGCGTCAATGCTGGTGGCGATGGCCATGGTGACGGTCGTGGAGAACTTGGACGGGTCAAAAGACTTTTCCTCCTCATCGGACTTAAGACCGCTCAGGATCATACGTCCGCCCAGGAATGCCAGCAGGCCGAATGCAATCCAATGGTCCCAGCGCTCCAGTGCGTCACAGAAGAAACTCATGCCCATCCAGCCAATCATAGGCATCAGGGCCTGGAACAGACCGAACATGAGTGCCGTGACAAGCATGGTCCTGAGCACCAGGCGACGCTGGATAAGTCCGCTGGTAATGGACACCGTAAAGCAGTCCATCGCAAGTGCCACGGACAGGAGTATCAGATCAAGGATTGTCATTGTGTTACTTGATTTCCTTCTCTATCTTGTAATCGTTGCGGTTCTGCGAGCTGCGGCTCACCAGTTCTGCAAGGAATCCCACCAGGAACATGAGCGTACCCATGATCATACCGGTAAGAGCAATGTAGAAGTAGGGGTTATCGGTAATAAGCGGTGCAGGAACGCCCTTGGAGAGGCAAATCAGCTTGTTCACGCCAATTACGATAATTGCGATGAAGCAGAGCACGAACATGCCTGATCCCCACAGACCAAAGAAATGCATGGGCTGCTTGCCGAATCGGTTCAGGAACCAGAGTGTCATGAGGTCCAGATAACCGTTCACGAATCGGTCCAGACCGAACTTGGTCTTGCCGTACTTGCGGGCCTGATGGTGAACCACCTTCTCGCCAATCTTGCCGAATCCGGCGTTCTTGGCCAGGAACGGGATGTAGCGGTGCATCTCACCGTAAACCTCAATGTTCTTTACAACCTCACGGCGGTATGCCTTGAGGCCGCAGTTCATGTCATGCAGCTTGATGCCTGTAACCTTACGTGCGGTCCAGTTGTATATCTTGGAGGGGATATTCTTGCTCAGCTTTCCGTCATAGCGTTTTTTCTTCCAGCCCGATACCAGGTCAAAACCCTCCTCGCGGATCATGCGGACCATCTCAGGAACCTCCTCGGGGCTGTCCTGAAGGTCGGCATCCATGGTAACCACAATGTCACCCTGCGCCATGTCGAATCCGCAGAACAGGGCGGGGGATTTGCCGTAGTTGCGACGGAACTTGATGCCCTTAACGATTTCGGGGTTATCGGCCTTAAGACCTTCAATTATTTTCCATGACTCATCGGTACTGCCGTCATCCACAAAAATGACTTCATAACTGAACTTGTGTTCTGTCATTACTCGACCTATCCAAGCAAAGAGTTCCGGAATTGACTCCGCCTCATTCAGAAGCGGTACTATAATTGAAATGTCCATAATTACTTGATTCTTAATCTTTTGGCTGTTATCAAAGCTATGATAAGTGACAGTATGTTGCCCCACATGAGGGAAGACTGTATCAATTGTTTGGTTACTCCCGATGCCGGAAGCGAGCAGAACCATGTCACGGACTGGCGCATCAACTCCATGGCTTTGTCGTATTGCTCCAGCTGAGCGGGGTCAGTAAAGGTCTGAGCCTCGGCCTGGAATGTCTGTATCATAATCTCCAGATGCTCCATCAGTCCTGCCGCAAATGCGCCGTGGTCAATGAAACGCAGGTACAGGTAAGCCACCATGCATGAAAGTGCCGTGGCAAACAGGAACGTAAGGATGGTTATGATCCATGAAACCGGGAACGGGAAGAACGGCTTGCAGTTCTCATCGCGGAAGTGTCTTATGAGCATGTATGCGACAACCGGAATGCCCAGGATCATGGGAATGGCAATGAGTGTCAGATTTGCATACTTTACGGTCATTGCGGTTACCAGATATACAAGGGTAATGTAGATGCCCAGGTATGTTCCAAGTGTCATTGACACCTGAAGCAGATTGATCCTGATTACTTTCTGGTCCTGCCTTTCTTCCATTATTTCTTATAATAATGTGCAAATTTAGTGATTTCTTTTGATTGCCGATTGCTGATTCAAATAAAAGCAGTACTTTTACAGCCGGGTAAGTCCTACACGGCCAGCTCCCTTCTAACCCTCCAGGGCTTGACGGCAGCAAAGGTACGTCGGTTGTAGCGGCGCGATGCAGATCGCTTACCCACCTTATACGAAAAATGGTCGCCTTGTGGCGGCCATTTTTTGTATAAAAACGGGTAAGCGGTATTCCTTTCGGAAAAAAATGGGTAGTTTTGACTAGAATATCGGCTTGAATTCTTGCCGATAGATAAACTATACAAATATCGATTATGAAACTGTTACGTGAAATACTGGGCTATGTGCTTGGAGGAGTGTTGTTTGTGGGGCTGATGCCCGCGGTGATGTGGCTTGCTACGGGTATGCCGGCTTTGGAGCACATAGGTGCTTTACGCGCGTCTATTACCGGTGTTCTGATGATTGGAGGTCTGTCCCTTAGCGTGTGGACAATCATTTACATGAAGCGGCAGGGCAAGGGTAATCCCATGGACGCATTCGGGCATGAGGTTGCTCCGCGAACACAGCATCTTATGGTGGCTGGTCCGTACAGAATTAACCGCAATCCCATGCTCACAGGCACACTCACTTATCTGGCCGGTGCTGCCGTTTGGCTTTGGAGTTGGCAGGCAGTTGTGGTTTGGGTAGCATTCTTCTGCATCATGTTCGTGCAGGTTCTTAGCGAGGAAAATCGCCTACACCGCGACTTCGGCAGCGAGTATGAGGAATATTGCAAACATTCACGCAGATTTTAATTGAATTATGATTATAAGATTAGAAGAGAAAAAGGACTGGTGTGAGGTTGAGAACCTTACACGTGAGGCATTCTGGAACGTTTACAAGCCCGGATGTCTGGAGCATTATGTGCTTAACCGCTACAGGAGCAATCCTGATTTCATTCCGGAACTGGACTATGTGATGGAGGAGGACGGTAAGATTATAGGTCATGTGATGTTCTCAAAGGCAGAGATTGTGCTTGACGATGGCACAAAGTTCCCGTCATGGACATTCGGGCCCATAAGCATCCACCCGGATTACAAGCGCAAGGGTTATGGCCTGAAACTGCTCCAGTATGCACTGGGTAAGGCCCGCGATATGGGCATCGGCCTTATTTGTATGGAGGGTAATATTGATTTTTACAAGCATGCCGGTTTTGATTTGGCCAGCAAACTCAAGATACATTATCACGCTGAACCCAGGGAATCGGATGTACCTTATTTCCTGGCTCAGGAACTCATTCCGGGTTATTGGAGTGGGCGAGAGGGCACTTACTGCCCGCCTGCAGGTTATTTTGTTGCCGATACTGATCCCGCCGGGTTTGAGGCGTATGAGGCTACGTTCCCGGCTAAGGTCAAGGCTTTTCAGCCCGGTCAACTGCCTCAGTTCTGCCAGAGCTGCGGTATGCCGCTAACCAAGAATGAGGATTGCGGAACAAACGCCGATGGCAGCATAAACTTTGACTATTGCAAGTACTGCTATGCCGATGGCCATTTCCTGCAGGAAATGACTATGGATGAAATGATTGAGCATTGCGCACAGTTTGTTGACGAAGTTAATAAGAATATGCCCAAGCCCATGACGCGTGACGAGTACAAGCAGATGATGTACGGATTCTTCCCGATGCTTAAAAGATGGAGACAGAGAGACTGATTCGATAATGGTAATAAATGGCTGAGCGTAACTCACATATCATCAATTACACGCTGCGGGTGTTCCTGGTGGCTTCCATACTGGCCAGCATTGTGGCTCAGTTCAACTCCACCATTGACAGCATCGTGGTGGGGCAGCACATCGGTGCCGATTCCATATCGGTGGTGATGCTTGCCATGCCTGTTGTCAATCTGCTGTTGCTTCCAAGCGTGATGATTATGATGGGTGCCTCAATCCTTATGGCTCCGGCTTTGGGTAATCAGGACTATGAGCGTTCTGACGGGCTGGTTATGGTGTCATCGGTGGTATTCCTGGCAATCAACCTGGTGCTGATGGTTCTTCTGTGTCTCTTTGCAGAGCAGATCACAGCCCTGATTACTGATGATCCGCGCCTTGCTCCCATGCTGCAGAAGTACCTGCCGTACGCATTCCTGGGAACCGTCTTTTCCATTTTTGCCAATTGTTGGTCACAACTGGTCAAGATCTGCGGCCAGCCACGTCTGGTGTCGGTCTTTGTCATAGTATTCATACTGTGCAATATAGCGTTTGACATACTGCTTGTAAGAGGATTCGGCGTGGGCATACGCGGCATAGCGCTGGGCTCGGCGGTGGCGTCTGTCATTGCGTTCTGTATCATGGTGCCGTTCTTAAGGCGTGAACCCAAACCTTTCAGATTCCGTCTGCCGGGTTGGAGCAAGTGCCTGACATTGCTTAAGGAGACATGTCAGACGGGCTTGCCGGCTATCTTGGCGGGTGTATCGACCATTATCCTGACACTTGGCCTCAATACCATTGTACTGCGCATCTTGGGCGCCGACGGCATGTTCCCGCTCAGCATCTGCATGCAGCTGTTCCTCATAGCCATGCTACTATACACCGGTGTGGGCACATGCGTTACGGGCATAGGCGGAATAATGCTGGGCGAGCATGATTATGACGGTGTTATACGCCTCATAAAGAGTACGTTACTGTGGGTTGTCATAGGCTCATTGATAGCCATGGCGGTACTCATTGCCATACCCGGTCCTATAGTCACACTGTTCGGGGCCGATGAACAGCTCCGTGCACTCTCCATTGCTCCAATCCGAATATTCAGTTTCCTGCTTGTCCCGGCCGGAATAATCATGGTCATGGCCAACGCCTTCATGCTGTTGGGTTTCAACAAACTGGCAGGACTGATACAGGCCGCTATATTGCTGTCAGTCCTGCCGTTGGCTATCATACTGCCAGCCTGGAACGCTGATTGGATATGGTACGCACTGCCCGTGGGCATGACAGTTGCCATGATTGTGGGCCTGTTTGCATCGGTCTATGTCTATAAGAGATGGAGCAGAGCCGATGATAGTGGCCTTGTAGTGAGTGTGGAGTATAGCCAGGAGTCAGTCTCTGACAATATGGGTGTGCTGAATGGTCATGTCAAGCGTCTGGGTCTGGATGCGGATATGGAGAATGCCGTTACCCATTGCATTGAGGAGATACTGCTGCATGAGCTTGAGATGGCCGGCCACTGCGGCCAGAAGGGCTGTTTTGAAATTGGTATCACCCAGGCCGACAAGCGCCTTACCATAATCGTAAAGGCTATAGGCAAGGCCTACAATCCGCTTATTGAATACCGTCCTGTTGCGGCCGATGAGTATGACAACCTCCAGCTCAGTATGATGATAGTGGAGGGATTCTGTCAGAGCCTGGACTACCGTTACCGCAACGGCGTGAACAGCCTCTATCTGAACTTTCAACTGGTCTGAGCTTGCGGCGCAACAGGAAACGCAGACGGGCCAGAGGACCTGGCTTGACGGTGTCGATGTGGCGGCGTATCTTGTCATCGGCCTTTATTCAAGGCTTTTGTGTTATCTATATTCTGATGCCGAATGATGCGGTGGCGTACCAGTCAATGATATCCACCTTGTTGCGGTCGAGGCTGTAGTTGTAGTGTTCAAAGATGACGTTGGCGCTTGCAAAAAAGCGCTTCCAACAATATGCAACGCCCATTCTCAGGTCTATGTTGAAGGCCAGGGCAGTTCGTTGTCTTTCGGTCCGCATCTCCCACATGTCTATGTCCTGACGCCAGTCGGCAACTTCGCCGCCTATGACAATGGGCTTACGGGGCTTCCCGTTCTCCCATAGGCGGTTTTCGGGGTCCCATTTACCGTAGTCGTCCACATCGGCCTGGCTGGTGTAATCATAGTTGCAGTCGTACTTTTTGCGTATAATATTGTCCGACAGGCTTATATTGGGCATAACCATAGCGTTGACAATCCATCCTTTGGCGGGTACCCAGTTGTAACCGTATCCCAGACCCAGGCTTATTTTACCCAGTGAGATGTAGCCTAAAGAGTCAGCCATGGTAACCACGCCGCCGTTCAGAGGGCTGGTGTTGAGGTCAACCCCTGATCCGTATGCAGTAAGTCCCAGCAGCAGCGAACCGGCCGATTTGCGCTGTACAACCACCTGATTGTACGCTGCGCCCTGCGAGTAACGCTCACCGTTAAACACGTAGTATGCGTTCAGATAGACTGATTTTATGTCGATGTGGGTGGTGAAAACCGCATCCATTTCATCGGTCGCGGTGGTATCGCCGTCGCTTTGGTCCATCCGGAAATGCAGATTGCTGGTCTGCATGCTCCTTAACCTTAAATTAAAGCCTATTTTGGCAGCGGTGGCGCTGATGGCTATGTTCAGGTCGGGCTTCTTGTTGGGCTTGTAGTAATAACCAAATCCCAATCCGCGATAGCCTATCCACACTCCTATGGACTTGTTCAGTTCGGAATCAAACTTAAGTGAAAGACGGGTATTTACATCGGTTCCTTCATACTTTATCGTGTTGCTGTTGACAAAGTCCACAATGTTCTCATCCATCTTGCTGCGCAGAATTATGCGCCAGGGATGCTCCGGAACCTCTATATAACGTGAATCATATTTGCGTACCGCGCTGGAGTCCAGGTGCTGCCCGAGCGCAGACAGTTTGGCCGAAAAACCGCTCGTCTGGGCCCATAAACCCGTTACCGACAACAAAAGGACTACCGTGGAAACTATAAATCTCCTTTTCATGCCGCAAAGATAGCAAAAAGGTGTCCCTTAGAATCACCTTTTTTTGGTATTACAGGAATATTTTTACAGCTGTCCCCTTTGTCACCGGTAGCTCACCAGCTACGCTGAGCAACAATCTCAATAATGCGGACCACCGTCATCATAGCCTTCTCCATGCTCTGCACGGGAACCCACTCATAACGACCGTGGAAGTTCATGCCGCCGGCAAAAAGGTTGGGGCAGGGCAGTCCCTTGAACGACAGCTGAGCGCCGTCCGTGCCGCCGCGGATAGGAACCTTGACCGGGTTGACGCCCGCCAGCTTCATCGCCTCGCAGGCAATATCAACCACGTACGGAACCTTGTCAATCTGCTCCTTCATATTGTAATACTGGTCCGAAACCTCGGCTACAACCGTTCCGGCACCATATTTCGCGTTCATATTATCGGCCACCGACTGGGCGAACGCCTTGCGTGCCTCGAACTTTGAGCGGTCGTGGTCGCGTATAATGAATATGGCCGATGCATGATCAACCTCGCCCGACAGACCTACCAGGTGATAGAAACCCTCGTAACCCTGGGTAGTGCCGGGAGTCTCACAAGCCGGGAACATCTGGATCAATTCTGCAGCAAGCAGTGATGCGTTTATCATCTTACCCTTGGCGTAACCCGGATGAACCTCCAGTCCCTGTATCTTGAACACAGCCTTAGCGGCGTTGAAATTTTCGTACTCCATCTCGCCAACCTCACCGCCGTCCACGGTATATCCGAACTCGCAGCCAAAACGCTTAACGTCAAAGTGAGCGGCGCCCATTCCAATCTCCTCGTCGGGGTTAAAACCTACGCGCACCTTGCCGTGCTTGATCTCGGGGTGCTGCTGCAGATATTCAACGGCAGTGATAATCTCGGCAATGCCCGCCTTGTCATCGGCTCCCAGAAGGGTAGTGCCATCGGTCACAATCAGGTCCTCGCCCTTGTGTGCAAGCAGCTCGGGGAACAGGCTCGGCGAGAGGATTATGTTCTGCTCCTTGTTTAATATGATGTCACCGCCGTCATAGTTCTGTACAATGCGCGGCTTTACATCCTTGCCGCTCATTGAGGGGCTGGTGTCCATGTGTGATATGAAACCTATGGTGGGTATCTTCTTATCCGTGTTGGCGGGGAGTGTAGCATAGACATATCCCATGTCATCCATGAATACATCCTCCAGTCCCATACCCTCCAGCTCGGCCTTGAGCTGGCTTGCCAGGTTCATCTGCTTGGCGGTGCTGGGAACGGTCTGTGAGTTCTCATCAGACTGCGTATCAACAGCGGTATAACTCAAAAATCTCTTTATCAGATCCATATTTTCCGGTTTTATTTGTCTTGCTGCAAACATACAAAAAAAGAATAAAAGGGAGAGCCCTTCTATTCCAACATGCTTGCCCGCAGGCTTAATGCAGGCCGGGTATTACGGTAAGTCCCGGTTACTCGTCAAAGTCAAACTCGTCGGGTAACTCAAAGGGTGCGTCCGATAGAAAATCCTCCATATCGCGGCGGTCCTTTTTGGTGGGACGGCCCAGACCGGCGGCGCGCTTGACAAAGCCTCCAATGCGGTTCATCTCAAGCAGGTCATACTGCTCCTTGGGCGTGATGTTCTCCATCATCTCCGGAACCAGCTTGGCTCCCACACGATTCTCAATGGCCTGCAGAACCTTGAAAGAGTATGTTACGGGCGGCTTCTTGACCTGAACCGTGTCACCCTCCTTTACGGTCTTGGACGGTTTCACCTGGACGCCGTTGATTGATATGCGGCCCTTCTTGCATGCATCGGCAGCAATGGTGCGTGTCTTGAAGATACGCACGGACCAGAGCCACTTGTCAATCCTAGCCTCCATTATTTGTTGTTGAATTTGCACATGGTGTCATCAATGCCGGCCAGACAGAAATTCTTTACGGCATCAACTGCTATAGGAATACGCTCATCAAGGATTTTCTGCTCCTCGTCATTGAACGGATCCAGCACGAACTTAATCTGGGCGCCCATGGGGAAATCATTTCCGATGCCAAAGCGCAAGCGTGCGAACTTCTCGGAGCAGAGCACCTGGATAATGTTACCAAGTCCGTTGTGACCTCCGTTGCTGCCCTGTTTCTTGAGGCGTATCTTGCCCAGGGGCAGCGCCAGGTCATCGGCCACAACCAGAAGGTTCTCCGGCTCGATCTTTTCCTCCTTCATCCAGTAGCGGACAGCGTTGCCGCTCAGGTTCATGTAGGTAGTAGGCTTAAGGAGCACAAGCTCGCGGTTCTTGATGCGCATGTGCGCCACGAAACCGTATCGCTTGTCCTCAAAAACAGTATTGGACGCCTTTGCGAGGGCGTCCAATACCATGAATCCTATGTTGTGGCGGGTATTCTGGTATTCATCGCCCGGGTTACCCAACCCCACAATCAAATATTTCATTCCTTATAATTACTCTGCGGCAGGAGCCTCAGCAGCGGGAGCCTCAGCAGCGGGTGCCTCCTCAGAAGCAGCGTTGGCAGCAGCAGAACGTGTTGACATTACTGTGCAGATCACAGCATCCTTGGGGCTTACAAACTCGATGCCCTCAACTTTGAGGTCACCAACCTTGAATGACTTGCCGATACCCAGGGGAGTTACATCGATCTCAACCTTCTCAGGAATTGCAGTGTAGAGAGCCTTAGCCTTAACGCGGCGGAGGATCTGCTCCAGCTTACCACCGGCCTTAACACCGGCAGCCAGACCGTTCAGCTTAACGGGAACAGCCATTACGATGGGCTTCTCAGGAGTGATCTGATAGAAGTCGATGTGCAGGATGTTGTCCTTTACGGGGTGGAACTGGATCTCACGCATAACTGCCAGAACGGTTGTGCCGTCGATGGTCAGGTTAACTGAGAAAATATCGGGTGAATATACAAGCTTGCGAACCTCCTCAAATGTTACGCTGAAAGCCTTGGCTACGGGGAGACCCTTAGCGTCGCGCTCTACACCGTAGAGGTTGCAGGGAATAAGATTCTGACTACGGAGTGCCTTGGCACCCTTCTTACCGAACTCGTTGCGGGCTGTGCCCTTTACATCAATTGATTTCATTTTTAAACGTGTTACTCTAAATTGTTAATATTCAATTCACCATCACACAAAACACCGCTTTTTGGGGCGGGCTTTACGCAAAAGCGCGGCAAAGGTAGGTATTTTTTCTTGAAGTTGCAAGATTTTCGGTTGGGAAATACCATGCGGCGGATTGCTCGCGCCTTCGGCGCTCGGTCGTTTTTGACTTTTTTGGCCCGTAGGGCCTCAAAAGTCGCTAACTGGAAACTTATCTGCGTATTAGAAACAACCTTTTTTTTGTTTGGGGCGGCGACGCCCCAAACCCGCTGCATTCCATTTCATTCCATTCCGCTCTGCCGGCCTTCCAGGCCGGGTAAAACTAAACCTCGACAACGCTTTGCTGTCGGGGCTTAGTTTTACTGGGTGCAGCTGGAAACCTTTTTATGATTGGGTTAACCTAGAATTCGATTTTGAAATCCTCGTCGGGGGATTTGGAGTCTGATTCAGGGTTGGAGGGGTTCTCCTTCTCGGCCTCGTGGATGAATTTGATGGTCTTGGTGAGGCCGTCTATGAAATTGCTGAAATCCTCACGGTAGAGGAAAATCTTATGCTTCTCAAAACTAACCTGGGCGTCATTGCCATCGCCGCTTACTATCTTCTTGCTCTCAGTGATGGACAGATACATCTCGTCTTTGCGTGTCTTGCGCACATCCATATAATAAATGCGCTTGCCGGCCTTGATTGCATGAGAGAAAATCACATCTTTCTCAATTTCATCGGCAGTCTTCTTCCTGAATTCCTCCATAACGCTAATTTGAAATGAAATTTTCACAAATATGGGAATTTGATTCCGTCCCACCAAGAAATAGAGGGCTCAAAATGGAGTTTGTGAGGAAAAAATGTGTACTTTTGCAGTCCGGATTAACGGATAGGATACAAATGATCAACAGAGTTCTCATCAGACTGAAAGTAGTTCAGGTAATTTACGCATACTACCAGAACGGCGGGCAGAAGACGGCAATGGCCGATCGCGAGCTCGCTCAGAGCATTGACAGTGCTTATTCGCTTTACAAAACCCTTCTGTTTATTCCATTAGCCTGGGCGCGCCAGATCCGAAAGTCGGTGGCCCGTCAGCAGCGCATGAACGCTCCGCATATTTCACGCAGGGAACAGCTCTTTGCCCAGAACCGTTTCCTTGAGCAGCTGGAATCAAACGTGGAGCTCGCCGCATTCATCCAGAGCAATGACATGGAGTGGCTTTTTGAGTCGGATTGGATGGCCGATACCACAGCACGCATCCTGGAGTCCGATGCAATGGAGGAGTACATCCAGTGTGAGAATTTTGATTTTGCGTCCGATAGGGAACTGGTCCGTAAGCTCTATAAGGCCTTCATAGAGGAGAGTGATGAACTTGACTCCCTGCTTGAGGAGCAGAACATATACTGGAACGGTGACAAGGAACTCATCAACTCATTCGTCCTTAAGACCATCAAGAGCTTTGAGGACGGCAAGGTGAACGAGCAGCCCCTTAAGAGTGAGTTCAAGGATGAGGAGGACCGTCAGTTCGCGATAGACCTGCTGCACCACGGACTTCTTGCGGCCGATGAACGCGAGCGTGTGGTTGCCGCCAATTGCCGCCGATGGGATCCCAGCCGTCTGGCATTCCTGGACGTGATCATCATTCAGGTGGCTATGGCCGAGATGCTCAACTTCCCGCAGATACCGCTCAAGGTTACCATCAATGAGTACGTGGAGCTGGCCAAACTGCTCAGCACCCCCGCCAGCGGCAGTTTCGTGAACGGAATGCTTGATACAATTGTAAAAGACTTCACTGCACAGGGACGTCTCAACAAGGAATTATAAACTAAAAAACAGATATTATTATGGCAAACATGCTTTTACTCAATCCCTTCCAGATGTCATATCAGGAGGTTGGCGTACAGACAGTAAACTTTATTCAGGATGTTAACCTGGATGCTCCCTCATCCGATGCACAGGGCTCAGGCGCTCAGGGCGGCGGTATGTTCGGCGGCGGTTTCCTCTGGATATTCCTGCTTCTCTTTGTTATGATCATCTTTATGCGTCCCCGTCAGGACAAGGAGGGTGAGAAGTTCCGCAACGCTCTGCAGAAAGAGCAGGATGTAGTTACCAGCACCGGTATCTTCGGCAAGGTAAAGGATATCGATGAGGTATCAGTAACTCTCGAGGTTGCTCAGGGTATGCGCATCAAGGTTGACAAGCGTTATGTAAACCCCGTTCCCACACCTCAGCCCGCTAAGCCCGAGAAGGCTTCACGTCGCAAGAAGGATCCCAGCAAGGACGAGAAAGCATAATTAACCCCAATTCAGGATACTGTGCGGGACTCAGGAAATCCCAAATCCCGATTTGCAGAATCACTCAAGAAAATCGGAATATCCCTTCTGAAACTGTTTAGAGGGGATTTTCCGGTTTTTCTGCTTTTCCTCTTCATCACATCATTTATCTGGTGGTCCCAGACCATGAGCCAGAATTATGACGGTGTGCTCAGGATTCCCGTCCGCATAACCGATATCCCTGATGATGTCCGTGTCGTCGCCAGTCCGGCTGGTCAGATAACAGTCTCAATCTACGGCAAGGGTGCCACGTTGCGCAAATCGGGCCGTAAGGGAGGACGTCGCATCCTGCAGGTGAGCAACAGCCTGTTCCAGATGAATCAGGGGCATGCGGCCATTCCCACACAGTGGCTGCGTGACTCAATTGCCGCCATGCTGCCCTCATCGGTCACAATCCGCTCTGTAGAACCGGACTCGCTGGTCTATCTGTATGCGTTGCAGCACCGCGTGCTTTTGCCCGTGGAGTATGACGGAAACACGGAGAGCCAGGACCAGTTCTTCATGGAGAGGATAGAGTTCCAGCCCGACAGCGTCATGGCGCAGGTACTCATTAATGATACTGTCCGCCATAGTCTGATGGTAGATGTCGATAATGTGACCGTTCAGACCGATACAACCGTCGTCACAGCCTCATTGAAACCCGTCCCCGGCGTCATTCCGGATGTTGACAAGGTGCAGATGACCGTCATCTCGCAACAGTATACCGAGAAGAGTCTTGAGGTCCCCGTAACGGGCGTGAATTTCCCTGATTCCATATCGCTCAAGTCCTTCCCGTCCAAGGCCGTAGTGACAGTCTGGGTCAAGTTGTCCGAGTATGACAAACTCAGCGCACGTGATTTTCAGGTGGTCGTGGATTACAATGACATATCAGGAAGTGATGCATCCAAGGCCCCGCTGCGAATATACTCCCAACCCGTAGGTGTAAGGAATGTTCGCCTTCAGACCCGCACCGTTGACTTCCTGATGGAAAGCCGATACTACTGATGATAACGATTGGCATTACAGGCGGAATAGGGTGCGGCAAGAGCTATGTGGCAGGCAAGATTAAACTGCGTGGCATTCCCGTATATGATTCTGATTACCGTGCCAAACTGCTTATGGCTACAAGTCCGGCCATTCAGCTGGAACTTACGCGCCTTGTAGGGCCTACAGTTTATTGTCAGTGCGGATGCGGAGTGCTGCAGAAGGAAGTTCTGGCCAAGTTCATATTCGGCAATCCCGATAACCTTGCTAAGGTCAATGCCATAGTTCACCCCCGAGTAAAGGAGGATTTCCGCGAGTGGGCGGCCGCTCAGAAGGGAAGGGATTTCTGCCTGTTTGAATCGGCCCTGCTCTTTGAGTCAGGGTTTGACAGTGAGGTGGATTTCAAGGTCTGCGTGGATGCTCCGCTGGAGCTTAGGATAAAGCGTTGCATAAAGCGCGACAATACAACCCGAGAGGCTGTCATGAGCCGGATTGGGAGCCAGATGGATCAGGCCGACAAGTGCCGTCTGGCCGATTTTGTGATAGTGAATGATGATGTGCAGCCCCTGGAACCCCAGATCGGCGCACTCTTAGATAAATGTAAGGAAACTTTTAACAAATAACATAGTAAATAGTATTATGCTGAACGAGATTTTGACTATTTCAGGCAAACCAAGCTTGTACAAACTGCTTACCCGCGGACGCGGCGCCCTGATTGTAGAGAACATTGACGAGACTAAGAAACGTTTCCCCATCCAGGGTACTGATAAGGTCGTATCACTGGGTGATATCTCAATATTTACCGATGACCGTGAGATGCCTCTGCGCGAGGTGTTCCAGGCTATTGAGGATAAACTGGGCAAGAAGGAGATAGAATACAACTGGCGCAAGGCCTCCAATGACGAGCTCCTCAAGTTCTTTGGTGAGATCGTACCTGATTTTGACCGCGACCGCGTATATCCCAGCCACATCAAGAAGATTGCCGGTTGGTACGACCTTCTGGTCAAATACGGTGAGAATGATTTCTCGGAGCCCAAAGCCGAGGAGGAGAGCGAGAAGGCTGAGGAAGCCAAGTGAGCCTAAACATCCAGCCAATATCATGTACCTAAAGGCACATGAAATAAACAAGGCGTAACGTTATATGTCCAGCCGTTGAAACGGCTGGATTATTTACGTACACACCATTTTTTTCCAATGCCGTAGGTATTGGATAGGGGTAGCCTGCCGTTTCAACGGCTGGGAATCTGTCCTATACCCCCAAATATAATAAAGAAAGAGCCCATATAAAATAATATTTTATATGAGCTAAAATTTGGTTGGTTAAATTATTTAACTTATCTTTGCCCATGGAAATCAAAAACAAAAGGACAAAATGGAAAAAGTAACAGTTCTCTCGTCCGACAAGCTGTTCAACAGCTTTCTTGATCCCAAGTACATTCCAGCGGGACAAAACAAATACTATTTACGTAATACACAGGTGATCGCCCCCAAAGACGGCTGGCGTCATCTTACCAGTTTTGAGATTGAAACCCTCGTCAAGAATGACAACACCGCCATGAGCTGGGATAACATCCTGGTTACAGACGAGTTCGATCCCATGATGGTAAAGAACAACAAGTTCTACGGTTTTGTGCGCATCGGACGCGTATCATCCAACGGACTTCAGTTCCATGACCTGCGTCTGCCCATCGGCATAACCAACAGTTCAATCCACTCATGCGATATAGGTGACGACTGCGCCATCCATAACGTGCACTATCTGTCACATTATATTATAGGTGACCGATGCATGCTCTTCAATATCCAGGAGATGTCCTGCACTGACCACGCCAAGTTTGGCAACGGTATAGTCAAGGAGGGTGAGGATGAGGACGTGCGTGTATGGCTGGAGCTCATGAATGAGACCGGCTGCCGCAAGGTGCTCCCCTTTGACGGAATGATTGCGGCCGATGCCTACCTCTGGGCCAAGTTCATAGATGACAAGCGCCTGCAGGACCGCCTCAAGGCCATAACCCAGAGCTCATTCGACAGCCGTCGCGGATTCTACGGAACCATCGGATACGGCAACGTCATCAAGAACTGCTGGATCATCAAAGATGTAAAAATAGGCAACAGCGCCTATATCAAGGGCGCCAGCAAGCTCAAGAACATCACCATCAACTCATCGGAAGTGGATCCCACACAGATAGGTGAGAACGTGGTTCTGGTAAACGGTATCATAGGTTACGGATGCCGCATATTCTACTCCGTAATTGCCGTACGTTTTGTTCTGGGCAGCCACTCAAATCTTAAATACGGAGCCCGACTCATGAACTCATTCATGGGTGACAACTCAACCATATCTTGCTGTGAGGTGCTTCACAACCTCATTTTCCCGGCTCACGAGCAGCATCACAACAACTCGTTCCTGATTGCCAGCGTGGTAAAGGGACAGTCCAACCTGGCTGCCGGCGCCACCATCGGCTCAAACCACAACTCACGTACCAACGATAACGAGATTGAGGCCGGACGCGGATTCTGGCCGGGTCTGTGCGTGAGCGTAAAGCACTCCTGCAAGTTTGCCAGCTTCACCATGCTGGCCAAGGGCGCTTATCCTGCTGAGATGATAAACCCGTTCCCGTTCGCGCTCATCAGCAATGATGAGGTTCACGGCGAGCTGCATGTAATGCCGGCTTTCTCATGGATGCACAACATGTTCGCCATGGCCCGCAACAACTGGAAATACGCCACACGTGACAACCGCGTGTTCAAGGTTCAGAATATCGAGTTCGATGCCTACGCACCGGATTCAATGGAGGAGGCCATCGAGGCACGCAAACTGCTTGACAAATGGACTGCAAAGGCATGGCTCAGGAAAGAGGGCATGGCCCTTGAAGGCATGACCGATGAAGCTCTTACAGAGATGGGCCGCAAACTGCTTAACGGTGATCCCGCCAAGGTCAAGGAACTTGAGGTTCTGGGCGAGGGTATGGAGAAATCCAAACGTAAGGTTGTAATCCTGCATCCGTATGAGGCCTATCACGCCTACGGTGACATGCTTATCTACTATTCTGTTAAGAACATAGTCTCATATCTTGAGAATAATGAGAATGAGACATTCCAGGGCATCAGCAAGATGTTTGACGGTGACCGTGCACGCGTATGGTTCAACCTGGGTGGTCAGCTCATGTCAATGGAGGACGTAGACCAGTTGCGTTCCGATATCAAGGACGGCTCCCTGAACACATGGAAGGAGATACATCACCGTTACACTGAGATCTGGAAGAAATATCCTGTGGACAAACTGCGTCACGCATATATGTCACTCAAGCATATGCTTGGCGTAGATACACTTACGGTCGATGACTGGAACAACGTACTCAACAAGGGTATCGACATCCAGAATTACATATACACCCAGGTTTATGAGACCCGTAAGAAAGACTATGAGAACAAGTTCCGTCAGGCCACATTCATGAATGAGGATGAGATGCTGGCTGCATGGGGCAAGCTTGATGAGAACAGTTTCATCCTGCAGCAGCGCAAGGAGCTCAAGGAGTTTGTGGAACGTGTTCAGGGTATCAAGAAGAGACTGCTTTGATTTAATTGACTCATTTAAAAAGATTAAGATATGAATCTGAATGACAAAAAGTACTCCCAGTACGCACTCGTACAGGAGATGATGGACACAGTTGAGACAGTAAAGAAGTTTGATCCCAACTGCACCAAGGAGATAGCCGCACAGGTTAAGAAAGCCGGTAAGGCATACTTTACAGGTGAGGGTTCAAGCCGAATCTTCCCCGCCAAGAACGCTCTGCGCAAGACCAAGCGTTGGGGACTGGACCTGAATGCCCAGACAGACGGCTCATGGCAGTCACGCGAGTATGACTTGAGCAAGTTCGCCGTATTCTTGGCTTCAAATTCAGGTCGTACCAAGGAGGTTACACTGCTTGCCAAGAAACTCATGGAGGAGGGCAATCCCCTGCGCTTTGGACTTACTGCAAATGAGGGTACCATCCTTTCAACATTCTGCGCCAACACACATGTACTCAACTGCGGTTGGGAGCAGGCTGTTGCAGCTACCAAGAGTGTTGTAGAACAGGCTCTCTATTACGAGTCAGTTCTGTGGAATATGGCCGGCAAGGATGTAAAGGCCGGTCTGGCAGCTCTGCCCGCACAGATTGAGAAGGCACTCACACTGCAGGTTCCCGCCGAGGTTGTAGAGTGGGTCAAGAAGGCTGAGACCATCTATTTTGCAGGTTACAATGACGGTGTTGCCGAGGAGCTCACACTTAAGACCAATGAGATTACCCGTCGCAAGAGCGATTTCCTGGAGGGCACCTACGCTCTGCACGGAATTGAGGAGGTAATGAAAGAGGGTGACATCATATTCTGGGTTGATCCTATTGCCGATGAATATCAGAAGATTCAGGATTGCCTCATCAAGGGTGCCGGCGTAAAGGTTGTTGCAATTGCAGACCACGACACTCCGTTCCCCACAATCAAGACTCCTGCAGCAGGTGACTTCAACCCCTATGTATACCTGTGCGCAGGTTGGAACGTCCTGGTAGAGATCGGTATCGCAACCGGTATGGACCTGGATCATCCCAACCGTGCCCGCAAGGTAGGTAATGAAATACAGCTCTGAGACAGAGCACTTTGTTTTGATTCCCAGAAGGCCGGAGAGTATCCGGCCTTCATTATTTATAGTCAGTTAAGTACGGGATTATTTGTAAATCTCGGTAATGCACTCAACATTGAACTGGTAATTGCCGTTTTCACCATATACAGACTGTGATCTGGTTACAGGACCGTTATTGATGTTGAAAGCACCCCATTCATAATAGCCGTCTATGGCCAGTTCCGGCCAGCCGAAGTTGCAGTGTACCATGGTGTCATATACCCAGATGGTCTGCATATACTTTCCGTTGTTGTATACAACTACGGGTGTCGTTACATTCATCAGACCGTCAAGCAGCCAGGTGTGATTGCCGTCATAATATGTGTGGCTGTATTTCTTCCAGAATATCAGATATTTAGTGTAGACATCCACTTTGAGTGAACTGCCGGCAATGAGCACAGGACGATGGTTCTTGAGTGAATTCTCCACTTTGTTCTGATTGTATGCACCGTAGTTTCCGGAGTTGTATCCCAGTTGGCTCAGATATCCGGGAATGTCATCAAAATATGCGCTGCTTGAATTTACACCGTATTTTGTATTCACTCCCACACCAACATTATACATGAGCTGTGATATGTTCTGGTATGTTGCCAGGCTTTCGTTGCCGCTTGCAGGCATCATCACGTTCCAGTTGTAACTGCTTGGATATCTCCAGTATGCCATAAGCTGAGCCACTGCGGTTGCCACACATCCGGTCTTGCAGCGCTGTCCTGATTGTATCGGGGTGGAGAGGTCATACGGATTGTCCTGTCCCCATCTAACCGGGATCATCTTGGGAATGGCTACATTGTACTCGGGCGTTCCGAATTCAAATGTCAATTGAGTGGTTCCTGCACGTGTTATCGTACCATCGGCCTCAAGTTTGGCCAAGGCAGACTCTATCAGTGAATCCTGCAGTTTGTTTGCCCGCTCAATCTGTTTCTCATAGGCTGCGTAGAGGTTTCCGTAGAATACCATTACGCCGGTCTGGAGGATGTCTTCACTTATATCCTCATCAAAATCTATGTTGCCCTGGGGTACGAGTGCCAGGATGTAATCGGTCCTGCGGTCAGCGGACAGGATTGTGTATCCCTGCTCATTACTGAAATTGAACAGGTATGCCAGTGTATCGGTCTCTGTTCCGGATTTGGTCTTGGCTGATTGTTTGGTGATGGGTTTGATACTGCTGATTGAACGGCCTGCAGCGCTCTTGGTAGGGGTTGATGAGTCCAGGAAACGCATTATTGACTCGGCCTGTATGGTTGCCTCCTGTTCTGTGACGCGAGTGTCATTGAAACTGTAGGAAAGGGCTCGGATTTCTTCTTGTGTCAGTTCCTCTGTCAGGTTAGAATCAGGTTCATTTTCAGTGATTTGGGTTAGTTGCCCGTCGCATGATGCGGCAAAAGCTGCCAATACGGAGATTGACAAATAGGTTAATTTCTTCATAAGAGTAATTGGTTTATAGGACTAATATATTTACAAATATAATACGTTTTTTGACATATCAAAGAGTCATTTACCTTTTTTAAGTGTCTCTGAGGCCGATATTTAAAGATTGTAGAATTACCTTTGCATATATGAAATCTCTATTCCCATACGATATTTCGCCCCGGGTTGAGGCGTTCAGCACCGAGCGTGAAGCTGAACTTCCTTATTATGTGGTGCAGCCTCATCAGGTCCATGGCGTTGAAATACGTGAAGTTACGGATCCGCTTACAACCCGTGATCAGCTGGAGGGCGTGGATGCGCTTATCACAAATGTGCCGGGCGTGGCCATATCGGTCCGTACGGCGGATTGCATACCGGTGCTGCTCTATGATCCCGTGCATGGGGCTGTGGCGGCGGTTCATGACGGATGGCGAGGCACGGTTCAGTGTCTTAGCGGGAAAGTGATTGCTGAGATGGGGCGCAGGTACGGGACTGATGCGGCCAATATGTTAGCGGTAATAGGTCCTGGCATCGGACCTGAGAGTTTCCAGGTGGGGCAGGAGGTGGCCGATGCTTTTGCCGCGGCCGGATTCCCCATGTCTGAGATTCTGCGGGATTGCGGCCCCAAGGCTCCTACGTCAGATAATCCCATGAACGGCGGTCTGCATATCGACCTCTGGCGGGCAAATGCATGGCTGCTTGAGCAGGCCGGGGTAAAGCCTGCAAACATTCAGGTGACGGGCATCTGCACCTATTTAAATAATGACCGCTTTTACTCTGCCCGGCGGGAAGGTACCAAGTGCGGCAGGATAATCAACTGCATCAAACTGATAGAGCTAAGCTGATGCGTTGGCGCTCCAGGTCCACGTCCAGTACTTTGACCAGGACTTGCTGCTGCAGCGATACCACCTGAGTGGGGTCCTTGATGAATTTGCCGGGGGAGAGCTGTGAGATGTGTATGAGTCCCTTTACGTGAACGCCTATGTCCACGAACGCGCCAAAGTTGGTGATGTTGTTCACAATGCCGGGCAGCTCCATTCCGGCTTTGACATCATCGATGGTATGAACCTCATTAGAGAACTCAAACTTCTTTAACGGTCCGCGCGGATCTCGGCCCGGTTTTTCAAGCTCCTGCATGATATCTGTCAGGGTGGGTATGCCAACCTTGTCAGTCACGTATCGGCTTATGTCAATTTTGGCACGCAGTTCGGCCGATTTCATAAGCTCCTGAACCGTGCAACCCAGATCCTTGGCCATTTTCTCGACGATGGCATAGCTCTCAGGGTGAACGGCGGAGTTGTCAAGCGGCTGCTTGCTGTCCGGAACGCGCAGGAATCCGGCCGACTGCTCAAATGCCTTGGCACCCATGCGCGGCACTTTCATCAGCTCCTTGCGGGAGTGGAACGGACCGTTCTCGGTGCGGTAATCGACAATATTCTGAGCCAGCTGCGGCCCCAGACCGCTTATATACGTAAGCAGATGCGTGCTGGCGGTGTTCACGTTCACACCCACGCGGTTCACGCAACTTACCACGGTCTGGTCAAGCGAGTGCTTAAGGTCCGTCTGGTTCACGTCTTTCTGATACTGTCCAACGCCTATTGAAGAAGGGTCAATCTTGACAAGCTCTGCCAGCGGATCCATAAGTCTTCGGCCTATGGACACGGCACCGCGAACCGTCACGTCATAATCCGGGAACTCGTCACGCGCTGTCTTGGATGCCGAGTAGATTGATGCGCCGTCCTCATTCACGCTGTAGACCTGAACCCCTGCAGGCAGACGCAGACGCTCTACAAAATCCTTGGTCTCGCGTCCGGCCGTTCCGTTACCTATGGCAATGGCCTCAATCTTGTACTGCTCAACAAGAGCCTGTATCTTGGCTGCGGCCTGGCGAGCCTCGTTGTGGGGCGGGTGGGGGTATATCGCCTCATTGTGCAGCAGTGTTCCCTGTGCATCCAGACATACCACCTTACAGCCTGTGCGGAATCCCGGATCAATGCCCATAACGGCCTTCTGACCCAGTGGAGACGCCATCAGCAGCTGCTCAAGGTTTCGTGCGAATATCCTTATTGCCTCCGCGTCGGCCACGCCCTTCGAGATGGCTGCGAATTCATTCTCAACCGATGGCTGAAGCAGACGGTAGTAAGAATCCTCTACCGCCTCCTCAACCAGTTCCGATGCCTCTGACTTGCCGCGTACGTATCGGCGCGACAGTGCATCCTGAGTCTTTTCGTCATTTATCTCTATCGATACGCGCAGGAAACCTTCGGCCTCACCGCGACGCATGGCAAGCAGGCGGTGCGATGCACATCGGTTTAAAGGCTCGTCAAAGTCAAACCAGTCGCGGTACTTCTGTGCATCGGCCTCCTTGCTTTTTACTACTTTACTGTAGATTCGGGCCTCGCGGCGGTAACCGTTACGGACCAGGTTGCGGGCGCTCTCGTCGAGTGACACCTTCTCGGCAATGATGTCCATGGCACCCTGCAGGGCGTCATCAATGCTCTCCACGCCTTTCTTCTTGTCAACGTACTTACCGGCCTCGCGGTCCAGCGGAACATACTGATTCTGTTTCATCACAAACTCGGCCAGCGGTTCCAGTCCCTTCTCGCGGGCGGCATCGGCACGGGTCTTGCGGTGAGGTTTGTAGGGAGCGTAGATGTCCTCCAGTTCCGTGGCGTCCCAGCAGTGCTCTATGCGGTTCTTGAGTTCCGGAGTGAGTTTGTCCTGGCTCTCAATGGTGCTAAGGACCGTCTCCTTGCGCTTGGCAAGTGTCTCCAGACGCTCCAGCGCATCGCTCACCTCAGTTACCTGAACCTCATCCATGCCGCCGGTAGACTCCTTGCGGTATCGGCTTATGAAAGGAATGGTGGCACCGTTCTCAAGGAGCTTGAGCGTGTTCTCCACCTGATGCTCCTTAAGTCCGGTCTCCCTGACTATAATCTGTATGTATTCCGCGTTCATTATCTATGTGTGTTACAGTGTCTCGTCAAAGAACTTCTTCATCTGCTCTGCGTAGGGTACGCCAAAACGGGCGAATGTGTTCTTGGTGCCCTGGTCGGGCTTCCAGTCAAAGAATGCGTGGCTGGCACCCTCCACGATCACCAGTTCGGCGCGCTGGCCGGCAGCCTTCAGGTTCTCCACGTACTTCTCCATGGGAGCACGCTGAACGGTACGATCCTGGGTTCCCAGAACGAGGAACTGCGGGGCCTTACGCTTTGAGGCCTGCGGAATGTTGCTGTCCGGGGTGATAGCGTCCTGTCCGTTCTTGTCCAGATCGGCCACGAATCTCTGCAGGCTCTGCAGGTCAAACACACCGTAGCTGGGAGCGGCCGATTTTATTGCCTTTGTGAGCTCCTGACGTGCCTTCTTTGCATTCATTCCCTTAGGCAGATAGGTAGGCTTGAACTCATACACGCCCTCCTTTATGCCGAATCCGCCGTCGCCGATAAGGTCAACCAGGTCAATCATGCAAGCCGACAGATGTCCGCCGGCGCTGTCACCGGTAACGCCTATACGGTTGGGGTTGATTCCGTACTCCTTGGCATGCTCACGGATATGCAGGATAGCTCCGTAGCAGTCCTCAATCAGCTGGTTCATGGTGTTGGGAGTGGCATCGCCGTCACGGTCACCGATCCAGCGATAATCGATGCTGCATACTACGTATTGTCCGCCCTTAATGAGCTCACGGGCCAATCCGCGCATGATGTTCTCATCGTTCGATGACCATCCGCCGCCGTGAATGATCACGATGCAAGGCAGGTTCTTGGCACCATCGGGAATGAACACGTCATACTTCAAGGGCTTGACGCCGGGCTGTGCATAAACCACATCCTGAATGGTGCGGTATCCGTTCATGCGCGACTCCTCTACGATCGATGCGCCTATGCTCATGTCATTGTCAACCTTGACCTGGAACTCCTGGCTCATTGACTCCTTGTATGTGGGGTAGAACATACCCTTGTCCGTAGACAGCCAGTAGCCGCTGTCAAAAGCCCAATCTGCATCTGTCACTGCCACCTTAACGTTCAGCACAGTTCCGGCAGCAACGCGTCCGTCGGCGGGAATGGCGGGAGTGACTGTCACGCTTCCGTGAGCAGGCTGGTCAACTCTGATTCTGAAACTCTCTTGAGCGCTCGATGCAGCGCATACGGTCAGTGCAGCCAATGCTGCAAGTGATTTTAGTCTTCTCATAACAAGTGGTTATTATGTAATTGTTGTTGGTTGCTTTTGATTGAACTTGTATTTGTAGTTGTAGTTGTTCTTGTTCTTGTTCTTGTTCTCAGCAAAAATAATAAATTAATGACAATTTCCGCCCCCTCACCTTAGGGAACTGCAGCGCACGTAGAAACGATTTCCTCCCTAAGGTGCACGGAAAATACGCTTTCTCGCGGGCCACCCCCTCACCTTAGGGAACTGCAGCGCACGTAGAGCCATTTTCATCCCTAAGGTGCATAGGAAAATACGCTTTCCCGCGGACTACCCCCGCACCTTAGGGAACTGTAACGC
>JBGUIZ010000081.1:0-17886 GCA_045113495.1 Bacteroidaceae bacterium
TCCTGTTAGGGCGCTTTAACAACGGCGCGACCTGCTCTCCCACTTGCGCAGTACCAGGGGGCGGAGCCCCCTTTGGACCTTTTTTTAATTTGCTTCGCAAATGCGCTCCATTCCATTCCGCTTGGCGGCCCTCCGGGTCCGCGTACGGCCTCGCATACTCGGCCTATGCCAATACGTTTGAACCTGCGTGAAAGGGTGGGTCGTGTCTTTAATCCAGCCATTGAAATGGCTGGCTACCATTATCTCATGCCTACGGCATGATCTGTGCCGTTAGGCGCGTAATAGGGGTAGCCAGTCGTTTCAACGGCTGGGTGTATGTATGCCTATGGCATTGATCTGTGCCGTTAGGCACGTGATGGGGGTAGCCAGCTAATTTATTGGCTGGAGCTTTGTTTATAATAAAATTGAAAGGAGAGCCTTGTTTAAGGCTCTCCTTTCAATTATCTATTGACCTGCGGTCAATTACATGTCCACGCGGTTGGTGCGAACTGAGCGGTTCTGAGGTGCCACTGTGGACGCGTTGCCGGTAGGTGACTGTACGGACTGTGCCGGGGTAGGCTGAGCCTGTACGGGCTGCGGTGCAGCAGAACGTACCGGAGCACCGCTTCCGGACTGCTGCGGAGCACCGCCAATCACAACCTTGGTATCCATTGTTACGGCACCGGACTCACCACCACCGAATACGTTTCCGAATACATGTCCCTGCTTAACCTTTACATCAGTCCAGAGTGATGTTGCATATCTGTTGGCTACATCACCCAGATTGAGCTCATTGTTCAGGTTACCACGGCTTGCACCGAATATGTTACCACCATAGCCTGCTGCGTAGCTGGTTGCATCACCTATTGTACCGCCGTTGACGGTAACGTTATTTGATGATGTTGACATATGCTCAGCCGGAGTCCTGTTATAATTAGCTGTGGTGTTGAACTCATAGAAGCCCTGACCGGTGTTAGGAGGACCAACGCTGGCCAGTGAACCACCGCCATATACGTTCTGATGAATGATTGTATTACCGGCTTCCTCATTGATTACAACGTTAGTCTCGCAGGTTACAGAACCTGATGAGTAGTTGTAGTCAATAGAGTCAGGATAGTTACCCTTCTTATCACGAACAAGGCTCTTTATGACGTCTCCTGTAGAACCATCCTTTACGGTGTATGATCCGATACCTGATCCGGCGCCGAATACATTACCGCGTCCCTTCCATTGCAGGTCGGTAAGATCATTCTTTCCTAACTTGGTCTTGTTGGCATCGGAGTAGGCGATACCGATCTCAGCCTGGTTGATGGTTACGTTTGTGCTGCGACGTACGTGACCATCCTGACCACCACCATATACAGAACCCAGAATCTTGGGCTGCTTGGCACTGGTGCCGATGATAACCTCGGTCTCGTTTACATAACCCAGGAAGAAGTCAGGTATGTAGAGATAACGGGGTGATACGTTACCATTAGGTGAGGCCTGACCACGGCAAGCGCCGAATACGTTACCGGTGGGAAGTCCGTCCTTACGGGCAACCTTCTCTATGTCAGTGATGCTGGCACCGTTGGTAAGGATAGCACCTATCTGACCGCCTCTGATCTCTACCAGCGTCTTACCGCTGTTAATGAAGTGATCAGCCATGTCACCGTCATTTGTCTTCTCCCAAAGCTTGCTTTCGTCACTCTCAGCACGCTCACCGTAACCTATGGTTGAGTAGTCATCCTGACCTCCGGCGTAGTTACCCTTACCTACAGAACCCAGGTTACCGCCACCGAATACGTTTCGGATAACATAACCGTTCTCCATGATGATATGGGTATTACCGTAAACCTTACCGGCTGTGAGACTGTAGATATCGTCAACCCAACTGTTCAGGGTAGGAGTGAATCCAGGATTCAACTGATGTTCTGAATTATACTGGTTATCCTGAGCATGCTTGAGGTTGTACAGACGGCCGGTGTAAGTTCCCTTACCCTTACCGCCACCGTAGATGGCATGACCTATGATACCGTCGGTGATGATCACCTCTGTATTACCTATCACATGACCGTCCTCTGAACCGCCATATACTGAACCGGTAATGACGTTGGTCTCACCAAATGCGGTAAAGTGACCGGGAAGGCTCAGGTTATCCTCCTCATGATCATCAACGGTCTTCTGCGGATAGACATAGGTGGCGTCAATGATAACCTTTGACTTGGATTCATTATCATCAACATCCCATATCTTTCTTGCTTCAGCTATGGTGTTAAGGTCGGCAGGACTAGCAAAGTTCACTTTGACGTATGTGTTGTTCACATTGGCAAGCTCTGCCTCCTGATAACGGTAAGCGTCAATTGTACCGATAACAAGGGCGGCATCACTGGTACCTGCCAGGTCTATGTTCTTGCCTGCCCAGTCAATTTCTATCTTACCCTTACTAGCACCGAATATATCACCGTTGTCATCGCCCGATGTACCTATTCGGCCGCCGGTCATGGTGACATGGGTATCACCGGTACCACTCTTATAGACAAGCTCTACAGGCCAGCTCAGACCAAAGTCATAAATGGCACCGTCCGATGCGGGAGACTTTGTGTTGTGAACTACCTTCCTTTCAATAGTACCTACGGATCCCATATTACCGCCGCCATAGACGTTGTGCATGATGTGACCGCCGCTGATGGTGACGAATGTGTTACCGTTTACATCGGCCTCATCACCACCGCCAAACAGGTCATGACCAATCTTGGTTGATGATACATGAGCGCCTTCAACATATACGCCTGCATCCTTCAATACCAGACCGGCCTCACCGCCTCCGTATACATTTCCAAGAACGTAGGCTCCAGTCTTGATGCTTACCGTATCGTAGAAGCTGGTTGCGTATGTCTTATTTTCCTCCAGATGGAGTCTCTCCTCGGCGTCGGCACCACGGCTTGCACCGAATACATCACCGCCGTAGCCGTTGGCAAAGCTGGTCTCATCACCAACCTTACCCATGATGTTGACGATACTCAGGGTAGACAGACCGTCGCACGCATCCTTATTACCCTTGTCAGGATCCTTGCGTACACCGTTCTCCTTATGTCCCATGTAGGGAGGACCTACAGATGCCAGAGAACCGCCACCGTATACATTATGGTAGATAATACCGCCATAGATGTTTACGGTTGTGTTATGGGTTACAGAACCGGCAGCTGTACTGTGAGTGTCTTCGGTCTTATCGCCGTTAGAGTCATATTTACCGATACCTGATCCGGCACCCATTACGTTACCTCTGTGCAACCACTGAGTGTTGCTGATATCTGAATGATCAGCTATCTGTTCATCGGTAGCATCATTGGCAAGTGTTCCAACGAGCTTACGGTTAGCTGTGGTATAGGCATTACCAATCTCACCGCTGTAAACGGTTACGTTGGTCTCTCTGCGCACGTGTCCGTCCTGACCGCCTCCGTATACAGAACCGTACAGACGAGGACCTGCTATAGAGTCCTTCTTGCCAATTACCACAGTAGCCTCATTTACATATCCCAGATAGAACTCAGGACAGTAAACGTAACGTGGCAGCAGATCCATGGGAACGTTAGGAACAGATGTACCACGGCATCCGCCGAATACGTTACCGGTAGGCAGGTCATCCTTGACACTAGTTGCAGTACCTACTGTACCACCGATGACTGAAATCTGTACCTTACCGCTCGACATGAAGTCACTGCCGGGAGTCCAGATGTCGGTGCTCAGTTTCTCGCCGTAACCTCCGTTTGGAGCATATCTGGTGTAGTCATCGGTACCACCGGCATAGTTACCCTTACCCAGTGAACCCAGATTACCGCCACCGTAGATGTTACGCAGGATATGACCGCCATTCATTGAGATAGTGGCATTACCATATACCTTTCCGGCAGTAAGACTGTAAATGTCAACAGTCTCCTTGTACTGGTCATCAATCTCGTCGAAACTCTTCATGGTGGTGTATTCATCACCAACTTTGTTGTAATATCTGGCTTTTCTTTGAGCATCGGTCAGACCCTTCCATTGGAGTACAGTGGCCTCATATGTGCCTTTACCCTTACCACCTCCGTAGACTGAATGACCTATGATACCGCCTCTGATTGTGAGTGATGTGTTACCTATCACGTGACCATCCTCGGCACCGCCGTAAACGCTACCGGCAATGGCGTCTATGTTGGTACCGGAAGTGTTATACACAATCTCATCGATATCGGGTGTTACCCTGCTGTCAATGATGATAGTGGTGTTGTTTACGTTGGCTATGTGTGCCTCATCATAGCGGTCAGCAACCTGACCCTTACCACCACCATATATATCACCGTTGTCAAGTCTCTTTATGCCATCGGGTACAGGATCCAGCTTTTCAGTGCTATGATATCTCCAGTAACCGTCAACCAACTCAAAGTTATCCTTACCGGTGAATCCAAGTCTACCGCCTGTTACGGTGACGTTGGTGTTACCGGTGCCGTTCTTATAGACAAACTCATAAGGCCAGCTCAGAGCGAACTCAGAGTCTACATTGGTATGCTTGGTCTCACTTGTTATGGTACCAACAGATCCCATCTTACCGCCACCGTAAACGTTGAAGTAGATATGACCGTTGGCAATGTGTATGTTGGTGTTACCTGTTACATCGGCGTTATCACCACCTCCATAAACATCACCTGTAATGACGGCTTCTCTTCTGACGCCCTCAGTGAATGTGCTATAAACAGGAGTTCCGTCTTGGTTCCAACCAGTTACCCAGGTACCGGTACCTATCTCAACGTGTGTGTCACCTACTACGTCGGCAAGGTAACCTCCACCGTAGATGGAACCTGTGTTGCCGAGGGGGAGAGGTATGAAGTACTTGTACCTCATGATACTGTCTTCATCATAATATGACTCCTTCAGTGAATCAACAGGATGGTAATCATCCTTATGGTTGATCTTGTAATCAACATCAACGTACTTGGTCTCATTGTTGATTACCTTCTCATATACCTGCTGCTTACCATCCTTCATGTTGACGTTGACGTACGGATCAGCTACCACCTTAGCCTTGTAGCCACCACCGTAGATTGTACCTATACTGGTGGCTGAGATGATGTTGATACGCAGGTCATTTGATGTCTGAGGATCATGAACGTACTGTGACTCGTTTGACTTGGCCTCCAGGGGAACCAGCTTACCGTTATCTATGTTGCCGATCTTATAACCGTTACCCTGCGGTATGTACTGGTTATTGTCATCGACCTCATAATAGATGTAGTCGCCGTTGGCGTCCTTCTTGTATCCGTACTTGGAGTAGGGGGCCAGGTAACCGCCGCCGTAGAGCTCATCGATTATGATGGGCACGCAACCCTTCTCCTCAATGTTCACGGTTATGGTTCCGTAAAGGGCACCGCCGGTGTTGTTACCGCCGAATACCTTTCCGTAGTGACCGTTGGTGATGTTAAGTGTCACGTTGTTGTAGATATCGGCGTTCTTGGCACCACCGAATATCATATCCATCTCCTTGACGCAGTCAAGTGACAGCTCAATCTCACCGTCCATGGCAGCATCCTTACCACCACCGTAGGTCTCATTGATCTCGATGGGGCAGTCGTCATCGGCCTCCTCATAAACAGAGAGGGCAGTGGTACTGATGTTACCCTTCTTGTTACTACCGCCGTATACGTTGTGTATCGTACCGCCACGGATATCAGTTGTGGCAATACCTGAACCGTATGCAAAGTTGGCCTTTCTCAGTTCGGCCGACAGTGCATTCTGCTTTTCAGTTGATTGGTACGGGTTAGTCTTTGAACCGTTGCCAACGCCGTTCAGCTCAGTATAGTTATGATAACCTACGTTAGCTCCGGGGTTGTCATACCATACCTTATTGGTTCCAACCATCAGGTAGTAGTCATCGGCACCGTTACCTCCGCCAAATACCTCATCAATCTCATATGAGCTGTTAACCTCGACAAAGGTGCCCGATGAGGATGCGGCATTACCGCCACCGTAAACCTGCTTGATGCTGGTGTAGTCACAACCCTCGATTATCACCTCGGTGCGGGCTGCGGCAACCAGTTCGGTATTATCCTTCTTTATGGTATCACCGTTACCCCATTCATACTCTGCCAGGTTACCGCCACCGTAAACAGCTGTCATGTCATACAGTGTGTTGAGTACTGAATCCATTTCAGCAATGGCTTTGTCCAATGCAGCCTTGTTTTCATCGTTTGATGTGGCTTCATATGTGGTGTTAGCGGTCTTGGCCTTACTGATTGCAGTGACAACGTTAGCAGGAGCCTTAGGACTTGCATAGGTCGTATCAACCCTGTACAGATATTCGCTTAATGTCTCATTGATATGTGCCTTGTCATTCTGAACCGGATGCTTGGGCCATTTCTGACTGAGTTTTGTCTTATCCTTGTTCTGGGTAGCGAATACATGAACCTTGATGTGACCCTTAGGTGTTCCGTTCAGGTTGTTGGCACCGAATATCTTGTGGACAACGGCACCCTTCTCAGAGGACGGAACCATGTAGTCACTGCTGGCTTTCTGTGCGTCAATCTTGGTCACATGGCCGTTGAACAGTCCGGTGTTGGCTTCATATTCTGCTTTCTCCATACCGTTCAGGTTCAGGGTGATGTCACCGTAAACCATAGCCGGAACAGCGCTTATGTAACCCTCCTGATCTTCAGTACCGTTGGCTAGACGTCCCAGACCACCACCGTAGGCCTCACCGCCGATGGTACCGCCCAGAAGATTCATCTTGGTGTTATAAGTGGTGACTCGCTTGCCTGATGTAGTAATCATACCGTCTTTCCAGTCTCCCTTCTTGTCTGTTCCGCCGGTGGCGTTCCAGTTGCCGGTGTTGGTGCTGGCAAGGCTACCGCCGCCATAGATACTGTGACCTATCGTACCGCCAAACATGTTGACATCAACACCGCAAGTTACGTTACCAACCTCACCTCCGCCGTAAACATCGGCAACTATGTTACCTCCGTTTATGGTTACTGATGTCCAGAGAGATGAGGCGAACATTGCGGACAGACCCTCCTGACCACGGCTTGCTCCATATACATAACCGCCGTAGATGTGGTTGTCGGCATTATCATAACTATAGTTGCCACCAATCTGACCGCCGTTAATGATTATCTCATTCAATGACTGCTTACCTCTTCCGTGACCGGTCTGGGTATCACCCTTACGGTATTCATAGTATCCCTGACCAAGGTTAGGAGCACCGATGCTGGCCAGTGAACCGCCGCCGTAAACGTTGCGGTGGATTGTACCGTTATTGATGACAACCTTTGTAGAGCGGGTTACAGAACCGGCCGATGAACTATAGTCCTGTTCTTTGGTCTGTCTGCCGCCGTATTCAACCTGGTCATCAAAATCTTTGTCATAGTTAAAGTCATACTTGTACTTACTGATACCGGATCCGGCACCGAAAATATTACCGCAGTACAACCACTCGGGGTTATTCAGGTCTGTAGTTCCGTTACCGTTATAAGCCCGTCCTATAGTACCTGCATTTACGGTTACAGAAGCATCGCGGCGTACGTGACCATCCTGACCACCACCATATACAGAACCCATGATAACAGGAGCAACATAATTGGCACCTTGGTCGGCTGCAGGCTTACCGATGATTACCCTTGTCTCATTTACATAACCCAGGAAGAACTCCGGACAGTAGAGATAACGGGGGCGCTCATCAATATTGGGCGCAGATTCACCGCGGCATCCGCCGAATACGTTACCGTAGGGCAGACCGTCCTTAATGTATGAAGACGGATTGCTGGTGTCAATATAACCAACGGTACCACCGTAAATCTTAACGGTGCAGATGCCTGAGCTAAGGAATGCACGGCTGTTAACGCTTACGCTATCCCACAGGTTTCCGGCCAGTTTCTCACCATAACCCAAGTCGGAGTAGTCATCAGCTCCGCCGGCGTAGTTACCCTTACCCACAGAACCAAGTGTTCCACCGCCAAATACATTACGTACCACATAACCGCCTCTCATCTCAACCTCAGTGTTTCCGAATACCTTACCGGCCGTGATACTGTAAATTTCCTTGGTATAGTAGTCGTCCGGATTTTGAGAATCCGGATCTTTTCCGATCTTGAGCAGATCCTTGGTGAACTTACCCTTACCGCTACCGCCTCCGTAGAGAGCGTGACCTATCAGTCCGTCAACCAGTGTCACCTTTGTATCACCCATTACGTGACCGTTCTCACCGCCGCCGTAAACGGCTCCGGCTATACAGTCACCGCCGGTCATGAAACCGGTAGGACTAAGGGTCTTATTGGCATCATCACTGTAGTCAATGTAGACATGAGCGTCACCTACATTGGCGCAGGCTACATAATCATGGTAGTCACCTGCAATACCCTTACCGCCGCCATAGACATCACCGTTGTCTGTTCCATAGTCATCGGAGGAAGTGGTTCCTATACGTCCGCCGGTGATCTTTACATATGTATTACCGGGATAGAGGGGCAGGATAGAGAACTCATCGGGCCAGCTCAAGATAAAGTCATCAGCCTCATTAGAGTGCCTGGTTATATTCGTGTATACGGTCCATTTGCCGTTGCCTTGAGAAACTATAACCTTGTTCTGAGCGGGTTCTATGGTTACTTCCTCAACTGTGCAGTCTGCAATACCTACAGATGCCAGTTCACCGCCTCCGTATACGCTCTTTCTAATGTAACCGTCTACGATGTTTACATATGTACCTTGACCTACACAGCCTGCAAACTGCATGGGAGTGAAGGCATAAGTATGATCAATGTATTGTGATGAGTTGTTAGGATCGGGCTCTTTTACGGTAAAGACAGTGTAAGTCATGATGTCGCTACCGTAACCACCTCCAAATACATCACGGTTAATAACGAGTTTGTCTGATGCAACCGGAGTTACAGTTACGTTACCGTTATTATCAGCATTAGAGGCCTTTTGACCACCGATGGTTACATACGCCTTGTCACGAACTGTACCAAACTCACCACCACCGTAAACGCTTCTCTTGATAGTGTCATTGCCATAGATGTTTACTGTTGCGGTCTTAACCTGAGCCATCTTAGGCCAAATGGGATTGAGTGTTCCGTCCAGCAGTGTAAGACGTCCCATGGAGCCTCCGAATACGTTACCGCCGTATTGGGCATTGGCAATGTCATTACCGATAGTACCGCCGCTAATGTTAACGGTTACGTGACCGTAGGTCCTGGCGTTCTCACCGGTCTCATCCTCCTTAAAGTTGCCGTAGTCAGGATCATCGGGTGCAGTGAACTGGGTACCTACTGATGCCAGTCGGCCGCCACCGTAAACGCTACCCAGCATCTTTCCGTTCTTGATGTTTACAGTGGCATTACCACCCACAGAACCGGCAGTCTGTGCCTCACCGCTGAATCCACGGCCACCTCCGAATACGTTACCGTCAACGTAAGAGTTTCCGGTAGTACCTATAATTACATTCTTGTATGTGTAGGTGGTGTTGCCGATAGTTACGGATCCACCTATGTTGGTTTCGGCGTCAAGTATAACGTGACCATCCTCACCTCCACCGAACGTAGAACCATAGATACGAGCAGTACCTGAAATGTTAACCTCTGTGCTGATAACATTGGTCCAGGTGTTGAATCCCAGACGCTGGTCACCCTTACCGGCACCAAACAGATAGCAGGTAACAGGATGCGCCCTTGAGTCTGCCACTGTACGCGGAACACCAAGGGTACCGCCTACCATGTTGACGGTGCACTTACCGCCGCTTACTGGAATCAACGGGCGGTTCTGGGCATCATCCCTGTATGTACCAACATTGGTCATCTCATTACCACCATAGACGCTGGTAAGGATATGTCCGCCTGTAATATCTACTGTGCAGTTTCCACCTACTGATCCGGCTGCATAATGCCACTTGCCGGGAGCGTAAGGTATAAGTCCGCTACCGCCACCAAATACGTTACCGTAGAATGTATGACCATCCTTGGCTATGTTAGAACCTCCGTTAGCGTACTCAGTGTGTTGTTCATCATAATAATACTTGCCATTATACTCATAAGTAGCATACTTGTCATAAGTGGCAGCACTTGTCTCATCATAATCCCAGTGTGCGCACTCGGCATAGCTTGTGGCGATAGCAGAGGCATCTGTAGGCCATGCATTATTACCGTAGTAATCAGTGTAGCGCTGTGTTATACCTTCACCTTGACCAATCTGGCAGTTGCCCTGTATGGTTACGTGTGTATCATGCTGTACATGACCGTTCTCACTACCACCGTAAACAGAACCCTTGACGAATGCGTTTCCACCTATTGTTACATCAGTTTGTGTGGCAAGTGCCAGGCTCTCGATAAACAGCAGGTAATTATCCAGATCGTTTGCATCGTAAGTCTGCCATTCGTTGCCGGGAATCATTCGTTTGGGATCGCCGGTTACACCTTCATAAGGCAGGACACCCTTACCGCCACCGAATACGTGTCCGGTGTCATCAGGACCTCCGCTCTTTTTCATCTGCATGCCGTCAGGACCAATCTCTGCATTGCCGCGGACAATGACTGTGCAGTATCCGCTTCCGCTGTTGGCAAGAGAGTAGGGCATTCCTACCTCAACCTCAGGATGCAGAGCGTGGTATGCGGCATCGGCAACATTGTATTTGCCTATTGATGCAATCTCACCACCGCCGTATACGCTATGTCCAATCTTGGCATTACCCTGAACGGTAACAGTTGCGTTACCGCGAACCAGAGCAGAGTATCCGTGGGTATTCACACCCTTACCGGCACCGAACAGGTTACCCTGTACGGTAGGTGCACTTGTTACCTGACCCTCAGCGGGTTCAAATCCAATGGTAACTTCTGTGTTCCATTCTACACGGCCAACCTCACCGCCGCCGTATACAGAGCCTTGAACGGTTCCGTTACCCATGTATATCTTGGTACCCTTGCCGGTTCCGTCATTGGAGCCGTTATTCTCATCCTCAATACCCACCATAGCTTTCTGGCATTTGAATGAGTCTGCAATACCCTTACCGCCTCCAAACACATTACCTGCGATGGTGTCACGGCTGGTACCCTCGGCCAGAGGAATGTACTTTGAGCTCAGCTCATCATACTTGGCTGCAATGTTGATAACGGTGTTGCCGGTTACATCGGCCTTATTACCTCCACCGTATACGTTACCGGTAATGTAGGCACCCAGAACGGTATGATCCTCCATCACATCATTACCCAAGCCATCTTTTACTCGATGATACTCATTAGCATCTTGTGCGTCTTGCTCAAGTTTGGGTAACTGAACTTTATCAATAGTACCTATGTTAATTTCGGTATTACCTATAACTTTACCCAGATTACCTCCACCGAATACCGTGTCTATACGGCCGATTCTATCAGGAATGGTCCTTGCATTATTTCCGGCTCCGATAGTGTGGCCGGCCCAAGAACCCTTGATCTGGTTTATGTTGATCTTGGTATCGCCGGTTACGGTTGCACTGGCACCAAAGCTACCTCCATAAACTGTTCCGATGTGGGTGAATGATATGAGATTAACGGTAATCTGACCGCTATAAGGAGCGTAGAAACTACCACCGTACAGATTATCAATCTCAATAGGAGCACAACCCTCATCGGTCTCCTGAATGTTTACTGTGATATTACCGGTAATGGTACCTGCATTCTTGTTTCCACCGAATACAGACTCGTACTTACCACCCATAAGGGTCAGGGTTACATCACCGTCGATACTAGCCTCCTCGGATCCGCCGAATATGTTCTTGATTTCATTAGGCTGACATCTTACCTCAAAGTTGACATCATGGTCAAGAGGAGTTTTTCTACCTCCACCGTATGCACTACCTATCACAAGGTCACAGACTTTACTGTTGGCACCACTGATAACCACATTCGGTATTCCGTACAAATCACCTCGGGTATCACTAGCTCCGAATGAGTTGTCAATGTATCCGCCCTTGATCTCAACATTTGTGTTACCGGTACCGTAGATATAAGATGTCTTATCACTATTGAACGGGTAGCTGGGGAATGTCTTATAACCTACGTTAGCTCCCTTGTTGTCATAACCGGAACCGCATCCGCCGCCGAATACATATTCCAGGAAGTATGCGCTCTCAATTGTCACATTGGTTTCAGGAACTGCAGCTGCATTACCTCCGCCGTATACTGACTCGACTACAGTCTCGCCACATCCTTCAATTATGACAACAGGAGCCTGGTTACCTGTAGGCTCGTAGTCAGCCTCGTTTCCGCCTCCGAATACAGCACCCACATCATAGCGTTTGGTGTTGGCATCAGGTTGATAGATCTGTGCCCTCTGCATGAATGTAACAGCTGTCTTGCTGATACCGTAGGCACTGCCTGTTGAAAGTACATGTACCTTAACGTTACCCTTAGGCGTTCCGGCAATGTTGTTACCGCCAAATACCCTACCTGATGTAAGAGTGGTGTATTTTACTTCATCTACTGTCTCTGTAGTGTAGATAGGAGGCAGTGCAGCACCGTTAACGTTTACTGTTACGTCACCGTAAACGTATGCGGGACTGTTTGATGCACCAAGTGCACCGCCAAATGCATCGCCCAGTATACCTCCGTTCAGGTTCACTGTGGTCTTGTATGTGGTAGCACCGCTCTGGTCAATCTTATCGGCCAGCCATGTTTCGTTTGTGAAGTCCCAGTTGCCGGTGTTGGTATGTGCCAACTCGCCGCCACCGTAGAGATCGTCAATCACATGACCGCCGGTAACGGTTACTGTTACGTTTCCGGCAACATTGGCCAGCTTACCGCCACCGAATATCCTGTTCACATAACCATCGGCCATGTTCACTACGGGGCTGCCTCCGTATGCGGCTATGTTACCGCCTCCGTAGACGTTACCAATTGCATATGTGGCAGGTGATACGGGTGTGTCAGTGTCGTTTATGTTTACTGTTACGGTACCCTGAGGTGCACCGCACAGGTTATTTGCTCCAAATACGTTCTGGGCAACACCGCCCTCAACCGTTACGGTTACAGCACCGTAAACCTTAGCCTCGATATTGGGATTTGATGTGTTGTCACCCAAGCCGCCACCATAGATGTTTCTTACGGAACCACCATTAAAGTTGACAGCTGTCGTTACGCCTGCAACCTCATCAGTAGTATTGTATGCTCCCGATGTATTGACAGTATTGCCGTCTACAATCTGAGTCTCATGAGTGTTGGTGTTGGTATTGGCCAGTGCACCGCCTCCATATACATCCTGGGTTACGGTACCGGAGTTCATGTTGACGGTTACGTTACCGCCTACGATGGCCTCCTTACCGCCTCCGTATACATCCTTGCTGATTGTACCGGTAAATGCAACGCCATCCTGGCCTGTGGTACCTATGTTCACGTTTGTGGCATGCTTTACGATACCCTTCTCACCGCCACCGTATACGCTACCGTTGATTGTGGCATTACCGGTTACGTTGACATCGGCCCATAATACTGTTGCGAACTTGGTTTCATCAAAGTCATTGCTGCTAAGGAATGCGTTAACTGCTTGGGTCAGGCCTGTGCTAGGACCACGGCTGGCACCGAATACGCTTCCAACAATTGAACCTCCCTTGATATTAACCTGTGTGTATGAGTATGATGCTGATGTCTGAGTTGCGGTCTTATGTTCATCATATGGGTTGTTGGACAAAACCTGTCCTGCCCAGGGAGCACCGACAGATGAAAGTGCACCGCCACCGTAAACGTTACCGTTAATGGTTCCGCCTACAACGTCTACCTGTGTAGCGCAAGTTACAGAACCTGATGTGCTGTTGCACTTTTCAACGTTGCTATCATATATATCTATGTATGTACCGATACCTGATCCTGAACCGAATACATCATGGTGGATAGTTCCCTTGTTGATGGTAACCTTTGCATCACGGCGTACATGACCATCCTGACCTCCACCGTAAACTGAACCGTATATGATAGGAGTATTTTCGCTTTGTGTATCACCAATGGTAACAGAAGTCTCGTTTGTATAACCCAGATAGAGATCCGGTACAAACATGTAACGAGGATAACGCTGACCCAGATCAAGAGCGGCCGTACCACGGCTGCTGCCAAATACGTTTCCGGTAGGCAGATCGTCATACTCGACTCCGGACTCACCTATGGTACCGGCGTTGACTGTAACTGTCGCCTTACCGCTACCCGTAAACAATGTATTTGTCCAAAGTGCAGTCTCATTACCGTTGTTACGAGCGGGCAGCTCACCGTAACCGGCAGTTGAGTAATCATCGGTGCCGCCAGAGTAATTACCCTTACCAACAGAACCCAGGTTACCGCCACCGTATACATTACGTTTTACTGTACCTCCGTTAATCTCGACTGTGGTGTTTCCGTAAACCTTACCGGCTGTGAAACTGTGTATGTTCTGCGGATCAGCTGTTACTGAATGAATTGACAAGTCATCGGGATCATTGGTGTTGGGAATCCAAAGAACTGACTCGTATGTTCCGTCACCGTTACCACCACCAAATACACTATGGGCAATGGTACCGCTGTTTATCTGAACCTTTGTGTCTTCATATACATGTCCGTTGGCGCTACCACCAAATACAGAACCCTTGATGTCAGGTCCGGCCTGACCCTGTGTACCGATGATAACTTCAGTCTCCCTTACATTGGCAAGTCCGGCCATAGCGTAACGGTCACCGGCCTCACCACGAGCTGCGCCATAGATATCACCGTTATCACTGCCGTCATAACCTATCGTACCGCCTGTTACGGTTACCTTTGTCTTACCGGTATAGGTGTGACTGTTCTCACCAGAAGTAGTGGGGTAGACAAGTTCTACTGGCCAGCTAAGACCAAAGTTGTAGAACGCTCCGTCATATTCAACATCGGTATCTATGTATGTCTCGGTCTTGGTAGCGTTGTGCCTGTATAAGTAGTTTCCACTGCCATCCTGTGCATTGATGTCATTGGTTATGGTTCCAACAGAACCCATGGCACCTGCACCATAGACATTACGAAGTATGGTACCACCGGTAACATTCACCCATGCATCATTAAGCACGATACCGGCCTTGGGGTTATATAGGGTGTTGTTGTCATACTTGTCAGTACCGCAACCACCGCCATAAACGTTACCACGGGTGGCATCGGCATCTGTACCGTCATGGATACCTATCGTACCGGCATGAATGCGTACATATGCGTTATGGTAGTTGTGACCGTTCTCTCCGCCACCGTAAACAGAACCCTTGACAGCAGGATTGCTGCTGGCATTAACGGCAGTATCACCTACAATAACCTTGGTGTCATATACCCAAGCCAGACGGTCATGGATAGCATTAGGTGCACCTACGTTACCACGTGATGAACCAAATACCATACCGTTGTTCTGTCCTGTTGTACCTATGGTAGGAGTTCCGGTTATGTAAACCTGTGCTGTACCGCCCGATGTATAAGCGGTTATGTTGCCACTTCCATCATATGTGTAGGTACCTACAGAGCCAAATGAACCGCCACCATAGATGTTATGCAGGATAGCGGCTGATCCGCTTACCAGGACATTGGAGTTACCGGCTATAAGACCAAACGGAACTCCGTTTGCAGTCTCCTGACCTTTACCTCCACCATAAACGTTACCGTAAGTAGCTCCGCCCTGACCGTTTGTACCTATGGTACCGCCACTGATATTGACGTAGGTGTTACCGCTAACCTGTGCCAGGTTACCGCCACCGTAAACACTCTGTGCAATGGTACCGTTGGCAAAGTAGATGTTGGTGTTACCGGTTACCTTGGCCGATGTCACGTCATTTGTCAGACCGTTACCACCACCAAATACATCGCCGGTGATGTTCGCTGCGTTACGGGCCGGGGTGATAGCTACAAGCTCTCCGTTGACACCGTTATGCCATGTACCTGTACCTATCTCAACATATGTATCGCCTATAACATCGGCCTGGTTACCACCACCAAAAATGGTACCTATCTTACCGATCTCAAGTATGGCGTTGTATGTCTTGTCATTCTCATCGAGCGGGTTGGTTATGGTCTCTATCTCATGGACTGTGTAGTCCTGTCCTGATGCATAATCGCTTGCCACATTCAGGACCTTACCCTGTTCCATGTTGACGTTGATATGCGGGCTGCCTACTACCTTAGCCAGATAGCCGCCACCGTATATCGTACCAATCTTGGATGCGGAGATTACGTTGATGCGAGGATCCTTATAAGGAGTCTGCAAAGCTCCGTTATCTCCAGCCTCAAGCGGTGTCAATACACCGTTAACCGTCTTGTATCCGTAGATGGAGTAGGGGGCACGGTCACCGCCTCCGTACAACTCACCTATGATGATAGGCTTACAGCCCTCTTCCTGAATGTTGACTGTGATTGAACCCCAGACTGCACCACCCTGGTTGTTACCGCCAAATACCTTGGTGTATGTACCGTTGGTGATGTTGAGTTCAATATCAGAGTTTACATCTGCGTTCTTGGCACCGCCGTATACTATAGGCAGGTTCTCAACGCAGGCCAGATTCATCTGGATCACACCATCCATAGGCGCGTTCTTACCGCCTCCGTATGTCTCAACAACATCAACACCGCAATCATCAATCATCTCATCGTAGATTGATATGGCTGTGGTACTGATGTTACCCTTCTGGTTACTGCCGCCAAATACAGAGTTTATCTTACCTGCATAAATCTCGGTCCTGGCAACACCTGATCCGTAGCGGTAATTAGCTATACGTGCCTCCTTGGTTGTTGCGTCTCCTCCAGTATCTGATGATGTATTGTCAATAGGATTGAAAGGATTCTGCTCAGTTCCGGTAGTGTTGGGATCCCAATGGGTATAACCGTAGTATCCCACATTGGCGCCCGGATTGTTATAATGCAGGGAGTCAAGGACATAAGCATCATTACCGTTACCGCCGCCAAATACCTCATTGATCTCAAAAGTGCCGCGGACAATCACATTTGATGCGGGAACCGAAGCCGCATTACCACCGCCATAGACCTGGTTGATACTAATCATATCGCAACCGTCTATCAATACTGTTGTGGTGGCTGTGCTTGATGTAGAAGCATCGAGAGGTATATACGGGGCAAGGTTACCGCCACCATACACTGCCTGTACATCATATCTGCCTATAACCTTCGCTGTTGGTTCCGGATCACCTTGACCTACAATGGGATTGGTAATACGCTGTTCATTGGCATTCTGGGTCTTGTAGATATTGACCGTGATATTCTTCTGAGGTGAACCGTTCAGGTTGTTGGCTCCAAATATCCTGTTCACTACGGCACCCTTGGCATCATTTGCCACACCATTGTTGAGCTCAACCGTTACGTTACCGTATACCTTGGCCTCTATGGGGTCGTTACCAACCTGTCCCAGACCGCCGCCATATACGTCACGCATGGTTCCGCCTGTCAGATTAACCTGAGTAGTCGTGTTGTCATCGATGTTGGTGTTGGCCAAAGCTCCACCTCCGTATACATCCTTTATAACCTGACCTCCTGAAACGTTTACGGTTACACTGCCCTTGTTGGCACCTAACTGGCCTCCACCGAATACAGAACCGTATACGGTACCACCGCTAACCGCGAGTGTGGCATTTCCGTTTACGCGTCCGGCTTCGTCAAAAGATGCCAGACCTTTACCGCCGCCATATATGTTGCCGAATGTTGTTCCATTGGAACCAATTACGCAGCTACCCTGGATGTTTACGCCGGTGTTGGTCTGAACAAAACCGTTCTCACTACCTCCGTAGACTGAACCTATTACTTGGGCGTTAGAGTTTATTGTTACAGTGGTATTGGTAACCAGAGCCAGGGTCTGGAGGAACTCATTGTATGCAGCCTCACTGGCGAAAGCCTGCATGCCCTGGTCTTTAACATACCTTTCTGTTGTGCCTAAGGTGAAACTTGGGATAACGCC
>JBGUIZ010000082.1:0-33295 GCA_045113495.1 Bacteroidaceae bacterium
TGCGCGAGCCAAACGGAACCGTCCACTTTGGTACTACTCGGCGAGGAGGAGTTCCATTACCTGGACAGCCGCTTTGGCGACGGAGGTGCCGGGGCCGAAGATGGCGGCGGCGCCTGCCTTGTAGAGAAAGTCGTAGTCTTGGGCGGGGATTACACCGCCTACAACTACCATGATATCCTCGCGGCCCAGTTTCTTGAGTTCCTCGATTACCTGCGGAACCAGGGTCTTATGGCCGGCGGCAAGTGATGAGACGCCCAGTACGTGGACATCGTTCTCAACAGCCTCACGGGCGGACTCTGCCGGAGTCTGGAAGAGCGGACCCATATCCACGTCAAAACCGCAGTCGGCGTAACCGGTGGCTACAACCTTGGCACCGCGGTCATGACCGTCCTGACCCATCTTGGCAATCATGATACGGGGCTGACGGCCCTCCTTCTTTGCAAACTCTGCTGTAAGCTGGCAGGCTTTCTCAAAGTCTGCGTCTTTCTTGCTTTCTGATGAATACACGCCTGATATTGTTCTGATTACTGCTTTATAACGGCCTACAACCTTCTCGCAGGCATATGAAATCTCACCGAGTGATGCACGGACCTTGGCGGCCTCGACGGCAAGAGCAAGCAGGTTGCCCTGACCGGTCTCGACGCACTTGGTGATAGCATCAAGAGCCTTCTGAACATCGGCCTCGTTACGGTTAGCGCGGAGCTGCTTTAGGCGCTCTATCTGCTGGTTACGTACGGCGGTGTTGTCAACCTCAAGGATATCAATGGGATCCTCGTGGTCCAGACGATACTTGTTGGTGCCTACGATTGTCTGGATACCGCAGTCAATACGTGCCTGTGTGCGGGCTGCAGCCTCCTCGATACGCATCTTGGGCAGACCGGTCTCAATGGCCTTGGCCATACCGCCCAGCTTCTCAATCTCCTGGATATGCTCCCATGCCTTGTGGGCAATCTCGTCGGTCAGTGACTCAATGTAGTATGAGCCTGCCCACGGGTCAACCTCGCGGCATACGTTGGTTTCCTCCTGGATGTAGATCTGGGTGTTACGGGCAATACGGGCCGAGAAATCAGTAGGCAGTGCTATGGCCTCGTCCAGTGCGTTGGTGTGCAGTGACTGGGTGTGACCCAGGGCAGCGGCCATAGCCTCGATGCAGGTACGTCCTACGTTGTTGAACGGATCCTGCTCGGTGAGTGACCAACCTGAAGTCTGGCAGTGTGTACGCAGAGCCATTGACTTGGGGTTCTTGGCACCGAAGCTCTTGGTGATCTTGGCCCAGAGCAGACGGGCTGCACGCATCTTGGCAATCTCCATGAGGTGGTTGGTTCCGATGGCCCAGAAGAATGACAGACGCGGTGCAAACGTATCGATGTTCATGCCGGCGTTCATACCTGCACGCAGATATTCCATACCATCGGCCAATGTGTAAGCCAGCTCGATATCGGCGGTAGCACCTGCCTCCTGCATGTGGTAACCGGAAATTGATATTGAGTTGAACTTGGGCATATTCTGTGATGTATATTCGAATATGTCGGCGATGATCTTCATTGAGAACTTAGGCGGGTAGATGTAGGTGTTACGTACCATGAACTCCTTGAGGATATCGTTCTGGATGGTACCCTGAAGTTCCTCGAGTGTGGCACCCTGCTCCAGACCTGATACGATGTAGAAGGCCAGGATAGGCAGAACGGCGCCGTTCATAGTCATTGATACTGACATCTTGTTAAGAGGTATGCCGTCAAACAGCACCTTCATATCCTCAACAGAGCAGATGGATACACCGGCCTTACCTACATCACCAACCACACGCTCGTGGTCAGCATCGTAACCGCGGTGGGTGGCAAGGTCAAATGCAACTGACAGACCCTTCTGACCGGCGGCCAGGTTACGGCGGTAGAATGCATTTGATTCCTCGGCGGTGGAGAATCCGGCATACTGACGGATGGTCCAGGGGCGCATCACATACATTGTTGAATAAGGTCCGCGAAGGTTAGGGGCGATACCTGCAGCATAGTTCAGATGCTCCATGCCCTCCAGATCCTCCTTGGTATAAACAGGCTTGACTTCAATATGCTCCGGAGTCTTCCAGATCTCGTCTGCACCTGCTTTCTTTGCCTTGCAGCCGCATAACTTCCCTGCGGGAGCTGCAGCCTTTATGTCGATGTTCTTAAAATCAGGTTTCATAACTACGGATTATTTGATGTTAAGTTTGCTGTTGAAATCTCTCAGTGTCTCAAGCACGTTGCAGCGTACGTGAACGTAGTTCTCGATACCTACGGCTTTGAGGTCCTCGATGCAGGCGGGGTTACCGGCAATCACAAAGATTGCGCTGTCACCTACGGCCTTGAATGCGGCGGGACCGTACTCGGCGTACTCGTCATCGCTTGAGCAGAGCACTACGATATCGGCGCCTGCCTTGCGTGCTGCCTCGGCTCCGTCCTGGATGGTCTTGAAACCAAGGTTGTCAATAATCTCGTAGCCTGCGCAGCCAAAGAAGTTACCCGAGAACTGTGCGCGTGCCTGACGCATGGCAAGGTTACCTATGGTGAGCATAAATACCTTGGGGCGACGACCGCTGGCCTCGGTGGCTAAGCGGAGTTCTTCAAACTGTGAAGCTATGCGTGCGCTGTCAAGGGTTGCGATGGTGGGATAGCCCTCGGCCTTGCAGCAGCAGTTGCAGGTCTTGGGAGCGCGGCCATCGGACATCTCCTTGATGTTGGGGAACTGATTTGTGCCCAGAAGTGACTCCTTGCGCTTGGCGGCGTTGTCATGGCGGGTGGCGTTGGTGGCGTTGACTGCCTCCTGTACCTTGCCGGCCTTGACCATTGCCAGCATACCGCCCTCATCCTCGACCTGGAGGAACAGGTTCCATGCCTGCTCGGCCAGTGCCTCGGTCAGATTCTCTATGTAGTATGAACCGCCGGCAGGGTCGACAACCTTGTCAAAATGTGACTCCTCCTTTAACAGAAGCTGCTGGTTACGTGCCAGACGCTCCGAGAACTCATCGGCATTGGCATATGCGGCGTCGAACGGGGTTACCGTAATGGAGTTTACGCCGGCCAGAGCGGCACTCATGGTCTCGGTCTGTGAACGCAGCAGGTTCACATACGGGTCAAACAGTGTCTGGTTGTACTTGGTGGTGATTGCGTTGACGTGCATCTTGCAGGCACAGCGGCATATGCCATCCTCCTGCTGCTTGTCACAGTGGCACTCGGGCTTATAGGCCTCGACGATCTTGGCCCAAAGCATGCGTGCAGCGCGGAACTTGGCAATCTCCATGAAGTAGTTGGAGCCGATGCCCAGGTTGAACTGTATCTTCTTGGCTACTGCGTCGGCGGGAACACCGGCCTCGGTGAGGGTACGCATGTATTCGTTACCCCAAGCCAGTGCGTAACCCAACTCCTGATAGCAGAATGCACCTGAGTCAGTGAGCATTGAAGCCTTGACGGTGAGGGCACGGAATTTCTTGAGAGGTTTAAGTATCTCAAGGAGTTTGGCTGCATCCTCGAATCCGCACTCAATGCCGCTCTTGAGCATTGAAGCGATGGGATCATATGAGATTGAACCCTGCAGGGTGCTCAGGTCATAACCCTTCTTGGTGAAGTAGTCAACCAGAGCCTGAGCCTGTGCACATGCCAGCTGGGGCTTGGTACTGAAATTGAGTTCTATGCAATCGGCCAGAATACCGTCCAGCAGTGCCTCAAGGTCGGCACCCTCTATCAGACGGCCGCGGCAGCAGAAACTCAGTGAGTCAACACCCTTGTTGAGGATGTCAAGGGCTTTTGCGTTTGCCTCCTTGATGTCCTTGGTGCTGATGCCCTGACGTACGTACCATGAATTGCATGCCTTGGTGCCGCGTTTGTAAGGAAATTCTCCGGGTTTGGTATCGGTGTCCAGACCTTCCAGGTCCTCCTGGCGGTAGAACGGCTGGACCTTGAATCCCTCGTTGGTTCTCCACACGAGTTTCTTCTCAAAATCCGCTCCCTTAAGATCCTCGGTTATCTTGTCCATCCACTCTTGGGTAGACACCGGGGGGAACTCCGAGAAGAGTTTTTCTTTGTAGTTTGACATATAAATACTTGTTTGATAGGATAATTCTCTTTTCTTGTCAAAGGCAAGAATATGGCAAATGTAATTAATAGGTTTACTAATCGCAAATAAAACAGGCAGATTTATATTCTCTGAATAACTATTAATTTTTAAGGAAATTAAAGGGGCACACTTTGAATAATGTGAATGAAATGTGAGTAACTTTGCACCTGATTTGTAAGGACATCTATATAAAAGACTGAAACATAATGAATTGGATTAAAACGCTGCTCTTTGACACAGAATCGATTGCACATCTGCTGTTGCTGTATGCCTTTGTGATTGCCGTTGGCGTACTGCTTGGAAAGATAAAGTTCAGGGGCGTATCGTTCGGTGTGGCATTTATCCTTTTTACGGGTATTGTCGTTGCACATTTCGGTTTTACCGGCAATATCAGTACCATCAGTTTCATCCAGGATTTCGGTCTTATTCTTTTTGTATATAGCCTTGGCCTGCAGGTGGGCCCGTCATTCTTCAGTTCATTCCTTAAGGGAGGTATCAAGATGAACAGGTTGGCGGTGCTTCTTATAGCGCTTAATATCGTAGTGGCCATCGGTACATATTTCCTTTTGTTTGACAGGTCCAATCCCGACAGTTTCCCCATGCTTGTGGGCGTGCTGAGCGGTGCTGTCACAAATACTCCGGGTCTGGGTGCCGCCGAGGAGGCTCTGCGCCAAATGGGCAACACCGGCGTGGAGATAGCCAACGGTTACGCATGTGCCTATCCGCTTGCCGTGCTGGGCGTTATTATGGTCCCGATGATAGTGAAGGCCATCTGCCGCATCAAGGATGACAAGGAGAATGAGGAGCTGGAGAACATGAAGAAGGAGGATACCAGCACCAAGCCCATGAGACAGTATCTGGCCATGACCAATGAGCGTCTTGACGGCAAGACCATCCTTGAGCTGCGCCGACTCATTAACCGTGAGTTCATCTGCTCACGTCTGCTGCATGAGGGTGAGGTAATCACTCCACACCGTGATACTGTGGTTCATCTGGGTGACCAGCTCTGCGTGGTGAGCGCTGAGGATGACGGTGAGGCCATACGCACATTGCTGGGATCAGTTGTAGATGTGGAGTGGGACAGCATCAAGAGTGCTGAGCCTATGGTTTCACGCCGCATCGTGGTGACCAAGGAGAAACTCAACGGCAAGACGCTGGGTGAGCTCCATCTGGGCAGTGTATATGATGTGACCATAACCCGCGTGGTACGTTCCGGTACGGAGCTGTTTGCATCGGCCAGTCTTATACTTCAGATAGGCGACCGTCTGTCAGTTGTGGGTAAGGCCAGCAGCGTGGCAGCCGTGGCTCAGCGTGTGGGCAATGAGATGAAACGTCTGGATACTCCCAACCTGGCTACCCTGTTCATAGGAATTCTTGTAGGTGTGCTGTTTGGAAGCATTCCACTCACAATACCCGGTATCCCCACACCTCTCAAGCTGGGTCTTGCCGGCGGTCCGCTGGTTGTGGCTATCCTCATAAGCAGGTTCGGATATAAGATGGGTCTTGTTACCTACACCAAGGCCAGCGCCCTGATGATGCTGCGTGAGGTGGGTATCGCCCTGTTCCTGGCTAGTGTGGGTATCAAGTCAGGTGCCACATTCGTTGAGACCATAATGTCCGGTGACGGACTTACATTCATGCTGGCAGGTCTGCTGATCACGGTCATTCCGGTGTTCGTGGTTGCGCTCATAGCACGGAAACGTCATGGAATGAACTATTACAGCATTATAGGTCTTGTGGCAGGTGCCAGCACCAACCCCCCGGCACTGGCATTCGCCAACAGCCAGACTGAGCATGACGCTCCGGCTGTGGCTTACTCAACGGTATATCCGCTTACCATGTTCCTTCGCATTTTGACGGCTCAGCTTCTGGTTCTGATTGGCTGCTCACTGTTCTAGGATATAGGGAGTGCCGGAGGCGGTGATTCCGGCTCCGCTGATGGTGTAACCGGTAGAGTAGCTGTTGTTGTAGAACTCTACACGGGCTTTACCCTCATTGTCTGTCATGACATTGGGGTTCCAGTAAATGGTCCTGCGGACATCGATATCACCCAGAACAGGTCCTTCGGGGTACTGAGGCGCATAGAATTCAACAGGCTGGGAGAATCCGTCAACGGTAGTGGTGCGGCGGCTCAGGTTACGTATGTCGCGGTAAGAGAGCAGTTCGCGGTCATTCTTGATCTGTATGTCCACAAGAGTATATCTGTCCCAGCAGGTATCAACCCAGACAAACCAGTCTATATCGATATGTTTCCTGTGCTGCTCGACCAGCAAGGGGATGAAATCAACAAAATAGTGGGGGACCATGGGATCGTCATAGACAATGATGCTCTTTACATCTATCATGTCTATGCTCATGGGGTCGTCAAACGGCTTCTTGTCCAGCACTTTCTGCTGATTGTGTACGTAGAAGTAGGGCGGATAGTTCTCAAAACGTATTCCTTTCTCCAGCAGATATCCCATGATATCGGTGGTATATTCTCCCATGTCAAGTTCCAGTTCGGTCTCTTTGGCCACATCCCATGAGGTGAAGGTGTCATAATCCACGAATCGGCGTTTCTCAGTTATGTCCACATCGTCCAGGACTATACCCAGGTCATCCCTGATTACGGCAGGCAGTCCGTCATCATCGGTCCGGACGGTATCGGGCTTGACGTATCGGCTTATGGTGCTGTCAAGGAACAGCTCCTGCTTGAGATATGCCCTGGGCTGAGGTTGGTCGGCGCGTTCAAACTTGATACGCGTGCTGGTCTCGTATTTGGGGTTGCCGTTTCTCTTGTGGGTCATGAGGTTGATGCTCATTCTGGCCTGTCCGTAGAAATCCTTAAGGTCAAACCCGAAATAGCCGGTTGAATCAGTGTGATACTGGAATGTCTCAAACTGCGTCTTGTCATTTATGGGTACTACCGATGCAAGCACGTCCACATCCTTGACAGGCTTGCGCCTGGTATACGAGAGTACCCATCCGTTCATGGTCAGACTGTCCTCAACACGGTGCTTCTCCTCAAATTCCTCAAGTCCGGCCATGTATTTCCATTCATATCTCTCCCATCCCTGGACCAGAGTGAGCAGGTTGAGAGCCTGACGGTGCAGCGAGTCATTGGCCTCAAGATACCATGCGGGATCATGGATGAATCCCTTAAGGTCCGATGAAAGCAGCAGGTTGGTCTTGAGGTTGTCTGTCTGTCCGTTTCCATAATCGTTGTCATCACGGATGGAGAGGCAGAAACGGTCACGGATGGGATTGCCGTCGGGATCAGTGAGACGGAGTCCCAGGACTTCACGCCCGAACGGACGATAAGCCAAACTGTCCGTATCAAGTGAAATGACCGGGCTGCGGAACCTCTCATTGTTATGGAACAGGCTGCGGGAAGACAGTATCATGCCCTTGCGGTTATACAGGGTCATTCGGCAGACTCCTACGGGCCAACCTGAACAGTCCAGGTCAAATGATACGTTGTCCATATCAGATATCTCCTTAAAGAATATCAGGTTTCCGCGGCATGTCACGGCAAGTCCCACGGGCTCTCCGCGACGGTCCGGGGTGCGGTTTATGCTGACTTTAAGCAGTGAATCGGATATGACATCGGTAATCATGGAGTATCCGTTACGGGATGCTTTGGGCAGGCTCTCTCTGGTGCTGCGACCCTCTTTTGAGACGAATCTTACGGTCTCACTGCCTCTGGGTGTTATCCTGAACGATCCCATGCCGTCATGGAGGGTAAGGATGGAATCGGCCTGGCCCCTTATTATGAGTGCACCCTCCATGGGCAGGCCGCTTTTATCGGTCACCTTGAATGCTACATTGCAGGGCAGTCCCTCAATGAGGTCGCCTCCTTCAGGATAGAACTGCAGGTTGATCCTGTCATTGGGCTCCTTCTCCTCGTTACGGATAGATTCTACAAGTGGATTGTCCTCGTCAAGCACTATGAGTGACTCCTGATAATTGCCTTCACTCTCAGGCTTGGCGTATACGGGGATTACACGTGAGAATACGATATCGGGATTGAAATCAAGCATGTTGCAGGTGTATGCCCTTATCTCATAGAAACCGCTGGGGTAGAGTATCATACCGCGTTTTTCACGCGCCTGGGCGGTTGCTGCATCTATTAATGGGAACGCGCCATCGGCCTGTCCGGCCACGACCTTGAGCTTGAGGCTGCTCAGCACATGTCCCGTGGGAGCCAGCAGATCCACGTACAAGACTTTACTGGGGGCACGTTTCAGGGTAGATGCCTGGGTTACGAATGCCTTGAACCAGATGGTTTCACCCTGAAAATATGCGGTATTGTCAAATTCCAGATATACTTTCTCCTGGGGGAAAATCTGATTGAACTGGTAGAGATTGCCCGAGAAACGCATCAGCTCACGCGAGATGGTTGCGGAATCCTGTGTCTGTGCGTGCAGACCGGCGCAGACAAGAATAGAAATGATAATGGACAGGATTCTGATACGTTTCATATCTGCAAATATATGACTTAACACAATAGGGACAGTCCCCTCCGTGTGCTTTTTTGAAAAAACACGGAGGGGACTGTCCCTATTGTGTGCTATTTACTGCGGACGACCGCCGCCGAAACCGCCCTGGGGAGCTCCGCCACCAAAGCCGCCCATGCCGCCGCCAAATCCACCTTGGCCGCCCTGCTGGCGCTGCTGACGACGCTGCTCCTGGATCTCGTCATATTTCTTCTTCTGGTCATCGGTCAGGAAAGACTTGATCTTCTTCTCCTGAGCCTCACGCTGCTTCTGCATCTGCTCCATCATAGCCTGCATGTCGGGCTGCTCGCCACCGTTCTGCATCTGCTCACGGCGTGCTGCCTGCTCCTTGCTGTTTGCAAGGTACATGTTGTAGATTGAATCATACTGAACCTTGGTGAGTTCCAACTGCTCCTGCAGACGGTCAGCCTGACGCTTGGCCATATCCTCAGGATTCATGTTCATACCCTGGCCGCCGCCGAAACCGCCGCCAAATCCCTGTGCAAAGCTCATGGTTGAAACCATCAGAGCTGCGATTGCAAAAAGAATCTTCTTCATTTTTTCTGTTATTTATTAGGTTAGAAACAAAATCATGTAGCACATTTAAGATATCAGGTTTTTCAAAAAGTTTAATGGAGTGTGTTAAAAAATAGTTAAGACAAAATGGGGATTATTGGCATTTCAAGGTTCCCGGATTTGGTCATAAAAGCGTAACTTTGCAGTGATTTATATAATAGGTAAATGGCAGAATTGAAAACACCTCAGGAACTGGGCACGGACAAGATCGGTAAGTTGCTCATAAGATATGCGGTTCCTGCTATGATTGCCATGTTGGCATCATCACTTTACAACATCGTAGACCGTGCGTTCATAGGGCACGGTGTGGGCACTATGGCCCTTTCGGGACTGGCCGTTACATTCCCGCTCATGAACCTGTCGGCAGCGCTGGGCTCAATGGTGGGCGTGGGATCGGGCACAATGATTTCACTCAAACTGGGTCAGAAAGACCATAAGAGCGCACAGATGCTGCTGGGCAACTCCGTGACAATGAACATACTCATAGGTATATCGTTCGGACTGCTGGCGCTCATTTTCATAAACCCCATATTGAGGCTCTTCGGCGCTACGGACGTGACCATCGGCTATGCCCGTGAATATATGGTAATAATCCTGGCCGGCAACGCGTTCACCCATCTTTATCTGGGTATCAACTGCATACTGAGAGCCGCCGGACACCCCAACAAGGCAATGATAGCCACCATTGGAACGGTGCTGCTCAACACATTTCTGGACTACCTCTTCATCATGGTGTTCCATTGGGGTATCAAGGGTGCGGCAATCGCTACCGTGATATCACAGGTACTGGCATTCACATGGCAGTGCTTCCAGTTGTCCGACAAGAGCGAGCTCATACATCTTCAGCGCGGCACCTACCGTCTGCGCGGTGACCTGGTAAAGAATATCGTCACCATAGGACTGTCGCCCTGCCTGATGAACGCCGCCGCCTGCTTTGTGGTTCTGCTCATAAACCGCGGCCTGCTCAAGTACGGCAGTGACGTTGCCATCGGTGCATACAGCATAGTGAACAGCTTTGGATTCCTCATTGTCATGATGGTGATGGGATTCAACCAGGCCATGCAGCCTATTGCAGGCTACAACTACGGAGCGCGCCAGTTTGACCGTGTGCTCAGGGTTCTCTATCTTACCATGTTCTTTGGCACTATAGTCACCACGCTGGGATTTGCCGTCACTGAGTTCCTGCCGGGCCTGTGCATCCGTATCTTTACCGATGACCCCGAACTCACCGCCATAGCCATGACGGGTATGAAACTCACGTTCCTGGTATTCCCGCTGGTAGGCTCACAGATGGTTACGGGTAACTTCTTCCAGAGCATAGGCATGCCGGGCAAGTCAATAATAATGTCTCTGTCACGCCAGCTGCTCCTGCTTATCCCGTTCCTTCTCATTCTGCCGCGTTACTACGGCATAAACGGAATATGGTACAGCATGCCGGCATCGGATTTCCTCTCAGTTATCCTGGGAGTATCACTGCTTATTCCCCAAATTAAGAAACTCAAAAAAATGGCATAATATGGAAAAGGACAAGCACTACTGTATATGCATAGGCCGCAAGTTCTGCAGCGGTGGCCGTAACGTGGCAGCTCTGGTAGCTGAACAGTTGGGTATCAAGGTGTATGACCGTGACCTGCTCAAGAAAGCGGCCCAGAATACCGGATTCAGCGAGCAGTTCTTTGATGAGGCCGATGAGGAGAAGACCCGTCGCGGTCTGCGCTCTCTCTTTATGAGCCATTTTAACGGCAGCAACGGTTTCGCCGCCAATTACCTGAGCAACGAGTCCCTGTTCAAGATGCAGAGTGACGCCATCAGGCACATTCATGAGCAGGAGGACTGCGTGTTCATAGGCCGATGCGCAGACTATGTGCTGCGTGACAGCGACCGTCTGCTCAACGTCTTCATAGCTGCCGATAAGGATGACCGCGTAGCCCGCGTGCTGCGTCATGCCGATGAGGGTATGACTGAATCCAAGGCCCTTTCACTCATTGAGGACATAGACCACAAGCGTTCATCATACTACAACTATTTCACCGGCCGCACATGGGGTGACCCTGCCGTTTATGACATCTGTCTTAACAGCAGCACCTTGGGTTATGACAAGTGCGCCGAGATGATTGTGGCACTGGCCAAGGAGCGTCTGGGAATATGAAACGTATAGGAATCCTGTCCGATACTCACGGCTACTGGGATGACCGCTACGTCACATTCCTGCAGGGATGTGACGAGATATGGCATGCCGGTGACATAGGTACGTATGAGATAATGGAGCGTCTCTCAAAGATTGCCCTGCTGCGTGCCGTATACGGGAACTGTGACGGACAGGATGTACGCCGCTCCACTACGGAACTGTACCGTTTCAAGGTGGAGGATGCCAATATCATGATGAAACACATAGGCGGGTCACCTGACCATTATGACCACTCCGTCCGTGAGCAGCTTCTGCTGGAGACTCCGGACCTGTTTGTATGTGGCCATTCGCACATACTCAAGGTGATGCATGACAAGAAATATAACATGCTGTTCATCAATCCCGGTGCCGCCGGTCTGCAGGGATGGCAGAAGGTGCGTACCCTGGTGCGTCTGGAGATAGACGGCAAATCTTTCCATAATCTTGAGGTTCTGGAGATAAAGCGTTAAAATCAAAGCAGATTCTTTTATCTTTGCGGTGCTACAAAATTACCGCATTAGAAATGACTCTATTCCTTATTCTCATAGGGCTGGTGATTCTCATCTGCGTATGGCTGAACCATGTCACGAACAGGATTGGTGTGCCCACTCTGTTGGCGTTCATCGTTCTGGGAATGATATTCGGGAACAACGGATTAATGGCCATACATGTGGAGGATATGTTCCTTGCGGAAAAGACCTGCACGGTAGCTCTCATTTTCATAATGTTCTATGGCGGTTTCGGCACCCGATGGGAGAGCGCCGGCCGTGTTGCCGTGGAGTCAGGCCTGCTGGCTAGTCTGGGTGTTGTGGCAACAGCAGGAATGGTAGGTGTTTTCTGCCATTATGCACTGCATTGGAGCTGGCTGGACGGTCTTCTGCTGGGTTCCGTACTGGGATCAACAGATGCGGCATCGGTCTTTTCAATACTCAGGTCACGTAAGCTGGGTCTTAAGAATAACACCGCATCCCTGCTTGAGGTGGAGAGCGGCAGTAATGATCCGCTGGCGTATATGCTGACCATGGTGATGCTGTCACTGCGCAGCGGCACCGCAAGCGGAGGCAGCGTGGCTGTCATGCTTGTGGGACAGATCCTGTTCGGTGTCCTGGGCGGCTGGCTGATGGCTATTGTGGCAATCTATTTCTTCAAGAAGATGCGTTCACGTGCCACTGCGTACGGATCACTCTTTGTGCTTGCCATAGCCATACTCTCATATGCCCTTCCTACGTTCATAGGAGGTAACGGATACCTTAGCGCATATCTGGCAGGTATAATAATGGGTAATGCAGACCTTAAGGACAAGAAGAACCTGGTGGCGTTCTTTGACGGAATAACAGGTCTTATGCAGGTGCTCATATTCTTCCTGCTGGGCTTGCTGGCCCATCCTGCACAGATGCACCGCGTCATCGTTCCGGCGCTGATGATATTCACGTTCATGCTGCTTGTGGCGCGTCCGCTGGCCGTTGATATGGTACTCACGCCGTTCTTCCGAAAGAAAGGGTACCGATTCAAACAGCGTGCGCTGATCTCATTCGTGGGTCTGAGGGGTGCGGCATCCATCGTGTTCGCCATCATGGCTACCGGCAGTATCACGGATATGAAGATAGACCTGTTCAATATCGTGTTCTGCGTCGTCCTGCTCTCCATCCTGCTGCAGGGGTCACTCTTGCCGTGGGTTGCAGGAGCTCTTGATATGATAGACAACAGCGTGGATGTCATGAAGACGTTCAATGACTACGTGGCGGATACCGATATGCAGTTCGGGCGTATCAGCATCAAGGAGGGCAGTACATGGGAAGGTAAGCAGATCAGGGAACTGGGCTTGCCCAAGAACCTTCTTATAGCCATGATATTGCGTGACGGACAGAAAGTGCTTCCGCGCGGTAACACCAAGATCAAAGCAGGTGACAGCGTGGTCATCATAACCAAGAGTTTTGAGGATAACCACACGTTCCTTGAGGAGCATACCGTTAAACCCGGTGGCCGATGGGCAGGCAAGCGCATCATGGATTATGACCGTCCTGAACGTGGCGTGGTGGTCATGATAAGACGTGGTGAAAAGAATACCATCCCTGACGGCAAAACTGTGCTGCAGGTAGGTGATGTGCTTGTGCTGTGTCATATATCGCCCGAAGAACAGACTGAAACACATATAAATTGATACTATGGAACCTATTACTCTCCTTGAACTCAACGGACGCGTCAAGAGTGCGCTCCAGTTTGAATTGCCCGATGCCTACTGGGTGCAGGCCGAAATAAGCGGAATCAGCCCTTCAGGCCAGGGACACTGTTACATGGAACTTGTCCAGAAAGACCCCACAGGGCGAACTTTCCTGGCCAAGGCCAAAGCCAACGTATGGCGCAATACATGGCTGCACATAAAGCCCTATTTTGAACAGCAGACAGGTGAGACCCTTAAGGTGGGTATGAAAGTCCTGCTGCAGGTTACCGTTACATTCCATGAGGTGTATGGCTACTCGCTCAACGTACAGGACATAGATCCTACCTATACATTGGGTGATATGGCCCGCCGCCGCAGGGAGATCCTGCAGCAACTTGAGAAAGACGGTGTGATAGGACTCAACCGTGAGCTTGATATACCTGCTTTGCCGCAGAGGATTGCCGTGATATCATCGGCCACAGCTGCCGGTTACGGTGATTTCTGTGATCAGTTGTCAAATAACGTATACGGATTCAGGTTCTACGTGAAATTGTTCCCGGCCCTCATGCAGGGTGATGATGTGGAGCGCAGCGTGATATCGGCCATGGATGCCGTGGCACGCCGCCGTGATGATTTTGACGTGCTGGTGATAATACGCGGAGGCGGTGCCGTGAGTGAACTCAGCTGCTTTGACTCATATGCCCTGGCATTCAATATAGCAAATTTCCCGCTTCCTGTCATAACCGGAATAGGGCATGAGCGTGACGATACGGTTGCCGATGTAGTGGCTCATACCAAGGTGAAGACTCCCACTGCTGCGGCAGAGTTCCTTATAAATAAGGTCTTTGATACTGCATCGGAACTGGAGAACGTGACACGCCGCATGAGTGATTCGGTAAATGAACGCATGAATGCCGAAAAGCTGCGAATTGAGAGAATGATCCAGAAACTTCCGTCTCTGTTCGCAGTGGCTAAAGTGCGTAGGGAACAGATTCTGGAAAATATATGGAACCGGGCGGTGACAGGTTGGAGCAACGTTTTGACCTCTCAGATTCACAAACTGGAACTGGTGGAGCGGAGCGTGGCAGCAGCGGATCCGGTGCTCATACTTAAACGTGGATATACAATGACCAGACTGAACGGACATGTAGTAAAAGGTGCGGCAGACCTCCATAAGGGAGACCGCCTTACCACTACATTCCCCGACGGTACCGTAGAGAGTGAGATTATCTGATTATTAACCCTATAAAATCAAGAATACAGTGAAATACGAGGAAGCAATGAAACGCCTGGAGGAGATAGTATCCAGGATTGAAGAGAACAAGATGGACATAGACCAGATCGGTGACAGCCTTAAGGAGGCCCGTGAGCTGATAAAGTTCTGCAAGGACAAACTCTATAAGACTGATGAGGAGATAAAGAAGATACTTGAATCCGAAGATTAAGTCATGAAAAAGATCCGCAAACTATTCGCATGTGCATTGATTGTACCTATCTTGCTGTCTTGCAGTTCGGTAGCCTTTACGGGGCGCAACCGTATGCTTTTGTATTCGGACAGTGAGATAACCGCGCTGGCAGACCAGTCATACAATGAACTTATGGCCACCACAAAGATCTCTACCAACAGGCAACAGTCTGATATGGTGCAGAATGTGGGTGCGCGTCTGTCCGATGCGCTCTCCAAGTACCTGGCCAGCCAGGGGCAGATGAGCGTGCTTGACGGTATAAACTGGGATTTCAAGCTGGTTCAGGATAACCAGGTGAATGCGTTCTGCATGCCCGGAGGCAAGGTGGTCTTCTATGAGGGCATCATGCCTCTGCTGGACAGCCCGGACCTGGTGGCTGTGGTCATGGGACATGAGATGGCTCATGCCATAGCCCGTCACGGCAATGAACGTATGACACAGCAGGCGCTTTCCAGCATCGTGGGCAGCGTTGCCGGACAGGTGGTTGAGCAGAAGACGTCAGAGAACGGCCGTATCCTGTTTGAGGCGGCATTTGCCGTGGGCACTCAGTACGGTTATCTGCTGCCATACTCCCGTAAACATGAGTATGAGGCCGATGAGATAGGCCTGTACATAATGGCAATTGCCGGTTATGACATAACCCAGGCTCCGCTTCTGTGGCAGAAAATGTCTGCACAGGGGGGGAGTTCCGTACCGGAATTCATGAGCACCCATCCCAGTGATGCCAACCGCATAAAGAATCTGGAGAAACTGCAGGACAAGGCGCGTAAGATTGCGTTGAAGGTCCAGTGACGGCTAAATGGCGGGTCTGGTTCAGTCAGGCCCGCTTTTTTTATGCCCTATAAGTCCGATATTGAAAATATTATTCGTATGTTTGCAGGACTTGTGCTTGAACAATAACCAAATTCAATAGTTATAATGAAGAAAATTATCCTTTCACTTATGGCGCTCGCTACAGTTTCAGCGTACGCCCAGTTCGGCGGTCGCGGTCAGGGAAATCCCACCGTACCTTCAGTAACAGAGAACGTTACAGAAGATTTCAAACCCGCATCAAACAATCAGGCTAATCACCAGTATCCTATGGTTAACTCACAGCGTATGGTCCGTGCACAGATTTCTGCACCCAACGCTACAGCAGTAGGACTTGACATTGACGGCAAGATCTATTCAATGAGCAAGAATGAGAACGGCGTATGGACCGGTACTTCTGCACCTCAGGATCCCGGTTTCCACTACTATCAGCTCAACATTGACGGTGCAAGCGTACCCGATCCGGGAAGCCTCTACTACTATGGCGCAAGCCGTTGGGGCAGCGGAATCGAGGTTCCGTCCGATGACCAGGATTTCTGGCAGGTAAAGAATGTACCGCAGGGTAGCATGAATGAGGTTTACTACTACTCATCAGTAACCGAGAAGATGCGTCACTGCTACATCTATTTCCCCAATGAGTACTACACCAACCCCACCAAGAAGTTCCCGGTTCTGTATCTTATGCACGGAATGGGTGAGAACGAGCACGGTTGGGCAGAGCAGGGTCACACCGCTCAGATCATGGATAACCTGATTGCCGAGAAGAAGGCTGTTCCGTTCATCATCGTTATCGATTGTCTGGATGCACAGCTCCCGGGCCAGCAGGGCGGTATGGGCTTTGGCGGTTTCGGCGGCCAGCGTCCCGCAGGTCCGGATGCTGAGGCTCAGGCTCCCGCAGGTGCACCTCAGGGTGGCCAGCGTCGTGCAGGCGGATTTGGCGGCGGCTTCATGATGGGTGGCGCATTCGGTGATGTGCTCATCAAGGATATCATCCCCATGGTTGAGAAGAACTACCGTGTAATTGCCGATCCTCAGCACCGCGCTATGGCCGGTCTGTCAATGGGTGGTATGACCACACGTTCAGTAACTCTTGCCAATCCTAAGGTATTCGCATATGTAGGTATGTTCAGCGGCGGCACAATCTCTCTGCAGGACATCGAGGGTGCCGAGGGCTACAAGGAGACCAACAAGGCTCTGTTCATGAGCTGCGGCGGTAAGGAGAACATGGGTGTCATGGAGGCTGCCGAGAACCTCAGGAAGGCCGGAATCAACGCTACCGGTTACATCTCAGAGGGTACTGCTCACGAGTGGCACACATGGCGTCGTAGCCTGTATCAGTTCGTACAGATCTGCTTTAAATAATTCATTAACCTATAAACCAATATAAGAAATGAGAAAGTTTACAGTTGTTTTAAGCGCTGCTCTTCTTACTGCCGGTTTCTGCGCAGCACAGGAGATCAAGGAGGACTTCAAGCCCTCAACCAAGAATCAGCCCCAGCAGGAGTATCCTCAGGTAAACTCACAGGGTTATGCCCGTTTCCGTATCCAGGCTCCCGAGGCTCAGTTCGTATCAGTTAACCTGGGTCTTGGCGGTACTCACGGAGGTACAGACCTCGTAAAGGGTGAGGACGGTTACTGGACCGGTACTACATCTGCTCCTCTTGATGAGGGTTTCCACTACTATCATCTCAATATTGACGGTGGTACATTCAACGATCCCGGTGCAAACAACTACTATGGTTCAATACGTTGGGAGAGCGGTATAGAGATTCCTGCTCACGATCAGGCTTTCTATGAGGAGCGCAATATCCCGCACGGCTTTGTTCAGCAGATCCTGGTTTGGTCTGAGAGCACCAACAGCCTGCGTCGCGCATTCGTTTACACTCCTCCCACATACTATGCCGATAAGGCCGATGTAAAGTACCCCGTTCTGTACCTGCAGCACGGTTGGGGTGAGGATGAGACCGCTTGGATGACCCAGGGTCATGCAAACCTCATCATGGATAACCTGATTTCAGAGGGTAAGATCAAGCCCTTCATCATCGTATGCACCTACGGTATGACCAACAACGTACGTATGGGCGCTCTGGGTGGCGGCATGCGTCGTCCCGCTGCACGTCCTGCTGCTGCCGGTCCCGATGCTGAGGCTCAGGCACCTGCAGGTCAGGCTGCACGTCCTGCACGCACAGGCGGTATGGGTGGCTTTGGTGCAAACTCAGAGTTTGAGAAGTTCCTCTGCGACGAGCTTGTTCCTTACGTAGACGCTCACTTCCGCACTCTCGCCAACAAGGAGAACCGCGCTATGGCCGGTCTGTCAATGGGTGGTATGGAGACTCACTCAATCACTCTTGCACGTCCTGAGGTATTCGGTTACTACGGTCTGCTTTCAGGCGGTACCTACAGCCCCTCAGAGATTGCTGACAAGAAGCAGGTTAAGAAGATCTTCATCAGCTGCGGTAGCAAGGAGGGTCCGGATAACATCCGTAACGCCGCTGCTGCCCTTAAGGAGGCTGGTTTCGATGCAATGGGTTATGTATCAGAGGGTACAGCTCATGAGTTCCTTACCTGGAGACGTTCACTCTATCAGATGGCTCAGTTCTTCTGGGGTAAGTAATCTGAATAGCGGATTAATGATTATACAGCCGGCTCCTGTTATGGGGCCGGTTGTTTTGCATTTGTATCATTTTGTTTAGTATTTGTATACTTTATTCGTGCAATTATTGTAAATTAGCACGCCAAATGTGCAAAATATGTGCGGTCACTTATGTGCAGACACTCAAATTATTTATAAACCTAATTTTATCCAAAGTTCACTATGAACAGAAACATCAAATCAATTCTGGTATTAGGAATGGCAGCAGTTTTGGTTGGTTGCGGTTCCAACGGTTCAAAGATTGATCCGCAGCGCTATGCCAACAGAAACGTTGATTTCGACCAGTATTTCACAGAGATTGCGGCCGATGCTACACCGGCTAAACCCGATGAGAAAGGTTTTATCCGTCGTTGGACTATCATCGAGCCTATCAACAAACCCAACAGCGGCAATAGCGGTTTCACTGACAGCTATATTACTGCTGAGTTGACAAAGGAGTATTTCAAGGGTCAGTTCACCAATGATATCAAGGCTCTGCCCAAGACTGGTGATAAGGTAATAGTTGAGACAGAAGCTCCCCGTGCAAGCGGTCGTGGCGGTTTCGGCGGTTTTGGCGGTGGTGCTCCTCAGGGTGCAGGTGCCGGCCAGGCTCGTCCTCAGGGCGCTCCCGGAGCTGGTGCAGGTCAGGCTCGTCCTCAGGGTGCAGGTGCCGGTCAGGCTCGTCCTCAGGGCGGTGCTCCTCAGGGCGGATTTGGTGGATTTGGCGGCATGATGGGCGGTGCTCCCGCAGCTGCAGCTGCTCCCCAGATGGTAAAGGATACCCTTACATGGCACTCAGTTGACAGCAAGCTGTTCAACATCAAGCTTATCCGTTTTGCTACAAACACATCAAACGGCAAGAAGCGTTATGGTCTTATCTTCAACGCTTTCACAGTTATCAACTGCGAGGAGGATATGCCTAACGTACGTCTGGCTGCCGGTTCAAACTCATCATCAATTTGGTGGGTTAACGGTGAGAAGGTCCTGACTCTCCAGGCTGACCGCCGTATGGTTGCCGATGACGGTATGTCAAAGCGTATCACTCTCAAGAAGGGTAAGAACCTGGTTCGCGCCGCTGTCATCAACGGCCCCGGTATGAGCGATATGTGCATGCGTTTCTACAATGAGGATGGCTCTATTGTAAAGAACATCACCATCACCAACAATTAATCTAATAAGGATCAGATAATATGAAAAAGATATTTCAGATGGGCTTGGTAGCCCTTGTTTCAGTCTCAATGTCTGAGGTCGCAATGGCCCAGATCGGTGCTCCGTTCATCCACGATCCTGCTACAATTGCAGAGTGCGATGGTAAGTATTACACTTGGGGAACAGGCGGTTCAGGCCTTGTTTCAGAAGACGGTTGGGTATGGACCAACGGTGAGCGTATTCCTAACGTAGGTGCTGCTCCTGATATGCTTAAGATAGGTGACCGTTACCTTCTTGCTTATTCAACCACCGGTGGTGGACTTGGCGGCGGCCATGCAGGTACAATCGTTACTTGCTGGGGCAAGACCCTTGATCCCAAGTCTCCTGACTATGGATTCCCCCCTGCTGCTGAGCGCGTAACCGTTGCTCACTCAGAGTATGATGAGGATGCCGATGCTATCGATGCCGGTCTTATCCTTACTCCCGACGGCCGTCTGTTCGTTACATTCGGTACATATTTCGGTTTCATCCGTATGACTGAGCTTGATCCTGAGACCGGTGCCCGTCTTGACACCCTGGCTGAGGATATCAACATCGCTGTTGACTGCGAGGCTACAACAATGATCTATCATGATGGTTACTACTATCTGCTGGGTACTCACGGTACCTGCTGCGATGGTATCAACTCAACCTATAACATCGTTTGCGGCCGTTCAACCAGCCCCACAGGTCCGTTCATTGATAACGTAGGCCGTGACATGGTTGAGGGTGGCGGTAAGATGGTTCTTGGTTGCCGCGACGGTTATACCGGTGCCGGTCACTTTGGCCGTACCATCATCGAGGAAGGCGTTGAGAAGATGTCATTCCACTGGGAGGCTGACTACTATCAGAGTGGTCGCAGCACCCTGGCTATCCTGCCTATCGTATGGCGTAACGGCTGGCCTGAGGCTGGTTACAACGTAAAGCCCGGTGTATATGAGATCGAGTCAGAGCGTCGTGGTTATGCTCTTGAGATTGCTACTGAGTACGTTCGTATGGCTGGCGGTCGCGGTATGGGCGGCATGTTCGGCGGCGGCGGACAGCAGCAGGCCAACACCACCATTCCTTTCCAGAAGCTGGAGGATGTAATTGGCAACTGGCCCAAGGGTAACATCGATGTTCGCGTTATTGACTATCAGTTCCGTCCCAACCAGAAGTGGGAACTTGTTCCTATGAACGAGGGTACCCTTGGTACTCCGTACTACAAGATTGTCATTGCCGGTACCAACCGTGCTCTGGCCGCTACCGCTGGTAAGGAGCTCACCACCGTTCCTGAGTTCACAGGTGCACCTGAGCAGCTCTGGAGCATTGACCAGCTCATTGACGGTACATATCGTATCTGCCCCAAGGCCGTTCCCGGCACCGATGAGAAGGTTTGCCTTATCTCTGTAGGTGACTCTAACGCTTCACTTGGCAAGTTTGATTTCAACGATGTGAACTGCAAGTGGAACTTCCGTCAGTATTAATCTGACTTTCAATAAAAAGAGAGGCCTTAGGGCCTCTTTTTTTTTGCTTTTTGTTGTAGTTTCAGGATAATTGCGCTAATATTGCGGTGCATACACTGATTCGGCACATCTGGATTCAACACTGAATCCCGCTGTGCCGTTTTTTTGTCTGCATCTAGTATCAACCAAAATCTTTTATTCTATGAAACAAAAGACCATGAGGCAGTCTTCAGCCTTAAAGAAGACAGGAGTTAGTTTACGGAGTGTGCTGGCATTTCTGGCCTTGACCGCTTTTACGCAATCCTGTACGGAACGTGTCCATATCGTTCCAAATTCTGCGGAAGGTATTCCCGTTACATTCAGTGTGGGTTCGTTGGAACAGGTGCCGTTTGGTGATGCCGTCCAATCCCGAGCGGTAAGCAGTGATGTCTGCAAGGCAATCAGTTTTGCAGTCTATACGCTGAACGGTGATTCTTACACCCGTGTGCAGAACATAAACCAGAGCGCAGGTGATGAATCATTCGGAAGCGTTACATTCAATCTGGAGGAGGGAACCTATTATCTGCTGGCCCTGGCCCACAACAGCGATACCTCACCAACCACTACCAATCCTGAGAAAATTGAATTCAGTAAGAGCAAGAACACTACCAAGATGACTGATACGTTCCTGTATTGGTCCATGATCACGGTCAATGAGAGCACGACGTCGTTCAGTCTGGACCTTACACGTGTAGTAGCCATGTTCCAGCTTAATCTTACCGATGAGTCGATACCGGCTAATGTCTCTCAGCTCAAGTTCTATTATCAGGGCGGAAGCAGCACTCTGGATGCGACCTCCGGTTACGGCTGTGTAGCCAGCAAGCAGACGGAAATAATTGATGTCACTCCGGGTGTAAAGACTTATGAGGTCTATACGTTCATACGCAGTAACAGCAACAGCCTGGAAATGACGGTATCGGCCTTGAACAGTGAGGGAACCGTACTTAAGGAGATGAAATTCAAGGATGTCCCAATTACCAAGAACTATAAGACCCGATATACGGGCGAGATGTTCGGGAAACAGGTTGTAGAAGGGACCATAAGCATCAACCTGAACAGCGAATGGATGCTGATGGATGAAGTCACTTTCTGAGTTTACCTGACTGTGATGTGGAGGCAGGTCTGCTTTTTCTCGTATTTTACGTAACAGCGGCCCTGCCTCTTCATGTCATATGCAACCTGATAGAGTATCTGGCGCATCTTGTCAACTGATGCGGATTTGCCCACTGTCGGGGTGCTGTAGGTAAAATATGATATGTCAAACGTGGTGCCGTAGCAGTGACATGAGTTCTCGGTGGAGTTCACATTGGTCTTGCGCAGCTGGCGTACGGTCTCATCGGTCCTGAGAACGCTGGTCACAGTGAAGCGGTGATTACGGTTGTAGCCGCGGTTAAAGAGTGAGTCCTGGAAAGCACGTCCCATATCCTCCAGCAGTTTGGCAGCCTTGGGCACCAGATAGGGTACGGAATGGGTCAGTCTCTGAACATCATAATACTGGTTGGGGCCGATGTGCACCAGATGGCGGTCAGTCTCGGCCTCAGTTGTGGTGATGGGATTCTTGAGTCCGTTGCGCCTGGCTGCCTCAAGCTGAATTTCATTCAGGTCATTGAACAGACGGTCATACTGGCGTACGGGTTCACGGTGATCAGAGTTGTGGTTTATCTCACCCTCATCCAGATACTGCTGTATATCGGCCCCCTGTGATGAGAGTGAACCTGTAAGGCGGTAACTGCCCATAATGAGCAGTACCACAAGTGCTGCGGGAATTATCATGCACAGCAGGAACACCACGCTGTTTACTGATTCCAGACGGAATATGCGTTTAATCAGATTACCGTACCAGCGCAGGAATGAAGTGAAGCAGGCCTCTATTACGAATCCCCACAGTGGCATGATTGTTACCGAGAACTTGAATCCCAGAAGTGTGGAGCCTCCATATCCGTAAAAGCCGCCGGCACGCAGCAGGACTACCATAAGAACGGTGTAGGCAACTGCGGTGGCCCATTTTATCCATTTGACAGTGATCCTGCGCCACAGGAAAAACTGTGCTGCGCCGGTTATGAAACAGATCACCCATATCATTGCCGTATAGAGACCCGGTGCCGCATCGCCCTCAGGGATGAACCATCGGCCTATGGAGTGGGTTATAAGATACAGAATGGTGGAGAGCAGAATGAACCGGATGGTCCTTATCTTGCTGGCCATGCGGTCTTTATTTGCGTTGCGGCTGGCAGTCTGATTGCTCTCCTGAAAGGGTGTAGTATTGTTTTTTTCCATTTGTGCGGCAAATTTAGCTTATTTACACCTACAGGGAGAATAAACTAGTCTCATTTTTTGTAATTTCGCGGTTGATTCAAAATTTACTGATATGAAAGAACTTGACTGGGCCAATCTGTCATTCGGTTACATGAAGACTAACTGGAATCTCAGAATTAGCTATAAAGACGGAAAATGGGGTGAGATAGAGGAGTCTGACTCCGAGTATGTACCTATGCACATTGCCGCCACCTGCCTGCACTACGGTCAGGAGGCATTCGAGGGCCTGAAGGCTTTCCGTGGCAAGGACGGTAAGGTACGAGTGTTCCGTATGGAGGCCAATGCCGAGCGTCTGCAGAGCACCTGCCGTGCTACAATGATGCCTGAGCTGCCTACCGAGACCTTCTGCAAGATGGTAAAGCGCGTGATCGAGCTCAACAAGGAGTTCATTCCTCCTTATGAGAGCGGTGCTTCACTCTATATCCGTCCGCTGCTTATCGGTACCGGTGCCGAGGTTGGTGTAAAACCTTCAAAGGAGTACATGTTCCTGATTTTCGTAATGCCGGTAGGCCCCTACTTCAAGGGTGGTTTCTCGGCCAATGCATATGCCCTGGTTCGTTCTTATGACCGTTCAGCTCCTCTGGGTATGGGTAAGTACAAGGTAGGCGGTAACTACGCTGCCAGCCTCTATGCTCACAACATCGCTCATGAGAAGGGTTACGGAAGTGAGTTCTATCTGGATGCCAAGGAGAAGAAGTATATCGATGAGTGCGGCGCCGCCAACTTCATCGGAATCAAGGGTAACAGCTATATCACTCCTAAGTCTGAGTCAATCCTGCCCTCTATCACAAACAAGAGCCTGCAGCAGATTGCCAAGGACAACGGCATGACTGTTGAGTGCCGTCCGGTACCTCTGGAGGAGCTCAACGAGATGGATGAGGCCGGTGCTTGCGGTACTGCAGCCGTTATTTCACCTATCTCTCGCATTGATGATATAGAGCTGGGCAAGTCTTATGTAGTTGCCAAGGACGGTAAGCCGGGTCCTGTACTCACCAAGCTGTACAATCAGCTGCGTGCCATCCAGTATGGTGATGCCCCTGATACTCACAGCTGGGTAACCGTTCTGGATCTCTGATATGGGTAAAGGTAAACTGGCCAAGTTTGCCGATATGCGGACCTATCCGCACGTGTTCGAGCCTGTGGGCTCGTTCCGCGAGGATGTCCCGTTTGAAATGAGGGGCTGTTGGAACAGCTCCTTCTTTCATAATGACGGGCCTATTGTTCTGGAACTGGGCTGTGGCCAGGGAGAGTATACCGTGGGGCTTGCCGGGCTATTCGCTGACAAGAACTTTATTGGCGTTGACATAAAGGGTGCCCGTATGTGGACGGGGGCCAAGATGTCACTGGAGCGCGGCATGAAGAATGTGGCGTTCCTGCGGACGGTGATTGAGCTTATTGAGCGGTTCTTTGCTCCGGGTGAGGTCAGCGAGATCTGGATCACGTTCCCTGACCCTCAGATGAAGAAAGCTACCAAGCGTCTTACGTCGACCTGGTTTATGGAGCGTTACCGCAGGATTCTTAAGCCGGGCGGCAAGATTCACCTTAAGACGGACAGCAATTTTCTGTACACTTATACTTGCGCTATGGTGGATCATAACCGGCTTCCGGTGGAGTTCCGGACTGATGACCTCTATGGGAGCGGGGATGCGGACCACATTCTCTCTATCAAGACTCATTATGAGCAGCAGTGGCTGGAGCGCGGCAAAACAATCAAGTATATCGTGTTCCAGCTTCCGGCTGAGGGTGAGCTCTCCGAGCCTGACATTGAGATTGAACTTGATGATTACCGCAGCTACGGACGTACAAAAAGAAGTACTCTGCAAGTTGGGAAATAACACAATAGAAATGATTTTGGGGTATCAGTATCTGAAACTACGCGCTTCGCGCTATCCCTCCCACCGCTTTGCGGCGGGCCCCTCCCATTCACAGCGACATGGGCGTCGATGGTTTCTGATACCGATACCCCAAAATCATTTCTATTGTGTGCTCGCTGGTTGAACTTTACTGCGTAACTTTATATACATTATGGCACTATATCCGAATTTGATTAAGGAGGCCTTGCAGACGGTTCGATATCCGGGTACTGGCAAGGACATCATCTCTATGGAGATGCTGGAGGATGATATACGTATTGACGGTAACAGTGTATCGTTCTCTCTTATTTTTGAGAAACCTACAGATCCGTTCATCAAGTCTATCGTGAAGTCGGCTGAGACTGCTGTCAAGCTTAAGGCCGGACAGGACGTTGAGGTTACCGTTAAGGTTAAGACTCGTCAGGCTCCTCGGCCGGAGGGTCCGGATCTGCTGCAGGGTGTAAAGAACATCATTGCGGTGGCATCGGGCAAGGGTGGAGTAGGTAAGTCAACCGTGGCTGCTAATCTGGCTGTGGCTTTGGCCGGACTGGGTTACAGGGTGGGACTGTTGGATGCCGATATTTTCGGCCCGTCAATGCCTAAGATGTTCCACACTGAGGATGCACGCCCTTATGCTGAGAGCAAGGACGGCCGTGATCTGATTGTTCCGGTTGACAAGTATGGTGTCAAACTGCTCTCAATAGGATATTTTGTGGATCCTGAGCAGGCCGTGCTGTGGCGTGGTGCCATGGCCAGCAATGCACTTAAGCAGCTTATTGCCGATGCTGACTGGGGTGAGCTGGACTACTTTGTGATTGATATGCCTCCCGGCACAAGCGATATTCATCTTACTCTGGTGCAGACACTGGGCATTACCGGTGCCGTGGTGGTAAGTACTCCGCAGGAGGTGGCCTTGGCCGATGCACGCAAGGGTATTGACATGTTCCGCAATGAGAAGGTGAACGTTCCGGTTCTGGGACTGGTTGAGAATATGGCTTGGTTCACACCTGCCGAGCTGCCGGAGAACAAATACTATCTGTTTGGCAAGGAGGGCTGCAAGCGTCTGGCTGAGGAACTAAACGTTCCGCTGCTGGGACAGATTCCAATCGTGCAGAGCATCTGTGAGGGTGGTGACAACGGTGAGCCCGTGGCACTCAATTCCGATACGATGACCGGCCTTGCATTCCGCAACCTGGCAGAGAGCGTGGTGATTGCCACCGATGCCCGAAACCATCAGCTGCCGCCCACTACGGCAGTAGATACAAGCAAATAAAAAAAGGGGTCACCAATTTCGCCACATCGGCGCTTTGTTTTCGTGCGTTACATGCCGTATAAGTTATTCGCTGTCATTAAGCGTTTGATGTAGTTTTCTAGAATAAATCAACTGCAATTTTAGCGTGATTTAGAATGTTTTTCCTGATTTTAGTATTTCTTTGTTCGTTGTTTCCACTGGCCGTAACTTTGCATCGGAAACAGAAAACAAACAAAACTAAATACACAAAACTATGGCAATCTACAGTACAATCACTGAACTGATCGGTAAGACCCCGACAGTTAAATTAAACAAGTTTACTGCCAAACGCAGTATTAAGGGAAACATAGTAGCCAAGGTTGAGTTCTTTAACCCCGGCGGATCTGTAAAAGACCGTATAGCACTGGCCATGATTGAGGATGCTGAGAAGAAGGGTATCCTTAAGCAGGGCGGAACAATCATAGAGCCTACATCGGGTAACACAGGCGTTGGTCTGTCACTGGTAGGCGCAGTAAAAGGATATAAGGTAATACTTACCATGCCCGAGACCATGAGCATTGAGCGCCGCAAGCTGGCTGCCGCATACGGAACTGAGATCGTGCTCACTCCGGGTGCAACAGGCATGAAGGGTGCCATTGCCAAGGCCGAGGAACTGCGTGACTCCATTCCGGGTGCAGTTATCCTGCAGCAGTTCAACAACCCCAGCAATCCTGAGATCCATGCCAAGACTACCGGTAAGGAGATTGTGGCCGATGCAAAAGAGTCAGGCATTCAGGTTGACGCTTTTATTGCAGGTGTAGGTACCGGCGGTACAGTTAGCGGTTCAGCAAAGGCTATTAAGGAGGCTTTCCCAAATGCAAAGGTGATTGCAGTAGAGCCTGCTTCATCGGCTGTGTTGAGCGGCAATCCCAGCGGTCCCCACAAGATTCAGGGTATAGGCGCCGGATTCGTACCCAACAACTTTGACCGTTCAATTGTGGATGAAATCCTGCCCGTAGCAAACGAGGATGCTTTTGAAACCGCTCGTGCTCTGGCTAAGGAAGAGGGCCTGCTGGTAGGTATCTCAAGCGGTGCTGCCGCATATGCAGCAAGCGTAGTCGCTTCACGTCCGGAGTTTGCCGGCAAGAACGTATTCGTTCTGCTGCCTGATACCGGTGAGCGCTACCTCTCAACTGCACTCTTCTCAGAAGAATAACTCGGAAAATATCACAAAAGGGACAGTCCCCTCCGTGTGCATTTGCAAAAAGCACACGGAGGGGACTGTCCCTTTTGTGTGCTTTTTCTATATTTGTGCATTCTTTTCCGATAATATGAAAAATAAGAATTGTTTGCGCTTGGACGAGATAGCCAGTGCTATTGCCCAAGCCGATGCCGGACGTATGGATCCGCAGTTGTCCACAAAGGACAGAGAGATTATGGAACAGGCGTGTGTAACCCTCCGTGAGGCTGAACGCAGCGCCATAGTGAATGTGGAAACCGGCCTTGTTGAGAGGTTCACAGAGAGTGCAGGCGGTGTAAACCTGCAGGCAAAGGAGATCCGTGCGCTGGTGACCAGGATGAACAAGATTCCCAAATCACTTGACATTACAGAGACCGTGATAAAGTAGTGCGTCAGGGTGCTCAAGGCCATTGCTTTGTGGTGCACCATGCTGTTCCTGCTGGTTTACATGTCCGGTTGCTCATCAATGACCAAGGCCCAGCTTAAGCGGGTCAACGCACTGGCCGTAGTCAGCGACTCTGCCGTAACCGGTCCGGGAAGCATATTCCGTATGCTTGATGAGGTCAGAATGGAGCGCGGACTCATTTACGCAGCCTCCTTGCAGGGGGCCGATACCCGCATCCGTGAACTGAACGGTTTTGCCGATGCCACCGCCGGTGAGTCCCGTCTGGCCGATAAAGCCGATGTCTGTGTAAATATTCTTGACAGCTATATACGCGCCCTCCGCTCCGTGAGCAATGATGCCCGATGGAAACGTAACGGCACTGAACTCAGAGGTATAGGCCGTAATATGGATTCATTGGCCATAGCCTACAACAAGCTGGATTGGGGAACCCTCTATGAGCCTGGCATTGCCAAGCAGATTGGCAAGACCAGCGGCTATCTGGCAGAGCAGTACGGCAAGCGTCGCCAGTGTAAAGTTGTAAAGGAAATTCTGATACATGGTGACACCCTTGTTGATGCCTGCGTAAAGTCAATCGTGGAGGGTCTTAAATCAGACCAGTTCAAGTCACTTATAGAGAATGAGCGCATAGGTCTGGAGAACAACTACCGCGCATATCTTAACTCAACATCCTTGGCCGGCATCACTCCCTGGCCGGAGTTTGACCGCAAATACATGGAATGCCGCATCAGGCTGGAGAGAGCCGAGTCTATGCGCCGCCAGTGTATCACAATGATTCAGGCCTTTAACCGCGCTCACCACGCTCTGCTCAAAGAGATGGATAACCGCAAGACCTACACTGAATTTGCCGATGAACTCTATGAACTTAACCGTCAGGTCCTTGCCCTATCAGAACTTATTAAAAATTAGTCAGTGTTATTTTTGGTTTTTTAAAATCTTTTTATAAATTTGCAAAAAAGGACTAACCAATTGGTTGTAATATGAGAAGGACTTTGTTTAATCTTTTGACCATTTTTACGGTCAGTACTTTACTTTTTGTTTCTTGTAAGAATGATGATGATCCCACAGACGGTGGTGAATTCGTTGTATTAGACAATGATGTGCCCGATGAGGTGGCAAATCTGGAATATGCAGCCCAGAGCATTATCCGAGGGCTGTGCAGTATAGATGAACTGGATGATGACTGGCAGTCCAGGACCTATGAGTGTGATGAGGGCGTGGTTGAGGATGACAGTGAGCCCAAATCCCGTTCAATTGTGAGTCGAGGGCTGGATGATGCATTGGAGTATTTCTTTGACCTTGTGCCTGAAGATGACGGCTGCTTGTCTGAGACAGAGGACGGTTACCTTTATCAGATGGCAGGACTGGGCAGCCTTAAATTGCACAAGGTTGAGGGTAACACCAAACTGTATGCTTTTATAGATGTTGCTCTGCCCAACGTTCCTAACGTAACCAAGCTGAGTTTCAAACCGATGGCTGTCATAAACGGTCTGCAGTCTTACTCCGGTCCTACATACTATCATGCAGGTGACATTATCAAGCGTAACAGTGACGGAACCACATGGATATGTGTACGTCCTGCCGCCGGTCCGCTACGCAAGGACAAGAGCTATTGGATATGTCTTGACCCGTATGTACGTGCTGATAATCCCAAACAGGGCGATTGCATCATAAAACAGACGACCAAGAAATATACCATGGAATTTATTGACGTCGTTGAAGATAATAGAACGGCAAGGGTGCAGTCCACTGAGACTTGGATTTATGCCAAGAACCTTATGACTCTTAAGACAGCCAAGGCGGCTTTTTTCACTTTGACAACCATAGCACATAAGCACAATTATGATAAGGAGGCTTACCATGGTGCCGAGATTCTGTATAATAGATTGGCCGAAATGGGATATGACCTGTTCGCGATAACCCGTTTTTTCTCGTCAGATGACAAGGTTGAGCCCAGTATTGAACAGAAAAACGGAATAGCTTGTTATTGTATAGCATACGGAAGCCCCAAAAACGATTCCAAACGTAAGAATTCAGGTTCTAGGGCAAACTGTCAGGTTCGTTATGTCCAGCCGTTTATTATGGGTATTAATGCTGATGGTGGGCTTGATGTGCCGGAAGGTATGGTTCCAAATGAAGTTCAAACAAAATACAATGAGGAGTTTGCCGGTGCTCCATATCTCTATGGTGTGGCCGATTTCTTTGACACTCGTTTCATTGAGACAACTGAGATTAATCCTACCGGTGAGATAGGCCGGGAATACTGGGTTTATGATTTCCACAAATTCCTTCATCGCGTCAGGTCTAAGGACGGAAATCCGTTGCTTAGATTCGATACTGACATGTGGGGCTATCATAACTCTAACAGATATCATGTGATATTCTCGCCGGAGTTGTGCATAAAGGATAACCGTAACGGTGAAAAGCCCAGCGATTCATTTACTGACGTCTATGTCCAGTCCCAGATGGCAGCAGAGGAAGACTGGTTTGACTACTGGAGAGCTGAGGAGATAACATACCGTTATGTTGACGGTAAGCATGTAGAGTGGAGTTCAGAAGATAAATAACAAAAAACATAAAGACTATGACTAATCAGAAGTTTTTCCGCCACGGACTGATTATGACAACCGTGGCTTTATTGGGAGTATTTGGATTCGTTTCATGTGATGATAAAGAAAAAGTAGGGACAGATCCGGAAACAGAGCCTGTAAATGAACTTGAAACTGGAGTAGTTAAGAGCTACAGTTATGAGATACCGTTCGTTGTTGATGCAGATGAGGATGCGGAATGGGTTGCTGTTGTTGATTACAATAAGGCAGATGGTGAGCCGGCATATCTTTATCCGTATAAGGGAAAGGGTAAGACCAATGTGCAACTGTGCGTGCTTGATAATGAGACTAAAGTGTTACGCTCATTCAAGATCAAGATACTCAGTCTTCCGGATTCTACGGTGCTCAAGTGGTACGACCTTAAGCAGGCAGCTAATATGTTGTCACTTGATCCGTCTGCGTCGAGTGCATCGGGACGTAAAGCCAGAGGTATAGGTTACGGATACAATGCATTCAACGGTTATGCATCGGCCCGTTGTATTACCAAACCGGTGCTTAGGGTTGCTCAGATGGAGGAGGATGAGGATCTCATCTACAATACCAGCACCATGACCGTTAATATGCGTGAGGAGAGTGGCAGCTGCCTTACTGAACTGGAGAGAAACCTGAACACCAGCATCAGTGTATCGGGCGAGTACAACGGCTTTACGGCTGAGATGGAGGCCAATTTCAGCGCCAGCCAGAAATCAAATGTAAGCAATGAGTATGCATGGATGGATGTATCAATCGTTGCGGCACGTGCCAGTGTTGAAAAGACTGTAGCGCGCATGCGTCGTGAGTTGAACGATGATGATGAGCCCAAATATATGACTCTTGATGCATATGAGGACATCAATAATGTTTATGAGGACTATGATGATGGTCCTGAGGGATTCTATGAACTGGTTAAAGAGTATGGAACTCACGTGATCGTGGGCGGTGTTCTGGGTGGTAAGCTCCACTATCAGATGACAGCCAATACTGAGGAGATAACCGGAACATATGAGGCAAGTGCAATGCTGCGCGCCGCTTACAGCAACTCTTGGGTTGAGGCAGAGGCATCGGTCAGCGCAGACATGCAGCAGACCATGACCAACAACTCATCGGCCTTTGAGTTCAAGGGTACGGCTTTTGGAGGTGGTTATGAGGCAAAACGCGCCATCATTGATATGATTGAGGAGAAAAAGGGTGATGAATCAGTATGCTCAGAGTGGAGCAAGACATTTGTACCGGCCGATGAAAGCGAGGAGGCACTGGCTACAGCCGTGAACAATATGGTGCTTCTGGATTTTGACACTGATGGAATGCTGATTCCTATCTATGAATTTGTTGACAAGAATCTCTATCCTGCACGTTATGAGGATTTCAAGGAGTATTTTGAGGGCCAGATGATGGAGGACCTTAAGAATGAGGGTCTGTCAAGTTACGTCTCAATACCTCCTACCATGATCACAATACCTACGGAATGGGATGAGAATGAGTCATTGGTAAAGGATGTGTTTACAGAGAACGGAAATCATGTTGCCCGTATTTGCAATGAGTTCATTCCGGAACTCAGTACTACACAAAGGGTGACAGTGGTTTATCCCGTAGTCAACAATAATGTCCGCTATAACCTGGGTTATTATGTGGGTGGAGATCATATGTATCCGGCTAAGGTAAGCTGGAAGGGTGTTTCATCACCTACTGCAGGAGGTGCAGCTGAAGGTGCGGCCTCTTTTGCCAAGGCTGTATGCTCATCGGACGTAGAACCCGGCTATGGTTTCAGACAAACCATATATTTGCGTGGAAACCATCTGAGTGCTTATCAGGATGAAAACTTCCAGTTGGGTGAATACATCAGGACTGAACAAAGTGATTTTGAACTGGGATACTCGGATGTCAATGGAGGAATCAAGGTTGATGTTAAAGTTCCTACAGTAAAGATATTTGGAAACATTTACACCCGCGACCTATATAGCGGTACGGCTTTTAGAGACAGCTATAAATATTTGGATTCCGAAAAATGGGGTATGTGGGAAAATAACGGCATTACATACTATGCGGTCCGTGAATACTCCGTAAACTACAAGTTCCATGGAGGCTTCACTCCGTCAGGATGGGATGTCCCGTATGTATATCAGATAACGGATATCTGCAACGCCATAGAGGCAATTGATAATATAACTGACAGATGTGAAGTATGGACAAAAGGTGGAGTTCTTGGCCTGAATCTGCCTATTGCAGGCTATTGTTATCATAATTCTACAACTTCCAGTAATCACTCGCCTTATGTTGCCAAGGGTGAAACCGGTAGAATAGGTTTACGTGATAACCGAGACTATGGTTTCTGGGACAACGTCAATACATATAAGTACGGCAATAAGACATTCTCAACCCATCCCCAGCTGGTACTTACTCCGGCTACCAAGTCTGCTCTTGTCATGTATTATCCTCAGTATGACGGCAGTTGGGACCGTGATGAAGAACTCAACGAGCGTGGTAACCTGCGTAGCTTTACATTAATACTCGGCCAGGAGGTTATCAGTAAACGCTGAGTTTAACGCGCAATTAGGGACGGTTCTGTTTTGCGCGCAAAACAGAACCGTCCCTAATTGCGCGTTAAACTCAGCGTTT
>JBGUIZ010000083.1:0-4616 GCA_045113495.1 Bacteroidaceae bacterium
CGTGTTCAGTAAGACTCTGATTCTGGCTGTATTCCCCGAGCTTTACGCTATCGTAGCTCTGGCAGGTGTATTCCTTATGAGTTCAGCTCTCTGATATTGAAAGGAATCTTTTGAATAAAAAAGCCGGCACCGCCGGCTTTTTTATTATATAAAAACCGTAACTTTGCGGTCTGAAAAATCTGATAAAAAGGATTATGAGTAGTACCAATAGGAAACCCAGTTATATATTTTCCGTGAGCTGGGAGGTCTGCAACAAGATAGGAGGTATTTATACGGTTCTTTCTACTCAGGCTAAGACGCTCAAGGAGGAGAGCAATGCTACGCTCATTTATGTAGGCCCCGATCTGTGGGAGGCCAAGAACAATCCGCTGTTCATAGAGGACAAATCACTTTACTCACTCTGGAAAGATTATGCACGTGATACCGATGGCATACCTGTCAGGGTGGGCTACTGGAACATCCCCGGACGTCCTATTGTGATTCTGGTCAACTTTATGGCCAGCTACTCGCTCAAGAATCAGATCTACGGCCGCGCATGGGAACTCTTTGGCGTGGATTCCATGCATGCTTACGGCGATTATGATGAGGCTTCCATGTTCTCGTATACCGCAGCTATGGCCGTAAAGAGTTTCTATAACTTCAACATCGGCCCCAACGACACTGTGGTGTATCACGCACATGAGTGGATGACCGGCCTGGGTGCCCTGTTCCTGAAATATTACATTCCACAGATATCGACTGTATTTACCACTCACGCTACATCGATTGGTCGCTCCATATGCGGTAACGGCAAGGCTCTGTACGAGTTCTTTGACGGTTACAACGGTGACCAGATGGCACGTGAACTCAACATGGAGGCCAAGCACTCGGTGGAGAAACAGACTGCCAACCGTGTGGACTGCTTTACTACGGTGAGCGACATTACGGCACGCGAGTGCACGCAGCTGCTTGACCGTACCCCCGATGTGGTTACGGTGAACGGCTTTGAGGATGGTTTCCTGCCTGCTCCGGGCAAGTTTGATACTGCACGTGACCAGGCCCGCGGATGCATTCTGTCGGTTGCCAACAAGCTGTTCGGCACCAACTGGGGCAATGAGACCGTGATTGTGGCCACCGGCGGCCGTTATGAGTTCCGTAACAAGGGTATAGACCTGTTCCTGGAGTCCATGCGCGCCCTGCGTGACAGCGGTAAGACGACCGATGCCCATATCCTGGCGCTCATCAACGTGCCGGCATGGGTTAAGGAACCCCGTACCGACCTGCAGGCCCGCGTGCTTATGCAGGATACTGATACAAAGCCGCTCGACATGCCGCTTACCACACACTGGCTCTATAATATGGGCGAAGACCGTGTGATTACCACTCTGCAGTCAATGGGATTCCGCAACGCTCCTGAGGATAATATCAAGGTGCTGTTTGTGCCGTGCTATCTGGACGGAAATGACGGCATCTTCAACAAGTCATACTATGACCTTCTCATAGGTCAGGATCTGGCTGTGTTCCCGTCATACTACGAGCCGTGGGGCTACACTCCGCTTGAGAGTGCCGCGTTCAAGGTTCCTACGGTGACATCGGACTTGGCTGGATTCGGACTTTGGGTTAACAATGAGGTGGGCCATGAGGCCGTGCTTGAGGATGGTGTAAAGGTTGTACACCGTAACGACAGCAACTGGCATGAGGCCGCACAGGATATATGCAACCAGATACTCAAATGGGTACAGATGGATTTCCGACAGCGTGAGGCTACTCGCCAGAATGCCGGCAAGCTTGCCCAGAAGGCGCTCTGGAAGCATTTTATCAAATACTACCTTGAAGCTTACAGCTTTGCGGTAAACAAGACTTGGAACATTATTTATTCGAACCGTTAAACACAACACAATATGAAAATTAAAGCAAGCAATTCCAATCAGCCCGCATGGCGCGAGATTTATGTGAAATCAAGCGTACCTGAGGCATTGCAGAAACTTGATGAACTGGCTCACAACATCTGGTGGGTATGGAACGAGGACGCTAAGGCCCTGTTCAAGGATATTAACCCCGATATGTGGACCAAGGTTCGTCACAATCCTATCATGATGCTCCAGAGTCTGGGTTATGACAAGCTGGAGGAACTGGCCGGGGATAAGATGTTCCTGGACAAGATGAATGCCATTTATGACAAATTCCGCAAATATATAGACGTTAAACCAGATCAGAACCGTCCGTCAGTTGCATATTTCTGCATGGAGTACGGTCTTACACATGTGCTTAAGATCTACTCAGGCGGTCTGGGCGTTCTGGCCGGCGACTATATGAAGGAGGCAAGTGACAGTAACGTTGATATGTGCGGTGTAGGTTTCCTGTACCGTCACGGCTACTTTACACAGAGCCTCTCAATGGACGGCCAGCAGATTGCCAACTATGAGCCGCAGGATTTCAACACCCTGCCGCTGGAGCGCGTCTATGACAAGAACGGACAGCCTCTGGTTGTGGCCGTACCTTATATCAACTATACCGTTTACGCTGCCATCTGGAAGGTGAACGTAGGCCGTGTGCCCCTGTATCTGATGGATACGGACATAGACATGAACAGCGATTATGACCGTCCCATCACTTCACAGCTTTACGGTGGTGACTGGGAGAACCGTCTCAAGCAGGAGATCCTGCTGGGCATAGGTGGTATGCTTACCCTTGAGGCCCTGGGCATCAATAAGGATATATACCACTGCAATGAGGGTCATGCCGCTCTGTGCAACCTGTACCGTCTGACACAGTACGTTAAGCAGGGTCTCACATTCAACCAGGCTATGGAGGTGGTTCGTGCATCGTCACTCTACACCGTTCATACTCCGGTTCCTGCAGGTCATGACTACTTTGACGAGGGTCTGTTCGGCAAGTACATGGGTGGTTACGCTCAGCAGCTTGGTATCAGCTGGGGTGAGCTCATGGATATGGGCCGTACCAATCCGGGTGATCCCAGTGAGAGGTTCTGCATGTCTACATTCGCATGCAACACCTGTCAGGAGGTCAACGGCGTAAGCTGGCTGCACGGTGAGGTGTCAAAGAAGATGTTTGCCGGTATCTGGAAGGGTTACTACCCCGAAGAGAGCCACGTAGGTTATGTGACCAACGGTGTGCATATGCCTACATGGGCATCTAAGGAGTGGCAGGCTCTCTATGCCAAGTATTTTGACAAGAATTTCCTCTCTGACCAGTCAAATGAGAAACTGTGGGAGGATATATATAAGGTGCCCGATAAGGTTGTATGGGATCTGCACAATGACCTCAAGAAGCAGCTCATTGAGTTTATCCGTCAGCAGTTCAAGGACAGCTGGCTCAAGAACCAGGGTGATCCTTCACGTATCATGTCTCTGATGGAGAAGATCAATCCCAATGCCCTGACTATTGGTTTTGGTCGCCGATTCGCGACATATAAGCGTGCGCACCTGCTGTTCACTGACCTGGACCGTCTGGCCAAGATCGTGAACAACCCCGACTATCCGGTACAGTTCTTCTTTACCGGTAAGGCTCATCCGCACGATGGTGCAGGTCAGGGTCTGATCAAGCAGATCATCGACATCAGCCGTCGTCCTGAGTTCCTGGGTAAGATCATCTTCCTGGAGAACTATGACATGCATCTGGCTCGCCGTCTTGTATCGGGCGTTGATATCTGGCTCAATACTCCTACACGTCCGCTGGAGGCATCGGGTACATCGGGCGAGAAGGCCCTTATGAACGGTGTCGTGAACTTCTCAGTGCTGGATGGCTGGTGGTACGAGGGTTATCGCGAGGGTGCCGGCTGGGCTCTGACCGATAAGCGTACCTATCAGAACCAGAGCTATCAGGATCAGTTGGATGCTGCAACCATCTACAGCATTCTGGAGAACGAAATCCTGCCTCTGTACTACAACAAGAATGCCGAGGGTATATCCGAGGGTTGGGTATCGACTATGAAGAACTCAATCGCGCAGATTGCTCCTCATTATACTATGAAGCGCCAGCTTGACGACTATTTCAGCAAGTTCTACTGCAAGATGGCTGAGCGCTCACACATGCTGCAGGCTAATGACTTTGCCAAGGCTAAGGAGATTGCAGCCTGGAAGGAGACTGTGGCTCAGCGCTGGGATCAGATTGAGGTGGTAAGCTCCAACAAGACCGAGACCGTTCAGCAGGGTCTGTTCGAGACCGGTACTCCCTATGAGATGGAGTATGTGATCGACGAGAAGGGCCTGGAGGATGCCGTTGGCGTTGAGATGGTTGTGACCGGTTACGATGCCGATGGCGACGAGAAACTGCAGAAGGTTGTTCCGCTGGAGCTTGTTAAGCGCGACGGAAACCTCTACACGTTCCGCGGCACCATCAAGAATGACCTGCCGGGCGCATTCCGCATTGCATACCGCATGTACCCCAAGAACGCAGACCTGCCTCATCGTCAGGATTTCTGCTACGTCAAGTGGTTCTATTGATTTTTAGTATTGTACTATACTGGTGGAAGAGGCTGCTCTTTGGTGAGCGGCCTCTTTTTCTTTTTCTCGCGGGCTGCCGGTGGACCTTAGGGAGGTGTAGCGCAGGTAGCGCCATTTTCATCCCTAAGGTAAGCAGGAAATACGTGATATCGCGGGCTACCCCCTTACCTT
>JBGUIZ010000084.1:0-11338 GCA_045113495.1 Bacteroidaceae bacterium
CTCTGCCGGCCTTCCAGGCCGGGTAAAACGAAATCCCGACAACGCTTCGCTGTCGGGATTCCGTTTTACTGGGTGCAACTGGAAACCGTGCTGGTGTGTGCAGCTGGAAATCTTTTATAGGTTGGAAGTCCAGCCCTGGGCTTTCAAATCTACCTCTTGGCTGGATTTGGTTACAAGGTGGCGGCCCAGTTCGGGGCGGGTCATGTGACCGATAAGTTTGACGTCCTTGAGCTGGATGATCTTGTCGTGGTCTGTGAGGGGTACGGTGAACAGGAGCTCGTAGTCCTCTCCTCCGTTCAGGGCGCAGGTGTAGACATCCATGTTGAGCTCTTCGGCCATGACGGCGGTCTGGTAATCAATGGGGATGCGCTCCTGATAGACGCTGCAGCCGGTGTTGCTCTGTTTGCAGATATGTATGAGTTCCGATGACAGACCGTCGGATATATCCATCATGGAGGTGGGCTGGATTCCGGCCTCACGCAGTTCCTTTATGATGTCACCGCGGGCCTCGGGCTTGAGCTGACGCTCCAGCAGGTACTCCTTGCCTGCAAAATCAGGTGCAAACGGCTCGTCCTTGCTGTGCGGGGTGCTGTTGAATACGGCCTTCTCGCGTTCCAGCAACTGCAGACCCATATATGCTGCGCCCAGGTTGCCCGATACGCAAATCAGGTCATTCTGGCCGGCTCCGTTACGGTACACGGCCTTTCCTTTCTCAGCCTCACCGATGCATGTAATGCTGATAGCCAGACCGGTCAGTGAAGATGTGGTGTCACCACCAACCAGATCCACCCCGTGACGCTGGCATGCCAGTACCACTCCTGCGTAGAAATCCTCCATATCCTCTACCGAGAACCTTTTGCTCAGGGCAACCGATACGGTCATCTGGCGGGGAGTACCGTTCATGGCGTAAATATCGGATATGTTGACCATGGCACTCTTGTAACCCAGATGCTTGAGCGGCACGTATGTCAGGTCAAAGTGGACGCCCTCCATAAGCATGTCAGTGGTCACAAGTACCTCCTTGTCCTTTCCCGAGTAGTCCAGCACGGCGCAGTCATCACCTACACCGTACAGTGTGGATGAATTCTGTGGTTTAAGGTCCTTTGTGAGGTGGTCTATGAGCCCGAATTCTCCGAGCTCGGCAATCTCTGTACGTTTGATTTCTGCCATATATTCTTATACTTTTTACTTTCCGAATGATTCTACATGTCCTTTGACGGTGCGGTCAAATGCATCCCCGTCACGGAGGAACCTTACGCCTACGGGGAGTACGTATATCCTGCTGCGCAGTTCCGTATCGATATCCAGGTCATACAGACGTGAGGCGTCCTTGGTAGTGGTGACAATAAATGAGTCAGGACCCAGGCTCATGAGCTTTTGGGCCATATTGCCGATATCCTTTCTGCTGAACCTGTGATGGTCAGGGAAGGTCATGAGGGAAACTTGGTTACCACGGCGCTTGAGTTCAGCCTCCATAAGACTTGGTGACGCTATTCCGGTAACGGCCAGGACCGATCCTGTGGGTATATCATCAGATATGTCTGATCCGTAAAGCGGATAGAGGTTTCCATACTCCAGCGTGGTGAAATATACCTGCTGGGAGGGGTTGGTCCTGAGTGCGGCTGCCATTTCATCCATTGCCTGGCCGGTCAGCCCGTCGGGACACTTTGAAACTATGATTATGTGAGCACGGTCACGGCCACGGGCGCTCTCGCGCAAGCGTCCGGCGGGTAACAAGGCGTCGTTAAGTATGTTGCGGTGCCAGTTGACCAGCAGGATATTTAAAGAAGGTGTAACCTTACGGTGCTGGTAGGCATCGTCCAGAATGACAGCCTTGGGATGACACAGTTCAACGAGTCTGTTTATACCGATAACCCTGTCCTCACATACGGCAACGTCCAGATCAGGGAAACGGCGCTTTATCTGCATGGGCTCGTCACCTATCAGACCGCTGTCGGACCGGTTATCGGACATGAAAAAACCTTTGGTGTGTCTACCGTAGCCCCGACTGAGCACGGCTATACGATAAAAATCCTTAAGAATTGAAGCTGTATATTCGGTGTGCGGAGTCTTGCCGGTTCCGCCTACGGTTATATTACCTATGTTTATGACGGGGATATCCGGCGACACGCTTTTAAGGATATGCCTGTCATAGAGCAGGTTCCTTATCCCGGTCAATGCACCGTATATCCACCCCAGGGGCCTGAGAATCTGATAAATTCTTATTTCAGACTTCATTTTGTCGCGATAATGACTTATCTTTGAACGTTGGTTGATACAAAAGTACACAAAAAAAGGTAAGCAGGGTGCTTTTGTTAATACCAGCTTTATTGGGATAGCGTGGAAGACTGCATTTTTACATGTTTTAATAACCTTTGATTGTTATATTCAGTAAAAATGTTGTAATTTGCGCCCGTTTTAGACGCTATGGGATAATAGTGCCTGAAGGGAAAGATGCTCGAGTGGTTGAAGAGGCACGCCTGGAAAGCGTGTATACGCCAAAAGCGTATCCGGGGTTCGAATCCCCGTCTTTCCGCAGTTTGAAACTGACTAATTAAAGAATTATCAAATTAACCAATAACTAAAAATTATCTCAAATGAAAAAGGTATTTGCATTCGTTGCAATGATGGGACTCCTTACATTTGGAGTAAACCAGACAATCAATGCTCAAGAGACAGAAGCACCTGCCATAGAGGAGGTTGCTCAGGAAGATTCTGCTGCAGTTGACTCAATCGCAGCTCCCGAAACTGTAGAGGCTGAGGCCGCTGATGTTGAGGAGGACGGCGAAGGTCAGGGTCTCCACAAGACAATCAAGATCAAGTTCATCGAGGGTAGCGCCGGCTTCATGTCACTTGTTGCCATCGCTATGATTTTCGGTCTTGCTCTTTGCATCGAGCGTATCATTTTCCTCAGTCTTTCTGAGATCAACAGCAAGAAGCTCCTCGAGGACATCCAGGCTGCTCTTGAGAATGGTGATGTAGAAGGCGCTAAGACAATCTGCCGTGAGACTCGCGGTCCTGTTGCATCTATCTGCTATCAGGGTATGATGCGTATCGACGAGGGTCTTGACGTAGTTGAGCGTTCAGTTGTATCTTACGGTAGCGTTCAGGCTTCAAACCTTGAGAAGAACCTCTCATGGATCACCCTGTTCATCGCAATGTCTCCTTCACTCGGATTCCTTGGTACTGTGATCGGTATGGTACAGGCATTCGATGATATCCAGAAGGCTGGTGATATTTCACCTAACGTTGTTGCCGGCGGTATGAAGGTGGCCCTTATCACAACTATCTTCGGTATTATCGTTGCTCTTATTCTCCAGGTATTCTACAACTACATTCTGAGCAAGGTCGAGGCTCTTAACACAGATATGGAGGACTCTTCAGTTACTCTGCTCGACATCATCATGAAGTACAACCTGAAGTTTAAAAAGTAATTAAAACCCGATTATGAAAACTGAGAATAAACAAATAAAGGCTTCTTCTTGGGCTCTGGGTATTCTCTTCGTAATCTCAGCCGTTGTACTCGTTCTGTTCTTCGGTTTCGGATACGGTGAGACATACTACAGCAACAACAAGAACCTTACAGCTCCTCACTACACCGGCCTTCTGCTCGTTTGGCTCTATGCCCTGGTTGGCATATGCATACTGGCAGTGCTTGGTTTTGGACTGTCAAATGCCCTGAGGAATCTGAAGGTTAAGACCAAGAGTCAGAAGAGAACCGGATTTGCCGGATGGGTATTCCTGTTCACTTTTGCTCTGATTGCCGCTTCATATTTCCTGGCAGATACATCATCTGTAACTCTTGGTGACAACTCAATCGAGGATACACTTTGGGTGCTCAAGCTTTCTGATGTCTGCTTGTACTCAATCTACGGACTCGTAGTTGTTTCAATTGTGTGCTCAATACTTTCTATGCTTGGTATTTTCAAAGCCAAGAAGTAACCTGACGCTTGAATAAAGAGAGTTATGGCAAAGGGAAAGAGAAAAGTTCCGGGACTTAACCAGTCTTCGACAGCGGATATCTCGTTCATCCTGCTCATATTCTTCCTGGTGACCACATCTATGGATGTTGACTCGGGTCTGTCCCGTCGTCTTCCTGATTGGGATCCGGATGCTGTAGAACAGGAAATGAAGATCAAGGAGCGTAACGTAATGACGGTCCAGGTCAACAAGAACAATGAGATCCATGTCAAGAATGGCGTTCTGAATCGCACAATTGATGTTTCGGAGCTGAAGGATATCGCCAAGGAGTTCATTGCAAATCCTGACGATAACATCAATCTTCCTATCAAGGAGGATTATGAGATCGAGGGCTACGGTACGGTAGTTACCACCGTAAGACACGTGATCTCCCTTCAGACAGACCGTACCACCAATTATGAGATTTACTTCAAGGTCCAGCATGAGCTGTCAAAGGCTTATAGTGAATTGAGAGATGCATGGGCAAGAAAGACTTTCGGTAAGAAGTACGAGCAGTGCGACGAGAAGACCGAACAGCCTGTTGTCCGCGCAGTGTACGCTTCCAAGATTTCGGAGGCTGAACCTAAACAATATGGTACTGCACAATGAGTAAGTTTAGAAGTAATGGAAAGAGAGAAATGCCGGAGTTGAATACTTCGTCACTTCCGGACCTTATCTTTACCGTATTGTTCTTCTTCATGATGGTAACATCAATGCGTGAAGTTGAGGTAAAGGTTCAGGTAAAGACTCCTACGGGAAGTTCAGAAATTGAGAAACTTGAGAGAAAGTCTCTGGTGTCACATATCTACATCGGTCCTCCCGCAAAGCAGTATCGTGCAACATTCGGTTCTGCTCCTCAGATTCAGCTCAATGAGCATTTTGCAGAGCCTGAGGCAGTACGTGAGTTCGTATCAGCTGAGCGTGAGAGCATGGCAGAGCGTGACAAACCTCTTATGAAGATGTCTCTTAAGATAGACCAGGATGTTCAGATGGGTATTGTTACCGATGTTAAGCAGGAGCTTAGAAAGGCACGTGCTCTGAACATTGTCTATTCTGCAGGCAAGGAGAAGGAGAAGTAGACTTCACTTAAGAACTGATAAAGGAAAGGCCCCTGATTTAGGAGGCCTTTCTTTGTTTCTGCAATATCACGCGCATTTTTCCGTTAATAAGGTGTATGAATAGATCGGCTGCATACTTGTGGATTGCGGCCCTGTTGCTGTTTTGCGGCTGCGGGGCTGAGATCAGTCTGCGTAAAGGTGACCAAAGCTTTGCTCTGGGCGAGTATCAGGAGGCTGCAGCCCGATACAAGAAAGCATACTCGGGCTTGTCTGCAAAAGACAAAGAGCTTCGTGGCTCAACGGCCTTCAAGTTGGGAGAGTGCTACCGTCGTATAAACTATGTTCCCCGTGCTCTCTCTGCCTATCAGAACGCGGTGAGGTACAAGTACCAGGATAGTACCGTATATCGTTATCTGGCCGATATGCAGCGAGCAAGCGGTAAACTTAAGGAGGCTGAGAATAACTACCGGATAGCATTGGATCATAATCCAGACGACCGTCTGGCTCAGACCGGTCTGGAGTCCTGCCGTATAATTCAGGACCTTAAGGATAACCCCACCAGATACAGCGTAAAGAAGGATAACATCATGAACGGCCGATATGCCGACTGGTCTCCTGTATATGCATCGGCTGAGTATGATCAGATTGTGTTTACGTCATCCCGCAAGGAGTGCTCGGGTGATGACATAAACGGCATAACCGGCATGAAATACTGTGATTTCTTTGTAATCCGCAAGGATGAGAAGGGTAAATGGCAGAAACCGGAACTGATTGAGGGAGGGCCGAATACCCTGTTTGAGGATGGTTCATGCTCGTTCAGTCCTGATTTCAAGACTATGTACTACACTTACTGTGCATCGGACCCACAGCTGCCGCGTCCCGCAACCATTTATGAATCAAACCGTTCTGATGCGGCATGGGGTGCCGGAAAGCCCTATAGTTCCGCATCGGATACGATATACAATTACGCTCATCCTGCCGCTTCACCTGACGGCAAATGGCTATATTTCGTGTCCGATATGGACGGCGGTTACGGAGGCATGGATCTGTGGCGTGTTCCTGTGGGAGGCAAACTGATAGGAGCCGAGAATCTGGGGCCGGAGATCAATACTCCCGGCAATGAGATGTTCCCCACGTTCCGCCGTAACGGAGAGCTCTATTTCTCGTCTGACGGCCATCCCGGTATGGGCGGTCTGGATATATTCCGTGCTGTAAGTACCAGTGACTCCACATGGACGGTAACCAATATGGGTACTCCCGTGAACTCGCCGTCGGATGACTTTGGAATGACGTTTGAGGGTGACCTTACCCGCGGTTTCTTTAGCAGTAACCGTAACGACGGACGCGGCCGTGACCATATCTGGAGTTTTGAGTTGCCTGAGACGGTCCATAAGATTACCGGCTGGGTTTATGAGAAAGACGGTTATGAGTTGCCTGATGCCCTTGTTTATCTGATAGGTAATGACGGCACTAACATGAAACTGAACGTGCGTGAGGACGGATCGTTTACCCAGCGCATAAATCCGGGTGTCAGTTACCTGCTGCTTGGAACTGCCAAGGGATTCATGAACTACAAACAGGAGATGACTGCCGACAGTACAGACCTGGATCGTGAATATGTGCTGCAGTTCCCGCTCTCATCAATCTCCAAGCCAGTCATAATAGACAATATATTCTTTGAATTCGGACGTGCCACACTCTCTCCGGAGTCGGCCGGCTCTCTTAATGAGCTTGTACAGCAGCTTAAGGATAATGCGGGTGTGACCATAGAGATTGGTGCCCACTGTGACTATAAGGGTGACGATGAGTATAATAAGCGTCTGTCACAGCAGCGTGCCGAGAGTGTGGTAGAGTACCTGATAAGTCAGGGGATAGACAAGAAACGTCTCACTGCCCGCGGATACGGAGAGTCTGCGCCCAAGAGCGTGAGCAAGAAGGTGGCAGAGCAGTATGACTTCCTTGAGGAGGGTACGGTGCTCACTGAGAAGTTTATCCTGACACTTCCGGAGTCACAGCAGGAGATATGCAACCAACTTAACCGCCGTACTGAGTTCCGCGTAATACGTACCACTTACGGCCTGTTTGGCGGTAACTGACAATCAGCTGATAGAGATTCTTATCCTCCATTCCTGAGGATACATGTTGTTGGCGCGGTTGCCCAGATTCTTGGCAAATCCCAGAGGAATACCCTTGTAAGTGAGCAAAACTATGCCACGGGGTGCATCATCCAGATGCAGGGCGTCACAATGCAGATACTCCAATGCCTGCTTGCGGGTTATCTCAACCTTATTGAAAGCCTCTGTGTTCAGGGCATCGGACATGGCCAACGCATGGGCCGGAACCCAGTCATGTCCCTTACGCACGGCAACTTCTATTCCCGGAATCAGGGCATAGAGTTCTTTGTTTACCTGATTCATGTCCGATGCAAGCGGGGCGGGTAGTGCATATATGGAATCCCCTTTTACAAAATACTCATAACCGTCATTGAGCCACTTGCGGCATTCGGCGGGAACGGAAGAATCGGCCTTGAACGGTTTTTGAGGTGCTTCACGGAAAGCACCATCGGGTTTGCGCAGCAGGCAGAGGAAAAAGCCTTCGCCGCGGGTCAGGTGCTGCATGAAATGATATACCGGCAGGTTGTCCTGTGTAAGTGAACCTTTTATATTCCATCCAGGCTTGGTCTCTATTTTTACGGCTTCTGCACCGAACTGCTCCATTATCCACCGTACGTTATCCTCATCCTCATGACGGTTGAACGTGCAGGTGCTGTATATCATATATCCGCCGGGTTTGAGTGCCGGCCATATATCTTCAATTATCTGGCGCTGGCGTGCGGCGCACATCTCAACATTCTGCGGACTCCAGTCTGCAACGGCTCCCTCATCCTTGCGGAACATTCCCTCACCGGAGCATGGGGCATCGACCGCAATAAGGTCAAACATAAGGTTGGACTGGCCTATCTGCTTGGGGGTGTTGCAGGTTACCATCACTCCGGTGCGGCCCCATTTGGTCATGTTCTCTGCCAGGATCTGGGCACGGCCACGCTGAATCTCATTGCTTACCAGCAGACTTCCCTCAGGCAGCAGTGATGCCAACAGTGTGGATTTGCCGCCGGGTGCTGCGCACAGGTCCAGCGCTCTTACGGGGCCCGATACGCACTTTCGTACTGCCTGCTCCAGGAACATTGATGATGCCTCCTGCACGTAGTAGCAGCCCATATGTATCAGGGGGTCAAGCGTGAACTGGGGGCGGTGGTCAAGGTATACGGCATTACCGGCCCATGGTACGCGGCCATCGGCACTGCATTCAAGAGATTGGAGTGCAAGGCTCTCTGCATCGGGAATGAGGGGATTGAATCGGATGCTCACCTGAGGCTCGGTCTCAAGTGCCTTGAGCAGCTGGTCGCGTTCATCGGCCTCAAGTATCTCACCCAATATGTTGATAAATTCCTTAGGTAAAGCCATAACCTTGCGTGATTTCTGCTGCGAAGGTAAGCCAAAAAATCAGTATATTCGCAGACAAGAAACAAGATTCACCAATGAAACAGTACTTAGATCTGCTGGATAGGATACTCCGCGAGGGAGTGCAGAAAGGAGACCGCACGGGCACAGGCACCATCAGCGTGTTCGGACATCAGATGCGGTTCAACCTGGAGGAGGGATTCCCTCTGCTTACAACAAAGAAACTGCACCTTAAGTCAATCATCTATGAGCTGCTGTGGTTCCTGAACGGTGACACCAACGCCAAATGGTTGCAGGAGCGCGGGGTCCGCATATGGAATGAGTGGGCTGATCCTGACGGCAATCTGGGTCATATCTACGGCTACCAGTGGCGTTCATGGCCCGATTATGACGGCGGATTCATTGACCAGATATCCGAGGCTGTGGATACCATCAAGCATAATCCGGATTCACGACGAATCATTGTGAGCGCATGGAATGTGGCAGATCTCAAGAATATGAACCTGCCGCCCTGCCACGCATTCTTCCAGTTCTACGTGGCCGATGGCAAACTTAGCCTGCAACTTTACCAGCGTAGTGCCGATACGTTCCTGGGAGTGCCGTTCAATATCGCGTCATACGCTCTGCTCACCATGATGATGGCGCAGGTTACGGGTCTCAAACCGGGTGATTTCATCCACACCACCGGTGATACACACCTCTATCTGAACCATCTGGAGCAGGCCCGTCTGCAGCTTACCCGTGAGCCGCGTCCGCTGCCCAAGATGATTATCAATCCTGATGTAAAGAGCATATTTGACTTCAAGTATGAGGATTTCCAACTTGAGGGCTATGATCCGCATCCACATATCAAAGCAGACGTTTCAGTATGATATCAATTATTGTTGCGATAGCACAGAACGGAGCTATCGGTTATAAAGGGGACTTGATTTATCACCTGAGTGCAGACCTTAGACGTTTTAAGGAGCTCACCACAGGTAACACCATTATCATGGGCCGCAAGACTTTTGAGTCCCTGCCCAAGGGGGCTCTGCCCAACCGCCGTAACATTGTGCTTACCCGCCAGACCGGTGTCTCATTTCCCGGTACGGAGGTCTATTCATCACTTGACGAGGCTCTGAGCCGCTGCTCCCGTGATGAGAAAGTTTACATAATAGGAGGTGCGCAGGTCTATAATCAGGCACTTTCCATGGCCGATGAACTGGAGGTGACAGTGGTGAATGACACTCCGGCCGAGGCTGATACGTTCTTCCCTGAATTTGGAAGTGACAGGAGCTGGCATCTTGTGAATAAGGAAGATCATGAAGCGGATGAGAAGAATCCGTACTCTTACTCATTCATTACGTTCAGAAGAGAAATATAACCTAATTACAATATGAGAATCAAGAGACTAACCATTATTTCCGCATTGTTCATCTGTGCGACTGCCGTTTTTGCTCAGTCGCATCAGTCTGAGGCTGCCGTCCGCGCCCTCAAGGAGGATCCTACACGCGCCGGCAACAACACTAACTCCTATGAATTCAAGGAAATTCATGACACGAAAGCCCCCAAGGGTTACAAACCGTTCTATATAAGCCACTACGGCCGTCACGGATCCCGTTCCAACTGGGGTGGCAGTTCATATGAGAATGTGATAGCTGTGCTGGATACGGCAAAGCAGCTGGGAATCCTTACTCCCGGTGGTGACTCCCTGCTTGCTGCTGCTCGTCAGGTTCTGGCTTCATATGACGGAATGGACGGCCGATTGACCCAGAAGGGTGTCCGTGAGCATACAGCCATTGCAGAGCGTATGTATAAGCGTTATCCCGAGGTGTTCAAGGGCAACAAGCAGGTACGTGCGTTTGGAAGTACCGTTCAGCGCTGTCTCATCAGCATGAACGCATTCACCACATCACTTGTTCGTCAGAATCCCAAACTTTACTTCTACCTTGATACCGGTGAGAAGTTCATGGATTATCTGGATAATGAGAGCGGATGGCAGCGTAAATCCATGGCTGCATCAAGAGCTGCAAGAGAGGCTCTTCGCGGTCTGCCCGATGATACGTTAGGCGTATTCCCCCGCCTCTTTACCGATGTGCCCAGAGCCCGTACGTTTATCAAGAGTGCCCGTAGCTTTACGGAGAACGTATGGAATACTGCGATAATAGCAGAGGACTTTGATATTGAGGACAACCTGTTCCGTTTCCTGCCTTTTGACGCCATCTACAAGCGTTGGGCACAGAGCAACGTATCTCTCTATACCGGCCATTGCAACTCCGTTGAATCAGGTGATGACCGCGTTCCCATGGCTCAGTCATGCGTAGAGGATATTGTTGCCAAGGCCGATGAGTGCATCGCCACAGGCAAGTATGCGGCCGATATCCGTTTTGGTCATGACTATCCGCTTATGGCTCTGGTAAGTTATCTGGGCATTGAGGGAGTAGGTGACCGCATTCCTGCCGACGAGATCTGTGACCGTTGGCTTGGATTCTGGAACATTCCCATGGCCAGCAACCTGCAGATCATATTCTATCGCAACAAGAGTAATGACGTGATAGTAAAGTTCCTCTATCAAGAGCAGGAGACACGCCTTCGCGGCCTGGAGCCTTTCTATGGTCCTTACTACAAGTGGGAGACTGTCAAGGCTAACCTTGAAGGCTACAAACGGAATTAAAGGCGGGAGGAGTTGTCAGCCAGGACGTCGTGCACCAGGGTGGTGACCATCTGCTTGAGGTCATCCATGAACTGGGCCGGCTGATACTGGCCGCGCTCTATCTCACGCAGGTGTTTCTCCCAGATACCGGTAAGCTCGGCACTTTTAAGCAACTCCTCATGGATAAGGTCAATAAGGCCGATGCCCGTGGGCGTGGGGTAGAGGTT
>JBGUIZ010000085.1:0-4241 GCA_045113495.1 Bacteroidaceae bacterium
CGCTACATTGCCAGCCTGTTGCATGGCATAGAACTGGTACAGTGAGTTGAAGTTCATAAACTGGATACCAGTGATATCATAGACCTCCTGACGGGAAAGCACACCGTTCAGATACTTCTCAAAAGCTTCGAATGTATGTGGGTCGCGATAGGCGACGGGGTTACGCAGGATGGCTCCGTCTTTGCCAATAAACACAAAGTCAACACCCCAGGTATCAATACCAATAGAGGTAATGTTCAGTCCCCGGCGAGCCACTTCCTTCAATCCCCGGATCATCTCGAAATAAAGGGCATAGATGTCCCAGTAGAAATGTCCGCCCGTCTCTATGAGATTATTAGGGAAACGGGTGATTTCCTCTTGTTCCAAGCGTCCGTCAACAATGCTCCCAACAATCGTACGTCCACTTGTAGCCCCCAAGTCAACTGCAAAAAAATACTCTTTCATTGTCGATCGTTTAAATATTTACAATATTTTGTGATAGAGGCTGATGATATCATCCTTGCTGACCTCACGGGGGTTACCTGGAGTACAGACATCATTGATGGCCTGTTCGGCAAGGGCTGAAATATCTTTCTCAGTAATGCCGAGATCGGTCAAGTGCTTGTTTGTGCCAACGACAGCACTCAGGTCCTCAATGGCTTTACAAGCAGCATCGGCAGCCTGCTCCAAAGTCATACCTTCCTGCCATACTTCGAGAGCTTTGGCTATCTGCTCATACTTTTTAAGGCAAACAGGTGCATTAAAGCGCATAACCGTAGGCAACAACATAGCGCAGGCAACGCCATGAGGAACGTCGAATAGGGCAGAGAGCGGGTGAGCCATGCCGTGATCAACACCAAGACCAACATTGGAGAATGCCATTCCCGCAATATACTGGGCGACAGCCATACCATTACGTCCTTCCGGATTCTTCGGATCATTGACAGCCATAGGCAGATATTTGTGAATCATCTCAATCGCTTTCAGCTCAAACATGTCACTCATTTCCCAGGCAGCCTTGGTAATTAGGCCTTCTATAGCATGCGTCATAGCATCCATACCTGTGGCGGCAGTCAGGCCCTTTGGCAGTGAATACATGAGTTCTGCATCAATAATGGCACAGACGGGAATGTCGTTAGGATCAACACAAACCATCTTTGCCTGGCGACTCTCATCAATAATAACGTAGTTGATGGTCGTCTCTGCCGCTGTTCCTGCTGTTGTGGGAAGGGCAATGATGGGTAACGATTTCTTTTTGGTATCAGCAACACCTTCAAGTGACACGATATCGGAGAACTCTGGATTGTTTACTACAATTCCTATACCCTTTGCCGTATCCATAGATGAGCCTCCACCGATGGCTACAATAAAGTCTGCACCAGTCTTCTTGCAGGCCTCAATGCCACTTTTCACGTTTGTTACTGTGGGGTTAGGCTTTACATCATCAAAGATGTCGTAGGCTATGCCAGCCTCATCCATCACGTCAAGCACCATTTTGGCTACGCCAAACTGCATCAGTCCTTTATCTGTTACGACTAAAGCTTTCTTGAAACCCAAACGTTCTACTACGCCTGGCAGTTCTTTACGGGCGCCAGGACCGAAATAAGAGACCTCGTTAAGAATAAATCTGTTTACCATATTTGTAATTTTTAGTTATTATTGTGATAGTATTTTTTTTACTTATAGTCATCAAGGCTCCATGTATCGTGCCACTCTATGATAGGCATGCCATTGACAAATTGCATAGGGAGGAAGGTATATGTAGCCTCACGGATATCATCCCAGGCACCACGCGCTATTTTAGAGTAGTCAGGGTATTCGCCTATAGGCTCGAAATTCTGCTCTGGTGGAAGCCTCTTCTTATGTTGCTTTACAAACTGCTGCAGGTTCTTGTCGGTATCCATCTTTCCCATAAGTTGTGGCATCCAGCGGTCGGCAACAACCACGTATAGGTTTTTCTTACCATGTATCTTCACGACATCTGTAATCTGTGAGAAGAAAGAGGTACATGTCGTATCTGAAGGATGAGGATTACCCAGATTAACATACTTGCCATGAGGATCGTCAAAACGTGTCACCAACGACTCGTTAGGGGAATAGCCTGTTGTGCCAGAAGTGAAAAGATAATGATGACCATTTGCCATAAAATGTGCAGGAGCCTCACGGGTGTATGGCGGACGAAGACCGAAGAAGTGAGAACTCTGAGTTACCACTGTCGGATTCTTTTCGGCAATATCGGTGTAAGTATCATTAAGTGTGAAGCAAAGCAGTTCCCAATGAGGACGCTCAAACCAGATATATGCCTTACCTGTCGCATCATCTACATATAGGTCAAAGTCGCCCACTCCATAGCCGTCAGGACGGAATCCTCGATTGACGATCTTGTAAGGACCAAGGAAGTTGTCGGCTTCTAATACAAAGAACACCGTCATCGACATATTCTTTATCCAGCACACCCACTTCTTTGTTGTCTTATTATAGATGATATGCGGGCGGTCATTCCATTGGCTATAGTGTAACGGCGAATGGACATCCACCGTGTCGGGAGGAATAATAAGTCCCTTGTCTTCCCAATGGATGAAGTCCATTGAGGCATATGCACGAATGCCCCATGTCCAAACGGTAGAACCAGGAACGGTGAATTCCTTGTTCTCGCCATACCAATAATAAGTCTTGTCCTGCTCATGATAGAAAACCTGGAAGCCGTGAGCCTCAATCTTCTTGCCATTTGTATCAAGCCAAGGACCAGCAGAGCTTATCACTCTTTGGGCATAAGAGAGGGAGCTGACCAGCAAAAAAAGGAATAGTAATGTCCTTTTCATTTCTACCATTATATTATTCATTCTTTTTGAATCTAATAATCTATGATACTCTCATCGTATGTATTATGCTCGTTCTCATCGTGTAATGGTTTCCATACCTGAGCGAAGAAGGGATTGCGCTTGGCCTCCTCATCATAGTTCCAAGGCATGGGCAGGCATTCAGGACACCAGTGACCGCCGAAGAGAATAAGAGCTGGAGATGCCTCGAACTGATGTCCGAAAGCACACTCCCATTTCAGTTTGGTGCGCAGATCACCTTTCACCATGGTTTCTGAGAGACATTTGCCACCTCTGAATTCAGCAACTTTTCGCATATCGTTAATATCCAGTTCGCTCTCTGGCTTTGTCTCATCATATCCATGGTCAAGATAGGTGGGAGTCATGGAAGGACGCTCGAGTTTAAAGCCCTCCCATCCAGGGATCTGGTTCCATGCCTCGCGTGAACCAAAGAACGAAGTGATGCGTGGTTGTGCATCATGCTTAAACCAATACAGGGGGCCAAAAGGCTTCTTGGCTACAGGCTTGAACACAAAGTTCTTGATGATCCACGAGGGCACATATTTTGCCAGCTTTGTTGTAGCCGGAGCCTCATCACCCATCCGCTTGATAAATTGATGCACATCACCACTACGGAAATGAAGGTATTCTTCAAGTTTGTCGGAATCCGTGTACCACTGTCCGTGGAAGTTCCTTGTAGCTGACCAGTTTGGCTCCAATACTTTCGTCACATCACTCATGCCTAAAGCACCAAACGACCAGTTCATGAACTCCCAGTTTACGGTGCGGTATTTCTCGCCACCACCAATGTTATACACATGACACCAGAAGTCGTCAGCAACATCCTCATTGCACACATTCGACAACAGGCGACCAGAATCCTCTACTGTCACCCATTCAAACACGCCATTGAACGGCTCATGGAACATGATGGGGTCCAGATTATTCAGGATCTCTGGATACAGGATACCCGTCTGTCGCATGGATACCCAGTATTTAAGTCCTGACTCTATGACCTCCCGTTCGGCTATGGTCTTCGACAGCGCATAGAAATCGTAGATGCTAATCTTGATGGGATCACCGGCACGTCCCCAGTGAATGGGAGGATTACGATCACCAGTCTCGGCTACCGTTCCGATATATACCAGTTTTACTTTGTCTGGATCTGGCTGTGCCTTGATAGCTTTCACGATGTTCTGGGCGGCAGTGACATTGACTTTTAAAGTGGCCTTGGGGTGATAGTCGGCAGCGGGTGACACCATACCGCCTACATGCAATACAATGTCGGCCCCATTTACACAATTGAGGACATCATCGTAATTGGTCAGATCACCATATACAACCCTTATTCCATCAACACCTTCAAATGGTGCAATAATTGTTTTGTCCTTCTCAGTCGGTAAGACCAATAGGGTAAGGTTGAACTCATCAAGTCGTTTGCTG
>JBGUIZ010000086.1:0-87453 GCA_045113495.1 Bacteroidaceae bacterium
ACGGAGCCTCAATATATTCCGTCTGCCGGAGAAAGGTATTATCTGCATCTGGAGATAAACCTTGAGTGAGTTTCTATTCCAATCGGATTTTGCTGATGACTGGATAGTGGTCACTGTCCTTCTGGGTGCGGTCTATCCAGGTGTACAGCGGGGTTATGTTCTTGCTGCAGAACAGGTGGTCTATCCTATAGTAGAGACGTTGTTCATGGTAAGTCATTCCCATTCCGGATCCGGACTGGGCGTAAGTATCATTCATGAAACGGTCAAACAGACGGTGTGAGTAGGAGAGCGGGGTGTCATTGAAATCACCGCACACTATCAGATACCCGGAGGTATCATTCCAGGCCCTGTCAGATATCATTCTGGCCTGTACAGCCCTTTGTGACGTTGATTCCAGCAACTTTTTGAGTACTTTCTTGGATGCGTCATAATGAGTGTTGTCTGTGGGGTGTTCAATGAATTTCTGATATTCTGATATCTCTGTCTGCTGGAGCTTGTTGGACTGGAGATGGCAGTTGTACACACTCATTGTATCCTGTCCTATCAACAGTCTCAGATATTGGCAGCTGTTGCTCGAACTCTCAAAGTCTATGGCCTCATTATGGACTACAGGATATTTGGAGAGGCAGGCCTCGGTCGATGAACTTGGCGTGAGGACTATGTACGGATATCGGCTTTTGATGGTCTTGTTTTTTGAGGCTTTATCAATCATATCCCTATTTGCCTCCTGCAGACAGACTATGTCAGCGTCAAAATCAAGGATATGTTTCAGGACCGGATTGGTGAGCGTGGCATCCTTATTGTCATCACAACCAAACCCTTCAGTGTTGTAGGTAACTATGGTTATGTAGGGGTCCTTTACCTGTCTTTCACTGAAGAAATGCAGCGGGAACCAGTCCAAGGTGGGGCTAAGGCAGATGAGAAAGGTTGCTATAGGAACCAATGCCGCTTTCCTCCAGATCAAGAGCCAAAGCATAAGGAAAATGAGATTGATAAAAAACAGGAAAGGGAATGCCAGACCTGAAAGCGAGGCGAAAGGCCATTTCCCGATGGGAGCTGCCAGAGAACCGTAACAGCTGAATATGAGCAGCAGTGCCGCAATGATGTTGACGGCCATCAACGGATAGGTGAACAGCTTCTTTATCAGTTTCATTTTTTGGGGCTGAACAGTTTGTCAAGCCATACTGCTACGGCTGTGACAGGTGTTGTTATATCCTTGCCTTTGCGGAGCATGTAATTGAAGAACCAGCCTGTGGCGACTGCTCCCAGATGAGCTGCATCATAGGCCGGACTTACATGAGGCAACAGGGCGACATCCACCACAGCCAACATGATGACTATGTGCTTTATCTTGACAGGACCTATAAGCGGGATGGGCTCAGTGCTGTCGGGGGCTCTGAAAGCCAGTGCAGTGCTGAAAGCAAGAATACATGCCGAGCATAACGGGATATTCTGGGTCCAGTCCTTGAGTTGCAAGGATGGAATAAACGTGAAAACAGCGGTGAAAAGGATCATTCCGGAAATGCCTCCCAGAATGTAGAGACCACGCAGGTGGTTTGATGTGTAGAACTTTAGGAATACACCGCCTAGCCAATACAGGGTGAGCATGTTGAACATGAGATGCCATAAACCCCAGCTTGCGAACAGTGATGTAACCAGGCACCATGGTCTTGAAGCGATAATGTACGGGCTCCAGGAATAGTTGCATATAATGAATGCGAACTTGTCCGGTCCGAATGAAAAGAGGGTGAAGAAGATGTCCAGCAACAACAGCGTTACAAATACAGTGCAGTTGATGATGAGCAGACGTGTCACCACATCGCCGGAGCGGAATTTGAGTTTAAGTTCTTGGATCAGATTCATTACCAGGTGAATTTTATGTGATTGTCACGGTCACGACGTTCCTTGTTCCTCCAATACAGGATGATGAGAAATCCGGCCAGCATTCCTCCCAGATGGGCAAAATGAGCCACATTATCGGCTGCACTGCCCCTTATGCCCAGACTCAGTTCCAATACCACATAGGCTATTACAAGCCATTTGGCCTTGATGGGGAAGGGGATAGGTATGATGAAAATCCTGTTGTCCGGGAATGTCATTCCGTAACCCAGCAGGATGCCATATACGGAGCCCGATGCTCCAACGGTGAGAATGGTGTCAAGGTAAGATTTCATAGGGACGGTTATTCCACCGCCCAGTGCAACCATATCATATCTTGATAAAGCCAGCTCAAAGTGTACGAACTGAAAAAGCTCCTGAGTGAGACCGGCACCGATTCCGCAGATGAGATAAAACCACAGGAACTTTTTTGAACCCCACACATCCTCCATAATACGGCCGAACATCCATACTGCAAACATGTTGAAGAAGAGATGCTGAAAGCCTTCATGCAGGAACTGGTAGGTTACAAGTTGCCATATCCTGAAACTTGGAGCCAGAAAGAAATGCAGGCCGCAGAGTTTGTGAAGGTCAATTCCGTATTTGGCAAGCGCTATGGTGCCCATCCAACACAGGACGTTGATGATGAGCAGATTTTTGGTTATGGGTGGTAGTTTGTTCATAATCTATACATAAACTATGTTATGAGCCGCAAAAGTAGCCATTTTTTCAGTAACTTTGCGGTCCATAATCTTATAATATGAAAATAGAGAATCTGGTTGCTGAAAAGACCGTCCAGGCCATCAAGGCACTTTACGGTCAGGAGATAGAGGCCGCATCGGTCCAGGTGCAGAAGACCAAGAAGGAGTTTGAGGGACACCTCACCATCGTGGTGTTCCCCTACCTCAAGATGTCACGCAAGGGTCCCGAACAGACTGCAGGCGAGATAGGTACATGGCTTAGGGAGAATGTTGAGGAGGTCAGCTCATACAATGTGATCAAGGGCTTCCTGAATCTGGTGATATCCACATCGGCATGGATGAATATGCTTAATGATATCAATGCGGATGCCAATTTCGGTCTGCGCAAGGCTACGGAAAACTCCCCATTGGTAATGATTGAGTATTCCAGCCCCAACACCAATAAGCCGCTCCATCTGGGACATGTACGTAACAACCTGCTGGGTGGCGCACTGTCAAACGTGATGGCTGCCAACGGTTACAAGGTTGTAAAGACCAATATAGTTAACGACCGCGGTATCCACATCTGCAAGTCTATGCTGGCTTGGCTCAAGTGGGGTAACGGTGCAACTCCCGAATCCACCGGTAAAAAGGGCGATCACCTGATAGGTGACTACTACGTAGAGTTTGACAAGCATTTCCGTGCCGAGGTCAAGAGCCTGCTGCCCGCCAACTTTGCCGATCTTGATGAGAAGGCTCAGGAGGAGGCTAAGGCAAAGGCCGAGAAGGAGTCACCCCTGATGCAGGAGGCTCATGCCATGCTGGTAAAGTGGGAGGCCGGTGATCCTGAGGTGCGTGCCCTGTGGGAGCGTATGAACAGCTGGGTATATGCCGGATTTGATGAGACCTACAAGCGTCTGGGCGTAAGCTTTGACAAGATATACTATGAGTCACAGACCTATCTTGAGGGTAAGAAAACCGTTATGGAAGGTCTGGAGAAAGGCCTGTTCTTCCGTAAGGAGGACGGTTCCGTATGGGCAGACCTGGCAGAGAACGGTCTGGACCAGAAACTGCTGCTGCGCAGTGACGGCACATCGGTCTATATGACTCAGGATATAGGTACCGCTCAGCTTCGTTTCAAGGATTTCCCCATTGACCGCATGATTTACGTGGTAGGAAACGAGCAGAACTACCACTTTCAGGTACTCTCAATACTGCTTGACCGTCTGGGTTTCAAGTGGGGCAAGGACCTGGTCCATTTCTCATACGGAATGGTTGAGCTCCCCGAGGGTAAGATGAAGAGCCGTGAGGGAACCGTAGTCGATGCCGATGACCTGATGGATGAGATGATAGAGACCGCACGCGCCACATCAGCTGATCTGGGCAAACTTGACGGTCTGTCAAAGGAGGAGCAGGATGAGATAATGCGTATTGTTGGTATGGGTGCTCTCAAGTATTTCATACTTAAGGTCGATGCCCGCAAGAACATGACATTCAATCCTAAGGAATCTATCGATTTCAACGGCAATACCGGCCCGTTCATCCAGTATACATATGCCCGTATCCGCTCCATCATGCGTAAGGCTGCCGATGAGGGTATCAAACTGGAGCGTAAACTGTATGCTGCCGATGATGCTCAGATATCGGAGAAGGAGATAGGTCTTATCCAGATGCTTAACGGATTCCAGGATGTGGTACGTCAGGCTGCTGATGACTACAACCCGTCAGTAATAGCCAACTACTGCTATGACCTGGCCAAGGAGTTCAACCAGTTCTATCATGATTTCAGCATCATGCATGAGCCCAGCCGCGAACTCAAGATGTTCCGTCTGGTTCTGGCTCAGAATGTGGGTAAGATCATCAATCTTGGAATGGGGCTGCTGGGTATCGAAGTTCCGGAGAGGATGTGATTCAATTGAGAATTGAAAATTGAGAATTAAGAATTAAACTTTCCAGTTAGGAGTCCGAAGGACGCGACCGGAGGGAGCTAAGCGACAGTATGGAGCGCTTTTGCAGAGCAAAATAAAAATTGTATTTTTGGGACATGTCACAAAAATACTATGTTGTTTGGATTGGGTTGAATCCCGGGGTCTATGACTCCTGGGAGGCCTGTAAACAACAGGTAGAAGGTTGGAAAGGTGCCGTATATAAAGGTTTTGATACCAGGGAGGAAGCCGAGGAGGCCATTAATCTCCCGCCAGATAATTTCATAGAGAAGAAGACACCTGATCATAAGGGTGGCCGCAAGAAAAAGGAAAAGCCCATTCCACCGGAAGTTATCCGTCAGGCTCTGGCTGTAGATGCCGCCTGCAGCGGTAATCCGGGGCAGATGGAGTACCGTGGGGTTTATCTGGGTGATATGGAGGAGAAGTTCCATTTCGGACCTGTACTGGGAACCAACAATATAGGTGAATTCCTTGCAATTGTACATGCGCTGGCGCTCTACAAGAGCCGTGGGCTGGACTGGCCGCTCTACAGTGATTCACGTAACGCAATCGACTGGGTGCAGAAAAAACAGTGCCGGACCAAACTGGAACGTACACCGGAGACAGAGACTGTTTTTGAGCGTATAGAGAGTGCCGAACGATGGCTTAGGGAGAATTCATTCAAGAACCGGATTATTAAGTGGGATACAAAGAAGTGGGGAGAGATTCCTGCCGACTTTGGACGTAAATGACAGAGACTATGGGAGAGGTAAGAGAGAGAGGAAGATTTGTGATGCTGCTCAGACACTATTTCAGTCTGGTTCTCATCTTTGTGCTCCAGAAACCGCTGTTCATGCTATATGCCGGTGGGCTCAGACATCATTACGGCATCAGGGAATGGGTGCTTGTCATGTGGCATGGAATACCCATTGACCTGTCAGTTGCAGGATACCTTACCCTGTTTCCCCTGTTGGTGCTTTTAATAGGCATATGGATCCAGTCCCTGCCGGTAAAGAGAATAATCTGGATTTACGATATCCCCGTAGCTCTGTTGCTGTCATCCGTTTTTGTGGGTGATGCAGCCCTGTATCCGTTTTGGGGATTCAAACTGGATGCTTCAGTGCTGTTCTATCTCAAAACACCCAAGGAGGCGGTGGCAAGTGTGTCTCCCTATATGGTGGTGCTGGGAATAGCGGTGATACTGCTTTTTGCATGGATTATATTCAAGGTTCTTTCAAACGCACTCAAACCCATTGAGATTCCGTTCAACAAAGTTCTCATGAGAGTGCCGGTCACTCTTTTCGATCTGTTGCTGACAGTACCTCTGTTTATCGTAATCCGCGGTGGAATCAGTGAATCCACCATGAACGTAGGTCATGCATATTTTACAACAGACCAGTTCCTGAACCACTCGGCTGTCAATCCGGCTTTCAGTGTACTGAGCTCCATGAGCAAGACTTCTGATTACTCGGAGTGGTATGACTACCTTGAGGAGGACAGAAGGGCTGAAATGTTTGACGGTCTCTATGAGACATCGGATTCCTGCACGGATCGACTGCTCAATACCACCCGTCCCAACATCCTGGTGATAATACTTGAAGGGTTTGGAGGCGATTTCGTGAATGCCATGAGCGGCAAACCGGATGTCTCACCCCGATTGGACAGCCTTATTACGGAGGGTGTGTTTTTCAGCAACTGCTATGCCGGCAGTTACCGTACCGACAGAGGTCTGGTCTGCGTCATGAACGGTCATCCGGGATTGCCCAAGACATCCATAATGAAACTGCCGTCCAAGAGTGCGGCCCTACCTTCATTGCCCGGCAAACTGGTTGATGAGGGTTATGAAACCTATTTCATGTACGGCGGAGACATTAACTTCACCAATATGAGAAGTTGGCTTTACGGAACCGGTTTCCGTAATGTGGTATCGGATGCGGATTTCTCAATCGCCGAGCGCCATACCAATGCATGGGGAGTGAATGATGACATCACTTTCAGCCGTCTGCTTGAAGAGGTGAAAGGGTATAAGGATTCCCTGTGGTTTACCGGATTCCTGAGTCTGAGCAGTCATGAGCCTTTTGATGTTCCGTATAGCCGTCTGGCAGACAAGGTGGACAATGCGTTTGCCTATACGGACAGTTGTTTGGGGGCTTTCATGGATGGACTCAAACAGAGTCCTGTCTGGGATAACCTGCTTGTGATGATTCTCCCCGACCATGGATTCCGATATACCAAAACCGGTCTTTCAAGTGACCCTCATGTCCATCATATTCCTGTATTGTGGGTAGGCGGAGCAGTTAAGGAACCCAGGATAATTGACCGTTTCATCGGGCAATCCGATATGGCTGCAACCATACTCGGTCAGTTGGGAATTGATCACAGTGATTTCCGTTTCAGCAGGAACGTTCTGTCATGTTCCTACTCGTATCCGTTCTCTTATTACACTTACAACAACGGATTCTGCTTTATAGACAGCACAGGTGTCACTCTGTATGACGATGATGCGTCAGAGTGTCTTATAAATGATTCGTTCGGATCAGAAATACGGATTGACCGCGGAAAGGCCATACTGCAGACTTTGTATGATGACCTGGAGAGCCGCTGATTATTCCTGCTGACTGTTCTTACCGTTTCTTTTGGCTATAGCCAGCCACTCCTGATAACCCTGGCGTGTACGTTTCCAGCGGTTATGTGTCCACAGCCACAGTTCGGGACACTCGCGTATGTTGTCCTCAAGCAGACGCATGTATTTCTCAGTTACTGCAAATTCAGGAAGCTGGTCAGTATGCTCAAATACCAGCTGCAGGTCACAGCGGTAGTAGCCGCGGCGCTTGCGGGTAATGTGCATGTACCACACCTCCAGGTCCAGCCTGCGGGCCAGACGCTCGGCGCCGGTAAAGACAGGAGTCTCCCTGTTCATGAACTGTGTCCAGTAATGTATGTTCCACCAAAGGGGGACTTGGTCGGCAATCATTCCTATAAAGAACTTCTTGCCCTCATTCCTCCAGCTCAGAAAACGTCTCAGTACCTGCTCCATGGGTATGCTCTCCGTTCCGAACCTGTTGCGCAGTTTGTACATGAAGAGTTCCATGGCGGGGTTCTCAAGTTTATGGTATACCTGTCCTCCCACAAAGTCATCCATACCTTCAAAGAACAGGTTCATGGAGGGAATCCATTCCCAGTTGCCTACATGTCCCAGATAGCCTATACCTGACCTTCCCTTACGGGTCTCGCTCACCAGTTTGTCCTGACCGGTAAACTCCATGTGGCGCATTATCCAGCGCTTTCCGGCCGATACGGTCTTGAGTGCCTCCACGATCTGGCATGCAAACTGATAGTAGAAACGCAGCTCGGTACGGCGCAGCCAAGCGCGGTCCTTATCAGGGAACGACAGGGCCAGATTGGTACGTACAATCTTTTTTCTGTACCGTAGTGGAGGAAATATGAACATCAGGAGCCAGACTATATCTGAGAACAGATACAGAACAGGTAACGGGAGTAATGAGATTACCCAGACTATACCATACAGGACCGATGACAGAAACTTAGCCATAATTAGAAGTTGAAATTGAACCGTGCGCCCAGAACGAATGACCTCCAGACTTTGTCATAATAATCCAAACCGCCATGTACGGCTACACTTGAGAATGATGATGTACGGACTGTCATACCCAAGTTGGCATAATAGTGCAAACCGGCAGGAATCTTCCATTCTAACGGTTGATTCATCTCCGGGTCCCTGAAGAAACTGTAGCTGTTGGCAGTGGGCGAGTATCCGGCTATGGCCTGTCCGTTTATGCTTATACGACTCATAACGGGAATATCCATCTCCATTCCGGCTCCAACGGTGTATACATCGGTTACACTACCTTGGTCGGGAAGGTAAATATCCTTTTCACCGGTCCATTTCATCTGGGTGAATCCGGCATGGATGACAGCTCCAAGATACCATGGCATCAAAGTGGCGTCAATGCCTAGTGAACAGGCGGGTTTTGCATCGGGGTTGCCGTATCCTCCGCCTGTAAAGACCTCTGAGCCGATTGAATAATCGGTGCTTAGCCCGAATCTCCAGGAAGTATGCTCGTCAATGTCAGGGGCAGCGATTGGCTTTTTAAGGCCTTGCTCGCCAAACAGGATATCGGTGAGTTCATAAGCAACCTCGGTAGAGAATATACCTATTGCGGCTCCTGCCAGGACATCGGAACACCAATGGCGGTTGGCGATGGCGCGGAACATTCCGGTAGTGGCGGCCAATCCGTAACCGGCTACGCTTATCCAAGGACTTATGGTCTGACCATACTCCTTGTGCAGCATCTGGGCCGACATGAAAGCGGTAGCGGTATGTCCGGACGGGAACGAATTTACGCCCCTTCCATCGGGACGTTCTCTTACAATGATGTTTTTGGTGGAGTGTGTTATGAGGTTCATGATGGCCACAGCGGTGGCGTCGGCCGTTATCATGCGCGGCCAGTCACTGCGCCCCTCTACACCTGCCAGTTTGATGGCAAACATCAATGCCATAGGTGAATATTGCAGGTAATCGGCCGATTTCAGTGAGGGTGACGCAATGTTTCCTTTTCTGATGATGCGTTTGTCCAGATAGTTGTCATTGTATAGGATTCCGGTAGCCAGAAGTCCCATGGGCAGAAGCGACCGCTCGGTAAAAGACGCCGGCTTATATGCAATGCTGGTGGAATCCTTTCCCAGAGACCAGTTCAGCGTGTAGTCAATCTCATTCAGAGGCTTGTAGGGCTTGAACGGGTTGATAACCGCACTTATACCCAATTCCGGCAACAACAGAGTTATAATAAGCAGAAGCCTCTTCATAATCAGTAGAGTTTTTTGTTCATGCCAATCCTGTATTTCAGCGTTATCATCTGTTGATTATGCATAGGCGTATCAGGTGTGAAATGCAGATTCCAGCGGAACCCTAACTCTGCTCTGCTGTCAGATACCAGCAATACACCAAATTCAGTCTTGTTGTAGAATGAATGGTTGTAGAACGGGTCGCTGCGATGGAACGTAAGTCCTGCTTCCGGATCATTCAGGAACGGCTGCTGACTGCCTCCTGCAAATACCGTACTCTTAACGTCAAATCCTTTCCACCAAATCTGTATGTCTCCCAGAAAACCGGTAGGACTGTGCCAATCCCCATCTTTACGACATCTTACAAGGGAGCATAGCACTCCGGCATTTGCCTTAAGTTTAAAATGTTGTCCTACAACTTCTGTCAGATCAAGAGTCAGATATGGGTAGAGCTGGAACTTCTCATAGATGAAATGACCCGGTTCCTTGGGCTTGGCAAAATGTGTCATAGCCGCAAACCAGCCTGCACCCAATACTCCCGAATGTACATATCCGTCCCATACAATGCGGAAAGCCTCACGCTGTGTCTCTGTCTGACGGCTGAACCAGTTGCAGTACAGCTCAGTTTCAAAAACATCACGGTAGTAGTGCTGGATCAGGGTACCCTTTATGGTTGGCTCAAAAAAAGCTATGGAATCGTAAAGAAAGGCATCGGGCAGCTGGCGTTGGAGGTTGTTGCGCGGAATAGCTCCGAAGTAATAGCTGACAGGTCCTGTAAATCTGTAATACAGTATGATCTCAGGGTCAATGATATCTTTGGCTCCGAATTCCCATATCTTGGAGAATCCCACCCTGATTCTGTGGGGGGCGGCGTCTATTCCTATCTCCGGCATCAGGCGCATTCCGTAAATGGTCTGGGGCTGCATGTCACCCTTGAACTCACGGTTGTCAAACAGACCGTCATAGTTCAGGTCGGCGGTCAGCCACTGGCTGTATCCGTTGACACACAGCAGCGTAAAAAGTACGGTGACAAAGAGTTTGGCTCTAAGGTTCATAGGGGAAAACTTATCAACATATTGCGCAAAGTTACCTATTTAAAACACAATACCCGTTTTTTAGGCCATATAAAATTTGTAACTTCGCCTCTCAAACTAATGTATCTGTCTAAATGAAAGAGCTTTTTGCATTTCTGAGACGATTTGTCCGCCCTTACCGCCGCAATCTGGTAGGGAGTGTTGTATACAATCTGCTCTCAGCCATACTCAATGTCTTCTCGTTTGCACTCATTGTTCCGATACTCAGAATCCTGTTCAAGATAGACACCGAGGTGTACGTATATACTCCGCTCTCAGAAACCACCGGATTCAGGGAGTCAGTCCAGGCTCTTAAGGACAACTTCTTCTGCAAGGTTTCAGATTTTGTTGAGATATACGGTGAGTCCCGCACGCTTCTCATACTGGGACTGGTCCTTATTGTGATGACATTCTTCAAGACCGCCTGCTACTTTGGGGCATCGGCCGTGATGGTCCCGCTCAGGAACGGTGTGGTACGTGATATAAGAATCAGCATATACAACAAGATACTGAGCCTGCCCATGGGCTTTTTCTCAAAGGAGCGCAAGGGTGACATCATTACCCGTATGAGCGGTGACGTATCGGAGATAGAGAACTCCATCACCCAGTCTCTGGATATGCTCATAAAGAATCCTATCCTGATACTGGTTTATGTGGGTACTCTTATAGCCATCAGTTGGCAGATGACCATATTCACCATAGTGATAGGCCCGCTTATCATCTGGGTTATGGGCGCCATAGGACGTAAACTTAAGGCAACATCACTTGTGGTGCAGTCATTCTGGAGCGAGACCATGTCAGAACTTGAGGAGACTCTTGGTGGACTGCGCGTGATCAAGGCGTTCCTGGCCGAGGGTAAGATGTCGGCCCGATTTGGTAAGAGCAGTGAGCAGCTGCGCAAGGCATCCAACCGCGTTCACCTGCGTCAGGCCCTGGCTCATCCGGTAAGCGAATTCATGGGTACCGCCCTTATCGTTCTGGTACTCTGGTTTGGAGGTACACTGATTCTGGGTGGTAACGCCAGCATAGACGCCTCTACCTTCATATGGTACATGACCATCCTTTACAGCGTGATCAATCCTATCAAGGATTTCTCCAAGGCGGGTTATGCCATACCTAAGGGACTGGCATCGGTAGAGCGTATAGACAAGATCCTTCTGGCCGAGAATAACATCACAGACTGTGAACATCCGGTAGACCTTAAGGAGGTAAGCGGTGAGATCAGATACAACGGTGTTTCATTCTCATATGAGGATGATCGTGAGGTGCTGCATGATATCGATCTCACGATTCCGCGTGGCAAGACCATAGCTCTTGTAGGTCAGTCCGGTTCCGGAAAGTCCACTCTGGTGGACCTGCTGCCCCGCTTCTATGACGTGGACAAAGGCTCCATCACCATTGACGGACAGGATATACGTAACATATCACTCAAATCGCTGCGTGGGCTGATGGGTAACGTGAACCAGGAGGCGATCCTGTTCAATGACACGTTCTACAACAATATCACTTTCGGAGTCAAGGATGCAACCCGTGAACAGGTGATTGCGGCCGCCAAGATTGCCAATGCCCATGATTTCATCATGGAATCCGAGAACGGTTATGACACCAATATAGGTGACCGCGGCTGCCTGCTGTCAGGTGGTCAGCGTCAGCGAATAAGCATAGCGCGTGCCATACTCAAGAACCCGCCCATCCTGATTCTTGACGAGGCTACAAGCGCTCTTGACACTGAATCGGAACGTCTGGTTCAGGAGGCTCTGGAACGTCTTATGAAAGACCGTACCACGATTGCTATCGCACACCGTCTGTCGACCATTAAAAACGCCGATGAAATCTGCGTTCTCCACGAGGGCCAGATTGTGGAACGCGGTACGCATGAAGAGTTGATAGCCCTTAACGGGTACTATAAGAAACTGCATGACATGCAGCAGTTGTAAGATCGCTATTTCATTCAACTATATGGTAAAGATTGGATCTCCGCTTACAAAGGTTGCCAAGAAGGCGCTTCTGTGCGGCTCAGGTGAACTGGGAAAAGAGGTTGCAATTGAATTGCAGCGTTATGGTGTCGAGGTCATTGCCCTTGACAGGTATGAGAACGCCCCTGCCATGCAGGTGGCTCACCGCAGTTATGTACTCTCAATGCTTGACGGTGCCCGTCTGCGTGAGATTATTGAGAAGGAGAAACCGGATATGATTATTCCGGAGGTTGAAGCTATTGCAACTCCCACTCTTGTTGAGTTGGAGAAAGAGGGATACAATGTAATCCCCACGGCAAACGCTACATTCCTTACTATGAACCGCAAGGGTATCCGTCAGTTGGCTCATGAGAAACTGGGACTGCCCACATCCAACTACCGTTTTGCTGCCACACGTGAGGAGTTCGATGCCGCCATCAAGGAGATAGGAACACCTTGCGTTGTTAAGCCCATCATGAGTTCGTCAGGTCACGGCCAGAGCGTATGCAAGACTCCTGCCGATGCCGATGCTTCATGGAAGATTGCCCAGGAGGGTGGTCGCGCCGGTGGCGGTGAGGTTATCGTTGAGGGATTCGTAAAGTTTGATTATGAGATCACCCTGCTCACTGTACGTCATAGCGGCGGTACCACATTCCTGAATCCTATCGGACACCATCAGGTTGATGGTGACTACCGTGAGTCATGGCAGGCTCAGCCCATGAGTGACAAGGCTCTTGCCCAGGCTCAGGATATAGCCAAGAAAATCACCGATGCATTGGGTGGTTACGGTATCTTTGGCGTAGAGATGTTCATATGCGGTGACGACGTTCTGTTCAGCGAGGTTTCACCCCGTCCGCACGACACCGGTATGGTGACAATGATATCGCAGGATCTGTCAGAGTTTGCGCTGCATGCACGTGCCGTGCTTGGTCTGCCTATCCCCAAGATCAACTTCTTTGGCCCCAGCGCATCAAAGGCTATAGTTGTTGAGGGTGATACCACAATGATTGAGTTTGAGAACGTAGACGAGATCCTGGCTGAACCCGATGTTCAGGTACGTTTCTTTGGAAAGCCGTTCATCAAGGGTCACCGCCGTATGGGTGTGATTCTGGCTCGTGCCGAGAGTGTTGAGAAGGCACTTGAGAAGGTTGAGCGTGCTTACGCCAAACTTAAGGTCAAGGTTTATTGATTATTCCGGAATAACCAATTCTTTGGTTGTCATGTGCTCAAGGTACTGTTGGATCAGTGCCTTGAGTTCTTTTATCATCTCCTCTTCTATTTCAGGCTTTGTACCCTTAAGGTTCTCTTTTAAGGAGACGTCTTTGCGGAATGCGTATAGACCGGCCTGCTGCTCTCCGTCAAACTTGATCATCCAGTCACCCTTGTAATACATGTACATGCCGTTCTGGTAGTTGGCAGCCCATGTCTCATCATCGGGCGTGGAGAACAGGTTCTGTCCAAAGCTTATGAATGGCTTGTCATATCCCAGATATCCCAGAATGGAGGGGAGTATATCGGATTGCTGGGCTATTGCGTCGCGGTGTCCGGCAATATCGCCCGACGGGTCATAGAATATGATGGGAACACGGAACTGTCCGTATTCAGCCTGATAAGCCGGATGCTCTGACTGATTGGTGTGGTCTGCAGTGAGAACAAACAGCGTGTTGTTGAACCAAGGTTCCTTGCTGGCCTTTTCAAAGAACAGGCGCAGGGCGTTGTCAGAGTATCGGATGCAACGATACATATCCAGGTTAGGTTCAACGGGATATATATCCTTGTAACGGTCAGGAATATTGAAAGGATGGTGGGATGTTGCGGTGAAAACGGTAGAAACGAAAGGTTCCTGGAACGTACTGATCTTGGCACACATGAATTGCAGGAACTCTTCATCCCATATTGCCCAGACTCCGTCAAACATGCTGTGACCTCCAAACCTGGGATCGGCATCAAACTCATCCATTCCAAAATAATCCTTGTAACCTATGGCACGGGAGTATGACTGGAATCCCATGGACTGGTTACCCGCTCCGTGGAAATATGCAGAATAGTAACCCTTGCGGTCCAGTTCCTTGGCCAGTCCGCTCACCTCTTTTGACATCATAGTCGTGGTGAGTACAAAGTTATCCTTGAGCATGGGAATACCTGACAGAACTGAGGGTGATGCATCTATACTTTTACGTCCGTTGGCGAATGAGTGCTCAAACGTGAGGCTGCGGCTCATCAGGGAATCCAGAAATGGGGTGCAGTCATGAATTCCTTCAAGTCCCTTGTTCATGAATCCTACGTATTCTCCTCCAAAGCTTTCAAGAATGAATACAACAACATTCTTGGGCTTGAATACAGCGGTGGAATCAGGATTTATTACAGGTGAGTAAATCTCTTCAAGCTCTTCCTGACTGAAATAATCAGGTACCTCAATCCTTACCCTTCCGGCCGTACGTATGACGCAGAAAGGTGTGTTGAGCACGGCTGCGGCATCGGCGGGACGGTCTGCATACTGGTAGGCATTACTCATGGTTATTGGCCTGATATCGGTAGAGATGCCGCCTCTCATGCCAACTACGCTGGCGTATGCGCAAAGCAGCAGGCAACCGGTCTTTATTGTGTAGTACACCGGAAGACTCTTGTATTGCAAGGCCACCGGAACTCTGATAGCCAGACACAGCAGCCATACCATCACTATGAACAGAAGCAGCAGATACCAGTTGTCAATGAGTCCGTTAAGGATTATGGTGCGCATCTGGCCGCCGCTCTCGTTCCTGAATTCAGCAAGTACGTTCAGGGTGCTGCGGCAACCGGTAAAGGGAAAGTATACGGTGTCAATCAGATTGGCGGCTATGCCGGCCGATACCAATATAATGAGTATGATCCTGACAACGCGGTAATAGGTGTCATTCTCCTTGAAATGTAAGGGCAGCATGGTAAGGATCATATACGGAACCGTGAGGTACATGATTCCTGCAGTATCGAACAGGAGAGAACCACGCAGCATCTTACTTACTACAGGCCAGTCCAGATTTCCCTTGAATACATCCCAGTTGTACCATACGAATACAACCCGGCAAATCATGAATGCAACGTAAATTATCAGCAGGTTCAGGAGGAGTGTCATGAACGGAGTCATGAACAAGGCGCTGCTTTCTCTCTTTCTCATATGCTCTTTATCCTATCCGGAAACGTTCAGCAAATTCTGTACTTACATAATTGGAGGTACTCATGCAGGCCTCGGTGCCGAATTCTATGCCGTAGCCAATCAGCTTGCTCCATTTCTGTTCATTCATATTATCCAAATCCGGACGGTATATATTCTCCTTTATGAACCCGTAAATCATACCTGCGTTAAAGTTGTCTCCTGCGCCTATAGTGCTTACGGGTATTATGGGACGTGCGCTGAAATAGTATTCCTGACCATGGTCAATTACCTGTACGCCATCCTTGCCGCGGGTGCAGATAAGACGGGGGCAATATTTTGATGTCTCCTCATCATATATCCTGCGGCAGTTGTCGTGACCAAACAGGTTTATGAAATCCTCGTGGCTTCCGCGAACTATATCAGTGAGTGCAAAATTCTCTCTGAAAGTGTCTCGCAGACTATCAACCTCATGGGCGTGATTGTTACGGAAATTCAAATCGTAGTAAAGTATGGCGCCCTGATCCTTGGCATACTGAAGGAAAGGCCTGACTTTGTCACGGAGTACGGGATTCAATGAGAAATAGGCACCGAAAGCCATGATGTCATTCTCCTCAATGAACGGCATCTCAAAGTCCAGACGGTTGTTGGGGTAATCCTTGTAGAAACTGTATTTGGCATCACTGTTTTCATCCAGATATGCCAGTGAAATGGCCGTTTTCTTACCTTGGTAGCAAGATACGTAGTCAGTATTGATTCCGTTCTCCTGCATGAATCCCAGGATATGCTGTCCAACAAGATCGGCACCTATCTCGGTGACGAAAGTGCAGTCCATGCCGGTACGTCCAAGTGATATAAGTCCGTTGAATACAGAGCCGCCCGGAACGGCGGCTACTGGTTTGTCACCCTTGAAAAGGATGTCATATATGGTTTCTCCAATGCCAAAAATTTTCCTCATAACAGTTTTTTGGAACGCATTCCAAGATATCCTCCGTGATGGCGTTTGTTATAGTCTTCTACTGTAAATCCAATCTTCTTCATTGTCTCCACTACAAGAGCGTCACCTATCACGTTCATGACGGTAGTGCTGGTGGTGGGAGCCAGACCCAGGGCGCAAACCTCCTCAGGCTTGCCTGTGCCCAGAACGACGTCTGCCTGACGGGCAAGCGGGCTCTCCGTGTTGCCGGTAAGTACAATGAATTTCAAGGTGGGATCAAGAGTAAGACTCAGTTCCATCAACTCAAGCACCTCACGGGTCTTTCCTGAATTTGACACCAGCAGGAACAGGTCATTCTTTTGGAGAATTCCCAGATCCCCGTGCTGTGCCTCACTGGGGTGAAGGAAAATTGAGGGCGTACCGGTGGAACTGAAGGTGGTTGCCATGTTCATGGCTATCTGACCGGCCTTACCCATACCGCTGGTAATCAGCTTTCCTTTCAACTCATGCACGTGCTGTACTATCAGGTTTACAGCCTTTTCATACTCATCACCTATGGGGATGTTCAGAATGGCCTGAGCCTCCCTTGCGACGATGTCTTTAATTGATTCAATCATTGCTTTGTTTATGGTGAATCTTTTATGAACTTGCAAAGATATGCATTAAAAATGAACTCGGCAAATTTACTTGGGTGGCTTGAGCCATTAGTTAAATATTTGGTGTTATCAATGTGTTTTGCTAATTTTGCCGCAATTTACTCTGAAAGAGGAATATTTTTATTAGATGTTTTTAATATTTTAATGATGAAAATTGTAACAAAAGAGTTCCAGCTCCCTGATGGAAGAACCATCAAACTGGAGACCGGGAAACTGGCAAAGCAAGCCGATGGAGCCGTAATGCTGACATGTGGCAAAACTATGCTCCTGGCCACTGTGTGCGCCGCCAAAGATGCAGTTCCCGGAACTGATTTCATGCCGCTTCAGGTTGAGTACAGAGAAAAGTATGCGTCAATTGGACGTTATCCTGGCGGTTTTACCAAGCGTGAGGGCCGTCCCTCAGATTATGAGATCCTTACATGCCGTCTTGTAGACCGTGCACTGCGTCCTTTGTTTCCGGACAACTACCATGCTGAAGTTTTTGTAAACATCATACTGTTCTCCGCTGATGGCGAGCAGATGCCTGATGCACTGGCCGGTCTGGCTGCATCAGCAGCCCTGGCTGTATCGGACATACCTTTCCAGGGTCCGATATCCGAGGTTCGCGTAGCCCGCATAAACGGAGAGTACGTTATCGACCCCACATTCAAGCAGCTTGAGCAGGCTGACATGGATGTCATGGTTGCCGCAACCTATGACAACATCATGATGGTTGAGGGTGAGATGAAGGAGGTTAGCGAGGCTGACCTGCTTGGTGCCATGAAGGCCGCTCATGATGAGATCAAGAAACACTGCAAGATCCAGATGGAGCTGACAGAGGAGGTAGGCAAGACCGTTAAGCGCGAGTACTGCCACGAGGTCAACGATGAGGATCTGCGTCAGGCTGTAAAAGACGCCTGCTACCAGAAGTCATACAACCTGGCAGCTGAGGGCAATACCGATAAGCATTCACGTGAGGCCAACTTTGAGGCCGTACGTGATGAGTTCAAGGAGCAGTATCATGCAGCACATCCCGAACTGAGTGAGGATGAGCTGGCAGAGAAGGATGCTCTCATTGACCGTTACTACCACGATGTTGAGCGTGACGCAATGCGTCGCTGCGTGCTCGATGAGGGCAAGCGTCTGGATGGTCGTAAGACAACCGATATCCGTCCTATCTGGTGCGAGGTAGGTTACCTGCCCGGACCTCACGGATCATCAATATTCACCCGTGGTGAGACACAGGCTCTCTGCTCAGTTACATTGGGTACCAAGGATGACGAGAAGATGGTAGACGATGTGCTGGATCAGCACGACGAGCGTTTCCTGCTCCACTACAACTTCCCCCCGTTCTGCACAGGTGAGGCTAAGGCACAGCGCAGTCTGGGTCGTCGTGAGATTGGTCACGGACATCTGGCATGGCGTGCCCTTAAGGGTCAGATCCCTGAGGATTATCCCTACTGTGTACGCGTAGTATCAGATATCCTTGAGTCTAACGGTTCATCATCAATGGCTACCGTGTGCGCAGGTACACTTGCCCTGATGGATGCCGGCGTAAAGATCAAGAACCCCGTATCAGGTATCGCAATGGGTCTTATCAAGAACCCGGGCGAGGACAAGTACGCTGTACTCTCAGATATCCTTGGTGATGAGGATCACTTGGGCGATATGGACTTCAAGACCACCGGTACCGTAAATGGACTTACCGCTACACAGATGGATATCAAGTGCGACGGTCTGTCATATGAGATTCTTGAGAAGGCTCTGGCTCAGGCCAAGGCCGGACGTGAATATATCCTGAGCAAGATCACCGAGACCATTCCTGAGCCTCGTGCCGATCTCAAGCCCCACGCTCCCCGCATCGAGACTCTTACCATTCCTAAGGAGTTCATCGGCGCAGTCATTGGCCCGGGCGGAAAGATCATCCAGGGCATGCAGGAGGAGACCGGCGCAAGCATCAGCATTGATGAGGTTGACGGCGTAGGCAAGATTGAGGTTGCCGCTTCAAACCGTGACAGCATCGAGGCTGCTCTGGCCAAGATCCGTGCAATCGTCGCCATTCCTGAGGTAGGTGAGGTTTATGACGGTAAGGTTCGTTCAGTAATGCCTTACGGTCTGTTCGTAGAGTTCCTGCCCGGTAAGGACGGTCTGCTCCACATCAGTGAGATAGACTGGAAGCGCTACGAGACCATTGAGGAGACCGGCATCAAGGAGGGTGACAAGATTCAGGTCAAGCTGATTGACATCGATCCCAAGACCGGTAAGTTCAAACTGTCACGTCGTGCTCTCATAGAGAAGCCTGAGGGTTATGAGGAGCGTCCCGCCCGTCAGCCCCGTCAGGACCGTGGCGAGCGTCAGGACCGTGGTCCCCGTCACCACCATGACAACAGAAAGAACGACAATGAAAACAATGAAGAGAAGTAATCTTGCATTACTTGCTCTGACCCTTTTAACAGTAGCCTGTCAGCCAAAAGTTGACAGGTTTACTTTAAATGGTCAGATAGTTGAAGCCGATGGCAAGACCCTTTATCTGGATCATCTGGCTCTGGATAGGGTTGAGGTCATTGACTCCGTAAAACTTGACGCGGAAGGCAGGTTTGAGTTCACTCCAGTCTCCCCTGATGACTGTTTTGATTTCTACCGCCTGCGTATAGACCGTAAGGTTGTGAATCTGGTCATTGACTCTACAGAGACCGTGACCGTTACCGCAAGCCTTCCTGTCATGCAGGTTGCATATCTTGTTGACGGATCAGAAAACTGCTCTACGCTTAAGGATCTTGTAATGCGTCAGATGGGCCTGCTTCAGGATCTGCGCCGTTTGAGTTCAGGCTATAACAGTCCTGATCCTACTGCTCTCCAGGAGCAGGTGAAGGAGACCGTAGATGTATTCAAGTCTGAGATCATGACAGATTTCATCCTGCCTGCTCCCGGATCACCGTGCGCATACTACGCTCTGTTCCTGAGTATCAACGGACAGACCATTTTCAGTCCGCAGGCTGACCGTCAGGATGCCAAGTGTTTTGCAGCAGTAGCCACTCAGATGGATATGCTCTATCCCGATGCAGTACGTACCGAACATCTGCGTAACGTTGCACTCAAGGGTATGGCCAAGACCTCTCCCTCCAGGAATAACGTATCGGAAGAGGCTGTACAGCAGTTTGAGAGCATGATAGTAGAGAGTGGTCTGATTGATATAGAGTTGCCCGACTACAAGGGTGCTATGCACAAACTGAGCCAGGAGAAAGGCAAGGTCGTGCTGCTGGATTTCACTGCTTTCAAGACAGAGTACTCATCCGGCTACAATATGCTTCTGCGTACACTTTATGACAAGTATGCGGAGAGTGGCCTTTCCATCTATCAGGTATCGGTTGATAATGATGAGAGCTACTGGATGAATGTGGCTGCCAATCTGCCGTGGATATGCGTGCATGATGAGGAGAGTCTCAATTCACTGTACCTTAAATTATATAATGTACAGCAGCTCCCTACCGTTTTCCTGATAGACCGCGACGGAAACATTGTGGATCGTCCTGAGGGTTCGGATGAACTTGACGGAAAGATTTCCAAGCTTTTAAAGTAAAAGGTCTTAATTTATTGCTTTTTGTTGGGATAGTTTAAAATAAAGGCTATCTTTGCAAAAGAACATAAAGGGGTTCCAACAACTAATCGTGATTGTTGGAATTCTTTTTTGCTCATGTCAAAACTAGAATGTAGAACTTACAAATAACTGATATTATGGCATATATGTCAGAAGAGGGCTACAAGAAACTGGTAGCCGAATTACAGTATCTTGAGGGCGTACGCCGTCCTGAAATTATTCAGCAGATTGCCGAGGCCCGAGATAAGGGTGACCTTTCAGAGAATGCAGAGTATGATGCAGCCAAGGAGGCTCAGGGTATGCTTGAGGCCAAGATTGCACAGATTAAGGCTCAGATTGCAGATGCTAAGATCATTGATGAGTCCAAGATAGATACATCGACCGTTCAGATACTTACCAAGGTAAAGCTGCGTAACACCAAGAACAACGCCACTATGGTTTACTCCATCGTTCCTGAGAGCGAGGCAGACCTTAAGAGCGGTAAGATTTCAAGCAGCACTCCTATTGCCAAGGGCCTTCTGGGTCATAAGGTTGGTGAGACCGTTGAGATTACAATCCCCAGCGGCAAGATTGGTTTTGAGATATTGGAGATTTCATTATGACAATATTCAGCAGAATAATTGCAGGTGAGATTCCCTGCTACAAGATAGCTGAGACTGAGAATTGCTTTGCTTTCCTGGATATCAACCCGCTTGTTAAGGGTCACGTGCTTTGCATACCTAAGCGTGAGGTTGACTATCTGTTTGACCTGACAGACCAGGAGCTCTGTGACCTGCAGCTCTTTGCCAAGAAGATTGCCGCAGCCCAGAAAAAAGTATTCAACTGCATCAAGGTAGGTGAGGCTGTGCTGGGTCTTGAGGTGCCCCACGCCCACATTCACCTTATCCCCATGCAGAGTGAGAAGGATATGCTCTTTAGCAATCCCAAACTCAAACTCACTCCGGAGGAATTCGAGCAGATTGCAGCCTCCATCCGCGCTGCTCTCTAAGGACACAATAGGGAAGGTTCCTTCTGTGCAATAGGCAACTTTTACACAGAAGGAACCTTCCCTATTGTGTCCTTAGGTTTTGGTGATCTCACAAGAATGTAGTATCATTGCAAAATCATATTAAAAATCAAATACACAAATGAGCACAGTAACATTACAAAATCTGCTTGACTATCTTAAAAGCACGCTCAGTTCCAGCAATATGCTTTGGTTGAGTGAGCGGCTTCAAGAGTGTGCCAAGGAAAAAGATGACCAGGCTCTTAAGCCTTATACCATTGAAGAGATACACTCACGTATAGCACAATCTGAATTGGATTCATCTCAAGGACGTGTATATGAATTCGATGATGTTATCCGTGAAATAGAAGAAGAGTTTGCAAACGAAGGAACACATTAATCAACAGAGTTCTAATGAAAATTACCATGACCGGTTTTGCGAAACAACAGGTTCGCGAGACCACTAGATACATTTACACAGAGTTTGGAAAAAAGAGTAAGGATGACTTTCTTATTAAGCTAAATCAAACAAAGAAGTTGCTTGAAGAAAACCCTTTACTTGGTCCCATTGAGCCATCACTTTCTGATCTTCCTTCAAATTATCGAAGCATCGTAGTTGGTAGTCTGAATAAAATGATTTATCGCGTTCTTGATGATTGTATAGAAATCTCTGATTTCTGGGATGTCAGACGTGATCCAAAAGCGCTTGCCGAACAACTCAAGTAAGTTCTCAATTTACTTATCTGTGTTTTTCTGTCCGGCGTATCCTTGTAGGATTGTAAGAAGGAATCCGCATGCCGAAGATTCATCATCAAAGGTTATGGGATATATGTTATCAAAACGACCTATTGAGAAAAACCACCATAATCCGTCGGATGCAATTATATTATATGTGCTGGCAGATTCCATTTCACGTATTGTTAAATTGATACTAAAACCATCAGAGTCATCCTTTGCAATTGAAACCGTATAATTGTTAAGCCCCTTGAACATATCCTTTGTCCTCTTTGCCATATCCTTTAAGAAAAGAGAAGGCTTGCATCTGTTATGTGAGGCTGCATTGTATAACTCCTTATATTCATCTTCATTCAGAGATGTATCAATCTCTTGAGTCCAGTTATTATAAAACTGTTTGTAGTTCAGATATAGTTTATCAAGGTTATGCTTTAAAAGAACTGCGCTTTGAAGCAAATTTCCTTTGTGGTACCGATACTCCTTTCCAATAGATGTAAAGTTACAGACGAACCAGGAATAATCTTGAAGATTGTATTTGCCGATAATATCAATTATGTTTTTCTGTAACTCAATCAATAATGAAGGTGTAGCTTTCTTGAAGAGAAACTCCAACGCAAACGGCTGTCCTGTCCATATTATTGGTTCCTCATCCTTGTTTTCTTTATTATCACGTTCATTGCTGTCTTTGACTATAGGATTGAACAGAGTAAGCAGTCCCTCTTTTTGTAAACGGTCAATAATATCCTGTAAATCTCTTTTAATAGCTTCCTTAACCATAGAATTACGGTCAACATCATTTCCTGATGGAAAAGGAATACCAACCTCCATAGTAATGTATGTCTTGTTTATATGATCATTGGTGTTTTCCTTATCATATACTCTGTATATAAAACGGTAGTGTCCTATATCTATAGCAGCAATATGTTGTGTAATGAGTTTGCTATCCGCAGGTAGTGAGTCCATCAGTTTTTTGAAATCACGGGACCATTTACTTAAAGCATAACCTATTATTATTAGCAATAAGAGAAATCCTAGAATATATAAACCACTTGCGTCATGTTCATGAACAAAGGAAATAATTGCCATAACAAGGATAAAAAGAAGCCCGGCACCTAAAATGAGCCTGCTTTTAGTGTTTTGTCTCATATCTTATTTATTATTTGCGTAAGTACTTGCCGATGACAGGGAGGCTTGAGAGTGGCAGGTCTTTCTTAACGAGGTATACCAGGTAGATGCCGATGAGTACCGTGTTGATTATCAGTGCCAGCCAGGTGGGTAATGGTTTTGCACCTAGATAGACAACGTACAGAACAGCTGCCAGCATGACGTACTTAAAAATGTCCATGAGCGGATAGTTTATGGGACTCTTTTTCTGACCGATGAAATAGGACAGGAGCATGCATGTACCGTAACCTGCAAATCCGCCCCAGGCGCAAGCCATATACCCGTACTTGGGAACAAAAATCCAGTTGATACATATCATCACGGCAGCTCCTATGCCGCTCATCACGGCACCCCACCAGGTCTTGTCAATAAGCTTGTACCAGAAAGACAGGTTAAAGTAGATACCCATGAACAACTCTGCCAGCATTACAATAGGGACTACTTTGAGTCCTACCCAGTAATCATGATTGGAAACCAGATAACGGAATATGGGCATATAGAACATCACTCCCAAGAAAGCCAGAATACCGAATATGACAAAGTATTTCATACCCTGTGCCAGAGTATCAGATGAATTCTTGTCTTTTGATTCTCCAAAAACGAAAGGCTCATAAGCGTATCTGAATGCCTGAGTGAGCAATGCCAACAGCATGGCAATCTTACAGCAAGCACCGTATATGCCCAATTGAACCTGACCATAATCCTGATCTGTTACTATATGTTTGAATGCGATCTTGTCAAATACCTGATTCAGTATTCCCACCAATCCCAATAAAAGTATAGGCCATGCATAAGCCAACATGCGTCGTGCCAGCTTTCTGTCAAAACCAAACGATATGCCCTTTAGTTCCTTAATGAAACCAAAAGTAACGCAGAATGTGCAAAGCAGATTTACAAAGAATATAAGTCCTACACCATAGTTGAACCTTATATATATATCCTCCAATCCCGGGAACGTACCAAACAACTTGGGCATGAGCCAGAATACGGCGATATTAAGCAGAACGTTAGGTATAATAAAGGCCATTTTGAGTGTCATGAACTTGATGGGACGATGCTGCTGGCGCAGACGGCTGAACAGTATGGCCTGGAATGCATCAAGAGCTCCAATTATGGCAAAACATGCTACGTACTCCGGATGATTGGAGTAATGCAGCAATCCAGAAATAGGGCCAAGGAAACAGAATACCAATATCAGGAACAGTAATCCTACACCGCCAACCAGTCGTAGAGCAGTACTGTAAACCATCGATTCATTCTCACCCTCCTTGCTGGCAAATCTGAAAAAGGTGGTTTCCATACCAAAGGTGAGCAAAACAAACAAAAGAGCCGCCCATGCATACATCTCCGTTACAATTCCGTAACCACCACTCTCCGGATTAATGAATTTGGTATGAATAGGTACAAGCAGGTAATTGAGGAACCTGCCTACTATGCTGCTAACTCCGTAAATGGCCGTATCTTTGGCCAATGACGCCATCTTGTTTGCTGCCATGATAAGACTATTATTTCTTCAAAGATACACACTTACTTTTGTATATTTCGTGTAAAAAAAGGCTGATATTGAGTTTTTTCAAAAAAAAATCCACAAAATAGTTGCATTATAGAAAATTGCTGAATACATTTGTCACGGTATAATTAACGCATGCTTTTTAAGGAGTAATCGACTTAATAGGCGTGTGTTTTTGTTTTAATATAAACTAATATCAAATTGGTATTCCAATGTTGAAATTTACCATCAAAACGTTGATGGCTTTGTTTGCGGTTTTTTTCTACAAAAGAGAAGAAACTGTTTTTAAACTAAAAACTGGTCGGGATTCAAGGAATCCGTTAGACCATGAGGCCATTAATTCTTCATTCTTTCAGCCTGTGCACATTCGGTGCGCGGGTATCTCCCACTTCATTAAATTATTACCTAAATCAAATGAATTTGTGCCACTTGAAGAACACAACCGTAACAATCCAGTTTCGGCCATCCGTACCGGTCAGGGCCACATTTTAGATTGTGTAGGCCCTGATCCGGGCGGCTGGAAATATATCATGATGAATGATATAGGTTTAGATAGTTTGTTGTTGGATGCATTATCTGATGACAGAATCTTATATGCCATTGAATAACACGACATGCGTATTATACCTTGAGTCTGATTGAGCGCTTGGACGGATAAGCTCCAAGGTATCTGTTCCAAATCGCTCAATCCAGATTCATTATTCACAGTTAATTACTGACCTGATATGTGATTGAAAACTTTGAGAATGTAAACGGACTTGAAAAAGAGAAGGGAAAATAGCAGTGCCACCCTTGCAAAGTTACTCTGCCATTTCCCTTCCCAATCCAAGTCTAATGTATAACCTTAAACCTGGATGATGCAAAGATAGTAGAATTATTGGGATTGTTTTTCTTTTTGAGCATTTCAGACTATTGTAGACAATAGGCTCAGCCTTTTGTTTCTCAATTCATATTATAGATGTTCAAATATTATTAAGTGTCGTTCATGAACTACACTGACAACTAACTGTAAACTAATAACGTATCAATAATTATGAAGACAAATAAACTATTTATATTTACTTTACTTGCAGCAGCAATAACAGTAACAAGCTTAGACTCTGTGAAAGATGCTTTTTTATTTTGTAACAATACAGCGTATGCAGATCCATCGATTACATATATAAATGGTACAGATGGAAATGAACACGTAGCGCTTAATAATTTTTATCCCGAAACTACATATAACACCCCCAGTGAGTGGCAAGGTAATTTTGGATTAACTGTTCCAAAAGTACAAGCCAAACTTGGAATGTCATATGAGGCTTTAAATGCTTGTGTAATTGTTGATACACATTGTGAGGAGGATACTGATAATTTATGTCCTCTATGCATGACCGGTTTGTCTGTAGTAAAACCGAATGGTCAAGTAATTACGGTCTATAGTAACCCGTTTTAAACGCAAATTATAATGGTATCACAAATGAAAATGAAACACTTATTAATAACTATCATTGGGCTGTTTTTTACGTTTGTTCATATAGAGACCTTAAAGGCTTTTTTTAATCCAAATGCCAATGTGGCATATGCAATATCTCCATTTTTTGGTTGGAAAATGATTGGTGATGAAGAAGTGGCAATATTCTTTGAGACGTCTCTCACTAGTAGGGTTCTTTCTGCAGAAGAATTCAATGATACGTATGGATATAATTTTAGTACTGATATCCAGATTAGAGAACAATGGTGTGAAGAACATACAAATAGTAGTTGCGAGATGAGATTTGTTGGGGCTTTCCTTCCTGATGGTACAATGTTGCCTGTGGTCCCAGAATTGATGTATTATTAATATTTGTTTGGGGCTTCGGCCCCAAACAAATAAATAAACTAACAACATATCGTATGAAAAAAATAATCACTTCAGTATTCTTCTTGTCATTAGTTGTTTCTTGTTCTAATAAGGGAAGTGTCGATTTTGATAATTATCAAACTAAGCAAGTAATAGATATAGAGAATACAACCAATAGTTTTGATATTATAGACAGAATTGGTGATATTTCTGTTTTGAATTTGAATACAGAGGATAGTTGGGTATATCTTAACTATCCTAAAATGATTGCAACGGATGATAGGTATTATTTTTTGACTGACAAGACTTATTATCTGATAGGTTATGAGAAAAACGGCAATTTACTATTTTCAAAACAAATAAAAGGCAGAGGTCGTGGAGAGGTTATTAATGTTGGCAATTTCTTCTTGAATAATGATACATTGATGGTTTTTGACAAGGTCTTAGGTCGAATATTACGTTATACAAAAGATGGTGAATTCTGTTCATATTTAAATCGTTCTGAAATAACTGCTGACAAACTTTACAATCTAGACAATTCATATTTTGGTCTCTCAATTTTCACGGATAATGATAAAGATGGAAACTATTGTATCATTTTTGATGAAAATGGGAACAGAATAAGAAGCTATTTAACTCTACCGCAATATTTGGTTGGATATAATGCAACTGTAGGCCGGACAGATATGTCGTATGTGTATCATGATACACTTAGATTTATGTTAAATCATAATTATCATCTGTTTTCTTTTACTAAGAATGGTGTGGAATCTACATACCGTTTTAAGTCATCCAAAGAAATGCCAAAAGATTACTTTGGCGAAATATCAGGATTTGATTTAATGGATCCTAAGATTTCTGGCAAAATAGCTTCAGAGGGTTTCACGCACTCTTTTTCAGGATTGTTTGAAACTGATAAGTATATAATAGTAAACTATTATCTTAATAATACGTATTCGTCTTTGTTATATGATAAGACTATTAATGCTTGTGGAACTATAATAAGACCAAATAATATGTTTGTTGAATCATTAGTTCCAGAATTGACGACATTAGATATATGGAAATATATTTGGTTTTCATTTACTCGATTATGTGTGAATGATAATACTGTTTATGGTTGTATTCCATTTAGTTTATATCAGATTCTATCTTCAACCGAATCATTATTTGATGAGAAGATAAAAACTTTTTACGATGAACTAAAAAAGTATGTGTTAGAACAGGATATATCGGCAGGAGATATGATTTTCATAAAGATGGATTTATTGTAGGATAATAATATGATTATAAGAACTATTATTAAAAGAATATTACCATTAATTACACTTGCTATGGTCTTTTTTTCTTCATGTGTTTTCAGTAATACTGTTGAAAAAAAATTACTTGGAAAAACATTGTTTTGTGATAGTTTGCTAATTGTAAAAGATAATGAGATAAGAGTTGTTGATAGTTTGACTTTTGATGATATTTCAATACTATTATGGATAGATTCAACAGAGTGTTCGCCATGTGAATTGGTGCATTTGTCAAATTACGAGCACTTTAATGATCGTTGTGAAAGTATTTTGGGCGTTAAGGGTTGTATGATGGTTGTCTTTTCTCCCAAAAATAGAAATGTGGAAACTGTTATTTTGAATGATATCAAAGACGTAAACTTTCCATTTGACATATTGATTGATTACAAAAACACCCTTTCTTCTTTGTTGGGCTATAATAATAGGTTACTACTAGTTTTGGAAAAGGGAAATATTATTATGACATATCTTATTAAAAATACTGATAGTGATAAATATCAACTGGAAAAATGTCTTAATTACCTGAAGCATAGAAGAAATGAGTATTACTAATGTATTTAAAAATAGAAGTTATCCTTTCTTGAATACAATTATTAGAAAGGGGTCAATCGATCTAGTAATTCTACTACTATTATTTTGGGAGATTACTAGCCATTTGTTTCATGGAAGCTACTCTAACGTTATAGAATTATTTTCAGACATTAGAATAAGGTCCAATGTCTTAATATTCTTTTATTATGCGTTATCAAGACTGTCTTTCCGTTACTGTCATAAAACCTCCTTTGTAGTTACGATATTATTACTATTTCTTTTTTCATTGAAAGAAGCTATATTGGGAATAACACAATTATGCAAAGGAGCTCCTTTTCCTGTTGGCACGATGATGAATCCAAATATATTTGCTTGCTTGTTGTCTATCAGTTGTAGCGTGCTTATAATAATTGTTTCAAAACAAACAAAAAGAGCCTTAAGAGTAATAGGTTATACCATTTTGTGCTTGTTCTTATTCCTTGTTTTACAATCTAAGAGTCGACTTGCTTTGTTGTCGATTGTTGTACCTACAATATGTTTCTTAGTGATTACTTCTAATTATTCTCATTTTTTTAGGAAACATATTGCATCTATATCATTTGTGTTGATTCTTTTGTTTTCTGTTTTATATGTTATAAAGAAACCTTCTGCAGATGGACGTTTTTATATGTCGAAAATAGCAATAAGAACAATTTGCCATAATGGCATATGGGGATGTGGAGTTGATAGTTATGCAGGCGCCTTTGGTGATGAGCAGTTTAGTTATTATTGCAATGGCAAGGAAGAAGTTGATATTGATTATGTAATATCAAGCAATTTAAAAAACAATAATAGAGCATGCACACCAATGACAGCTTTCAATGAGATACTTCGAATAGGAGTCGAATTTGGTCCAGTCGCAATGCTTTTGGCATTATACATTATTATCAGGGCTATCATTATATTAATCAAAAAGGTTAGTCCATTAGGGTATGGTTTGTTTTCGTTGTTCTTGGTATCACAATTTTCATATCCACATTGTTTTCCTATTTATTGTTTACTCTTGTCTATTTTTATTGGAGCAGCGAGTAGTCTCGATAATTGTGATTCTAAAAAGTGGATTTCTTGGACTCCACCAATAGTAAACTCTTTTGAAGTGTTATTGTTAGGTTCTTTTCTATTACTTGAATTACCTCAAATTAGAGTTATCGAAGACTATAATAAGCATAATGAGGATATCACATTTCTTTTCAAAAATGAAGAATATAAAATGGTTAGTGAATATTGTAAGGAATTCTTTGATAGTGGAGTGTCAAATTTAAGTTTACTATACGAATATGGTGTCTCTTTGAGTAAACTGGGGTATTATGAAAAGAGTGATTCTATCTTACATGTTGGTGCTGCATTATGTAGTAATCCAGTATTTTGGCAGGAAATCGGACATAACTATTTTAGAGATAAAAAATATGTTGAAGCAGAAAAAGCATATATTCGATCCTTTATGATGGTTCCCAATAGGATTACTCCGTTGCTATATTTAGCTCAGTTATATTATCAGATTGATGATAAGGAAAAGCTATCAAAGATTTCATTATTCTCGGATGAGTTTAAACCCAAAATACCATCAGCTACTACAATTGAATATCACAATATTATTAAACGCCTTGCAAATGGAGAGTAATTCTAATAAGAACAAGAAGATAGCTATTATTTTGGTAGTCATTGGCATAGTATTATATGTCCTAGTAAAGCTATTAATGTTTGATTATTTTTATATAATCTCTCAATCAATGGCACCAACCATTCAACCCGGTCAGTGCATATTTGTTAATAAATTGCTTTTTGGTCCTCGTTTTCACATAGGTAATACAAATGATAAGGTATTCCGCCTATATGGCTTTCGTGACATTAAAGCTGGTGATATGGTACTATTTAATGCTCCTATGGAAAAGTGGAGTAATACCATAGAAATGAAAAAAGACAAAGTGTACTGCAAGAGAGTGCTGGGGACACCTGGTGATAGGATTGGGGCAGTAGATGGACACTGTTGGAATGATAAGGTGCTAAGACCTGTTGGTGTTGTAGAGGAACAGGAGAAACTAAGATGGATGTTTGACAGCATCTTTATTTGGAATCAGTGCTATGATGTAATTCCCATTAATCAGCATAAGTGGAACATAAAGAATTGGGGGCCATTAATAGTTCCGGCCAAAGGCTTAAATGTTACTTTGGACGATTTTTCGCGTGACTTGTATTGTGAGGTGATAGAGTATGAAACACAGGAACCTTTGGATGATTTTTTGAGAGAATATACTTTTAAAGGAAACTATTACTTTGCCTTGGGAGATAATGCAATGGATTCATATGATTCTCGCTATTGGGGATTCATTCCAGAGGATTTCATAATTGGAATCGTAAGTGATTTTAGTTTTCCGAGAAAATGAAATAGTATTAGCATACATTAACTATGGACAAACAAGACGGTGATAGGTGGTTCCGAATACTGATATGGAGCCTGCGAGACAGAACCCGTTCGCAAGATACAAGCGATACGCCGCATTATTGTCTGGATCTACGGCGATGGTGGCTAAGGGGATGCCTGCGGCATCTTTTAGACGGAACATCTCTTTTATCAGTGAAGAAGCAATTCCCTTGCAGCGGTATTCCGGTAACACGGCCAGTGAATCAAGATAGAATTCACCAGGACCGGTCTCATTATCCATCTGCTGGTAGTGGTCTCCAACGTACATTCGGATCATGGGGAATGTGATGTCACGCATTTTGCGGTATCGGGCACCATCGTAGGCTACCATTACGCCAGCTGGAACGCCATCATACAATGCAATTACAGCATTTCTCCAACTGTAGAGAGTGTCCTGTCGGCTGCTTATCATGGCCAGATGATTAATATGTTCCGGATTGGTCTCCTCTATGTGAAGAGCCCGTAACACATTCTGAGCTATGAACAGCGCATCGGTTGGTAGGGCTTTTCTAAGTGTTATGTACTCTTTCATTTGAGTGCAAATATAATACAATTTGTGTGTTTGACCTTTTCATTGTACTTTTACGGACAATAACAACATTCAGTGCTTTTTATTGTTGGCTAAATTGCTCATAGTCTATGAGTTGCAATAGATTTTTTAAACTCTCTCCAATTGTTTTTGCTGTTGCGTTCCTATTGGTGTATACAGTAACAGGGTGTAGTCATTCAAATGATGGTTTGGTTCGTGGCGGAAGGGCGGTTGATCGTATTCTGGATAAAGCGGAGTCTTTAATGGATGACAATTTGGAGGTTGCTGATTCTTTAATAAGCCTGATAGATCCTGGGGCCATTTTGGGCAAGGAACGTCGTGCCAGGTACGCTCTATTGTATACTGAATCACAATTCAAGAATTATAATTCTTTTACCAGTGATTCACTTATCATGTCAGCTGTTCATCACTATTCTGTTAGCAATGATATTGATTACCGTTTTCTGTCTTATTACTATCTGGGTTGTGTTAATTGTGAACTCCAGCGCTTTACCGATGCAGCTGTGGCGTTGGCTCAGGCAGAATTGCTGATAGACAGGATAGATAATGATTATTGGAAAGGACTTTTATACTCTCAGTTGGGAGATCTTTTTGATGAATCATATGATTGTCATCGTGCTGAGGAGTATTATAAGAAGGCTGCAGGATGTTATGATAATGCAGGAAAGGTTGTACACAAGTTTTATGCACTGTATGATATTGCTGTATGCGAGATAAACCTGCGTAATTTCAGTGTGGGGGATTCATTATTAGGTAATGTTGAGATATGGGCTACGAATAACGATCATGAACTATTAGAAGCATGTCAATATAGCAAGATGTTTTGCTCGTTATTTCTTAATGATTCATCTATTGATTATTCGGAATTGTACAAAGACTATGTAGCTAGTGACGAAAAGAATCTGGATAAACTGGAATATCTGGAGTTTTTGGCCATGTATTACAATAGGATTCATGACTATACTAAATCAGAGGAATATCTGCAAAAAGCCTGGAATTGTGAATTGTCACAATCAGATTCTATAAACCTATACTTTATAAGTTCATCAATTGCCAGTAATAGAGGTCTGACCGAAGAGGCTCTGGACAGATATCATAAATACGTTTCACTTCAGAATGAAAGTTATATTGACCTTTTCAGTCAACCCATTCTAGGTGTTCAGAATGAACAATATCGTGTGTTTGCCGAGAATGAGCAACTTAAAAGCAGGAATGCCCGTACTACTCTGATTCTTAGTGTATTGATATTTGCACTCATAATCGTAATAGTGCTGGTAACCTATCATTACAAGAAAAAACACATACAGGAACGATTGTATGATTCAGTTTCTGTTGTTGAGGAGTTGACAGCAGCCAATCATATGAATAAGCATAAGATTGAGAAGTTAAAGTTAGAAGTCAACCGTCAGTTGCGTGAACATTATGATATATCTAATAGCTTGTATGCGGTTTATTTGGATTCGGATAGTCCTAACAAAATTACTAAGCAGCATCTTAAGGTTATAGTAAAAGGATTGATTAAGAATTATACGTCGCCAGATAACATAAAGAAACTGGATGAGATTCTGAATGAGTCTTATGATGATGTTATTGTCAGTCTTTCAAAAAAGGAGATTGGTGTTACGGAAAAAGAACTGAATCTGTTCAGATTCTCCGTTGCCGGTTTGTCATCAAAATCTGTAGGTCTTATTATTAACGAATCACAAGAGAATGTCTATCAGATCAAGTCAAGGCTTTTAAAGAAAGTAAAGCTATACTCCGAGGATTTGTGGAGTAAACTGATTGATATCTGGTGATTCTTGCAGAAAAATGGCTCTATTTTAAGCCGTGATTTGGCTTGTCAGAAAACAAAATACTCTATCTCTTGTAGAACACTGAACTCCAGACATTTATAAGATGCCTTGTCAGACTTATTATTGTCTACTTTTTTGGTGTGGTTAGTGTGACGCCATAACTTTGCACTGAACCTAATCACTTAAATGGGGCATATGAATAAAACTTCTTCAGGAAACTTCCTTTTGATGAATGTATCATCAGAATCGGAAACATACGGCCGATTATTGTCTTTATCAGACGGTAATAAATATTACGGAGATTATTCCATACAATATAAAATTAATTCAGTTATTTAGGTTATTTATTTTTTGAAGTGGGAGATGAAAGATCTTCATTTGATTTCCTTGTTTGCTGCAACAGTCGTGGTGACTGCATGTAATCAAGTCTCATGCTTAGATGAGATTCTGGTTTCAGCCGGCTCCAACCGAATAGAGTTGGAGACCGTGCTGGACCATTATCGATTTGATGATCCCAATCCGGATAAGCTAAGAGCAGCTGAGTTTTTAATACAGAATATGCCAGGCCATTATTCTTATGCAGGAAATGAGATCCGTGAGTATTATGATTACGCAGACCATATACTTACAAATAGGTCTTTAACCCCAGAACAGCAGCGTGACAGCTTACTGGAAATAACTGACAGCAAATACAGTGACCTGCCTAACCATATCATACCGGATGCACAGGTTATAAAGGCAGGTTTTCTTATAGACAACATAGATAAGTCATATGCCCGGTGGAGTACCTGTCCGTGGGCCAGCCAGATTACATTTGATGAATATCTGGAATGGCTTTTGCCATATAAGGTAAGAGAACTGCAGGAACTTGACTCATGGCGTGACACCTTACTTGCTCATTTTGGCAAAGGTCTGGAAAACCCCGTAAGGAATGATGTGGAATATAACACAACCATAGCTGTTGCCGATATGCTACGCAATGATGCTTACAATGGTCTTAACCGTTACGGCCTCTACTCTCGTGCCGGTTTGCCGCTTATAAATGCCCATCTGCTGGCCACTCAGACATATGGTGATATTCCTGATTATGCCAGGACCGCGGTTCTGATATTCCGTAGTGCAGGAGTACCGGCGGTTCTAGACGAGACTCCAGTAGGTAGCCGGGGTACAGCGGCCACTCATTGGTTTGTGATTTATTCGGATCGTGGTGAACAACTAACATCAGAGTGGGATATGGCCACAATGATAGGAGGTAGTTTCTTCCCATATGAGCGTGGTCCCAAGGTGTTCCGTAATACATATGCCATTAACCCTGAACGCAGGGAATACAGAAAGAAAGCCAGGTATCAGTATCCGTTTGAACTTGGTAAGAAAGATGTGACATCACAATATTTCCTGACAAGTAATCTGTCAATTCCTGTTGAGAGTTCTGTAAGGAGAAAACTCAAGGATAAATATGTATATATAGCATCTGCCGTGCGTAATGAAGAGAATCCTTGGCAAATAGTTGATTTTGGTGTTATCAAGCACGGTAAGGCTCAATTTCATGATATGGGTAGAGAGGTTCTCTATCAGGTCATGGGATATGACGGTAAAGAACTAATTCCAATAATTGAACCATTTATCTTGCACAAAGATTCCGGCATTGAGTACGTGAGCGCAGACACTCTCAGTTCACCTAGTCTTGATAAATGGAAAAACAACTCCTTATGATTAAAACCGGATTATTCAAATCAACTTTCTTTTTGTTTGTTTCTTTATCACTGATTGCTTTCAGCGGATGTAGTAAGGATGACATATATCTTTACTATGCCCTGAAAGCAGCGGGTGATAACAGATCAGAACTTAAAACCGTTCTGCGCCACTATCGTACAGAGGATAAGGATCCGCTTAAACTCAAGGCTGCCAAGTACCTCATATCCAACATGCCGGCTCACTATTCATATCGTGACACTGCCGCTATTAACAGCTATTACAGCAAGGCTTTGGAGATTCTTGGTACAGGCCCCAGTCCAGACTGGCAGCGCGATACATTACGCCGGATTGGCGACACTCAGTTTGCCGGAATCACAAGGAATATTGTATCTGACGTAGAGGTAATGACTGCGGATTATCTGATTTACAATATTGACCATGCTTTTAACCAGTGGAGTACCAAGCCTTGGGCCGAGCATCTGAGTTTTGAAGATTTCCGTGATTGGATACTGCCATATAAAGTTACAGAACTACAAAGCCTGGATAATTGGCGTGATGTACTATCTGAATTTTATAGCGACAGTATCAGTACAGTAACAGATCCGGAAGATCAACGTAACACCATTTACGGAGCAATAGAGATTGTACGTAACGAGATACATAGTAAGCAATCTGCTATTGGACATCGTGTAATATGGGAAGACCGTGGTAGTATTCCTATGCGTAGTGCCGATACTTGGGTGCGTATGACATATGGAAGTTGCATGGACTATGTCATAATGGGAACTGCTGTGTTCCGCAGCATAGGGCTGCCAGCATCTGTAGATCAGGTTCCAACCTGGGGCCGCAACAGTGATGGTCACAGTTGGTATGTTTTCCTTGATGACCGCGGCCGTGAACAGGTAACCATCAACTCATTGATAATGCCTGCCGGTATGCAGTTCTATCCATATGAACGCATACCAAAAGTATGGCGTCATACTTATACTATTAATCATGACGTTGTCAAATACCGCAATACAGCCAAATATGTACATCCTTTTGAAGTCTGCCTACAGGATGTAACTGATAAATATAATGTAGTCTCTGATATAGAAGTAGAGACTGATAAGATGCTGTCAGGACAGCTTGTTGACAAGAAGTATGCATATATAGCGATGGCTGTCAATGCCGGTGGTCCGCAATGGAGAATATTGGATTTTGGAACCCTTAAAAGAGGTAAGGCCTGTTTTAAAAAGATGGGACGCAATATGCTCTATATTGCATTGGGCTATAACGGCACTAAACTGATACCTATAAGCCGTCCGTTCATACTGCATAAGAGCGGACAGATTGAATACATAAGTAATGATGATAATCCTATTACTGTTAGCCGTGATCTGCGCCGTAAGTATTATGAGTCATATAATGTTGTTGATATGCGCCGCCGCATATTGGGCGGAAAGGTTCAATGCTCTGATTTTCCTGACTTTAGGGATGCGATAACTCTTTATAAAATTGAACGAACGGATATTCCGGACAAGATAGAACTGAATGCCGGACGTCCTTATCGTTACTGGCGCTATTTGACTCCCGATGGCTCTTGGGGCAGTATATCTGAGATATCATTTTATGATAGAGATGGAAATAGACTGAACCGTAAAGGAATAGCTAATCCGGAAGCTGGTCAGGATGCAATAGAACGTGCATATGATGGAAACCTGTTATCGAATTTTGAAATCAACCAACCTAATGGAAACTGGGTTGGGATGGATATGGGTAACCCCATTAATGTAGGGTACGTTAGTGTCTCGCCACGAAGTGATGACAATGACGTTTGTCCCGGCAATGAATACGAGTTGTTTAATTTTGACGGAAAGATATGGCGCTCATTGGGTTACCAGAAAGCTGTTGGAAACTCTTTACATTATGATGATATACCTCTCAATACTCTACTTTGGATGCGTAATTATACCCGTGGTCAAAACGAGCGTCCTTTCATTGTTAAGGAGAATGGTGAGATAGAGTGGTGGTAAGGCATAAAGCGTTCATTCATTTTTAATTGTTGTTAGGTCCAGAATTTCCCGCTATTGGGGATTCATACCAGAAGATTTCATTATAGGTGTTGTAGGCGGAAAGAAGATGAGGAATAATCCTCATCAAGTGTTTGCAGAAAATTAATACTGATATGAAAAAACAGATTATCGCACTTATATGCCTGACGTGTTTGTCAGGTTGTTATTACAATGCAGGATTTGTGGAGGTCCGGCATGATAAGGTCAATGTAGGGCGAGCTGCGGTTGGGGACTCGGTCAGTGCTGAGTTTAAGTTCCGTAATAACAGTGGTGATACTTTAAAGTTGATGTTTATACCTGAGTGTGAATGTACTACTGTCAGTACTGATGTGATGGACCTTAAGCCTGGTGAGCGCGGACAACTGAATGTAAAAGTGGCAATTGATAGTCCGGGAGAGTTCCATAAATACATTTATGTTCAGGCTGATGGATATGAAGATTTCTTTACCGTTGCAGTAACGGGACGTGCCAGGTGATAGCTATGCTACGCTTAACGTTGAGACTTAAAACGGATTAATTGACAAAACCTATTTATTATGAATAGACCTTTTCTAAAAACTCTGCTGTTGTTGCCTGTGTTGATGGCGCATTCATTGTGTTGGGGGCAGATCATAGGGCCTCGTACACTTACCATGAAGGATGTGATGGATTTGGCGCAGGAGCACTCTATATCGGCCATGAGTAACCGAAACAGTTTTGCGGCTTCATACTGGAGTTACCGGTCATACAAAGCACAACTGTTGCCGTCACTTAACCTGAGTGCCGGATTGGCGCAGTTTAACCGCTCACTGGTGGCGTTGCAGGATTACAATACTGGTGCCATCAGTTACAGAGCGCAGTATAACATGAACAATGACGTGACTCTTAATTTCCGTCAGAATATTCCGTGGACCGGTGGTACGGTGTCACTGTCTACACAGCTGTCACGTCTGGACCAGTACAGTCCGGTTCGCGCTACCACTTATGTGGCACAGCCCATATATCTGTCTTACGCTCAGAGCCTGTGGGGATTCAACCAGTTCAAGTGGGACAAGAAGACCCAACCCAAACAGTATGAGATTGCCAAACGACAATATATTGAGAATATGGAGCAACTGAGCCAGACTACAATAAGGCTGTTCTGGAATTGCGTGAGCGCCAAGGAGAACTATGAGCGTGCCGTAAAGAGTTTTGAGGAGGGGAAACGCCTGTTTGAGGCCGGCCAGACCCGTTTTGAGATGGGGACAATAACCCGTGACCAGCTGATGCAGATTGAGGTCCGAGTACTCAATGACTCTTTGAGCGTGAGTTCCAGCCGTGTTAGCCTGCGCACCAATATGAACAGTTTGTGCTCATATATAGGTTATCAGGAGGACACGGAGCTGAACCTTATTATAGATTATGAGATACCTGATGTGACACTTGACTATGAAGATGTGCTGGAGCGTGCGTTGCAGAATTCATCGTTCAGGCTCAGACAGGATGTGCAATACAGCCAGGCAGAGGAGAGTGTGGCTCGTGCCAAGGCCAACCGTGGTTTATCGGCCCAGTTCAATGCCAGATTCGGTATGTCAGGATCGGCCGATACTTTCAATGATACATTTATTCAGCTTAGGGATCAGGAGGTGATAGGCGTGCAGCTTAACATCCCTATTCTGGACTGGGGACAGGGACGTGGACGAGTACGTATGGCCGAGGCTCAGGCGCAGACCACCCGTAACAGTCTGGAGCAGAATATGATTGATTTCCGTCAGGATATTTATACCCAGGTCATGACTTTCAATGACCAGCGTAGCCAGTGTGAGATTGCAAAACGTGCTGCTGAACTGGCCGATGAGAGCTATGATCTGGCTCTCCGTAATTTTGGAAGCGGCAGTATGACCATGACTCAGCTGGACCAGCTTAAGGATAAGCGTGACAGTGCCATCAGCTCATATCTTGGCAAGGTGGCGGGATTCTGGAGTAGCTATTATGGAATACGTAAGGCTACTCTTTACGACTACATTACAGGTACTGATATCAGTGCGGAGTTTGATAAAATGGTTAGATGAGGGGTAATTGAAAATTGAGAATTATATGAGACGTGTTAGTGTTATAATGATATTTGCTGTGACTGCACTCCTTATATGCAGCTGTAAGAAAAAAGACAATGAGTCCAAGGCCGATGTTAGCGAGATGGCCCGTGGCAATTATAATGCCGAGAAGAACATTGTGACGGTGGCTCCGCTGGAGCGCTCGATATTCAACAAACAACTGGTTTGCAACGGAAAGCTGGAGGCTCAAAGTAAGGTGACAGTGCAGTTTGCGGCACAGGGTACGATAGCTGAAATTAATGTGCGTGACGGACAGAAGGTGCAGAAAGGGCAGGTGTTGGCATCACTTGACAAGGAGCAGCCACGCAGGCAACTGGAACAGGCCCGACTGGCTTTTGACAAGGCCGAGATGAATCTGGCTGACCGCCTGCTGGACTATGGCTACACACTAGCGGATACAGCTTCAATCCCTACTGAACAGAAACGTGTGATTTATATAAATACAGGATTCCTGGATGCGCGTATGGCTCTTGCCAATGCTGAGCGCACATTCAAGCAGTGTGACCTTAAGGCTCCTTTCAGCGGGAAGGTGGCTAGTGTGAAGGGTCGTGTTCATGAGAACGGCGGTCAGTTGTGTACACTGATTGATGACAGCCGTTATCTGGTGCGTTTCAACGTATTGGAAACCGAGTATAAGTTTGTCAAAGTGGGACAGCAGGTGCTGGTGTCTCCTTTTGTGGATAGTGACGTGGTGCTTAAGGGGTCTGTATTGTCTATCAATCCTACTGTTGACCAGAACGGTCAGATTGCAGTTACGGCCCAGGTTCCGGGATCTGATGTGGTTATGGACGGAATGAATGTGCGAATTACGATTGAGAACAGCATTCCGGATCAGCTGGTGGTTCCCAAAAGCGCAGTGGTTATACGTGACAATATGGATGTGCTGTTCCGTTTTGAGGACGGTCAGGCTGTGTGGACATACGTCAATGTGCTTATGTCAAACACCACCCAGCATGTGGTGGAGCCAAATAAGGACCGTGGCGCAGAGCTGAAGGAAGGTGATCTTGTAATCACAACCGGTAATCTTAATCTGGGTGACGGTGCCCAGGTAGCTCTGGAATGATATGTTCAAGGGATTGACAAACCGCCCTATTGCGGTGACCATGGTTCTGATCGCGGTCATGGTCCTGGGTATTGCGGCCATACGCAAACTGCCGGTATCACTGGTACCGGATATTAACATTCCTCAGATAACGGTCCAGGTGACATCGCCCGAGCGCAGTGCACGTGAACTGAATGACATACTGCTCTCTCCGCTCAGGTCTCAACTTGTACAGGTGCCTCATCTGCAGGATATCACATGTACAGCCAAGGATGGCAGCGGCCTGATACAGATGACATTTGAGTATGGTGCCGATGCCGATTACATTTTTATTGATGTGAACGAGCGCGTGGATCGTGGAACGGCGGGCTGGCCTCAGAGCGAGGAACGTCCTATGATAGCCCGCGCCAGTGCCACTGATATTCCTGCATTCTTCATTAATGTGTCACTCAAGAAGGGACAGAATACCGGCAGCCAGCGTTTTATGGAGATGAGTGATTTTACCCGTCAGGTGATTGTTCGACGTCTTGAGCAGATACCTGAGGTGGCAATGGTGGATATATCGGGCCAGGTGTTCCCGCAGTTGCTGGTTATTCCCGATATGGAGAAACTGCGTGCCATAGGTACTGATGAGAACCAGCTTAGCAATGCCATAAGGAGTGCAAACGTGAACCTGGGTAGCCTGTCAATACGTGACGGTGAGTATAGGTTTGACGTGCGATTTGAGTCAAGCGTGGTTACGCGTGAAGATGTTGAGAACGTATGGCTGAAATTGGGAGGACGTACCTATCAGATTAAGGACCTGGCAGAGGTCCGTGAGGAGCAGCAGCGTGTAAAGGGTATGGTTAAGAGTGATGGTGAGCAGTGCGTGACGCTTGCTGTCATAAAACGTACCGATGCCCGTATGGCCTCTTTGCGTGAAAGTATCCGGAATCTTATTGATGCCTTTGAACGTGATTACCCGGATCTGGAGTTCAAGGTTACCCGTGACCAGACTGAGTTGTTGGACTACTCCATAAACAATATGGTACGCAACCTGTTGTTCGGTGCACTGTTTGCATGTCTCATCATTTTCTTCTTCATGCAGGATTTAAGGAGTCCGTTGCTGGTGGTGATAACCATACCAACCGCGCTGATACTCTCTTTCCTGTTCTTCTATGTGCTTAAAATTTCTATCAACATCATATCGCTCTCCGGTCTGGTTCTGGGATTGGGAATGATGGTTGACAATTCAATCATCACCATTGACAACATTACCCAGCGATGGACCAAGGGAGAGCCTCTGCAGGATGCCTGCGTTTATGGTACCCGGGAGGTCTTTACACCCATGCTGAGTTCTGTGCTTACGACATGTGCCATATTCATACCGCTTATCTTTATGAGTGGTATTGCAGGCGCCTTGTTTTATGATGAGGCCATGGCGGTTACCATTACTCTGTTATCGGCATTGATTGTTTCTGTCATGGTAATCCCGGTATTCTATTACCGTTTCTATAAGAACCAGCCGTGTTTCAGGCCTAACAGGTTTATAAGCAAGATAAGTGTGGGTAACATGACAGGCGCTTATGATACTGTCCTGAGTTGGTTCTTTCGCCGTAGAGGTTTAATGTGGGGTATATTCGGTGCTGCTATTGTCTTTATTGGAGTTCTGTTTGTAAAACTGGACAAACAGAAACTGCCGGAGTTGTCACACAGCGACACTCTGATTAATATTGAGTGGAACCAGCGGATATCGGTTGATGAGAACAACCGTCGCTGTGAACAGATTCTTGCTCAGTTCCCAGACTTGGTTGAGCAGTATACATGCATGACCGGTGCCCAGCAGTTTGCACTGTCACATACCCGTGAGATTGGTTTGTCAGAGGCAATCATCTATATCAAGGCCGGCAGTACACAAAATATTGATGATATAGAGTTACAGGTATCGGACTATATCCGCAATAACTGGCCCGATGCCGTTCACAGCAGTCAGGCATCGGGCAACATATTTGATATGCTGTTCTCAGACCGTGAGGCTCCGCTGGTGGCACGTATCAAACGTAGCGACGGCTCCACTCCTGAACCTGACCAGCTTACTTCATTGCTGGCATCACTACGTTCGGTGCTGCCTGGAAATGAGATTCAGCCGGCTGAGTGGAATGAGTATATTGAACTTGTAACTGACCCTGAGCGTCTGGCTCTTTATGATGTGAGTTTTGACATGATCCTGAATTACCTCAAGAACTCCATGAATGCCAGTTCCGTTTTGCGTATCTCTAAGGGCGATATTTCTATGCCGGTGGTGATAGGAGTGGGAACCAAAGAGGCCAAGGACCTTATACAGGGTAGTTATATCGATACTCGTGGAGGTCGTGTTCCGCTTGAGATTTTGCTCAGGGAGACTCGTAACCGTGACCTCAAGTCCATATCATCGGGTGTGGACGGTGAATTCTACCCGCTGGTGCTTGACGTGAGGGGAAAGGAGGCGCGGCGTACCATGGATGCCATACGTAAGGTGGTAAGGGCCGATGAGCAGTTTGACGTGAGTTTTACCGGTACCTATTTCTCGAACCGTGAGATGATTAAAGAACTGTGCGGAGTGCTTGTCATATCTATCCTGCTGCTGTTCTTTATTCTGGCGGCTCAGTTTGAAAGTCTGGTACAGCCGTTCATCATATTGAGTGAGCTGATCATTGACATATTCACAGTGCTGGGTGTACTGTGGTTATTCGGTGAGACCCTGAACCTTATGTCCATGATAGGTATGGTGGTAATGTGCGGTATTGTAATCAATGACTCCATACTGAAAGTTGATACCATAAACCGTTTGCGTGAGAGGGGATACGGACTAAAACGTGCTATTCTGGAGGCTGGTAGCCGCCGTCTAAAGGCTATCGTGATGACGTCACTCACCACAATCCTGGCCATTGCACCCTTCCTGGTACGTGGCGATATGGGCAGTGACCTGCAATACCCGCTTTCTCTGGCTTTGATATCAGGTATGATAGCAGGTACGTTTGTAAGCGTATTCTTTGTGCCTCTGGCATATTATGTAATCTACAAGAAATCTGACCGATGAACGACGCCCGGAAAGGAAAGAGCCACGCCTTTTCAATCATTCTCATAATGATTGTACTCATGCTGGTAGGTGCTGCATGTATTCCATTGCTAAATGTGCAGTATCAGCCTTTGCGGGAGAATCTGAGCCTGAATATCGGTTTCAGCGGACGCGGATCGGCACGTGTTATAGAGAGTGAGGTGACATCGGTCATAGAGGGTGCTGTCAATACGGTGGCCGGAGTGAGCAGGATAAGTGCCAATTCATATTACGGCGGTGGTAATATATCACTCAGTTTCAAGAAGGGTACCAATATGGAGACTACACGTTTTGATATATCCACTCGTCTGCGTCAGATAAGCAGTAAACTGCCTGAGGGTACGTCACAGCCCTGGGTGAGCGGTTCATCGGGCGGTGGAGGACGCGGTAAGGTACGTCTGTTGTCATATACCATCAATGCCGATATGCCGGCTTCAGAGATTGTGCGTTATGCTCAGGATCATCTGGTTACACCTCTGTCCAGAGTTGAGGGTGTGGACGGTGTGGAGACATCGGGCGCCATGCCGTATGAGTGGGTCGTTACGTTTGATCCAAACTCACTCAGAGCTGCGGGCCTGAATCCCGGCAGTCTGAGTCAGGTGCTCAACCGTTATTTCCAGAACAGTATTGTGGGTACGGAGATTCAGGATGAGCGACTGTTACTGGTTCGTCTCAAGACCCCGTATCTTAAGGGGGAGATGGAGAATATCCCCGTGAGTAAAGTAGGGGGGCGTCTCTACTATCTGGGCGATTTTGCCACTGTGACATATCAGGAACAGACTCCCAGATCATACAATAGAATTAACGGCCTCAATACAATAGGCCTTACCGTTTATGCTCAGGAGGATATCAATACCATAACTGTAACGGATGCCGCCAAGCAGAAAATGGAAGAACTTAGCGCATCACTTCCGGAGAATTATGCCTTAAGACTGGATTATGACGCTTCAAAGTATCTGAGTAATGAGATCCGTAAGATTTTCTTCCGTGCCGTGATGTCACTTGCTATCCTGCTGCTGTTTGTGCTGGCAGTGAGCCGCAGTTTCCGTTATCTGATAGTTATAGGATTGACCATTACTGTGAATATCCTAAGCGCAATCATATTCTACAAGTTGTATGGAGTGGATATAGAGTTGTACTCAATGGCGGGTATCACGGTGTCACTTGGTATAATAATTGATACGGCAATTGTGATAGCGGATCATTACACCTATTACGGAGACAGAAAGGTTATGTTCTCTATTATGGGTGCGCTTATTACCACCATTGCGGCACTGATGCTTATTTTCTTCCTTCCTGAAGATACCCGGACAGATTTGACTGATTTTATTTGGGTGATTGTGATTAATCTCACCCTCTCCATGATCATAGCTTTCCTGTTTGTACCGGCTCTGCTTGAGAAAATGCCGCTGGGTGGTAAGGGTGTGGTAAACAACACCATGAAACGTATGCGCCGTCTGGTTCGGATTACGGCATGGTACGAACGTGTGGCTGTGTGGGGACGTAATCACCGTTGGATATATATCGTTGTTCTGGTGTTCCTGTTTGGAGTGCCTGTCCAACTGCTGCCGCAGCAGGTCCATCATAAGGATTCATATCAGGGTGAAGACAAAACCAAAGGAGGTCTGGTAGGTCTGTACAACAAGACAATAGGCAGCAGATGGTATCAGCGTAACAAGGCGTGGTTTGAATATCCGTTGGGTGGTTCGCTCAATTTGTTCCAGAAACATGCCCGCAACCGAATGTCATTTGACCGGGATGAAGAACAGCGTGAGGTGGTACTACAAGTTAATGCCAATCTGGATGAAGGACAGAATGTCCAGCAACTCAACGAGATTGTAAAAGAGATGGAGAACTGGCTCCAGCAGTATGATGAGATAAGTGATTTCTATACAGATCTGCAAGGTACATCGGGATCGATAGAGATTCATTTCAGGAAAGAGTATCAGAAAACTGGTTTTCCCCATCAGCTTAAGCAGCAGCTTTGGGCCAAAGCCATACGTTACGGAGGAGCTGTCTGGGACATCCCGTCGCTGGATGAGAATGACCAGTATCTGAGCAACAGCGTATACCGTACAAGCTGGTCAAATACCATACAGTTATATGGTTACAATTATGATCTGCTGTACAGGTATGCCGAGGAGTTCATAGACTCACTAAAGGCTAACCGTCGTGTGAACGGTCAGGCCGGTTTCTCAGGTAACGGTTATAACTCATATGTAGCCAGTGAGTTCTATCTGGATTTTGATGAGGAGAAGATTGCCCGTGAGGGAACCAATCTGAACCGATATTTCTCATTCCTGGGCGAGCAACTGTACAACAACAGCACGGGTAGGGTTTATGACGGCCATAATTATACGCCTGTGCGACTGGTATCGGCCGACAGGGATTATTATGACCAGTGGCACATACGTCATGATATGGTGCAGATAGACAGCACAAGCACTCGTCTTAATGATGTGGGCTCCATTACCAAGAGACGTACGGGTCTTAATATCCAGAGGAACAACCAGCAGTACGTAATAACTGTAGGATATGAGTTCATCGGGTCGTGGGACCTCAAGAGCCGTATGATTGATAATATGACAAAGAGTTTCAATGAGCGTCTGCCAATGGGATTCTATGTGGGTTCCGGCGGATACTCTTATGGATGGAGCGCTCAGAAACAGCGTACGGTCCTGATATTCGTGGTGATTCTGGTTATTTACATGATTTGTTCAATCCTGTTTGAATCCCTGCTGTTCCCATTAGTGGTGGTTTTACTTATTCCGGTTAGCTTTATTGGCATGTTCCTGGCATATCCCATACTGGGTGTGGGCTTTAATCAAGGCGGTTTTGCAGCAATGATCATGCTGTGCGGAATCACTGTCAATGCCGGCATATATCTGACATCGGAGTACAATACAATATCAGGAACCATCGGCAGACGTGACCTTAAGACCTATATCAAGGCTTTCAACCGCAAGATAGTTCCCACTATGCTTACCATTCTGAGTACGGTGCTTGGCCTCATCCCGTTCCTTTTTGACGGTCGAGACAGCCAGTTCTGGTTCAGTTTTGCCATAGGCGTAATGAGCGGCATGCTATTCTCGGTGATAGCCATCGTCTTTGTGATGCCTGTCTTTTTCCCGATAAGGAAAAAGAGAGAGCAGTTCCATTTGAGTAAAAAAACTGTTATAAAGCATAAGGTAATAAATTAATTACCTATATTTGTAATTGTTGAGGATAATCAGGAGGTTATAGCCCAACATTGGAACAGATACTTTAATAAATGCAAGTAATATGATAGAAGTAGAAAGGATCTGGCTCACTGACGATGCAGTATGGATTCGCACCAAGAACGGTGACGAAGCCTGTGAGTATTACGCCGATTACCCACGTCTTAGGTTTGCTACGCCTGAGCAGAGGACCAATTATAAGGCCGATAAATTAGGAATCCATTGGCCTGATATTGACGAGGATCTTAGTTATGAGGGTTTCTTCTATCCCAAGAACCATACTGAGCTTTATCGTTTGTTCATTGCGCATCCCGAGTTGAATGCATCGGCCGTAGCCCGGCGAATGGGTATATCGCAAAGTCTCTTTGCACAATATATTAGCGGAGCAAAGAAACCGTCCAAAGCCCGCTTGGAAGAAATATACGCCACATTACACGCTATCGGTCAAGAACTTGTCGCAATTTGACAGTTCGCTGAGACTAACTAAACAATAAAAGGTGGGAACAATATATCAGTTGTTCCAATTTTTATAAGTTTGCAGGGTATAATCAAACAAATAAAGGAAATGAAAAAGCAACTGTTGATGTTAGCCGCCATCTTTATCTGCGGTACAGGTTTTGCCCAAGCTACATATACAGATATAGGTTTTAATGATATTGCCACTGTGTTTGACCAACTGAAAGCCAATGAAAAGGTGGTGTTCCTGATACGTCATGCTGAGAGAGGCCGGGATTATTCACGCGCCGGTCTGCTTACTGAGAACGGAAAGGCGCAGGCACGAATGGTTGGTGAGAAAATCAAGAACGGCGAACAGGCATTCTATGCACATTCTGATTATGACCGCACCAAGCAGACCTGTGAGAATATTGCAATAGGTCGTGGTGATGAGTTCATACATGAAGAGTGGGGTATCCTTAACGGTGACTGGTACCGCAAGGATCTTAACGTAATAAGGCAGAGAGGCTGGGATAACTGGGAAACTCTGTCACAATGGGCCTATGAAGGAGGTCATGAGGAAGGTTTTTATGATCTTGAGGAGCGCAGTAAAGAGTGGATTGATTCGCTTAAGACACACTTGCCGGGTATGAAGCGCATTAACGTGTTGGTGTCACATGACTACATGGTGACAGCCATGGCCATATATGCATCGGACAAACAGGTAGACCTTCATTACTGGGTGAACCGCAAGTGGATCAACTATCTGGCTGGTGTGGCAATTATCATAGATCCGGAAGGAAACATGACATTCAAGACCATACGCGGCCTTGACTCAGGCGTCCTGTCCAGGTAATACCGTTGGGTTATCCACCGAAAAAAGGTTTGCTCTGTTTGGTACTTTAGATTTATTGAGTGATTTTGCTCACTCCATTGAGTAAAATTTTCAATCTATATGTAATCCTCTCTCTTAACCCTGCGGATTTGTTTAAATAACACAACTGTCTTGTTGAGATAAACAAAGGCGGTCATCAAGACCGCCTTTTTCTGTACCCCGAAGGATCCCAGTTTTCGAACCAAACTCATAGAGGAGCTGGATGTACTGTGCAGAATGGCAGCGAAGTATAAGGGCGTTAAGTGATTGCAACAGTTTCGCAACGCCTATTTGTTGTTATGATGCACTATCTATACTTACATTTGTCCCAGAAACAACAAAACCAAGAATATGAAGAAGCATTTAGTCCTATTGTCAGTATTGCTGCTTCAAGCAGCTGCTGTTTCCGTGTTTGCTCAGGATAAGCCCAAGGCAGGTGATGTGATTCGCGGCATTGTCCGTAACAGTGATGGGCCTATGGCCGGTGTCAATATTGAAGAGATTGATTTCTATGATGATTATCATGACAGCGTCTGCTCAAAAGCAGTAACTGATGAAAACGGCGAGTTCTCTCTACGTCTGGTAAACCCTGATAACCAGGTGTTGGTTTTCGGTAAAGATTATGAGTCTGTGTGGATAGATGGAATAACTAAGAGTTATTATGAGATCACTATGAAACCGGCTGCACCTATCCTGCCGATAATGATATTAGATGGACCGGAATATTTTACTGTCCTTCCACCTGTAGTATCAGACAAGCCGCTTACCCCTCCTGTAGCCGGAACAACTATCTCAGGTTACATCAAAAGTGAAGAAGGTCCGTTGGAAAACGCCTATGTGGCAGAAGTGGGTGATGTTTCAGTTTTGGTGGGACATCATTCAACTGATGAAAACGGTTTCTTCTCATTTAAAATTTCAGACCCTAACAATTTCCTTATGATATCCTACATAGGTCATGAAACAATAAAGGTTGCAATTGATAGAACAGAATATGACATCACGCTTAAGGGACTAAAGAACATGCCCACAGTAGATGTGGCTGCCGATAGAAAACAGACTCATAGAGGAGCTGGATGTACTGTGCAGACTGGCAGCGCGATTTAAGCATTATTATGAGAGACCGTGTTTAACAGAAGACGCAATTTGAGCATATATCAGTTTAGATAGTACGCAACCAAAAGCATTGCATTATGAGTAAGAGAGTCCTTCTGTTTGTATTGGCATCGGTACTGATGCCATTCTGCATTTTTGCACAGGATTATGCAGTTAAAGGTTCGGTTTGGGATTTTGATACAGCAGAACCTATTAGTTCTGCAGCGGTATTAGTTTATCAGATAACAGGAAATGATACTACATTCTATGGCGGTTGTTCTACTGATGACAACGGTTCTTTCATCATCGGTCAACTTAAAGCCGGCAACTATGTTCTACATGCTAAATCTGATAATCATTTCAATACCTCCAAGAGCTTTACACTCAGTTCCGAAAACGTCAAAGACCTTGGCAAAATTACTATGAGAGCCGGAAAAGGCGACCTGGATCCCGCTATTACGGCCGTAGTGGCAAAGATTGTTGATTACTTTCCGGAAAATGTATATGTTGACCTGGGCCTGAGTGTAAAGTGGGCAACATGTAATGTAGGGGCCGATAAGCCCGAAGATGTTGGCGGACTATACGCTTGGGGTGAGACTGATACTAAGACGGAATACAGTTATGCGACCTATAAATTCAGTGTGGATGGAGTCAGGGGCAATTATACCAAGTATTCCGATAAGGATAGTAAGACTGTATTGGACCAGGAGGATGATGTGGCTCATGTCAAGTGGGGAGGTAGCTGGAGGGTCCCCACCAGTGCTGAGATGGATGAACTGCGCCGGGAATGCAACTGGACCTGGACAACAGAGAACGATGTAAAAGGTTTCCGTGTATCGGGTAAGAAAGAGGGTTATGAGAACAACTCGATATTCCTTCCAGTCAATGCGTTTAATGACTCGGTAGCAGTAGCTACACTACATCAGTATCCGGAATACGGTGTATACTGGTCAAGCACACTAAGTCATGAGAGCGGTAGTTTCCTAATGGGTGGTTGGGACCACGCAAACGGAATCTGGTTCTGTCGTGATGCGTCGATGGGCAACGCCTCTTATCGCAACGAAGGCCGTTCCATCCGTCCCGTCTGCCCGTAATCCGTGAGAAAACGTATTGGGGCGAAGCGAGTATGCGAGCGAGAGCGGTCCCGGAGGGCCGCCCTGTTCGCTGTGGCGAACTAAAGCAACAGTTTTGCAATGCCTATTTGTTGTTATGATACACTATCTATACTTACATTTGTCCCAGTAACAACAAAACCAAGAATATGAAAAAGCATTTAGTCCTATTGTCAGCATTGCTGCTTCAAGCAGCTGCTGTTTCCGTGTTTGCTCAGGATAAGGTTCAGCATGAATACGTTGATCTTGGCCTCAGCGTTATGTGGGCTACGTGTAATATAGGAGCCGATGCCCCTGAAGACTACGGTGAATACTATGCCTGGGGTGAGACTGAAACTAAGAAAACATACAAATGGTCAACCTACAAATGGTGCGAAGGCAATAATCTGGATTCATTAACACTCGATAATAGTTTGGCGCTCACAAAATATAACAACATCAGTTCATGTGGTATTGTTGACAACAAAACCATTCTACGTCCTGAGGATGATGTTGCTCATATAAAGTGGGGCGGCAGTTGGCGCATGCCCTCAGTGAAAGAGTTTCAGGAATTGATAGAAAACTGCACCTGGACTTGGACCTCACTGAACGGAGTTGACGGATATCGCGTAACAAGCAAAATAGCGGGTTATACAGACCGTTCCATTTTCCTCCCGGAAGCCGGAGGGAGTTGGTGGGCTGGCCCTTACGCCGGTTTACGCGGCAACTACTGGTCAAGTTCGTTAAAATCTGAATACCCGGACGGCGCCGTCATACCAGAATCTGAAGTCGAATCTATAGGCTATTCGCTTTCTGCCTTCAACATTTGCTTCAGTTCAGAAGATGTGAGCTGTGTTGATGAAACCCGCTGCTTCGGTCTATCTGTGCGTCCCGTTTTCCCAAAAATGTCCACAGTAGATGTGGCTGCAGATAGAAAGAAAGTGGTGTATTAAAGCTCAAATCAGTTATGAGAATACGTAGAATAAAGGTGTTGCTGGCTAAAGGGTGGTACGTTGCCGTATGGTGCGTATCATACTCTTTGTTCTCAATGTTTTGCGGCTTTGAATCGGCCAAGGGACAGAACGTTACAACTGCTGCTGTTCAGGATAATATTAAGTCTGGTGTTATTATATCGGGCGTCAGACCTCAGGCCGGCGATACCATAAGCGGTTGGGTACATGATTCTGAAGGGCCGCTGATGTTTACCAATGTGGTGGAGCGTGATTCAAATGACCGTATCGTATCACATGCTGTCACTGACAGAGAGGGCCATTTTTCCCTTAAGGTCGTTGATCCGCAAAACCGCATTCAGGTTTCATATGTGGGTTATGACATGGCCGAGTGCAAGATTAACGGTAACGTGTTTGTGATAACGATGGAAGAAAAACAGGACTCGGTAGAGACTGGAGGAGTTCAGATAGTTAATGGTCTTGCAATACCTCTGCGTGAGGCCTCGGATTTTGTGGAAACCATCGATATGAATGAATTTACGGAGCTGGCATACGGCGTTCCCAGGCCGCAGTTTGAGGAGCCCTGGAGTAAGTACCTGAACAAAAATACTGAACTGACAGTATTCCTTGACGGCACCAGGGTAAATCTAAGTTATGAGCAAAAGAAGTCATTCATTAATGAGAACGCCCCTATGGATATTGAAAGCCTGGCCGGGCTGGTAGGCGTAAAGAAGAGTAAACTCAAAGCGGTAAGACTGATAGGTCCCCAATCTGAGGCTACAACAATTGAGGTGGTAACAAAAAAGTATTACCGACAGATCCATCGGGAAGGCCGTCTTGACAACAGTTACAAAAACTTTAGATGAGGTCACTGACAAAACAAAACAGATGAATAAACGTACTGTATGAGAAAGCTTTTGTTCCTACTGTCAATTCTGCTTCAAGTAGCCGCAGTTTCCGTATCTGCACAAAGTAATCTCGGTAATTGGGAGGACTATGAGCCTTTGGATTCCCGTGAATTCCGTGATATAGCAGAAAGATCCAGTAAAGGTCTTCTGGATATATCTGTCAATACCACTGATCCGGGATTTTACAAAAACATACGCATAAGTGATAATACGATAGTTCCCGAATCGGCCCCCGTCAAGAATGGTCCTAAAGCCGGCGATACCATTTCCGGTGTGGTATTTAATGATGAATGGCCGATGATGATGGTAATTGTATCGGAAATGGATTCTATGTATAGAGTCGTGTCGCACGGTGTTACCGATTACAATGGAAACTTTTTGTTCAAACTGGTAAATCCCAATGACCGGATCGTTGTGGATTGGCCGGGTTATGAGCGCATTGATACCATTATCGACAGACTTCATTATGATTTCATGTTGAAGGAGTACGATGACATACCGGAGGCGATAATAATAAGCGATAGAGTACAGGAAGCAAAATAATACACGCAGTTATGAAAATACGCAGAATAAAGGTTTTGCTGGCCAAAGGATGGTACAAGGTGCTTTGCTTTGTCTCATTCTCATTGTTATCTTTTATCGGCAATCATGCATCGGCCCAGAAGGCGGGTGATTTAATCACTGGCACTATATCTACTGAAGAGGGACCTTTGGCTATGGCTAATGTTGTTGAGAGAGATTCCAGGAACCGGATAGTTGCTCATTCCATTTCAGATATTGAAGGCCGATTCGGATTCCGTCTTGTCAATCCGGAAAACAAGATTGAGGTTACATATATCGGTTATGAACGGGTTGAACTGCCTATTGACAGGATGCATTATGAAATAAAGATGATAGAGAGTCCTGATCAATATCTGGACGATATAATCTCTGACAGAAAAGTCCAGACCATCAATATGGATGACTTTGATTCTTTGGGTATCACTACTGTTGATGAGGCGTTAACGGGGAGGGTACCCGATTATGATATTCTTTTTGAATCCGGTGATCTGGCTTATGGACCACCTGTACGTTCTCTGATGAGAATGATGGATGAAGTTGGGGATAGAAAACCGTTGGTGGCGCTTGACTTTGTGAAAAGAGAGATTGATAAGGCAAAACTGGAGTCATTTGATTTTGAGAACTTGTACAATGACCGTGACAGTCTGGCCAGCTTGCTGGGCGTGAAAAAGAGCAGGCTGAAAGCCGTAAGGTATTTAAAGAACGCCAAGGCATTGGCTATGTGGGGCAGTTATGGAGAAAATGGCGTAATTGAAGTAATAACGCCAAAAACTTACCGCAAATACAAGAAAGAGGGTAAACTTGAAAATGATTGGCAGCTTCTCAAATAAAGCACACAGTAGGATCAGACCCCTTTGTGTCCGTCCAGTCTGCCCGTAATAAAAAAATGACACAGGGATACGGTCCCTTTGTGTCACTTTTGTACTACATTTGAGAAAATCTATATTTGCAACAAAAGTCATTGATTTATGAAAAAGATTATATCGATTGTCCTTTCATTGGCAGCCATTATGGCCAATGCCCAAAGACTTCCTGATTGCCTCAGAACCAGTGAGTATTTTAAAGACGGATATCAGGCTCTTGTAGAGCGGATGCTCCTGCCGGAATCCACTGAGGATGAATACAATGATTTGAGATTTGGCCGTATCTGGGGTATTGTAATCTTACCCAGTTTCTCACAAGAGGAGAGTGTTTATTGTTTAAGAACCTCTTTCGGCTTCAAACTGGTTATGCGTATGCCGGAGAACAGTATCTGGTACACTGCCAGACACATTACGTATGATGAGAAAGAATCAACTACACCTAGCGGAATCCAAGTGTCAAGCATGGAGAGGAATAATGTCCGATGGGAGGATGTTGAATTGGACATGAATGTCAAGGTAAGGGAGTTGAACATTACAAGAGAGCAGGCATCGGTCCTTTCAGAACTGTTCAGAATGGCTATCAATACTTCTACCTCTTTGATGAGTTCATATGAAAGTTATTCTATTGTGACCAAAGAAAACGGTGAGAAGCAAATTCAAAAATATGATGGTTTGGATGGAGAGACCACACTGTTTTTCTACAACGGTTGTGCGGCAGAATGCTGGAGTCCTGAAGAGGGCAAGCTGAAACGTCTAATTGATATCCGACAAGCTATACGTGATGCTATTGACAATAATGACAACAGCATCATTCAGGATGCACTTCCTGAAGCAAAAGCCCTCACGCTTGAATTCCGGGAACTCCTCCCGGACTGGGCAAAGGAATACCTGGAGCTGTTATAGCTTGCTTGCTTTTATGCCGGTACCTCAGGCGATGTGGCTTACTGGTCCAGCTCGTTCAATCCCGACCCCGATCGCGGTTCTGCCAGCCTTTGGATCTGTTTTGATGGCAATATAAATTCGGGCTACTGCTACCGCAACTGGCAGCTGCCCGTCCGTCCCGTCCACCCGTAATCAGCCAACGTGTAACGCGCGCATCGGCCCTGTGAGACTTGTGAGCGGGGTTGATGTGGGACACACCCCCTTAGATGAGGGTATGTTACACACGCATCTGCGTTAGAGGGTGCTGTGACGGGGGTGAGTGTGGGACACTTTGGCGAGTTCACGCGCAGGTTCAAGCGTATTGGGGCGAAGCGAGTATGCGAGCGAGAGCGGTCCCGGAGGGCCGCCCTGTTCGCTGTGGCGAACTAAAAAAAGGTATTTTCGACCCCGGCCTGGGTACAAGAAAAGGGAGGTCCGAAAACCTCCCTTTCCTGTACCCAGAGCCGGGGTCGAACCGGCACGGGTTGCCCCACTGGTGTTTGAGACCAGCGCGTCTACCGATTCCGCCATCTGGGCTTGGTATTGAAACCGCCGCGAAGGTACAACAATTTGGTGAAACATAGGGGAATGGTGCCGTTTTTTTTGACAGGAGCTGTTTTTAGATATGAAACGCTTGATTGTTTCAAAATATGCAATATCTTCGTAGCAATCAAAAGAGGTACTATGTTAGGATCAAATAATTACTGTGTTGTTCTGGCCGGAGGTTTTGGAACCAGACTCTGGCCGCTGAGCCGCAAGGGCATGCCCAAGCAGTTCCTTGATTTCAACAACAACGGCCATACATTGCTTAAAGAGACTGTAGAGAGAATGCTCCGTATATTCCCCAAGGATAATGTCATTGTATCAACCAATCTTGATTTCTATGAGGATGTATGCGCGCAGTTGCCCGAACTCAATCCGTTGCAGGTTCTGCGTGAGCCGGTTATGAAAGGCACCGCTCCCAGTATCATGCTGGCCACTTATCATATCCGTGATATGGCTCCCGATGCAAACATTCTGGTAGTTCCTTCTGATCTTGTTATCAAGGATGAGGAACCGTACATGGATGTCATTAAACGCGGCATGGAGTTTGTGAGCCATAACAACTGTATCATGACGGTAGGCATCAAACCCACCAGGCCTGAGACCCGCTTTGGTTATATACAGATAGATGAGAAACGTGCTGAGGGAATATACAACGTACGTACTTTTACCGAGAAACCTGAGGAGTCATTCGCCAAGGTATTCGTGGACAGCGGAGAGTTCTACTGGAACTCCGGCATTCTGATGTGGAACGCAAACGCTTTCCTGGATATAGCCAAGGCATGCCAACCTGAAATGATAGGTCAGTTTGACCGCATTTTTGACTCCAAGCACAGCCGTGATGAACGACGCAGTCTGCTCTATTCTGTCTATGAGGCGTTTCCCCGCATATCAATAGACTACGGTATTCTTGAAAAGACCGATAAGGTATGCATGACCATAGGTGATTTCAGTTGGAATGATATCGAGAGCTGGGATCTGCTTTATGATTATTGTGCCAAGGATGATCAGGGCAATGTCCTGGGTATGTACAACTATCAGGTCTATGACTGCCATAACAGCATGTTCCTGTGCAACAAGGAGAAAAAACTGGTGGTGATTGATGACCTGAGTGATTTCCTTGTGGTTGATACCGATGATGTGCTGGTGATATGCCGTCGCAACAACGAGACTGACTTTAAGCGCTACATAAATGACGCCATGCTCAAGTATGGTGAAAAGTACTCCTAAATGGTTCAGGAAAAGAAAAAAATGCCGGGCCTGCTGGCCTTGAGCCCTCTTGTCGTTTTCCTGATAGTCTATCTGGTTACTTCATTGGTAGCCGGTGATTTCTATAAGGTGCCGGTGTCATCGGCATTCGTAGTGGCATCGGTCTATGCCGTTGCTATCACTCCCGGACAGTTGAGTAACCGTGTCAATATCTTCTCCGAGAATGCCGGACATTGGAATATCATGCTCATGGTGTGGATATTTATTCTGGCTGGTGCATTTGCCGGATCGGCTAAGGAGATTGGTTCTGTTGATGCAACCGTCAACTTTACGCTATACATCATTCCTGCCAGGTTTCTGCTTACCGGACTATTTTTCACAGCCTGCTTTGTGTCACTGGCCATAGGAACCAGTGTGGGCACTATCGTGGCGCTCATACCTATTGCAAGCGGTATAGCACAGGAGACCGGCATTAATCAGGGTATGATGGCTGCGCTCATTGTGGGCGGCTCATTCTTTGGTGACAACCTGTCATTCATATCCGATACCACCATAGCCGCCACCCGTGCCGTGGGATGCGCCATGAAGGACAAGTTCCGCGCCAACTTCATGATTGTGCTGCCGGCTGTGCTGGTCATTGCCGTCATCTACATTTTCAAGGGCATGAGCATAAATGTGGAGCCCGATGCACATCCCATAGAGTGGCTCAAGCTTATGCCATATCTTTCAGTCATTATTCTGGCTCTAATGGGTATGGATGTGACGCTGGTGCTTGTCTTGGGGCTGCTTCTCAATGCCGTTGTGGGCTTTCTGACAGGATCGCTTGACTGGACCGGATGGCTTGGCTCAATGGGAGAGGGCATAGCCGGCATGGGTGACCTTATCATAGTAACGTTGTTGGCAGGCGGCATGCTGGGTATTATACGCCATAACGGTGGCCTGGATTATATCATGCGCGGCGTTGTAAAGCGCATACGCGGACGTAGGGGTGCAGAGTTTAGCATAGGGCTGATAACCGGCCTTACCAATCTGTGTACAGCCAACAACACCATTGCCATCATCACTGTGGGCGGTATTGTGAATGACATATCCGATAAGTATGACATTCCAAAGCGTCGTGCAGCCAGCCTGATGGATATATCCAGCTGCTTTGTCCAGGGACTTATCCCTTACGGTATCCAGCTTCTCATGGCCTCAGGGCTTACAGGCCTGGCCGTTACACAGATCTTTCCTTATCTCTACTATCCGTTTGCAGTGGGAATCTGTGTCATTCTCTCCGTCATCTTTAGGAAACAATCTTAAATACAGATGATTATTAAACGTCTTGTCCTTTCTCTGTTTGCTTTGCTTATGGCCGTTGCGGCAATGGCAAATGATGCTTCATTTTACATGAGCGGTAACACGCTGGTGCCTATAAAAGAGACAGATATATCAGTAGCAAAGGAGATCCTCACCATCACTATCGGCAAGGACCGATATGCAGAGGTCGATGTCTATTATGAGTTCTACAACCCTGGTAAGGCCAAGACGCTGACTATGGCCTTTGAGGCCGACCCTCCCAGCTACCTGGGCGGATTGCAGAACAGAGACGGCGTACATCCTTACATCAAGGATTTCACTGTCACCATGAACGATGTGGCTCTGACATGTCAGAATGCAATTGTTGAAAAGAAATACGGCGCCCAAAAAGACTTCCAGCCGTTGGACCTGGATGGATTGATTGGCAACGAGACCGCCGAAGATGAACCGTTGTGTGATGCCAATGAGCTCTATAATGAGAAGGAGAACCGCTATATACGTTTCTCATACGGTTATTTCTTCACGGCAGAGTTCAAGAAAGGACTTAATACCGTTCATCATACATACACCTATCATATGAACGACAACGTGTATGCCGATTATGTGATAGACTATTGGCTCACACCTGCTACCCGATGGGCGGGTGGTAAGATTGGCGATTTTACCCTGAGAATTAAATCAGAAAGACCCTGTGAAGAGATCTGCCTGGTTGATTCCCTGTTTATGGGACAACCTTGGAAAGTCCCCTATGACCAGTATTTTGTACAACACCCTGACCCTTATGCCAACAATTCAATCCGCCATTTTATGCTGGCAGGTTTAAGTAGCACCAATGCTCTTGAGTGGCATGCAACAGATTTTGCTCCTGACAGGGACCTGAAGATCTTACCTGCCAGTTATATAAAACAGAGTTTCCGTTTTGCTAAGGAGGGCACTGTAGTGGTTAATGATGAAACCGGCGATGCATGCATATACGTGGCGGAAGATGATACACGTTATCTTATACAGGCCTCTGATTACGGATGGTTTGACAAGTCAACAAGCCATATCGAGATACGTAAGGCAGTGAACGGTGAGGGATGTATCACCTCAATCAGCAATGAACCTGTTTATGTAAGAGCGGCTCCAAGCAAGACAGCTGAGACACTTCAAGTTATAGGTGTTGCCCAGGATATTCCGGATTCATATGAGTGTCTTGGATACTCATGGGTCAGGGACGGCGAGTGGGGCCTGTCTCACGACTGGTTCAGAGTCAATGTGTACGGTATAGTTGGGTTCGTTGAAGGAAGCCAGGTGATGTGGGAACCCTATAACATAAAAGTTCCGGAACCGCCTCATGACTTCTATAACTATGATGATCCTGAATCAGTTATTATCCCTGATGGCGTAACATATGTATTGGATAATGCATTCTATAAATGCAGTGATATAAAGAGAGTATCATTTCCCGCCAGTGTAAGATATCTGGGACATAGCATCTTTATGGAGTGCACAGGGCTGGAATCGGTCATATTGCCCGACAGTATCAAGGCTGTTGGAGTAAGAATGTTCAAGGATTGCACCGGCCTTAAGTCTGTTGAACTGCCTGCCAGTGTGGGATGGATTCAGGAAGATGCATTCTCCGGTTGCAGCAGTCTTACCTCAATAACACTCAATAGTTCAACGCCTCCGGCCGTCTGGGAGAGCTCATTTGATCCCTTATTATACAAGCAGGCTGCCGTTTACGTGCCCAAAGGCTCCAAAGAAGCCTATCAGTCCGCTCGTTTCTGGAAGGACTTCCTGAACATTTTAGAGAAGTAAGAATAGACTTGACTGCGAATCTTGTTGAGGCCACTTCTGGGGGGTCAGAGCCACTTCCATATCTATTAGAGAACAACCTATAAAAGCCTCCAGTAGCAGTAGCGCTCCTTCTAGGACTTGACTGCGAAGCTTGTTGAGGCCCCTTGTGGGCCGAAAAACCTAGGACCCTTGGGGCCTAGGTCAAGTCCTAATAAAAAATCAGTTCCAATTTCTTGGAACTGATTCTGCGCTCCTTCTAGGACTTGAACCTAGGACCCCCTGATTAACAGTCAGATGCTCTAACCAACTGAGCTAAAGAAGCATTTTGTCTGTTTTTGAGCGTTACTGCTCTCAAACGCGGTGCAAATTTACCGCCTTTTTTCAAATATCCAATACCTGTGGCAAAAAAAATCGGGCGGAAACGCAAAAAATATATATCTTCGCAGACATCAAACAGAGAAAACAAGTGCTATGAAGATGTTTTTCAAGGGTGTTACCCTGCTAATCATATTTGGGCTTATACCTTTTAATGTAGCAGCCCAGAAGACTGAAGATCATGACTTTGAGCTCTCCAAGAACCTTGAGATATTCCATGAGATAATAGGTGAACTGGACAGATTCTATGTTGATACCATCAGTCCGGCCAAGACCATTGAGACAGGAATACGCGCTATGCTCAAGGGGATGGACCCTTATACTGAGTATTATCCTGAGAAAGATATGAGTGACCTTAAGATGATGACCACCGGTAAATACGCCGGAATAGGTGCCATTATCCGTCAGTATACAGGTCGTGACTATATTTATATAGATGAGCCTTATGAGGGCATGCCGGCCGCACGTTACGGACTCAAGGCAGGTGATGAGATTCTGAGCATTGACGGTGAGAGCATGAAAGGCAAGCCGTCATCTTATGTCAGCGATCATCTGCGCGGTGATGCCGATACAAAGCTGGTGGTCACCATTCGCAGACATGGAGTCAAGGACTCAATAGATGTTGAGATAGTACGTAGCGTGATATCATTGCCGGCTGTTCCTTACTACGGTATGTGGAACGGATACGGTTATATTATGCTGGATTCATTTACCGAGCATTGCTCGCGTAGTGTCATGCAGGCTCTGGTTGAGCTTAAGGAACAGGGCGCCAAAGGTATAATCCTTGATTTACGCGGTAATGGCGGCGGCTTGCTTCAGGAGGCTGTCAATATTGTGGGCCTGTTTGTTCCCAAGGGCACAAAACTGGTTGAGACCCGCGGCAAGATTCCTCAGGCTGCATCAACCTTTGTAACTGACCGTAATCCTATCGATGACAAGATACCTCTGGTGGTATTGACCGATGACCAGTCCGCATCGGCATCGGAGATCGTGGCCGGTAGCCTTCAGGATCTGGATCGTGCAGTCATAATAGGTACACGCACGTTTGGCAAGGGCTTGGTTCAGACTACGCGTATGCTGCCGTTCAACGGAACCCTGAAACTTACCACCGCCAAGTATTACATTCCCAGCGGACGATGCATCCAGGAGATTGACTACTCCCGACGTAATGAGAGCGGACAGGCACAGCATATCCCGGACAGCCTGACAAAGGTGTTCTATACCGCAGCCGGACGTCCCGTGCGTGACGGCGGAGGTATACGTCCCGATGTGGAGTGCAAACCGGACACCATGCCGGATATCCTCTATTACATATCCCAGAATGTGGTGCTGTTTGACTTTGTGAATGAGTGGTGCTCCAAGCATGAGACCATCGCCCCGGCCGACAGGTTTGCTCTGACCGATGACGATTACAACTCGTTCAAGGAGTTTGTCTGCAACTCGGATTTCAAGTATGAGAGTAACAGCAGCAAGGCACTCGAGTCGCTTGTAAAGCTGGCCAAGCGCGAGGGGCTGGCCGATAAGGCGCAGGACGAATTCAAGGCATTGGAGCAGAAACTGCAGTATGATCTCAGAAACGATCTGGATGTGTTCCGTAAGGATCTGGAGAAAGTGATAGCTCTGGATATCGTGGTGCGCTACTATTACCAGCGAGGTGCTGTGATGCTTAATCTCAAGTCCGACAAGCTGGTTGATGAGGCAGTTTCTGTCCTGAATGATCCGGACCGTTATAAGTCCATTCTGGCCGGTCCTTCCGATAATTGATTTTGATAACAAGTAATAAGAAAGATGTTTATGAAAAAAGCGACAATTGCCTTTATTGGCGTTCTTGCGTGCGTATTATCAGTTTCCTGTGAGGATAAACTACTGGATAACGGAAATAATAATTCTCCGGAGAATAGTGACGGCGATTCATACGAGAGTGTGCTGGACAGTAGTTTTCAATATGTTGACGGTATACTTGATATTGAAAACCATAATACTTATACTGAGAACGGTCTTCTGGAAAGTGCAACAAGAAAAAGATATAATCCGGACGGCAGTCTTTATGCAAATGAAGTGTCTGAATATACCTATTCTGACAGTCAAGGTAAAAACTATGTATGTATTGGCAGCAGAAACGGTGTAGATAGTTATAAGAAAGAAGCATATTATTCAGGTACCAGAGCAAATCATGTTTCTAAGACCAAAGAATATGCGAAACATGGCGGTGAATGGTTCTTAAAGTCTGATGTATATGTCAAAACAGACAACTTCCGAAGCCATGGTTACAATTTTTCCTATATGATTTTCAATGGCCAGAGAATTGCTGTTCAACGCGTTGTTCTTCTCGACGGCTTACAGGATCCTGATGCGAATGTAATGCTGTATCTGGACAGAACTACCTACTATGCCAGCTACAGCACTGATCCAAGTGACCCTGACGGCCTGACAATCAGCTCTATGGGAAGTGGAACGTGGATGAAAACAATACAGAGAAACAACAGCCAGGGTGTGACACTGTTTAAAGAGGATTTTTTGTCGGGAGACAGTATTAAATGGAGAACTATGGGGGGAAATGAGGCGGAATGTGATATAAACGGTAACGTTGTTTATGAGGGTTATATCTCAGCGAATGGTAAAACCCTTGGAAAAAGTTATAGTAAATACTCAGATGACAACAGATTCATCAGTTCCTATTATTATGAATTCGGGGACAGTAAGGAAGATTCATTGTTGAGTTCAAGTAAGGTTTGTTATTACTCTGAGGCAGGTGTTCTTGATTCGGCTGTGATTGTGTTTGATTCTAATATAGCAGGCAAATTACCGATAGATTTCGCGCAACTCACGTCAAATATATTCATGGGAATGGGCAGAAACAATATATCCGGTGCAAAATACGTTGCCTTGTTTGATGCAAACGGGAATCTTGTAAAAGAGACAATGTATCAGATGAATCAAGAAAGCGGTGAAATGGAGAATACACCGTGTGCGTACTGTACCATAACTTACGATTCAGCTGACAGGTGCACCGGTTATGTGGTGTATGTATCGGATAATGGCGAATGGGTTGAGGTTGAAACGGGGAATAGTGTATATAACTCTAAGGGCAAAGAACTGTCAAGCCACGTCATTTATACCGGATTACCGGAAGGTGCAGCCAAATTGGATAACCAGCCCACTAAAGAAACCTATTATGAGTCCATTAGCAAGGCGGAGTATGATTCATACGGAAACGTGAGTTACAAAATGAAAGAGGTGAGTTACTCCAGATTATCCTTTAATTATGCTGACGGTACTCCTATAGAACGGAATAAGAGCGAAAAGACCGAAGAGTATTATTCAACCGTTAAAGTCAAGTGATTTACTCCTTGCGGAGTTTTTTTACTCGCGGAAGAACTTGTCTTCACGTTTGCCCAGACGGATGGTCTCTGAGTGATTGGGCAGTTCTATAGTGGTGACCTTATTTGTTGTACCGTCTACTATGAGCAGGCTGCTTTCTTCCTGAAAGCGGCCTACTGACAATGTCATTACTGATTGTGGTGTGCCTTGAAACAGCAGACTGTCATTCATGTATATTGTAATGGGGCTGCCCAGTGCTGAACTGCTCAGGATTATGTCATAGCGTTGGGCATTATAGGCGTCCTGTTTCTTGTCATACATTTTGAATGACATGAACAGAAACAGCACTACCACAACCAGGACCAGCACTATCATGATAAGCGATCCCAGCAGGAATGCGTTGTTCGCCCTTGAGGTTTTTCTTTTCATAGGTTGTATTTTGGTGCAAATCTATCCGTTTTTTCTTGTTTGAGTCGCACAAAATTCCGAAAATTGTACCCGCTAATCAAATTACTTTATACAGATAAAATGAAAAAATCAGTAATCGTTGTGCTGGCTGCTATGATGCTGGCCCCGTTTAAGGTCCTGGCTCAGCCGGATCCCAACTTTCACATTTACATTTGCTTTGGTCAGTCAAACATGGAGGGTAATCCACGTCCCGAGCAGAAGGATAAGGAGAACGTAAACCCCCGTTTCGTTACCATGAACGCTGTTGATTTCCCCGACAGCAAGATGGGTGAATGGCGTACTGCCGTTCCGCCTTTGGCTCGTCCCAATACAGGTCTTACTCCTGCCGATTATTTTGGCCGTACAATGGTTCAGAATATGCCCGAGGACGTAAAGATAGGTGTAGTTATGGTGGCTGTAGCAGGTTGCTCCATTGATCTTTTTGACAAGGATAAGTGGGAGTCATATCTTCCCGGTCAGGCAGACTGGATGAAAAATATCTGCAAAGAATACGGTGGTAACCCCTATGCACGTCTTATTGAGCTCTGCAAGAAGGCTCAGCAGGACGGTGTGATCAAGGGTATCCTGCTGCATCAGGGTGAGACCAACACCAATGATCCGCAGTGGCCTGCCAACGTAAAGAAGGTTTATGACGATATCCTGGCAGACCTGGGTCTGGAGGCCGGTTCAGTTCCTCTGCTGGCAGGTGAGGTCGTTCCCGCCGATCAGCGTGGCGTTTGCGCAGCTCACAATGAGGTGATGGCTAAACTGCCCGAGACTCTGCCGCAGGCTCTGGTTGTTCCCGCATACGGATGCGAGGCCGGTCGTGACCATCTGCACTTCAACGTGAAGGGTTCACGCGAGCTTGGTCGCAGATATGCCGCCAGAATGCTCGGATACTTAGGTTACTAAGCAATTTTTTAACATTATTCTTTGTCGGGTGCAGGATAATCTATATCTTTGCACCCGATAAGATGATGTGTGGAGAGGCCCAGAGGCCTCTTTTTTCGTGCTATACGTCACTTGTCACAAACAAGTATTTACTTTTTATATGATTGACAGACAACAAGTTATCAGTGTTGCAGAGAAATGGCTGAATACTAAGGAAGGCTATTTTCTTGTAGATGTTGACGTTACCCCGGACAACCGTATCGTGGTTGAGATTGACCAGGCCGAAGGCGTGTGGATTGACGACTGCGTGGATCTGAGCCGCTTTATTGAGTCGGCCCTTGACCGTGATGTCGAGGATTACGAGCTGGAGGTGGGCTCGGCAGGAATAGGCCAGCCGTTCAAGGTGCTGCAGCAGTATATCAATCATATCGGCCAGGAGGTTGAGGTCCTGCCCAAGTCCGGTGCCAAGCTCAAGGGTATACTTGTTCAGGCCGATGAGAAGGGCTTTGCAGTAAAGGTTTCTCAGAAGCAGAAGGTCGAAGGCAGCAAGCGCCCCAAGACAGTTGAGGTGGAGATGCCCTTCGGCTACGATGAAGTGAAATATGTAAAATACGTAATAAGTTTAAAGTAAAATGGCTACTAAGAAAGAAGAGACGATCTCATTGATCGATACCTTTCAGGAGTTTAAGGAACTCAAGAACATAGACCGCATGACGCTGGTATCAGTTCTTGAGGAGAGTTTCCGCAGTGTTATCTCCAAGATGTTCGGAACGGATGAGAACTACTCAGTCATTGTAAACCCTGACAAGGGTGACTGCGAGATCCAGCGTTCACGTATAGTTGTAGAGGATAAGGATCTGGAGGATTCAAACACCCAGATATCACTCACTGAGGCCCGCCAGATTGACGAGGACTTTGAGGTAGGTGAGGAGGTATCAGAGCAGGTTGATTTCTCAAAGTTTGGCCGCCGTGCCATCCTGAACCTGCGTCAGACCCTTGCTTCAAAGATTCTGGAGCTTGAGAAAGACAGCCTTTACAACAAGTACGTTGAGAAGATTGGCACCATCGTTACCGGTGAGGTTTATCAGATCTGGAAGAAAGAGATACTGCTTCTGGATGAGGAGGGTAATGAGCTGCTTCTGAGCAAGACTGACCAGATTCCCAGCGATTTCTTCCGTAAGGGTGAGACTGTTCGCGCCGTTGTTGACCGCGTGGACAATGTGAACAACCCCAAGATCATGCTGAGCCGTACATCACCTGTGTTCCTGCAGCGTCTGCTGGAGCAGGAGGTTCCTGAGATTGCCGACGGTCTGATCACAATCAAGAAGATTGTCCGCATACCGGGTGAGCGTGCCAAGATTGCCGTTGAGTCATATGATGACCGTATCGATCCCGTAGGCGCCTGCGTAGGTGTCAAAGGTTCTCGTATACACGGTATCGTTCGCGAGCTGCGCAATGAGAATATTGACGTTATCAACTACACCTCAAATATTGAGCTCTTCATCAAGCGTGCCCTGAGCCCCGCCAAGATCTCTGAACTGAATCTGGATACTGAGGCTCGCAGAGCTGAGGTTTACCTCAAGCAGGATCAGGTATCTCTTGCTATCGGTAAGAGCGGTCTGAATATCAAGCTTGCCAGCATGCTGACCGAGTATACCATCGATGTATACCGTGAACTTGAGCAGGAGCAGGCCGAGGAGGATATCTATCTGGATGATTTCCGCGGTGATATTGAGGATTGGGTTGTGGATGCTCTGCATGATGCAGGATTTGAGACCGCAAAGGCCGTTCTGCGTGCTGACCGCGAGATCCTGACCGAGTCTGTTGACCTTGAGGAGGAGCAGGTTGATGAGATTCTGGATATACTGGCCCGTGAGTTCGCTGACGAGGAGGAGTTCCAGAAGTTTATTAAGAAGTAAAGATGTAAAATCGGGGCAAAGCCCTGTTCATAAGATATTTTTATAGATGGCGATAAGAATAAGTAAAGCAACAAGAGAGTTGAATGTGGGAGTTTCCACCCTGGTGGAGTTCCTGCACAAGAAGGGTTTTGCCGATATAACCGAGGACCTGAACCAGAAGCTTACCGATGAGGAGTACAATCTCCTGGTAGCTGAGTACAGTCAGGACAAGACCATCCGTGAGGAGGCCAACCGTTTCCTGCAGGACCGTATGAGCCGTAAATCCGGCCCAGAGGAGCCTGCCCAGGAGGAGAAGCCTGCCGCACATAAGGAGCCGGAGATGATAGAGACTGTCATCCCCGAGGAGCCGGTCATAAAGTTCAAGACTGTGGGTAAGATTAACCTGGATACTCCCAAGGATGAACCTAAGGAGGAGCCCAAGGAGGAGCCGGCACCCAAGAAGGAGTCCGTAAAGCCTGTGGCACAGCCTAAGGAGAAGCCTGCAGAGCCCAAGAAGGAGCCTGAGAAACCTGTCAAGGCTGCAGAGCCTGTTAAGGTTCCGGAGCCTCAGGTTAAGGAGGAGCCCAAGCCGGAGCCTGTAAAGGCCGTTGAGCCCGCACCTCAGCCTGAAACCAAACCGGAGCCCGTTGCAGAGCCGGTTAAGGCAGAGCCCAAGGAGGAGCCTGCTCCCGTGAAAGTGGCCGAACCCGCACCTAAGGAAGAGGCTAAGGAGCCTGCTCCTAGCGAGGAGGTATTCAAGCTCTCATCTCCCCAGAACGGAGGTCTTAACATCAAGACCGTGGGAAAGATTGACCTGACAGCCATCAATCAGTCAACTCGTCCCAAGAAGAAGTCAAAGGAGGAGAAGAAAAAGGAGCGTGAAGCCAAGGAGCAGCAGCGCCAGCAGCAGCGTCAGCAGTTCAAGGAGTCTCTCATGAAGGAGATCAAGCCGGGTGAGAAGTCTCAGAACGGCGGTGGTGACCAGCCCCGCAAGAAGAACCGCGTTCGCATAGGCGGTGAGAAGGTTGACCTTACTAAGGCCGACAGCTACAGCCAGTCACAGAATAACGGCGGTGAGAACCGTGGCGGTAAGGATTCCCAGAAGGGAGGCGGCCGCAACAACAAGGACCATCGCTTTAACAAGGCTGACAAGGCCGATTTCTCAAATGAGGATGTAAACCGTCAGATTCGTGATACCTTCTCATCATTCCAGAAAGGTAAGACCAAGTCTTCAAAATACCGTAAGGACAAGCGCGAGCAGGTACAGCAGCGTCAGATGGAGGCTCTTGAGCAGGAGATGGCCGAGAGCAAGGTACTTAAGCTGACAGAGTTCGTAACTGCGAATGAACTTGCCACAATGATGAATATCCCGGTTACCAGCGTAATTGCCACCTGTATGAATGTGGGCGTGATGGTATCAATCAACCAGCGTCTGGATGCCGAGACCATCAATATCGTGGCCGATGAGTATGGCTTTACGACTGACTTTGTGAGCGCTGAGGTTGCCCAGCAGATCAGTGAGGAGGCAGACAAGGAGGAGGATCTGGTACCGCGTGCACCTATCGTAACCGTTATGGGTCACGTTGACCATGGTAAGACCTCTCTGCTGGACTACATACGTAAGTCAAACGTGATTGCCGGTGAGGCCGGTGGTATCACACAGCATATCGGTGCCTACAACGTCAAGCTGGATGACGGACGTCATATCACGTTCCTGGATACTCCGGGTCATGAGGCATTCACCGCCATGCGTGCCCGTGGTGCTCAGGTAACTGATATCGCCATCATCATTGTCGCTGCCGATGACAACGTGATGCCCCAGACCAAGGAGGCTATCGCACACGCCACCGCAGCAGGCGTACCCATCGTATTCGCAATAAACAAGGTTGATAAACCCGCCGCCGATCCCGAGCGTATCAAGCAGGAGCTGGCACAGATGAACTTCCTGGTTGAGGATTGGGGAGGTAAGTACCAGAGCCAGGATATATCGGCCAAGCAGGGTATAGGTGTTCCTGAACTTATGGAGAAGGTGCTGCTGGAGGCTGAGATGCTTGACCTCAAGGCTAACCCCAACCGTAAGGCTACAGGTACCATCATTGAGTCTTCACTTGACAAGGGCCGCGGTTACGTGGCTACCGTTCTGGTATCAAACGGTACCCTTAAGATGGGTGATATTGTGATTGCCGGAACATCCTGGGGTAAGGTTAAGGCCATGTTCAACGAGCGTAACCAGAAGCTCAAATCAGCCGCTCCCGCAGAGCCTGTGCTGATTCTGGGTCTGAACGGCGCTCCCCAGGCCGGTGTAAGTTTCCATGTTGTGGACAGTGAGCGTGAGGCCCGTGAAATTACCGGCAAGCGTGAGCAGCTGCAGCGTGAGCAGGGCGTACGTACCGCACAGACACTTACTCTGGATGAGCTGGGCCGTCGTATCAAGATGGGTGACTTCCACGAACTTAACCTTATCGTCAAGGCCGATGTGGACGGATCTGTAGAGGCTCTGAGTGACTCACTCATCAAGCTCTCCACACCTAACGTTCAGGTTAACGTGATACACAAGGCTGTAGGTGCCATCTCTGAGAGTGATGTCAGCCTGGCTGCCGCATCAAACGCCATCATCATAGGCTTTGATGTACGTCCGTCAGGTGCCGCCAAGCGTCTGGCTGAGCAGAATGATGTTGATATACGTATCTACTCAATCATATATGATGCCATTGATGAGGTCAAGTCAGCTATGGAGGGCTTGCTTGCACCCAAGGTCAAGGAGGAGGTTACATCAACCATCGAGGTTATGGAGGTGTTCCATATATCAAAGGTGGGTATGGTAGCCGGTTGCCGTGTACGTGACGGAAAGGTTTCACGTAATGACAAGGCTCGCGTAATCCGTGACGGTATTGTAATCCACACCGGTGAGATTCAGGCTCTTAAGCGTTTCAAGGATGACGTCAAGGAGGTACAGTCCGGTATGGAGTGCGGTATCAGCCTGGTATCATACAATGACATCAAGGAGGGTGATATAATTGAGACATTCACTCAGATTGAGGTTAAACAGACTCTTTGACAGGGCTGATGAATACACTGGATTGGGTAATTCTGGTGATCCTGTTCATAGGTTTCCTTACCGGATTCTTTAAGGGGGTCATTCAGCAGGCTTTCAGCCTGGGCGGACTCATACTGGGTATAATATGTGGTACGCTGCTCTATAAACCGTTTGCCGGTTTACTGTTGGGATTCCTCAATATGAATGAGAAGACTGCGCAAATAGTGGCCTTCATAATCATATTGCTGGTAGTGCCCATAGTATGCGGACTGTTAGGAAAGGCGTTGTCCAAACTGGTGCATGCCGCCTGTCTGGGATTCATTGACAGGATTCTGGGTGCCGCTTTCGGTATACTCAAATACATCCTGATAATGGGTCTGGTCATCAAACTCATGGATATTACCGGACTGACGGAAAGTATAATAGACAGCAAGGAGAGGAAAGAGTCAAGATTGTACGAGCCTGTGTGCGGTTTTACCGGATTCTGCCTGCAGTGGACCTGGGATAAGATTCAGGAAACTGCTGAGGATATGATTCCTGTAATTCCCGATAAAGAGGAGCATGGCAGGACAGACACAAAAAAGATTTGAAAGAATTGAATACTGTTGAACAGGATAACAATCTGATCAGGGAGATCAGTGCCGAGAAGTACAGGTACGGATTCACTACCGATGTGCACACGGAGATCATTGACCGTGGCCTTACCGAGGATACCGTACGTCTGATTTCGGAGCGTAAGGGCGAGCCTGAGTGGATGCTTGAGTTCCGCCTTAAGGCTTACCGCCACTGGCTTACCATGGAAATGCCGCATTGGGCACATCTGGATATCCCTGAGATAGATTACCAGAACATATCATACTACGCAGACCCTACAGTAAAGAAGGAGGGCCCCAGGAGCCTGGAGGAGATTGACCCGCAGGTGATGAAGACCTTTGACAAGCTGGGTATTCCGCTTGAGGAGCGTCTGGCGCTGAGCGGTGGCGTGGCAGTCGATGCTGTCATGGACTCCGTATCGGTCAAGACTACATTCAAGCAGACCCTGGCCGAGAAGGGTATCATATTCTGCTCCATGGGTGAGGCCGTAAAGAATCATCCTGACCTGATAAAGCAGTATCTGGGCAGCGTAGTGAATTACCGTGACAACTTCTTTGCCGCACTTAACAGCGCGGTATTCAGTGACGGATCATTCGTATATATACCCAAGGGCGTACGCTGCCCCATGGAACTCTCTACCTATTTCCGCATAAACGCCGCCGGAACCGGTCAGTTTGAGCGCACGCTTATTGTGGCCGATGATGACAGTTACGTGTCATATCTGGAGGGTTGTACCGCTCCTATGCGTGATGAGAACCAGTTGCATGCCGCTATCGTTGAGATTGTGGTCCTGGACCGCGCCGAGGTAAAGTACAGCACAGTGCAGAACTGGTACCCGGGCGATGAGAACGGCCGTGGCGGTGTATATAACTTTGTGACCAAGAGAGGTCTTCTTAAGGGAGTGGACAGCAAGCTCTCATGGACACAGGTGGAGACCGGATCGGCCATAACATGGAAATATCCCAGCTGCGTGCTGCAGGGTGACGGCTCACAGGGTGAGTTTTACTCGGTAGCCCTTACCAACAACTGGCAGCAGGCTGATACCGGTACCAAGATGATACACATAGGCCGTAACACCAAGAGTACGGTCATAAGCAAGGGTATATCGGCCGGACACAGCCAGAACTCTTACCGCGGCCTTATCAAGGTGGGTGAGCATGCCGACGGGGCCCGTAACTACAGCCAGTGTGACTCACTGCTGCTGGGTAGCGACTGCGGTGCTCATACTTTCCCCTATATGGATGTAAAGAATGAGACAGCCATTGTGGAGCATGAGGCCACTACTTCAAAGATATCCGAGGACCAGCTGTTCTATTGCAACCAGCGTGGCATTCCCATGGAACAGGCCATCGGACTTATTGTTAACGGTTACGCCAAGGAGGTGCTGAACAAACTGCCTATGGAGTTTGCGGTTGAGGCTCAGCGTCTGCTTTCCGTGTCACTTGAAAATACAGTAGGATAATATGATGCTTAAGATAGAAAACCTTAAAGCCGGAATTAACGGCAAAGAGATACTGAAAGGCATAAACATGGAGGTAGGTGCCGGTGAGGTGCACGCCATAATGGGACCCAACGGTTCAGGTAAGAGTACCATGAGCAACGTGCTCGTAGGTCATCCTGCTTATGAGGTCTATGACGGCAAGGTAACTTTTAAGGGTAAGAACCTGCTTGAAATGAGCGCCGAGGACCGCAGCCATGAGGGACTGTTCATGTCTTTCCAGTATCCGGTTGAGATACCGGGCGTGAGCATGACCAACTTTATGCGTACCGCCATCAATGAGAAACGCAAGTACCAGGGCCTTCAGCCCCTGCCTCCCACAGAGTTCCTCAAACTCATAAAGGAGAAACGTGAGTTCGTAAAGCTTGACTCCAAGTTCATGAACCGTTCCGTTAACGAGGGATTCAGCGGTGGTGAGAAGAAACGTAACGAGATATTCCAGATGGCTATGCTGGAGCCATCACTGAGCATCCTTGACGAGACTGACTCAGGTCTTGATATAGATGCCTTGCGTATAGTGGCCGACGGCGTGAACCGCCTCAAGACCCCTGAGACATCAGTGATAGTCATTACACACTACCAGCGTCTGCTGGATTATATCAAACCTGATGTGGTACACGTGCTCTATCAGGGCCGTATCATCAAGACCGCAGGTCCTGAGCTTGCCCTGGAACTTGAGGAGCGTGGTTATGACTGGGTTATAAAGGAATATGAGGATTCCCTGAAATGAGTGCCGAAAAGAACTATATAGACATATTCTCCCAGAACAGGGCCCTTATTGACAAGGGTTCTGCAGGAGCTATGAATGCTCTGCGTGACAAGGCCTTGGAGTGCTTTACACGCTATGGCCTGCCCCATAAAGGACTGGAAGAGTATCTGCATACTGATGTCAGGAGCTGGTTTGAACCCGATTGGGGCATGAACCTGAGCCGTGTTGACATGCATGTGGACCAGGCGCAGGCATTCAAGTGCAACGTGCCCAATCTGAGCACGCTGCTCTATTTCCTCTCGAATGACGTTTTTGCCGCTTCCGATACAGCTGCTAATGTTCAGCTGCCTCAGGGTGTGATTGTGTGCAGTCTCAGTGAGGCTGCCGCCAGATATCCGGAGATAGTCGATGCATATTACGGCCGTCTGGCCGATATGGAACGTCCCGGAGTGGCAGCCCTGAACACCATGTTCGCACAGGACGGCATGTTTGTGTATGTACCCGACGGCGTGGTGGTGGAGAAAGCATTGCAGCTTGTAACCCTTTTGCAGTCACCGGTGGACCTGCTGACCAACCGCAGGATTCTGGTTGTTCTGGGACGCCGGTCTCAGCTCACTTTACTTCTCTGCGATCATGCATTGGCTGCGAATAAATATCTGACAACTCAGGTTGTTGAAGTGTTCGCAGGGGATGGCTCCAACCTCAAGCTTTATGATCTTGAGGAGACTCATAACGCAAATCTGCGTGTATCAGACTATTACATAAGCCAGGAGGCTGACAGCACGATAGAGACGGATTTTGTAACGCTTCATAACGGCAGTACCCGCAACTCTGTCTACCAGACATTCAAGGGACAGGGTTCAACTCTGTCGCTCAACGGCATCGCCATCACCGATAAGGAGCAGCATGTGGACAATATGACCTTTGTTGACCATCGCGTATCGGACTGCACAAGCTCCGAACTGTTCAAGTATGTTCTGGATGACAGTTCCACCGGAGCATTCGCAGGTAAGGTGCTGGTACGCCACGGTGCGCAGCATACCGAGTCACAGCAGACAAACCGCAACATATGTCTTACCCGTGAGGCCCGTATGTTCACGCAGCCTCAGCTGGAGATCTATGCCGATGATGTCAAATGCTCCCATGGCGCAACTGTGGGACAGCTTGACGAGAAGGCCATGTTCTATATGCAGCAGCGCGGCATACCTATGGAGGAGGCCCGTATGATGCTTATGCAGGCTTTTGTAGGCGAGGTGATAGGCAAGGTTACGCTTGAGCCTCTCCGTGACAGACTTAACAGACTTGTAGAAAAACGTTTCCGCGGTGAACTTTCACAGTGCGAGGGATGCCGCGCTTGCAGATAACCATATGATAGACGTAGAGAGTATTCGCAGGGATTTTCCTATTCTGGGACGTGAGGTGTACGGTAAGCCACTGGTCTACCTGGACAATGCCGCCACTACACAGAAGCCACAGTGCGTGATAGATTCCATAAGCGATGCTTACCGTAATGTGAACGCCAACGTCCATCGCGGCGTACATTTCCTTTCACTCGAGGCAACCGATATGATGGAGGCCGCGCGTGAGACTGTACGTCAGTTTATAGGTGCAGGCAGTAAAGAGGAAGTTATCTTTACAAGAGGAACCACTGAAAGCATCAATCTGCTGGCCAGTTCATTCTCCCATGCCTTCATAAAGGAGGGTGATGAGGTCATCATATCAGGTATGGAGCACCATAGCAATATAGTGCCCTGGCAGCTGCAGGCTGAGAGGTATGGTTTCAGCCTCAAGGTGATACCTGTTACAGACCGCGGAGAGCTTGATCTGGAGGCTTTCAAGGGTCTTATATCGGCCAAGACGAGACTTGTAAGCATTACACACGTTTCCAACGTGTTAGGCACTGTGAATCCTGTGTCTGAGATCATCAGCATAGCCCATTCGCATGGTATCCCGGTTGCCATTGACGGAGCTCAGGGCGTTCCCCATATCAAAGTTGATGTAAAAGAGCTTGGAGCTGATTTCTATGCCTTGAGCGGACACAAGATCTATGGTCCTACAGGCATCGGAGTACTCTATGGACGCAAGGAACTGCTTTCCAAGATACCTCCTTACCAGGGTGGAGGTGAGATGATAAAAAAAGTTACATTTCAGGGCACCACCTATAATGAACTTCCCTACAAATTCGAGGCCGGAACTCCGGATTACATAGGTTCCATTGCACTTGCCAAGGCTCTTGACTATGTAAGCGCCATCGGTATGGATGAGATTGCCGGTTATGAGAAGTCGCTTTGTGATTATGCACTGGAGCGTCTTGGGGCAATCCCCGGCATGCGTTTCATTGGCTCGGCACCGGAGCGCAGCGGCGTGATCTCTTTCCTGGTGGGTAACATACACCCTTCAGATATGGGAACGTTGCTTGACAGACTGGGCATTGCAGTACGTACCGGACACCATTGTGCCGAGCCTCTCATGGACCGTTTTGGTATACCCGGAACCGTAAGGGCATCATTCTCTTTTTATAACACTACACATGAAATTGACGCGCTCGCAGCAGGAATTGAGCGTGTAAAATCAATGTTTTGACGTTTTTTCTTGTTTGTTTCAAATCCTTTTTACATATTTGCGCATATTTTAACAAATGTGCGATATGAAGAAAAGGAACTATTTAGGCTTTATAGCCATTCTGGCTAGTGCTTTATTTGTATTATCCTGCGAGAAGGATGATGTTCTTGATGATGGAAAGTCAAAGACCGATGAAACCAAGTTTCTCTCAATCAGTGATCAGCAGGAACTGTTGTCCAACAGTGCATTGGATGTTGCCAGTCTCATTGATTTCTCTGAATATGAGGAGTTCAATGCTTTGATAGACACTATCTTTTTGGGCCATAAGGATGTGATGGGCTTTTTTGAGTCTTCAAAGATCATTATGTCCGATTCTATTTTTGCAGGCAAATATGCGATGATCCGTGAGATAATAAGGAAAGATACCCTTAATCTGGATCTGACACGTACTGCTGTCAAGGTAATGTATGAATTTGAAGACAGCATAATCCGGACACCTCTGGATAGCGGACGCGTTGAAATTGACACTGTAATCAATGTGAAAGGAGTAAAGATTACAGAGCCTGCGGACGGATCCACACAGTTAGGTGCCACTTACCTTGGCCAGGAACTGATAATGTCCATGAAACTGCAGGACAACTCATTGGACAACGTCCTCTCCCTTGATATGGAGACCGCTCCTGATAGTATAAATCCTCTGTTCTATATGTTCGCTCACAGCATCAGCATACCTGATCTGTTAGCCTTGAATATCACATTGAACGGTAAGCCGCTGTTTGATTTCAGTCTGACCATAGATACTGACCTGAATATTGATTTCCCGTTCGGAGAGGATGGTACTCCTGATTTCAAGGGCCTCAAGTTCAATCAGTTCAGTAAGTTCGTTGTCGAGACAAAACTCAAAGGCGGCAGCTTTGAATTCCAGTCCAAACTGGAGTATATCGATCCTGATGAAGGTTTCAGGATGATTAACCAGAGTAAGATTGACGGCAAGAATCTGATTCAGGCAACCTACAATCTCGACGCATCGTTAGGTGAACTCTTTACCGCAGACGGTATTGACAAGTATATGCTCATGAGTCTGGCTATGAATCCTGCCTTGTTAAGAGGTATGGACGGTACTCTGGCATTAGGAGAGAATGTCACTATCAAGGCTCGGATAGACAATCCTTTTGGCTGTAATACAATTACTTCAACCATATCAGGATTGCTGTTCTCACAGAATGAACTGAGCAAGGATGATGCGCAGCCTTTCCTGGATTCCCTTAACAACTATGCATCACTTGATGTATTCTTTAAGGGTTATACAGATCCTCAGGCCAAGCTGAAGTTCGTTTATGAGGACTCTGAAATGTATCAGAAGATGGAAGGTGATACAGTTTCCTATGTTTCACTGGAAGTGATATCCAAGCTGATTTCAAAGCTTGCTACTCCTCAGGTGGGCGAGATGGTTACCGGTATGATTGACAGAATGAACATCATGCCTGTCATAGTAGCCCGTAATGATAAGGGTGAAGAGGTTTATATGCGTATTGACCAGTATATGAGCGGTATAGACCTTAAGACTCCCGTAATACTTGTGGGCGATAAGCTGGGTGAGTCTCTGCGTTCATTACCCACTTTGATAATGTTGCTCATGTTAACATTCGTACCGGCTGTGGGATGACGATATAGTGTTAAGCATTCATAAGAGAGGCGCCTTTTTATAGAGGGCGCCTCTTTATATTTTAAGTATTATTTGTACCTTTGCGGCCTGAAAATAAATTGAGTGCAAAACAATTAAATATATGAAACAGAAAGCGCTTCTTATGATTCTGGACGGCTGGGGCATCGGTAACCGCTCCAAGGCCGATGTTATCTACAACACTCCGACTCCTTACATGGACTATCTGAACGCCAACTATCCTAACGCTCAGCTGCTTGCATGCGGTGAGAACGTAGGTCTTCCTGACGGACAGATGGGTAATTCTGAGGTAGGTCACCTGAACATTGGTGCAGGTCGTGTGGTTTATCAGGACCTGGTTAAGGTTAACCGCGCCATTGCTGACGGCAGCATCCGCCAGAACAAAGAGGTTGTTTCAGCATACAGCTATGCCAAGGAGACCGGCAAGAAGCTGCATCTGATGGGTCTGGTATCTAACGGCGGCGTTCACAGCTCTCTGGAGCATCTGTTCTGCCTTACCGATATAGCCCGTGAGTACGGCATTGACAAGACTTACGTTCACTGCTTCATGGACGGTCGTGACACCGACCCCAAGAGCGGTAAGGGTTTCATTGACCAGCTGGTTAAGCGTGGCGACAAGGTTGCCACTATCATCGGCCGTTATTATGCAATGGACCGTGACAAGCGTTGGGAGCGTGTAAAGATTGCTTATGACCAGCTTGTAGGCGGTGAGGGCCGTAAGGTTTCAGATATGGTAAAGGCTGTTGAGGAGTCATACGCCGAGGGCGTAACTGACGAGTTCATGAAGCCTATCGTAAATGAGGCTTATGACAGCCGCATAGAGGAGGGTGACGTAATCATCTTCTTCAACTTCCGTAACGACCGCGCCAAGGAGCTCACCATTGTCCTCACTCAGAAGGATATGGATGCCGAGGGTATGCACACCATCCCTGGCCTGCAGTACTACTGCCTCACTCCGTATGACGCTTCTTTCACCGGAGTTCACATCCTGTTTGACAAGGAGAACGTAAACAACACTCTTGGTGAGTACCTCTCTGCACAGGGTCTCAAGCAGCTTCACATAGCTGAGACTGAGAAATACGCACACGTAACATTCTTCCTGAACGGCGGCCGCGAGCTTCCGTTTGAGGGTGAGGACCGCATTCTGGTTCCTTCACCTAAGGTTGCCACATATGACCTCCAGCCTGAGATGAGCGCATACATAGTTCGTGACAAGCTGGTTGAGGCCATCGGTACAGACAAGTATGATTTCATCGTTGTGAACTTTGCCAACGGTGACATGGTAGGTCACACCGGCGTATACGAGGCTATTGAGAAGGCTGTCGTTGCCGTTGATGCCTGCGTACATGATGTGATTGAGGCTGCCAAGGCTCACGGATATGACTCTATCATCATTGCCGATCACGGTAATGCCGATAACGCACTCAATCCTGACGGCACACCCAATACAGCTCACTCACTCAATCCTGTTCCCGTAATCTACGTGACTTCACGTGAGGGCGCCAAGGTTGAATCAGGTATCCTGGCCGATGTCGCACCGTCCATCCTGACCATCATGGGTCTGCCCATTCCCGCCGAGATGAACGGAAAGGTGCTTGTAAAATAAAAATCCAACTATAATACCATAGCCGACGACCTGCAATACGGCCGTCGGTTGTGTTTTTTTGATTTATAAAGATGAAACTTATCCCCGTCTACACCTGGAACAAGAGCATGCTGCAGTTCAACCGCAAGCGTGACAATCTGACCCGTCAGCCCTGGACACAGGGCGTCCTGCTTCTGCTGTGCGTAATCATAGCCATGTTGCTGGCCAACCTGCCTACTGTAAGCACATATTACAGGGCGTTCCTTGAAACCAATATCCAGATACATCTGCAGAGCCCTCACGGTGAGGTGAACTGGCTGTTCCCGCATGATATGACCATTGAGAAGTTTATCAATGACATTCTCATGGTGATATTCTTCTTTACCGTTGGTCTGGAGATTAAGCGTGAGGTGGCTCACGGCGAGCTCTCATCCCTTAAGAAGGCCATGCTTCCGGTAATTGCCGCATTCGGCGGCGTAATAATGCCTGCAGTACTTTACACTTTGGTCAACCGCGGCACACTGGCTGCTTCAGGCTGGGGAATTCCTACCGCAACTGATATAGCTTTTGCAGTTTGCATACTCTCCGTTCTTGGTGACCGTGTTCCGGTATCGCTCAAGGTGTTCCTTACGGCACTTGCCATAGCCGATGACCTTATTGCTATACTCGTGGTGGCACTGTTCTATGGCGGACATATCAATTTCCTGCTGCTGGCACTCTCCGTGGTGGTTATATGCGTGGCCCTGCTCCTGTCACATTTCGGTCAGAAACATATATGGGTTTACCTGATGCTTGCAGTCATACTGTGGATACTGTTCTACTACTCAGGTATCCATGCTACGATGTCGGGTGTGGTAATGGCATTCGTAATCCCCTCAAAAGCCCGTTTTGAGCGTCCGTATGTACTGCACAAGATAAAGTTCTTTTCAAACAAGCTGCTGTCATTTGACCAGATTGATGATGAGACCATGTTCCCCAACGGTCCGCAGCGCCATTTCCTGCGTCGCATCCATAAGACCGCATACGGATCACTGGATATGAGTTACCGCGTGGAGCATGCGCTTTCACCGTGGGTGAACTTCTTCATTATGCCTATATTCGCGCTGGCCAATGCCGGTGTCGAGATACCTGACTTATCATATTTCAATATCCTGAACACCCATGGTGTGGCAGGCGGAGTTGGACTGGGTATTTTCCTGGGACTGGTTCTGGGTAAGCCTCTGGGTATCACCCTGTTCAGTTTTGCCGCCATCAAGTCACGTCTGTGCGAGATGCCTGACAAGGCCTCATGGGCTATGTTCTTTGCCGTAGCCTGTCTGGGAGGTATCGGATTTACAATGTCAATCTTTGTAGATACACTTTCATTCCAGGATGTGGCTGCAGTCGAGGAAATGAGAAATGCCGGCAAGATAGCCATTCTGATTGGCTCGCTCGCTGCCGGCATTCTGGGTTCTGTCCTTATAACCCTGGTGTCAAAGACAGGTCATTCAGCTGAGAACTGATCCTTTCCTACGCCACATACAGGGCATACAAAATCATCGGGTATCTCCTCCCAGGGGGTACCCGGTTTTATTCCACCCTCTGGATAACCCTCGGCGGGATCATACTCCCAACCGCACATATCACATACGTACTTACTCATAACAATTGGTTTTAAGGTTAGTGTTTCTGCAAAAATAGAAATATGAATCAAATAATCAAGTAGAATTGAACTATATTTGTGTCTGTAAAAATCAGAACTATGGTAAAGAATCTTAGTGACAAAGTAAAGTACATTGGTGTTGATGACCTGGATCTTGACCTTTTTGAGAGTCAGTATATAGTACCGGAGGGAATGGCGTACAACTCATACCTTATCCTTGATGAGAAGGTTGCCGTTATGGATACCGCCGATGCCCGCAAGGCCGATGAGTGGAAAGCCAACCTCAAGGAGGCCCTTGCCGGACGCCAGCCTGATTATCTGGTGGTCCATCACATGGAGCCTGATCATTCGGCCCTGATAGCGTGGGCTCTTGATGAGTTCCCTTCACTTGTCCTGGTGGCCAGCGCCAAGGCAATCCAGATGCTGTCACAGTTCTTTGAGAATATAAATGTAGAGGGCCGTACCCTTCCGGTCAAGGAGGGCTCCGTGCTTGAGCTTGGTGAGCACAAGTTGCGTTTCATAGGCGCTCCTATGGTTCATTGGCCGGAGGTAATGGTATCGTTCGATGAGGCTGACGGAACACTGTACAGTGCCGATGCGTTCGGTAAGTTCGGTGCCCTGTCCAAGTGTGGATTCTATGGCCGCGATGATGATGACTGGGCATGTGAGGCACGCCGTTACTACTTTAATATAGTAGGTAAATACGGTGCACCTGTCCGTACACTGCTTGACAAGACCTCACAACTGGCTATAAAGACCATCCGTCCGCTCCACGGTCCCATACTTGAAGACAACCTGTCAGAATATCTGGACCTTTATAAGATATGGAGCAGCTATGCCGTTGAGACTGAGGGCATATTCATAGCATGTGCATCGATCCATGGCGGTACCATGGTTGCCGCACAGAAACTGGCCGAGATACTGCGCTCCAAGGGTGCAGGCCGTGTAGAGGTAAGTGACCTGTGCCGTTCTGATTTTGCCGAGAACGTGGAGGATGCGTTCCGCCACTCCAAACTGGTATTGGCGGCATCGTCATATGATGCAGGCCTGTTCACTCCCATGTATGAGTTCCTGCACCGTCTCCAGATTAAGGGTTTCTGCAACCGTAAGGTAGCCATCATAGAGAACGGATCATGGGCGCCGTCTGCCGGACGTGTCATGAAGGAGATGCTCTCATCCATGAACGGCATAGAGCTTGTAGAGCCTATGGTAACCATAAAGAGCCGCATGAAACAGGCCGATATCCCTGCTCTTGAGGCCCTTGCAGATTCGATTTTGAGCTAAAATCACACAATGGGGACAGTCCCCTTTGTGTGATTTTCAAAAAAACATTACCTTTGCCTTGGATTTGATCCTTTAGCTCAGTTGGTTTAGAGCGCTTGCTTGACAGGCAAGAGGTCAGCAGTTCAAATCTGCTAAGGATCACCGACAGCTTATTTCAATAGTCAATCGGTTTGCAATTATGATAATAAAGAGGCTTATTGTTTCATTGTTTGCGTTACTTCCCTTTGTAAGTTCCGTAGCACAGGATTCCGGTTTCTATACTGTAGCCGGAGGCTATTTCAAATACAAGAACCATTCAGAGATGTTTCCCAAGGTCAGAACCTTTCAGACAGGTGTTACGACTGCGGATTTGGGTTACATATACCGTAATGAGACGGGCTATGGCGTGTCGCTTGACGCCGGTTTCATGTTCAAGAGAAAAGGTAAAGGTCCAGTCAATGCCATAGAGGCCGGCGTGGGATACGGACAGTCAAAAACCCACTTCAAGGATGAGAATCTATGGATAAAGACAGCCACTTTCAGTAGGAGGATAGATGTTTATGACCAGCGCACGACTACCTTTGACGCCCATTTTTCATATGTTCCCAGAATAGATCTGGGCAAGGGTTTCATCATGGAACCCACATTCACATATACTCTTGGCAAATCAACCCCCTCAGAATACCCTGAGAGTACAAAGGAGTGGACCGATAAGGAAGAGACCTCATTCTGGGGCATATCATTCGTGCCCTTCATGTTTGAATACCGCTTTGAACAGAAACCCCATCTTGGTGTCCGCATGGCATTAGGGGGACTTGAATATCTCCGATGCACAACCGGTGACAAAGAGCCGGATGTGATATATGAAATAAACCTTAATCAACTGTTTGCAGCAATTGTTTACTACTTCTAATAATATTAACTGTTTACCTAAAGTTTGCAATTATGAAAAAGAGTTCATTTTCTTTGTTTGCCATTGCTATGGCAATGTGTGTATCACTCGTTTCTTGTGACAAAACAGAAAAGATCGAGTTTGTAAGTGAAGTTGGAAGTTGGGAACTGTCTGGCGTAGAGTACTACTATGACGGTCAGAAACTTAACTATGAAAGCAATGAAATCGGTGTCTGGGTGTCATCCTCAGAACAGGATCTTTCATTCTTTGTAAGTCATGGAGGTTTCTCGTTCAATGAGAACGGAACCGGTCTGGCTTATGGTCTTGGTGAATCAGAGTCAGACGAGTATGCTTACACATACTCCAGGACAGGTGATAAGCTTAACTTGAGAATCCCCATGAACGGCAAGCAGAAAAACCGTGAGCTGTCTATGGAGAAAGGCCGATTGGTTATGGTTGAGGTCAAGTCCGATATTTACGGATGGTCCAGAAGCAATTCACATGACGTTATGGGAAATGACGGAAACAGCACCCATAAGCTGGAGATCCGTGACATCTACACCCGCAAGAAATAACCGTTTAAAGACTGAAACACTAAAACAAGGAAGGCCTGGATTTTCCAGGCCTTCCCTGTGTTTCGTGGCGGATTCGAACCGCCGACCTCTTGCGTGTGAAGCAAGCGCTCTGAACCGGCTGAGCTAACGAAACTTATTCCCAGTATTTTATCTCACGCTTCTCAACGTATTCCGGAAGGTGGTTCGTGTTGTACGTGCGGGCCTCGGTCCAGTTTCCGTGCTCGTCATCATCAAAGTAATCAGTATACACAACCTGTTCCTTGGGATCATCGCTGCGGTTTATGTGCTTCTCTATGATGTTCTGCTTCTTGTCATACTTGTTGGTCTCAACAATCTTGATGTTGTTTATGAGGTCTTTTGTAATGATGACCTTGGGGAATCCTTTTGAGTTGGTCTTTATTATGCTCTCAGAAGTGAGCTTGCCGTTCTCATAGACCGATGATTTGTGACGGCGCATGAAAGAACTCTCCACAACCTTCATCCTGACAATTTTGCCTCCAACCTCCTTGTTATACTCAAGGGTTCCTTTGTCCTGTGAGATAAGATTGATCCTGGCATTGACCTTGTTGCCTGCCTTCTGGGTGCTGCGTATGCAGACTCCTTTCTCAAACATGCTCTCGGCCTGGGACTGGACACGTCCGCCGCTGTCCATAAGGGCAGAGCAGATCTCAAATCCGTTCAGGTCATAAACGGACTTGGTTATGAACATAACGTCAGTTCCGGTGTTGCCGGCATACCACATCTCGGGCATGCGGTGATAGGTGAGAACCTCCTGTACCCTTCCGTTCAGTCCTCCAAACGGTTTGTCCTGATAACCTTTTGATGTACAGGAGAGTATGGATAATGCTGCTATCAGCAGATATGCGGCTTTTTTCATTTATATGATGTTTTGTTTCTTCATTTCATTTACGGTAAGTTCCAGTTCATCATACCACTCCTGCCCAAAACGGCGGATCAAAGGTTCTTTCAGACACTTATATACCGGAATATGCTCCCTGTGACCCTTAATTACAGCAGCCTGGCATACATCCCAACGGTCATAATTCAGTCCCAGGTAGGGGCCTATCTTCTTTACACGTATGGGGTAGAGATGGCATGACACAGGTTTCATGAAACTTACTTTTCCCTCCCGATATGCTTTCTCAATGGCGCAGAAACAGCATCCGTTCTCATCATAGCACGTAAATACACAGTCCTTTCCGTTCACTATCTGAGTCACGAGCTCGCCCTCAGGGTCGGGGTAGGCAATGCCTCTCTCCTCTATCGCATGGATTGCATCGGCAGAGAGCATATCCTTTATCTGCGGAAGCAGCTGCTCTATCTGCGCAATCTCATCAGTAGTGACCGGAGCACCAGCATCGCCCTCAATACAGCATGCACCGTGACATTTCTTAAGGTCACAGCAGAACTCCTTTGTTATTACATCGAGCGATACTATGGTGTCTTGAATCTGTACCATCGCGGGTTTCCAATCGGGAGGGCAAAAATAATGATTTTATTGCTATATTAGCGGTAAAATTATGAAATCATGTGGTCAACCTTTCTTGTGATACTTGCAGTCTTATTAGGCATAATCGGCATTATAGGCAGCATAGTCCCGGCAATTCCCGGACCTCCTATAAGCTGGGTAGGCTTATTGATGGCTTTTTTGAGCCATAGGATGGGCGGAGCGGACATGTCACTGAGTTTTGTGCTGATATGGCTTGGAGTGACGGTTGCGGTAACAGTGTTGGATTTTATTGTCCCCTCCCGATTTACGCGGATGGCGGGTGGTACCAAAGCCGGAAGTACAGGCGCTACAATAGGCATGATCATAGGAATGCTGTTTACCCCTATAGGTATGATCCCCTGCAGTCTCATCGGTGCGTTCGTGGCTGAGTGGGTGCAGGAGAAAAAGTCCGCAGCCGATGCCTTTAAATCTGCGTTGGGCACTTTTCTGGGCTTTCTGGTAGGTACCGGATTGAAGTTGACTGCATCATGCTTCATGATGTTCCATATCATTGTCTGAATATTTTGAAAAAATGTGTCAAAAAAGGCATTCCATATGCTATTTGATTTAACTTTGCGCCCTTAGTAAGGTATTTAAACTAACAGATCATTACAACTAATTATTGACAAAATGAAAAAGAACATTCTTTTAGCAGCGGCTGTCATGATGTCGCTCACATGTTTTGCACAGTTCCCGGGCGGTGGTTTCGGTGGTGGTATGCCTCAGGGCGGATTCGGCGGCGGAATGCCTATGGGTGGTTTCGGCGGATTCGGTGGCCCTCAGGGCGGTGCCCAGGTTGAGTGCTCCGAGAAATTCACAGACATCAACTACGCCGGTGACGACGGTCAGGTTTATCACACCCTTGACATCTACCTGCCTAAGGAGGTTAAGGATAAATATCCCGTAGTTGTACACGTCTATGGTAGCGCATGGCAGAGCAACAACGGTAAGGGTGGTGCTGATTTAGGTACCATCGGCGCAGCTCTTCTCAATGCCGGTTATGCAGTGGTTTGCCCCAACCACCGTTCAATCGCCGACGCCAAGTGGCCCGCTCAGGTCAACGATATCAAGGCTGTTATCCGCTTTATCCGCGCTAACGCCGACAAGTACAAGTTCGATACTTCATTCATCGCAACTTCAGGTTTCTCATCAGGTGGTCACCTGAGTGCAGTTACCGCTCTGTCCAACAACGTAAAGATAGGTAAGTACGGCACAGCTGAGTACGATATCGAAGGTAACGTAGGCCCTTACACTAAGGAGTCCAGCTACGTAAACGCATTCTGCGACTGGTCAGGTCCCACAGAGCTCCTGCAGATGGAGTGCGGTAACGCAATGGTATTCGGCGGTAAGGGCAACACCCCCGAGGAGCAGCTCATCGGCGCACCTAAGGAGGGCAACGAGGATAAGTTCATGCTGCTGAGCGCAACCGGTTTCCTGGATAAGGATGATGTTGCCGGTTATATGTTCCACGGCGATGCAGACTTTGTAGTTGCATCATGCGTAAGCCAGTATCTGTATGACAAGATGCAGGAGGCAGGTGTAGAGAGCTACATAGTACGCGTACCAGAGGGCAGCCACGGTGGCGGTGCCATGTACACTGAGGAGAACCTCAAGAAGATGGTTGATTTCCTGAACGCTCAGCGCGCCAAGGTTTCAAAGAAATAATACTAAGGGTTAATCCCTGTATTCTCACAATACCGCAGTTCATTATGGACTGCGGTATTTTTTTCTACAATTGGCTGATACAAATAGCAATTATGGTTAAAATTGTATAATTCTTTCATTGTTATGTACTTATAAGGAGGGTAAGAGTTACAATAAGTCTATAGAATGTGTAATTTCGCGGCCGAAAACGAAAAGTGTTAAAATCAAGTGTCGGCAAATGGCCGGCGTAAAAGACGTAACTTTATGAATCTCAAGGGATTTCAACCCAAACTGTTCTCATCTCTTAAGAACGGTTATGACAAGACAAAACTTGTTCAGGACCTGCTTGCAGGTGTAATTGTAGGTATTGTGGCTCTGCCGCTTGCCATCGCGTTCGGTATTGCATCGGGTGCAACCCCCGAGGCCGGTATCCTTACGGCTATCGTAGCCGGTTTCATCATCTCATTCCTGGGCGGAAGCAAGGTACAGATAGGCGGCCCCACAGGAGCATTCATTGTAATCGTTTACGGTATTATCCAGGAGTACGGCATGAACGGACTCTGCATTGCAACCTTCATGGCCGGTGCATTCCTGATCCTTATGGGTGTACTGCATCTGGGTACCATAATCAAATATATTCCTTATCCTATCATAGTAGGTTTTACCAGCGGTATCGCGCTTACAATCTTTGCCACACAGGTCAAGGACCTGTTCGGTCTGCAGATTGCCGATGTTCCTGCCGGATTCATTGACAAATGGATAACCTATTTCAAACATTTTGATACCGTCAGCTGGTGGTCACTGCTGGTGGGCGTGGGCAGCATACTGATAATCGTCTTCACCCCCAAGGTGAGCCGTAAACTGCCCGGATCACTGGTGGCAATCATCGTGATGACAATAGTATGCCTGATACTTAAGGCTGTTGGTGTAGAGGGAATTGAGACCATTGGTGACCGTTTCTCAATCTCAACCAATCTGCCTCAGGCCGAGGTTCCCAAACTCAACTGGGAGAGCATTCGCGGTCTGGCTCAGCCCGCCATGGTGATAGCCATGCTGGGTGCCATTGAGTCACTGCTCTCTGCTGCAGTAGCTGACGGTGTGATAGGTGATCGTCATGACAGCAATCAGGAGCTGATTGCCCAGGGCGTAGCCAATATGGTCACCCCGCTTATTGGCGGTATACCCGCCACCGGTGCAATAGCACGTACCATGACTAATATAAACAACGGCGGCCGCACTCCCGTAGCGGGAATCGTGCACGCCGTTGTACTGGCACTTATCTACCTTTTCCTTATGCCGCTTGTCAAGTTCATACCTATGGCTTGTCTGGCCGGTATCCTGGTTGTGGTATCATATAACATGAGTGAGTGGCGCAGTTTCAAGGCCATACTCAAGAACCCCAAGTCCGATATCATCGTGTTGCTGGTAACATTCTTCCTGACCGTGATATTTGACCTTACCGTTGCCATTGAGGTTGGCGTACTGATTGCCTGCCTGCTCTGCATGAAACGTATGGCCGAGACCACAAACGTATCTGTGCTGAGTGATGAGATTGATCCCAATGCTGACAGTGATGTTCAGGGCAATCTGGATCATCTTACCATCCCTGAGGGCGTTAAGGTATATGAGATAAACGGTCCCTATTTCTTTGGAATAGGTAACAAGTTTGAGGAGATGATGGGCGATATGGGCGGTCGCGCCAAGGTTCGCATAATCCGTATGCGTAAGGTTCCGTTCATAGACTCAACCGGTGTCCACAACCTGCAGAACATGTGCAAGATGTGTTCACAAATGGGCGTTAAGGTAGTTCTGTCCGGTGTAAATCCCAAGGTCATGAAAGTAATTGAGGACGCCGGAATGGATGAAGTGGTAGGCAAGGAAAACATATGCAGCCACATCAACATTGCCCTTAAGCGGGCGGAGGAAATACTCTCGGAGTAAGGATACAGCGGGCGCTCGCTGCTGCGCAGCTCGGTATTTTTTGACTTTCTTGGCCCTTAAGGGCCTTGAAAGTCGTTAGCTGGAAAGTTATCTGCGTATTAGAAACAACCTTTTTTTAGTTTGGGGCGGCGACGCCCCAAACCCGTTTCATTCCACTTCGTTCCATTCCACTCTGCCGGCCTTCCAGGCCGGGTAAAACGAAATCCCGACAACGCTTCGCTGTCGGGATTCCGTTTTACTGGGTGCAACTGGAAA